>JBGSOM010000119.1:0-28343 GCA_041739135.1 Pirellulaceae bacterium
AGGACCAAGCGTAATGACGGCATTGAATCGCCACTTAGCCTCCTCGCATCGGACGCACGTTTCGTTCGGAACCACCGGCGGCAAAGGCGACGCACAGCGTTTACAACGGCAGTAATCGCTGACAAACAACGGCAAGCAGTCGTTGCAAAAACGTCGTTCCAACCCCGTCGGGCATTCACACCAAACGCATTCTGCGGGGCACAGCACGGAGTTGGCTGACTGCCACAATTGCTTGAGCAGCGGCTGCGCAGTTGGATTCGCGGTTGGATTCGCGGTTGGATTCACTGTCGCCTCGTATAGAATTGATGTGTTAAAGTGAGCGAACCGAGTTCGAATTGATTGTGTCTCAGCGGCACGCGCGCGAACAGCAGACTGAGCTCGCTAAAGTTTCCAAATTGCTCTCGACTCCATTGCTCTCCACTACAAGGGAAAACCATTGAATCCGCCGTCGCAATCCAACCGCTCCGCCCCGTATCTCAGCCAACGAGCCACCCACGCGGCTGGCCAACCGATTGGCAAATTGATGGCGCAAGCGCTCCGTTTCCCGCACTTGATTTCGCTGGCGGCTGGATTTGTTGACAACGCGACGCTTCCCTGCGAAGCCGCCGCACGCGTACTGAATACTCTTGCAGCCGACGAGATCCGCCTCCGCAAGTCGCTGCAATACGGCACCACAGCGGGCTTGGAAGAATTGCGGCATGCGATCATCGAATGGAACTACGCCGAGTGGCCTAACCACAACGTCACCACCGATCGTATGCTGCTCGCGTCCGGCAGCAACCAACTGCTGCACTTGCTGGCAGAAACGATTATCGATCCAGGCGACATCGTGATCGCTGCTGCGCCGACTTACTTCGTATTTCTAGGCACGCTGCGCAGCATGGGAGCACGCACCATCGGCGTTCATGCGGACCAGGATGGGATGTGCATGCAAGCTCTGCGCGACCAGCTTGAACAACTCGCTGCATCTGGGCAAGCGCATCGCGTCAAAGCGATCTACTGCATCACCGATTTCGATAACCCAGGTGGCAGCACTTTATCGCTTGAACGCCGCCACGAGATGTTGCAAATCGTAGAGCAGTGGCGCAGCAAACATGGTCCACTGCTGTTCATCTCCGACAGTGCCTATCAACACTTGCGTTATGACGGCGAAGCGCTGCCACCGATGCTCAGTCTCAGTACGTCCGCTCCCGACTTTGTTGTCGACCTCGGCACCTTCTCCAAAGTTTTCTCACCGGGCATTCGTGTTGGTTGGGGCGTGTTCCCTCGCGCGCTTATCGAACCGCTGCTCGACATTCGTTCGAACATCGACTTCGGCGCGCCGCACTTGAACCAATCGATCGTCCACGGCGCGCTTGCCAGCGGCGAACTGGAAAATCACCTGCCAACAATCTGCGACGGCTATCGCAAGAAACGCGATGCGATGCTTGAAGCTCTTGATCAGCACATGTCTGACATGCCGGGAGTCCGCTGGGAAAAACCCGCTGGCGGCATGTACGTTTGGTTGCGGCTTCCAGAACATATCGATACATCGGAGTCCGGAGAACTCTGGCAACTCGCGACTCAGCACGGTGTGCTGTATGTGCCGGGGCATCATTGCTATCCAGCCGAAGGGCAGAAGGCGGAACACAACACGATGCGTCTGAGTTTCGGAGTCCAATCGCCGGAGAGTATCCGCCAAGGGATCGCGCGACTCGCAGAAGCGATCGAAGAATTGGTCGGCCTTGCGAGCAGTTGAACACAGAGATTGCAAAGGATCGCCGCTAGAACAACGTATAGATGAACGGCGCTGCGCCTGTGGAACTAAGCAGGACGAGCAAACCGATCAGACCGAATGACAGCAGGATTGGAATCATCCACCACTTTTTGTTCTCGACGAGGAACTGCATGAACTCTTGAACAAGTGTCGGCGATGGATCATCGCCGGCGCGTTCAAATTCTGTTTTCTTGTCGGGTGCGGACATGGACGGTTTCGTAAAGTTCAAAATCGGCGGTAGTAACTCGCGGCGTCTTTCGGCTCTGACTTAGTTTGCCAATAGGTTTCCGCTTCGCGATCTATTCTAAGCTTCAAAGCATCGCGTCGCAGCAGGGAAAACAGTAAGCGGGTAGGTAGGAAGATCCCGAAGTAGATGAACAACATCGCCACTTCGCCGACGATCATTCCTAACGGCGATGCGATGATGGTAATCGCTACAAAGATTGGGCGCACGAATTTCGGATTCGCAAATGCCGTACTTGCAAGGAGCGCTCCTGTACCGACCAGTATCCACATCAAACGCGGATGAACGGACCATACCCAGCCGATTAAGGGCAAGAGAACTAGACACAGAACACCGAAATGCCGGAGCTGCCGGGAGGTTGGTGACCAGTTGATTTCAACGAAGCTCATCGCACGCGCCTTTCGTCAATCAAGCTTAAACTGCCTCAAATGTTGCTCCTGATCATCTGCATCCAACTGCTGCCGTTGCTCCGATTTTAGCAGCAGTTGGTTGCCGATAACCAGTGCATCCATGTCCGTCATCATGAAACAACGATGCGCGTCCAGCGGCGTGCATACAATCGGTTCGCTGCGCACATTGAAACTGGTGTTGATCATCACCGCACAACCAGTCAATTGCTGGAACCGCGTCAACAACTGATGGACAAGCGGATTGCGAGTGCGATCGATGGTTTGAATGCGCGCGGAGTAGTCGACATGTGTTACAGCCGGGATGTCGGAACGCGGTTCATTAAGTTTCTCGATGCCAATTAGCGGTTTCACTGCATCATCCTTCAAGCGGCGTTCTTGACGCACCGGAGCGACCTGCAACATGTAAGGACTCTCTTCGTTCGGCCGCATTTCAAAGTACTCATCGACATGCTCTTGTAGAACAACGGGCGCGAACGGGCGAAACGACTCGCGAAACTTGATCTTCAAATTCATAACCGACTGCATTCGCGGACTCCGCGCGTCGGCCAGAATACTGCGAGCTCCCAGCGCGCGCGGTCCAAACTCCATGCGTCCTTGAAACCAACCCACCACTTTCTCATCGGCGATTAACTTGGCGACCGCATTACATATCTCCGCGTCATCTTGGAACTGCGAGTAAACCGCTTTCTGCTGATCGAGCACTGAACAAATTTCTACATCGGAGAATTCAGGGCCGAGGAGCGAACCGTGTTGGCTATCAGGTAAATGGACCTTACGGGGCTTTTCAAGCAACTGGTGCCAGATGAACAGTGCTGTTCCGAGTGCTCCGCCAGCATCGCCAGCCGCAGGCTGAATCCAGATGTTTTCAAATGGTCCTTCGCGCAAGATGCGGCCGTTTCCGACACAGTTGAGAGCCACGCCGCCCGCTAAAACCAAATTCTTGGAACCAGTCACCCGATGCGCATGCGCTGCCATCCGCAACATGACTTCTTCAGTGACCGCTTGCACCGAAGCCGCCAAGTCCATCTCGCGCTGCGTGACTTGGGACTCGGGCGGTCGAGGTGGGCCGCCAAGCAACTGATGAAACTTCGGCCCCGTCATCGTGAGGCCTTGGCAATAATTGAAGTAGCTCATGTCCATTCGCAACGATCCATCGGGCTTGAGATCGAGCAGATGATTCAGGATCAGCTCTTTGTATTTAGGTTCACCGTACGGAGCCAAGCCCATCAGTTTGTATTCGCCGCTGTTGACTCGAAATCCGCTGTAGTAAGTGAATGCCGAGTACAGCAGACCCAACGAATGCGGGAAGCGGATCTCTTGCATTAAATGGATTCGATTGCCTTGCCCCTGACCGACGCAGGTCGTCGACCACTCGCCGACACCGTCGAGCGTCAGTACCGCCGCATCTTCGAATGGTGAAGGAAAGAATGCGCTCGCTGCATGCGACTGGTGGTGATCGAGAAACACGATGCGACGTTTGTAGTCTGGCAATCCGCTGCGGATTTCGCGCGGCACATGCAACTTTTGCTTCAGTCACAACGGAATCGCTTGGCGAAACGATCGATAGCCGCGGGGTGCAAAAGCGATATGCGTTTCGATCAAGCGTTCGAACTTCGTCAGCGGTTTGTCATAGAAGCCAACATAGTCCAGATCCGCAGCCCGCAATCCAGCTTGTTGGAGACAGAACTCGATCGCCGATTTCGGAAAGCGATGGTCGTGTTTCTTGCGAGTGAACCGCTCTTCCTGCGCGGCCGCGACGATGTTTCCATCAACAACCATCGCCGCCGCAGAATCATGATAGAACGCCGAGATCCCCAAAATCGCTGTCACGAATTCACGCTTTCCATCGAGACTCGGCTCCTCACTTTCGCAAAATCGCGATTTTTCGTCACTTAGCGCTCATCGCCAAAATCTTCACCCACTCCAAACGCAGATCGGGGACGGTCAGCCCGCGATAGCGTGGCCCCGGCAATCTCGCTAAAGGCTCGATTGCCGACCCTCCCGATCGCTTCGCTGGTTGGGTGAACTTAAAATGCAGTGGTGATCAGCAAGACGCGTCGATTTTACACTAAAAACGTACCGGATAAGTCGCTTTCCACTTTCCAGACTGTACTACCAACCAATTGTAATTGCAGCGGTAGTCACTTCATGAGCCTGCTGCGCAACTAGCCGATCTTCAACCCAAAAATACATAAATATTTTCGATGTTATGGATCGGAAGAAACAATTGATATCAGCTAGCGCCTCAGGCTCATGAATTGGGTGGCAGGGCGATGGCAGAGTGATGTTGGTGATGGCGGTGAATGATCGAAACTGCGGACGAGCGGTCGCATGAGGACTGGTGGTGGTTTACACTGACCGGAAGGGTTCGGAACTCGGCGACTTGATGGGCGGTCAGTTATGAGAGTCATTCAAACGTGCAGCTTGGCTGCGCTGTGGTGTACGCTTTTGCTTCCTTGCTGGGCGCAAGTCGATTTCGAGAGCGAAGTGCTGCCGATCTTTCAGTCGCATTGCTACGACTGTCATGGTCCCGAAAAACGCGAAAGTGGCTTTCAATTGAATGTGCGCGATAGCGCTTTCAAAGGCGGTGACCTCGGTGAGCGAACGATCATTGTCGGCGACGCAACTAACAGCCCGCTGTTCCGCTATGTCAACGGCGATGAACCAAAATTGCTGATGCCGCCACACGACTCCGGCTACGAGCGGCTCGACGACCACGAACTGCAAACGCTGCGCACATGGATCGATCAAGGCGCATCGTGGCCCGACGAGTTCGCTGGCGTCTCCAAGTCCCAGCACTGGTCGTTGCAGCCACTGGTCAAGCCGCCCGTGCCAAGCGACTCGACTAACCCAATCGATACGTTCATTCAACAAGCGTTAAAAGGTAAGCAACTGCGCAGTGCGGCGCCGGCCGATCGACGCACTTTGATTCGTCGCTTGACTTTCGACTTGCTTGGCTTGCCGCCAACTCCACAGCAGATTGATGACTTCGTCGCCGATACTTCTCCGGACGCATACCAGTCGCTGGTGAATCGTTTGCTCGAGTCGCAACACTATGGCGAGCGTTGGGCGCGTCACTGGTTGGATGTCGTACGTTACACCGAAAGCCAAGGCTTTGAGTACGATCGGTTGCGCAACAACGCTTGGCACTACCGTGATTATGTGATCAAAAGTTTCAACGATGATAAGCCTTACGATCAGTTCATGCGTGAACAGATCGCGGGCGATGTGGTCAAACCGGTGACCAGCGATGGCATGGTAGCGACGAGTATGCTGGTGTGCGGGCCGTATGATCAAGCGGGCAACAGTCAGAAGAATGCAACGCAGCGAGCTGTGACGCGAGAAGATGAACTTGAAGACTTGATCGGTGTGGTCGGCCAAACCTTCTTGGGGCTGACAATCAATTGCGCGCGTTGCCACGCACACAAGTTCGATCCGATTTCGCACGAAGAGTATTATCGCATCAAGTCGGTGTTTGAAGGCGTCAAGCACGGCGAGCGTGCGATCGCCAGCGACGCAGAAAAACGAGCTCGCGCGCAGCAGCGGATAGCAATGCAGCAAAAGCTCGACGCCGTCAACGAGCGTATCGCAGGCATCGAGTCGATTGCGCGGGAAGCGATCGCAGCGAACCGCGTTTCCACTTCGAAAACGCTGGGACCCGAGCCGTTCGCGAAATGGACTTTCGATGGCTCAAGCTCCGAAGCGACTGCTGGTGGGATGGCTGGTGAACTGTTGGGCGGAGCGACGATTGCAGATGGAGTTTTAAAGTTGCCGCAGGATGGCGCGCACTTTAAATCGGCTCCGATATCGAAGACATTGCAAGCGAAAACGCTGGAAGCATGGGTGGCGTTAGCTGATCTCGACCAGCGCGGCGGTGCGGCGATCTCCATCGAAAACGAAAACGGAAATGTCTTTGATGCGATCGTATTCGGCGAACAGCAACCGCGCAAATGGATGGTCGGTAGCGATGGCTTCAAACGAACGCAGCCCATAGCAATCGCGGACGAGCAATCCGATGCGCGCACGTCCGTGCATGTAGCGATAGTCTATTTCGCCAACGGCAACATCGTTTTTTATCGCAATGGAGAAGCGGTCGGCAAGCCTTACAAACCAGCGGCTCCGTTGCAGACGTTTGAGGCGGGGCGTTCGCATGTGCTGTTGGGAATGCGGCATACCGGTGGTGGACAACCTTGGTTAAGAGGCGAAGTCAAACGGGCGGCGTTGTATGATCGAGCTCTGTCAGCGCCCGAAGTCTTGGCTTCTTTTCAAGCTGACGGCAACGCGGTGACTCAAGCTGAACTGTTGGCAAGTTTAACTCCAGAACAACTCGATGCATACAGAGACGCAGTAGCTGGCGCGGAAGAATCGTGGCGCGAGCTCGCTGAGTTCGATAAAGTTACGTTGCCCGTTTCCTACGTGGGAACGCGCGTGCAACCTGAACCAACGAAGCGGCTGAAACGCGGTGAAGTGACTTCGCCTGCGGAAGTTGTCGCGCCAGGTGCACTGGCTGCAATTGAGAATTTGAATGCTGAGTTTGGACTCGCGGCCGACGTACCGGAAGCTGAACGACGTTTGAAGTTCGCGGAATGGTTGAGCGATCCACGCAATCCATTGCCAGCCCGCGTGATGGCAAATCGAATCTGGTACCTCCATTTCGGACAAGGCTTAGTTGCTACGCCCAACGACTTCGGCGCCGGGGGAACGGCACCAAGCCATCCGGAGTTGCTCGACTGGTTAGCAACTCAGTTGATTGAGAGTGGTTGGAGCGTCAAAGCGCTGCATCGACTGATCGTGAACTCAGCCACGTATCAGCAATCATCGAACTTTGACTCCGAAGCTGCCGCCATCGATGCAGACAATCAACTGCTGTGGCGATTCACTCCGCGGCGATTGGAAGCGGAGGCGGTTCGCGATGCGATGTTGGCAGCCAGCGGCTCGTTGAACGCCGCAGCTGGTGGTCCAGGTTTTCGTCCGTTTATCACCACCGAATTCAACGCAACTTTTTATACGCCCGTCGACCGCGATGAACCGGAGTTCAATCGTCGCACGGTGTATCGCATCAACGTCAACAGCGGCAAAGATCCACTGCTCGATGCGTTCGATTGTCCTGATCCCGGCGTAAAAACGCCGCGACGTGGAACGACTACAACTCCATTGCAAGCACTCGAGTTGATGAACAGTGCGTTTGTGCAGCGCATGAGCTCGCAATTGGCTGAGCGGGTTTTAAAGTTGTCGAACAACGACGTCGGCTCGGCGATCGACTATGCTTATCAGTTGACGTTGGGACGGAAGCCCAATGTGACTGAAGCTGCTCGCGCTATTGCAGCGGCTAAAGAACGTGATGTGAAAAGTGTTTGTTGGGCCCTGCTAAATTCAACGGAGTTCCTCTATGTCCGCTAAGATATCCGCCAATTCAATTCCTCTGCCTCGACGCCATTTTCTGTGGAACGCAGGCGGTGGACTCGGTGCAATCGCACTCGCTTGGATGCTGAATCGTGACGCTCACGCACTTGATTCGTCGAAACCTCGCGCCGCGTCGGCTCTGCCACCGCACTTCGCGCCGAAAGCGAAACGCGTTGTCCAAGTGTTCTGCGCAGGTGGAGTTAGCCATCTCGATACGTTCGACTACAAACCGGAATTGGAGCGATTGGATGGCAAGTCGCTGGAGGGCAAAGGCGAGAACCTCGGTTTCTTTGGACAACCAGGGCGCTTGATGAAGAACGTCTACGACTTTAAGCGTCACGGCAAATCGGGCGCTTGGGTCAGCAGTTTATTGCCTCACTTGGCCGGCTGCGTCGACGACTTGTGTTTCATTCATTCGATGTATGCCAAGAGCAACAATCACACGCCAGCCGCATTTCAGATGAACAGCGGTTTTACACTGAACGGTTTTCCCTGCATGGGTTCTTGGTTGAGTTATGGTTTGGGAACGGAAAACGAAAATCTTCCTGCGTTCGTCGTGTTACCTGACCCGCGTGGTCTGCCCGCGGGAGGTTCCATCAACTGGACGAGCGGATTTCTGCCAGCGAATCATCAAGGCGTTGCGTTTCGAACGAATTCGGCTGAACCGGTTTCCGACTTGCGCACGCCCGATAGTGTTACGCCCGGAGCGCGCGAAGCGGATATGCGACTGCTTGCGGAAATGAATAGCGAATTTGCGGCCGCACATGCTGGTGAAGGCGCCTTCACAGCTCGATTGCGTTCTTACGAGTTGGCGGCGCGGATGCAGATGAGCATTCCGGAAGCGACCGATATGTCCGATGAATCGGCGGCGACGCAGCAGATGTACGGCATCGACGAGCCCGCCAACATGGGCTTTGCGAGAAACTGCTTAACCGCACGGCGGTTGCTTGAACGCGGAGTGCGTTTTGTGCAGATTCTTAACGGCGGTTCGTTTGGTTCACCGCGCATTAACTGGGACGGACATGAGAACGTCAAAGAGAATCACGATAAACAAGCGGCGACGATGGACAAACCGGTCGCGGCACTGATTCGCGACTTGAAACAACGCGGAATGCTGGAAGACACGCTGTTCGTTTGGTCCACCGAGTTCGGTCGCAGCCCCGTGACGCAGGGTATCGGTTCGCCGGGCCGCGATCATCATCCGACCGCCTTCACGTGCTTCCTTGCCGGCGCGGGCGTGCAGAAAGGGATGCAGTACGGCAGCTCCGATGAGATCGGATACTTTGTCGCTGAAAACAAAGTCACTGTTCCTGACTTCCATGCTACGATCTTACATCTGCTGGGGCTCAACCACGAGCAACTCACGTATTATCACAACGGCATCAATCGACGCCTGACAGACGTTCACGGCGAAGTCATCGAAGGCATCTTATCGTAGCTTATGAATCGCTCGCTCTTAGCCCTCTGGACTGCGCTCGCAGCGGCCGTAATTACGATCGCTGTGTTCGCGCAGTTCTGGATCGCTCAGCGCGATCGCAGTTCTACGGCGCGTGTGCAAGAGTTGCTGACTTCGCAGCTATCGCCCGTCAATCAGACGATCAAGCGAGTTACCGATCAGTACGCAGTCGAACTTGAGAAGGCGATCGCTGCGGTCGATCTCAGCGACCTGAACGATTGCGTGAAACTGAAACGCAGTCCGCTGATTCGGATGCTGATCGTGGTCGATGGCGAGCAACAGTTGCTGTACTATCCGCGCGAACTTCGCAACGCGACGCTGGAAGATCGAGCGCTCATCGACGAAACGCAGCAGATGCTTCGCGATCGTTTTCCACGCATGCCGGTCGCGAGTCCGCGCGCGGCGGATGCAGTTCAGTCTCAGATGCTGCCGGCAAGCAACGTAGCGACTCAAGCGGCGGCGCAGTACTCGCTCTATTCGCAAACCAGTTCTATACCGCCGGCTTCAGCCCAGCAGAAACTCCAGCGTGATTCAGCGACCATCGACGGTACGCTCGACAATGCGAACGCTTATCCGTCATCGAAATGGGTGACGTGGTACCATCGCCGCGGATTGATGATCGGCCATGTCTGGCAACAGGACCAGCGCTGGCAAGCGGTTGCGGTATTGCCGCGAGCGCGTTGGATGGCTGACATCGTTTCCGCGTTGGCTGAGGCGGGCACGAGCGAAGAAACCGGCAAGCTGGCAATGAACACGTCGCAACGATCGCTTCGGCAACTGGTGGATGTAGAAGGCAAGGTGGTTCACCAGTGGAGTTCATTGCCTCAATCGCAATGGAGTGAGCTGATGCGACTGGCGCCCGATGCTGAGATCGCCGTGGGTGCTCCGCTGGAAGGTTGGCGACTGCGCGAATTCGCTTCGACCGCTTATCGCGATTCGCTAGCAGGCGACGATCTGCGCGTTCCCATCTGGCTAGCCGTGAGCGGATTGTCGTTGTCGCTGATGCTGACGGGACTGCTCGTCACGCTGAACGTGAATCGTCAGATACGGTTGGCTCAACAACGCGTATCGTTTGTCAATCAAGTTTCGCACGAATTGCGCACGCCGCTGACAAACATCTGCATGTATGCCGATTTAGTCGCGCAGTCGCTGGAGCGCGAGGAGTCGCCATCGCCGGAAGAATCGCAGCAGAAAGAGCGACTGTCGGTCATACGCAGCGAGAGCCAACGGTTGACTCGGTTAGTGAACAATGTCCTCGAGTTCGCGCGACCGGTTCCGACGAAGGCGCTGCAGCGTAGTGCCGAAGAGCTCGACTCGATCGTGGCAGAGACGCTTGCCACGTTTGAACCGAAGCTGTGTGAGTTGGGGTTTGAGATCCACCGTGTTTTCAACTGCGAGGGTAAACGCATGCTAGATCGAGGCGCGGTCGAGCAGATTTTGGTGAACTTGATTGGGAACGCTGAGAAGTATGCCGCCTGCGGCAAGTACCTGCAGGTTGCCACGCGAGCTGTAGATGACCAAGTCGAAATCACCGTAACCGATCGCGGGCCAGGCATCCCCGCGCGGATGCGCGAGCTGATCTTCAAACCCTTTGTGCGTTTGACGGACCGTCTAGAAGACCCCACAGGAACCGGTATCGGGCTATCGATCGCCCGCGAGTTGGCCAAGCGTCACGGCGGGACTTGCGAACTGCTCGATTCCGCCGAAGGAGCGATCTTCCGCTGCACGCTGCACGCCCCGCAACTTCTAGCCAGCCCGTCACCATCCACAATTTTATGAGCCCGAGGCGCGTTTAGTTCAATAGGCACGATGTTCGTATGAGCGGCGACGGAATTCGGTTAGCGCATCAGGCTCATGAAAGATGAAGACATCGTGTTATCTTGAATTCCGAAGCGGGGCAATCCGATCGCTAGCAGGGCTTTTGGCAATCGCTGTCTGCGGCTAAGTTGTCCAAACTGAATTCTGTACGAAGTGGACACTGGCGAAGCGTGGAAAGGCGAGCCCCATGCGGCTGAAAATCTGTCTCATCATTCCAACGCTTGTCAAAGGTGGCGCTGAAAAGCAGTTGACGTTGCTGGCCAGTGGCTTGGACCGCACGCGTTTCGAATGTCATGTCGTCGTGTTAACGCACAGCGGCCCGTACGAAGCAGACCTGCGTGAACACGGTATCGAAGTCCATGTGATTGGCAAACGCGGCAAGTTCGATCCGACCGCTTATTGGCGATTGGCTCGCAAACTGAAGGAACTCCGGCCCGACATCGTGCACTCCTGGCTGTTCGCCGCCAACAGCTACGGACGCATGGCCGCGCGGCGCGTCGGCGTTCCCGTGATCATCGCTGGCGAACGCTCTGTCGACCCATGGAAACAGTGGTGGAATTTCGCAGTGGATCGTTACTTGCAAAAGTACACCGACACGATCATCACCAACACGCATGCGGTCGCCGATTTCTATTCGCAGCATGGCATCGCCGCGGACCGGTTTACCGTCATCCCCAACGCCGTGCTCCCGCCGACAGATCCACCGCTGACTCGCCAGCAGGTTTTCGAACGTTTAAAGTTGCCGCCTAAGGGATTGCTAGTGGGTGCGGTCGGGCGATTGTGGAAGCAGAAAGGTTATCGCGAACTGATTTGGTCGGGCGAACTGTTGCGAGTTGCGATGCAGGACGTATGTGTCGTGATCATCGGCGACGGACCAGATCGCGACCAGTTGCTGCACTATCGCGATCAAGTCGGCGCGGACGATGCGGTCCGTCTAGTCGGTCAGCGCGATGATGCGGCTCAGTTGATGACGGGTTTCGATCTACTTTGGAACGGCAGTCTCTACGAAGGGCAAAGCAACACGATTCTCGAAGCGATGGCGCGCGGCGTTCCGGTCGTGGCCAGCGACATACCGGGCACGCGTGACTTGGTGGTCCACGACCAGACCGGCTTGCTCTACCAGCTCGGCGACGTTGGCACACTGACTCGCATCAGCAATCAACTGCTTCGCGAACCCGATCGTCGCTTGGCGATGGGGCAAGCTGCCAAGCAGCGGATCGCTGAACATTTTTCATTGGCACAGATGATCGAACGTCATCAACAGGTGTACGAACTGCTCGCCGCAAAGTCATCGCGGTAGCAAGTCATTAGAGCGATCAACTGCTTGCGCTACGGTACGACAGCAGCGCGCGGCCGAACACCCAGCGACTGAAGAGGATCGCGCCAACGGTGGCAACCAAAGTGAACAGAGCTAGCGGCCATTCCCAGTATGCACGCGGCGTCAGCGGTTGTGCGAGCAACCGCGCGGGCACATTCACCACCACCAAAACTGGAATCACAAACGTGAAAACTAACCACAGCGGAAATCCCCAACCGCGCGAGTAGATCTCCATTGGATAGCGTGAAAAATTGGTGATGTAAAACCAAAAATCGTACAGCGTCTGGTTGCGGCCTAACCACACGCTGGTCGCTGCCAGACAGATCATCAAGCTGTACAAGATGGCCGCACCGCAAGCGATATAAAGCGGAAACAACACCAAAATCGCCGGCTCGAACCGCCACGGATTCTCCGTTCGATTCACCAGATGACTCAGGCTAATCACGATCAACACGATTCCCAGCAATAGATTCGCTAGACTCGACCAGCTCACTTTTCGGAACGAGATCAAGAACTGCGTATCAATCGGCTTGAGCATCGCAAAATCGAGCCCACCGGTCCGAATCAACTCGCTGAACTCTTCCGAATTCGGCATGAAGAATGTCTGCACGATCGAGTTGATGATCCAGATGGTTCCCATGAACACGAAGAACTCGTACTTGCCCCAACCTGTCTCGCGACCGATCGAAGCAGTATGCTCAAAGATCAACCAATAGAACCCAACATTCATCAGCGCCCACGAGAGGCTTGAGAAAGCTTCGATCACAAAGTTCGCGCGGAACATCATGTCGCGTACGAGCGAGTTCTTGGCGAACATCAGAAAGACTTTTAAGTAATTCGGATGTGTCGATGGAACACCAACTAGCGCAGGTTGACTAGCAAGCGACTCAGCGGTTTCCTTGGCGATTGGTTCCTGCATCCTATCCACCGAATCCACTGTAACGCTTCAGCCCCGAAGCATAGAGAACTCGGGCGAGCACGATAAAGAAACACACCCACGCCGCTTCGATCGCCATCTCAAACCATAGTCGGTCGGCTGGAATTTTTTCAAGGAACACGGCTGCAGGGAAGTAAGCGAGATACTTGAAGGGTAAGAAATTAACAACAGTTCGAAAGGGCTCCGGCAGCAGGTCGAGCGGAAACATATGACCCGAGAGGAAAAAGTTGAGCAGCATATAAACAAACAGCAACGAACTGACTTCGAGGAACCAGAACCCGATCAGCCCGATGCACAAATCGAAAAAGTAGCCCAGCAAAAACGCCATCACCAATGACAGTACGAACGCAGTCATGATCTCTGCCGATGGCCAGCCTGCGGTGAAGTAACCGCGGCAAAGATAGAAGACGAGAGCAAACGGCAACGTTGAAACACTGTAATAAGCGATCTTGTGTGCTACGCGGCTGATCAAGAGAAATCCGATCATATCGATCGGCTGCGTGATGAACTTCTTGATCTCGCCATCGCGCACCTGCTTGGCAACATTCGAAGCCAACCCCGGCATACTCGAAAACGCTCGGCCCAGCATGGACAGCAGGTAGTAGGCGACCATGTCATGAAACGAGTACCCCGACAGCGTCCCTGAGTTCGCGCCGCCCTTTCCCACTGCATCGAAGATCGCCCACCACAAAAAAATTTGCGTGATGATCGGCAGGAATCGCATCAACGTCCCGAGCGCGAAATCACCGCGATACGCGAGTCGCTCTTCCAGCGAAGTTCGCAGAATCATCCACCACGAAGCGAACCGATAGTTAAATTCCGTTACGAACATGCGGTGCGTTTCGATCCCTGATTCTGTAACTGCGTCAAATTTGTAACTGCGTCAACTAGGTCGTTGAGATCATTCCCAATGCTTTCGGCAACTATGCTTTTGCCGACCGAGCCTAGCGCGGCGTTCCAACTGCATTTTAGTGTGGCACGCTCTGAGGCTTTGCGAAGGGCGTGGCGTGTGTGCCGCACACGCCCTTCGCAAAGCCTCAGAGCGTGCCACCCAGAAACGATCAAGCAAATTCCAATCGGAACGAAGCACTAAAAGCATACCCCCACTTAGTGAAACCAGGAAGCGACGCACTCGAATGTCTTAACTCAGTGCGCAGTTCCGCTACAGCCTCCGGCCGACAGCAGAGCCCGACGACCTTCCTCGTGGATAATCACTCTTTTCTGAGAATAAAAAATGCGTTTTCTTGCAATTGCCTTTCCAAGTCGTTAGATTCCACTCCGGAGCGGATATCTCAAAGTACAGAAGGGCGGCGATGGAAGTTCTCAAGCTTACCTCGCCAAGCCTAGTTCCCAGGCTAAGCCAGTTCCGCCCGGGAACTCACTGTTTTGTTGCGAGTCGCAACGCGACGGCACGTGAGTGATAGTTCATGCAAAGCAATCCGGCAGCCAATCAAAAGAGATTTTTCGAGTTTGACCCTGTGCGCATAGACCACGCATGCCGTCGCTTCGCGACTACGAAAGCAGACGATAACACTAGCCTGGGACTGGCGTCCCAGGCTAGTGCATGCCGTCGCGTTGCGACTGAAGCGGAACGACAGTCGAATCAATGTCTTTCTGCAAAACTGCTATTTGTCGCACAGCCAAGGCTCCGGCGCATATTTGGCATCGGCAGCGGAAGCCTGCAAGACAGTGCGTTCCCAGACAGAGCCGGCAGAGCCTGCGAACGAGATTGAACTATTTTTCTAGGGGTGCATTCAGGTGGGACAAAGCAGAGTTGTGACTGTTCTAAGAGAGATTGGGCTTCTACTGTTTTATGTACTGGCGATTTCGAATGAGTGCTGCCTAGGTCAGGATAATGAAGCACTCAAGACGAGAATGCGGGATAGCCATACGAAGGTGGAAAACTATTCCGCGCTTATCATCAAAGGCAGGTACACCCGAGCTGGTGACATGGTAAAGATCGTGCATTTTCAGATGCGTGGAGAAAAGATGTGGATGGAAACTGACAGCTACGCATTGAGCGAACCTGAAGCATTGCGGATCGCGAGGGTTAACGCGACGCTTGAAGAAATGCGTACGAAGGGGCTACGCTTCACGAGAGAATTTGATGGAAAAAAACTATTTGAATTCGATCCCTACAACCTTGCTCTTAAGATCAAGTCCGTTCGCGGAATACCAGCTGATTTTTCCCTATCACCGTTCCATCCTGCTACCTGGGCTCACATGGGCGGGAACAGTTCGCAGAGGTTTTACAAGCTCATCGAAGCTTCAAAATACGAGACGAAGTACGAGGCGCTTGGAGAGGGTAGGTGGAAACTGAGTCAAACAGGCATGGGAAGCCTGATTCCGGACGAATCGTTGCGGAGGAAGGTTAGTATCCAAAACCGTTCGATCATTATCGATGCTCGCTGTGACTACCTCACGACTGAGTATCATGCCGACGGTGCTCAGGGAAAGCTCGACGGTAACATCGAATGGGCGGAGCAAGACGGTAACTGGTTTCCGAAACGCGGAAAACAGTTACTTAACGGTAAGGCCTTTGTGGAGTGGGAAATCGAAGAAATAAGCTTTGACGCAAATCTGATCCGCACTCAGTTTAATGACTTAGAAGCTTCAATACCTTTCGCTACTCGCATTTTCACTATGGATGAACAAGGCAAGACGCTGTCGACAACATACGAGGGTGGAAAAGATGGAGAGGCTGAACACAGACTACGAGAACTAGCCCTGTTCAAACGCAAGAAGGAAGGATATGTCCAGCCAAAATGAACTCGTCATTGCGCCTTGAATCAGTTTGTCGAGCGTCGCGCTCTGCAACTCTGTTGATGGCCGGCCGCTGCAAAAAGAAACTTTGATACTTTGCTGTCGCAACCCCGATCGCTCCCAAAGGCTAGTGCGATGGCGACATGGGAAGTAAAGTCGCTTGGTTAGCGAAAGCTACGGAATGAGGCTCGTGAATGAGCATCAGTTGGTGATTGACTAGGGCGCAAGCGGCGAGGCGGGAGCGGCGAGGCGGCTTTGAGCTGCATTGGCGGCTAGGACCATTTTGCAACTTGCCAGACATCCACTGGCTGGACGTTGCGGCTATAATTGAAGCCTACAGCAGTCGTTTCGTCCGGTGGTTTTGCAATTTGACTTTGCAAGCGCAGTTGACGAATAGTTGAAACGGGATCGAAGGAGCAGGCAATGCAAACAAAACAAATTTTGGCGATTTGCGGAATGGCAGCGTGCATTGGGTGCAATTCTGCCAATAACGCGTCGGTTAACACCGCCGACGAGCCCGCAGTTGTGAAGCCGGTTTATGCCATTGTCGATGAGTCCGGTGACGATGACACGAAGTCGTCCAAGCCGTCATCCCCGTTAGAGCAAGCCAGCCCGAAGCCATCAGACGCAACTAAGAAAGTGGAAAAACCGATGCCCAAGTTCAATGAGCTTAACGAGAACGAAAGCTACGTCATCCTGCGTAAAGGAACTGAGCGAGCTTTCACTGGGGAATATTGGCAGACGAAGGACCCCGGCACTTACATCTGTCGTCGCTGCAACGCGCCGCTGTACAAGAGCACCGATAAATTCGAAAGCGAATGCGGTTGGCCAAGTTTTGATGACGAGATCAAAGGGTCAGTGCGCCGCGAAACCGACGCGGATGGTTACCGCACCGAGATTCTCTGCGCGAATTGCGACGGGCATCTCGGCCACGTTTTCCTCGGTGAGGGCTTTACGAAGAAAAACACTAGACATTGCGTAAATTCGCTGTCGATGAAGCTGATTCCGGAAGGCAAAGAACTGCCGCCAGTGATCAAAGCGGCCGAGCTGGAAGAGGCGGACAAGAAAGCTGCTGAACAAAAAGCTGCATCGGAGAAGGCTGCGGGTGAGAAAGCCTCCGAGAACAAGCAACCCGTCGGCAATTCGGCAGCGCCTCAAACACCCAAGTAGAAAGCTGTCGATGCGAGTTGTTATCTTGCCGCAGGCTGACGACGTAAGTCGTCGCGCTGCGGAGTTGATTTCCGATTGTGTTCGCAAGAAACCCAACGCAGTATTGGGACTAGCCACCGGTGGAACACCTTTGGGCACATACGATGAACTCATCCGGCTCTACGAAGCTGGCGAGATCTCGTTTCGCAACGTAACCACCTTCAACTTGGACGAATACGTCGGATTGAGCCCGCAGCATGAGCAGTCGTATCATCACTTTATGCGGGCAAATCTCTTTTCGAAGGCCGATTTTGATTTAGCGAAGTGTCATGTTCCAAACGGTTTAGCAGACGACTATGCGAGTTACTGCGAAGCTTACGAGCAGCAGATTCGTGAGGCAGGTGGAGTCGATTTGCAGTTGCTCGGGATCGGCACCGACGGACACATTGCGTTCAACGAACCCAGTTCATCGTTAGCCAGTCGTACGCGTCTGAAGGCGCTAACCGAAGTCACTCGCCAGGATAATGCGAGGTTTTTTGCCCCAGGCGAAGAAGTGCCAAGTTTGACAGTGACGATGGGAGTCGGTACAATCTTGGAGTCACGAAAGATTGTGCTGCTCGCAACGGGTTCGAAAAAGGCCGACGCGGTGCGCGCGTTTATCGAAGGGCCCGTGTCGTCCCAAGTGACCGCATCAGCTCTTCAACTGCACCCGCGCGTCGTCGTGCTGATCGACGAACTCGCCGCAGCGCACTTAGAGCGTCAAGATTACTACAAGGAAGTTGAACGAGTTCAGCGCCAAGTCGAACAAAGGCAACCGCTTCACAGGTAAATCATGCACGACTTCACCGATCCCACCGATCCCACCGCTCCCCATTCCATTCAACGACGAGACTTTGTTAAGTGT
Source organism: Pirellulaceae bacterium (assembly GCA_041739135.1). Classification (GTDB taxonomy): domain Bacteria; phylum Planctomycetota; class Planctomycetia; order Pirellulales; family Pirellulaceae; genus Aureliella. The sequence continues at coordinate 18,159 of JBGSOM010000119.1, forward strand.
TTGACGAGCGCAGCCACGGCGGCTTTGATGACCGGCGCTCCACGCGCAGTGTTCGGTTCGGATAAAGTCGAACATCCGAAAGCCACCGCAGACGCCTGCATTCTGCTGTGGATGGCTGGCGGTATGGCAGCTCCCGATACGTTTGATCCCAAGCGATACGAACCGTTCCGCGAGGGACTCGAAGTCGCGCAGATGCTCAGCACGTTCCCCGCTGTCAACACGTCGGTCGATGGCCTGCAAATCTGCGAAGGGCTTGAGAACATTGCGCAGGTAATGGACCGCGCGACTCTGATTCGCTCAGCGGTTCAAGCTGACCTGGGCAGCATCCTGCATTCACGCCATCAATATCATTGGCATACCGGTTACGTTCCGCCACAAACAGTTGCATGCCCGCATCTGGGCAGCTGGATTGCGAAAGTCCTCGGACCACGCAACCCAGTCATTCCAGCCTTCATCAACATCGGTCAGCGATTGGAAGGTGTTGGCGAAAGCGAAGAGCTGAAAGCGTTTACGACCGCGGGCTTTTTTGGTTCCGAGTTCGGGCCGATGAATTTACCGTATCCTGATCAGGCGGCTGCCTCGGTTCGTCCGCCTGAAGGAATGACCAGTGAACGCTTTTCGAATCGCGACAAACTGTTTCGCAAGCTGCTCGATAGCAGTCCGCGGCGGGACGTGATGAGCGACTATCAGCAAGAGTCGGTTTTGCGTTCGCTGGACAATGCGTACCGTTTGCTAAGCGCTCCGGAGCGCGCCGCGTTTGATATCGCTCTCGAACCGAAAGAGAGTTACGCGAAGTACGATACAGGTCGCTTCGGACAAGGTTGTTTGCTTGCTCGTCGTTTGGTCGAAGCGGGCGCTCGCTTCGTCGAAGTGACAACGGAGTATGTTCCGTTCCTGCACTGGGACACACACGCTGAAGGGCATACGACTGTGGCTCGCATGCATCAAGAGATGGATCGACCGATCGCGCAACTGATTCTCGATCTCGAGCAGCGCGGCATGCTTGATCGCACCTTGGTGATCATCGCTTCAGAGTTCAGCCGCGATGCGTTAATGGAGGGCCAGCCCGGTTCGACCGCTACCGATCAAGCGACCGTGAAGGTCGACAAGATCACTGAGATGAAGCACTACGGTTTGCATCGTCATTTCACCGGCGGTACGAGCGTGGTGATGTTTGGCGGCGGAATAAAACGCGGTTTTGTGTACGGTGAAACCGCACCCGAGCGACCGCTGATGGCGATTAAGAATCCGGTTACGATCGAAAACCTTCACGCCACCATCATGACCGCTCTCGGTATCAGTCCCAAGACGGGATTCGATATCGAAGGCCGACCTTTTTATGTCACCAAAGACGCGAAGGGCGAAGCGGTCCGCGAGCTGTTCGCGTAACTTTTCCGCGATCGAAGTTCGATGAAAATCAACTAATAAAGAAGATCACGACATGTATTTGCGAATGGCGAGTCGACTGATTCGCGAGACGGACAAGCGACTGCTCTGGAAACTCGCTTACCTCGCAGGTTGGAAGGGATTTCGCAGTGTTCAAAAGCATCGCGCGCGGTTGAAGAAAGGCGAATTCTTCCCGCCCTTTCTTTACATGTCGATTATCAACAGTTGCAATCTTCGCTGCCAAGGTTGCTGGGTCGACGTCGCCGCCAAACAAACGAAAATCGATATCGAATCACTCAACCGCACCGTGAACCAAGCCAAAGCGATGGGCAATTCGTTCTTCGGGATCTTGGGTGGCGAGCCTTTTTTGCACAAAGAGTTGCTAGATTTTCTTGAAGGCCAACCGGACGTCTACTTCCAAGTCTTCACCAATGGGCACTTCATCACCGACGAAGTTGCCAAGCGGTTGCGGAAGATGGGAAACGTAACTCCGCTAATCAGTGTCGAAGGAACGGAGATTGTCAGCGACCAACGGCGCGGACGCAGCGACGTGTTCAGCCAGACCATGCAAGGCGTTCACAACTGCTTGAACAACAAGGTGCTCACGGGTGTTTGCACCAGCGTCTGCAAGACAAACATCGACGACCTACTGACGGAGCAATGGGTCGATCGCTTGGTTGAAATGGGCGTGATGTATTGCTGGTTCCACGTCTATCGACCGATGGGACCCGAGGCGATGCCCGAGCTATCGCTTGATACGGCTGAGCTGCGTCGTGTCCGTCAATTCGTGGTCGATACGCGAGCCACGAAGCCGATCATTGTTATCGATGCTTATCACGATGGTGAAGGTCGTGCGCTGTGCCCAGCGGTCACTGGTTTCACGCATCACATCGGACCCGCGGGTGACATTGAGCCTTGCCCGATTATTCAGTTAGCGAAGGAAAGCATCTACGATGATCGGCCGCTGAAGGATACGTTCAATAACAGCGAGTTTCTTCGCGACTTCCGCACACTTGTCGCTCAGAACACTCGCGGTTGCGTGGTGCTCGAGCGTCCAGATCTGCTGGTTCAGCTAGCCGAAAAGCACGGCGCCCGCGACACGACTCAACGGAAGTCGTCGATCGCCGAGCTGCAAGCCGTTGTGCCGCGTCGGTCGCAGTATGTCCCCGGAGCCGAGATTCCAGAGCGGAGCTGGGCGGTACGATTTGCGAAGTGGGTTGCGTTCAACGACTTCGGGGCGTACGGCAAGCACTTTGAGCCGAACAACTGGGTCGACCCTGAACTGGAATCAGCACCGAAACCCAAAATCGAGTTGCCGGTTGTCAGCAATCAAGTCTAGCCCCTAACATTTGCGTTAACGGCAACGTCTTTCAAATCGTTTTATGAACCAGGGATGACACAATCCGCAACTGGTATCGTCTAATTTAGCGGCGTTGGGCAACTTCCCGAACGTGTGCGAGTGCGGTCTTGAAGCACGCGGTTAAAAGGAATTTTGGTAGCAAGTAAGCTTAACATTGATTTATCTCGAGGCTATAATCGCCTCACGCGAATCAACGAACCCTCAAACAAACTCGCTTTCTTAACAAACTGCGACTAACTCTCCCTGCTGCATTGAGCTGGGTGGAGCGGACGCATTGCGATTCACTTGCAATGCAAGATGTTTGAGTTTCTTTCTTAATACTTCTGTTCGTTGGAGATTTTATGGTGCGCGTACGTTACCTGCCTCGTCAAGCGTTTACGTTGGTTGAACTCTTGGTGGTAATCGCCATTATTGGCATCTTAGTTGGACTGCTGCTACCAGCGGTACAGGCGGCCCGCGAAGCTGCTCGTCGGATGAGCTGTCAGAACAACCTCAAACAACTGGGGTTGGCAATGCATAACTTTGAAAGCGCTTATCGCAAGTTGCCTCCAGGTTATCTCGGCCCCTCGCGTGCATTGCCCTATGACGCGCCGTCAGGCAATCATCAATACTACGGAATGCTCGTGTTCTTGATGCCTTTTATGGAACTTGACAACATTCAGAAACAGATGCCGATTGCGCTGATGGATCCAAAACGTCTGGCAACCAGCTCGGAGGACCTCAGATGGTCTTCGACTCTGCCAGCCGCATTACTTGGCGGTGCGACGCAGCCATTCACGCTTTCCCAGTACAAAATCTCTGCGTTCATGTGCCCCTCCGACGCAAAGAGTCCGACGGTGGTTTGGACTCGCGGGCATTTGCGAGCCACTACCGCCACCGGTACTGGATTAACGATGTCATTCTTCAGCGGTACAGGTTCGTTCCTCTCAGCCGCTCGAACCAATTACCTGGGATGCCATGGTCGACCCGATGTACAAGGCGGAATGCGCGACGGTATCTTTCGCAACCGGTCGGAGACTCGCTTTGCTCATGCAACCGACGGCTTGAGCAACACACTTGCAATCGGCGAAGCCCACGGCGGCGTGCTAGCAAGTTCTGCTAACGCACCAGCAACATGGCTCTGGATGTCGGCTCCAACGCTAGCCGCATCAGGCTCATGGATGCCGGGCACCAACGAGCGCTCTGCCTTCTCCAGCTTCCACACCGGTATCACCCAATTCGTAGCGGCCGATGGTTCTATACGTCCCATAAGCTCCACGATTACGCCGACATTATGGATTTCGTTCAATGGTATGAAAGATGGCGAGATCATCACAGAGAACTAGACATCAGGCAGAGAATTAGTGGCGGCGACTTTCAGTCGCCATATCGCACGATCCTAAGAATTGCGGAACGCGTTATGAATCATCAGCCGGGCTTAACTACTCCGGCTGATGACCCAGAAATCAGCAGCGTGCTAGTTTAATGAGTTTTTTACACATCAACGTCAAACATGTAGTGAGAATCGAATGCTCAAGAAATCCGTCAAGTTGTGTTTGTTAGCTCTGGTATGCTTGCCAGCGATTTTGGTTGTTGGCTGCGGTAGCAACGAAGTGGTTAAACCTGATACGTTTGCACCACCACCGCAAGAAAGCGACGAATCTTCCAGCGATCAAGGTTGAGAGCGACCTGAACGCACGGCGAAGTCAACACGCGGGCTGCACTTACGTTCAGCTCGCGTTTTTGTTTGCACTCGCTCTCCCAAAACTACGCGACGGCTTTGCTGTAAGCTTCGCGATAGTATTGGTTGATCACATCGACCACGCGATGCTGTTCCGACGAAGTTAGTTCTGGGTAGACCGGAATATGCAGAATCTCGCGAGCCGCACGTTCGGTCTCAGGTAGATTCGCCTTCGCGCAGCTCTTGCCTTGGAAACATTGCTGCTGATGCAGTGGCACCGGATAATAAATCTCGCAGCCGACTCCATGTTGTTGCAAGTAGGCCTTCAAAGCGTCACGACGCCCCTCACCGACTCGCAAGCTGTATTGATTCCAAACATGGAAAGCGGCCGGGTCCTGGAACGGCAAGCCAATTTTTTGTGACAGTTCTGATTCTTCGAACATGGTCGCGTAGCGTTTCGCATTGGCTTGGCGAGCGACAGTGTAGTCGTTAAGACGTTTCGTTTTCACGAGCAGCGCTGCGGCTTGCAACGTATCGAGCCGACTGTTGATGCCTACCGCCGAGTGATAATAACGCGGCTTCATTCCATGAGCGGCCAATAATCGCAAGCGCTCGTTCAAGGTTTCGCTATTGGTTGTCAGCATGCCACCATCGCCGAAGCCACCAAGGTTCTTTGTTGGATAGAAACTCAGACATCCCACTTGTCCCCAACTGCCGATTGGGCGGCCATGGTAGGCTGCGCCGATGGCTTGCGCAGCATCTTCAACCACTGGTATGTCGCGACGCGCGGCGATCTTGCAAATCTCATCGATCTCAGCCGACTGTCCAAACAAATGCACTGGAATAATGGCTCGCGTGCGGTGCGTGATGCACGCTTCGATGGCTGTCGGATCAATGTTGTAAGTTTGTGGATTGATGTCTGCGAAGACAATCTTCGCACCTAAGCGGTCAACACAACTGGCCGTTGCAAAGAACGTAAAGCTCGGCAGGATGACTTCATCGCCTGGCTCGAGCTCGAGCGCCATCAAGGCTAGCAGCAACGCGTCACTTCCTGATGCGCAACCGATTGCATGTCGCGTATGGCAAAGCTTGGCAAGCTGCACTTCCAGCTCAGTGACTTGCGGACCGTGCAGAAATTTGCCGCTGTCTACCACATCTGCCAGAGCGGCCAGGATTTCGTCCCGAAGCAAGTGATTGCCGCGATTGACGTCGAGCAATGGGACAGATGGAACGTTCTGAGGCGAGGCTTGCATAAGGGTCGTCCTTGACCTGTGTGTATGAATTTTCGCGTTGGGTCACGAATGATTGGGTCACCAATGTCTGCGTGCGGGAGAATCGTTCGCCTGTCGCATGATGCAGACGGTAATCTGGAAACGCATTGCGGGTCAATATGGAACAGCTCAACTGCCTGTGAACGGTTCCACATTGCATCGCGACCAATCAAAAAAGGCGATTGGATTCTGGGCTTATCTCGATCGAAACCGAAGCTAGATCGGCACCCGAATGACGATGAGCTGATTCGGCTTGCATCGAAGCGGCTAGTTGCCGCAGCTTCGCGAACCAACTTGAATCGGTAGCTAGCAAGCCGTCGACCTGCTCTGAACTCTCGCCGCTGACGTCAAGTTGAGCTTCGCCGTCCGCTGCTAAGTGGAACTCAACCGCGTATTCACCGTTAACGCCGCGTTCGCGCAACCAATCTCGCAATTGGTTTGTCAGTTTCTGTAAGGTCTCTGACAACGTGGGCGGAGAAGTCGTCGCGTTTTGCGATTCGCTTGAGTCGGATACATCCGAAGTTAGCATGCTTCGAAAGCTGTCTGCAAACCGTTCGCTCACCGACTGCGCTGCAACGATCGATTGACTGGCTACAGTCGTCACGACAGGTGCTAAGGCTAGCAACAACGAAGGTGAATTCATGCAAACGCCGCTCGACAGTAGAAGCTACTTCTCCGCTTCACCTATCGGTACAATCGCTACACTTTATCTACTCAAATCAAAAACGGCATTGAGTCGCCGATTGGAAGCTAACTTGCATAGGAGTTGAGCTAACGACGCATTCAACTCAAAGATCTTGAATCGTCTTTTCCAAACGACGGATCTGGATGCGTACAGGTTCCAAGTCTGGATAGATATCAAGCGCCTGACGGAACCAGAACAGCGCTTCGAGCAGATTGCCGAGTTCGACGTGACAATGTCCCAAACCGATCATCGCAGCATAGTGAAACGAATTCAGCTTCAGAACTTTGCGGCAATCTTCAATCGCATGGTCGATTGAATTGAGCTGAAAAAGAGCCAACGAACGTTGATGATAAAGTTCAGGCAACCCGTCTGACGCTTCGATCTTTTCAGTTGCTAGCGCGATCACTACGTCGAACTCACCACATTCGTTTAACCGTACGACGCGTTCAAGCAACTGCCTATCTTGGATCGAACCTTCGCGCAGCCAAATGGATCGCAGCGCGTCGTCTGCAACCAAACGCAGCTTGCGATCCGCACTTCGCAGCAGGGGTCCCAGAACTTCGTTGCTGCGACCGTCACCCACAAGTCCTAAGGCTAGGGCTGCGGCACGTTTCGAGTACACATCACCCGACTGTACCAAACGTTCCAGCGTCGCAGGTGAGTACTTCCCAGCCACCGACGCTATAAAGCGGGCGGTGTCGGAATCACTCAAATAGCGATGATAGAATCGGAGTAGTAATGAGTGGCGAGTTGCTCGCTCTTCCACTATAGGATCCTTCGTTGGTTTCGCGTGGTATAATCGAGTTGGATTACGAATGAATCACTTGCTCAGTATAATCAGGGGATCCAAGGCGGCAATTGCTTTTGATTTCAATAGCAATTCAGTTCCTGAGCAACCGAAATATCCCAATTTATCCAATGCGCCTTAGAGTCTGCGCAGTTCACCCAGACGGTAGTGCCTGTAACGCAAACTGAAATCATGTCGCGACGTTTAATTGCCGCAGGGAACCTCCGATTTTGCTGGACACTTCTACTTGTTGCATTCGTTGCAAGTTGTTTGGGGCTAACATCGAAAAGTGTTTGCGGGCAACAACCACCTGCAATTGAGTTCAATCTGCTGGATCTGCCCGGCAGTCGGCTTGCCCTGAATAAGCTCGCAAATCCTGCGATCGCCACCTTTGAGAAACGACCGCTCGCTGAATGCCTTGAAAGCCTCTCAGAGTTTTATAACGTCGCGATCTGGATCGATCGCCGCGTCGATCGCAGCCGACTCATCTCACTCGTGGGACTTGCATCCAAGGAGTTTCCAGACGCGAACACGACCTTCGGGCGAATCCGCGCAATTGCGAAATTAGGTGATGCCGAAGCCGGCTTGATCGAGAACATTGTTTACGTTGGGCCAAAGGAGGACCTGGCCGCCGTTCAGTTTTCCGCAGTGAGGTTGCACAACGAAATAGTGAAAGCTCGCAAGGCGATGAAAAGCGGAACGCGAGCTGAAACGAAGTTGTTGCGATGGGATGAACTCACGACGCCGACAGAATTGCTGAATACGATTGGGCAGCAATGGTCGGTGCAAGTTGATGCCACGCTGCCACACGATTTGATGCATGCAGGTAAATTGCCCGCGTCGACTTTGGCTACCCAACTGACTTTGCTTTTCGCGGGATTCGGTCAGCAAGTGGAGTGTAAGTCGGCGAACACCTTCACTGTTTCAGGCTTAACCAAAACGACTGATTGGAAAAGCGATTATGCCGCCAAAGCGGTGCAGACCAGTCAGTACTCGGCTGCGAAGAAAGATCATCCGCATGCGATGATGCAAATGCGAGGCGGTGTCTGCACGATCATCGGGCCTACAGCGTTTCATTTGAGACTTTTAACAGTCCGTACCGCTCCGGTTCGAAACTTGGAGCCCAAGTTTACACTTTCCGAAGTGCGCGGGCCGATCGAACAAATTGTTGGAGGACTCGCCAAGCATTTAAGCTTGGAGGTCTCATGGTCCGAAGCAATCCCGCTGTCGAAGAAGCAAGCGGTCATTTCGTTTGGCGTCCTTAAAGCGAAGACACCTGACGAAATACTCGCCCAGTTGGCCAAAGAGTGCGAACTCAGTATTCAGCGTGATGGGGAAACCATCGTCGTTTCCCCCCAGTAATATCAATTCAGTAGCATCCATCCGTTCCAACTAGTTCAGCGACGTTGGTTGCTGAAAAATTTGGTTGCCGGAATGCGTCAGCTTTAATCGAGAACTTTGGCCGCTGATATCAAACGAATGAACTCTTTGTTTGAAGGGAATCGGCCCAACTGTTTTGTCAACTGTTCCATCGCTTCAACTGGATGCATCGTATTGAGTGTGCGGCGAAGTGCGTGCACCGCGTTCAATGTCTCTTCGTCTAGCAACAATTCTTCGCGACGTGTTCCAGACTGCGTAATATCGATCGCTGGGTAAACTCGACGATCCGAAAGGCGTCGGTCGAGCACGATTTCCATATTCCCGGTTCCCTTGAACTCCTGGAAAATCAAATCGTCCATGCGGCTACCAGTATCCACAAGCGCGGTACCGACAATCGTCAGTGATCCACCTTCAGCGAAGGCACGCGCGGAAGCGAAAAGCTTCTTAGGGATGTCCATCGCTTTGATGTTCACACCACCCGTCATTGTCGGTCCGTTGTTTCCGACCCACTTATTGAACGCACGCGCCAAGCGAGTAATCGAATCCATCAGCAAGAACACGTCCTTGCCCATTTCAGCCAATCGTTTGCAACGATCGATTACTAATTGACTCAAACGGACGTGGCTATCGACGTCCATATCGAGGCTGCTGGCAATCACTTGCCCGTTGATGATGTTGCGACGAATGTCGGTAACTTCTTCCGGTCGTTCGTCAATTAGCAAAACGATCAAATGCACATCAGGATGATTAAGCGAAATACCTTTGCTGATATTCTGCAACATCAATGTTTTCCCACTTCGTGGCGGGGAAACGATCAAAGCGCGCTGACCCTTGCCAAGCGGAGTCAGCAAATCGATCACGCGATTTGTTAATGGCTGAGCACCAATTTCGAGGTTCAACCATTGCTCAGGGTTGATAGGTGTCAGTGCTTTGTCATCATCAAAGCATTTAACGTTTAGGTACTCTTCAGGCTTGAGGCCATCAACATCGAGGATCTCGCGAACGCGAGGACCTTGTTGACGTCGGCCTGGCTGCATCATCGCTTTGATGCAAACGCCCTGACGCAACCCAAATTTCTCGATCATGGTTCCAGGCACAAACGGATCGGTGCGCTCGCGCGAATAATTACTGTCGCTGCTCCGCAAGAACCCGTAACCGTTCGGGTGCATTTCTAAGATACCAGTGAATTCCACTAGTACGATTTCGCCGTTTTCATCCAGTTCTGGTTCCGGCAGATTTTCATTCGAATAATTGCCACCACCACCGGTGTTAGGTCCCGCGTTGCGATTGCGGCGGAAGGGACGTCGTCGAGAATTCGATGGTCCGGATTGTGAGTTGTAGCCAGGAGAGCTACCGCCGGAAGAACGCCCGCCCGATGCATATCCCTGTGAACGATCCGAAGAATATCCTTGAGAATCATTTCCAGGTGACCGTGGGCGAAACCTCTTTTTCTTTGCCATGAATAGCAGATCCAGAAAGTGTGAGGCCGAACTATGAAAAGGCTTCAAGCACTTTCGCTTGAGCGCCACAGTTCAGCAAATCATGAACGAACAAGGGGCGTCGAAACTCGCTCAGGATAAACCGGTCTTCCACCAAAGATCCTAAGGTGCAGAATCGTCGCAATTCTGTCTTTGTCTCGAGAGAGTGGCCTTACAA
>JBGSOM010000006.1:0-7853 GCA_041739135.1 Pirellulaceae bacterium
CCGGTCAAGCTGCGCGGCATCTATCGCGCGACGGTTGTGCGAGCGACTCGGACGGATCAGTGCGAGTATTACGCGATTCCGCTGACCGCACCGCTACCGAAGCTGAAGATCCCGTTGCGTTCGACCGACGCGGACGTGGTGTTAGAGTTGCAGCCATTGATTGAAGCGGCTTACACCAACGGAGGTTACTCGAATGACATCGACTACACGAAGTCACCGCTATTGCCGCTGCCGAAGGTTGTGGCTGATTGGGTAAGTGAGTGGCTGAAGAGGGCTCAGGTTGAAAATCGCGGTTAGCGTTTTTTGTGCGATTATTGTCCTTACCGACCTGCAATTGCATTTGCAAAACCCGCCTATCTGATTTTTCTAACAGCGGATAACTTAGCCGCCCGTGCTCCGGATTCTCCATTATGTCGCCGGAAGGGTGGTTTCCTTGGTTAATAAGCCGTTTCGCTTACGGTAAACGCATTACGAAGGAAACGGATCCAAGTAGCGAGCGAAGTCTCGTTATTTTGAGAGTTTTCCGACGCTTACTTAGGGCTAGTTATGACAGCATCAGGTGGTACGTCCGACGAGTCGGCGAGCAAACTGTCTCACGTCGATGAAGCTGGGGCAGCGCGGATGGTCGACGTAGGCGGGAAGCCGGTAACGCGGCGGACCGCCACTGCGACCGCAGTCTGCCGGATGTTGCCTGAGACAGCTAGGCAGATCCAGTTGAACAGTTTGAAAAAGGGTGATGTGCTAAGCGTCGCGAGGTTAGCGGCGATTCAGGCTACGAAGCGAACGGATGAACTGATACCGCTGTGCCACAGTTTGCCAATCGATGGCGTCGAGGTGGAGTTCGAATGGTTGTCGAACGAACGGTTGAGGATTGCGGTAACCGTAAGTGTTACAGGCCGGACGGGTGTGGAGATGGAAGCGATGGTGGGTGCAAGCATCGCAGGTTTGACAGTGTATGACATGTGCAAAGCGGTTGATCGCACCTTGAGTCTTGAAGAAGTTTCCTTGTCATCGAAGACGGGTGGAGCAAGCGGCGATTTTCAGCGCGAGGATTTCCGACGCGATGCGTCAACGGAGAAATGATGATTGATCGAATGTCAGCTCGAACGAATCGGATGCAACCAGTTGTTCAGCCTTCCGTCCTAGGCCTGCGCTCATCGGCTCGGTTCGGAACGAGCGAACTGGCAAAGCCTGCTGTGCCGAAAACGGTGGTTGAGAAGTCACTGGCCGACCTGAACGGTACTCAAGATCGGATGCGCGAGTTGGTAGGTGTCGAGCTTGTTCGAGTGGAAGCTACTTTAACTGAGGTGCTGCGAAGCCACTATCCTGACGTGAACGCTCTGGCGAGTCGCGCGACAAGTCTCGGTGGCAAGCGGCTGCGACCTTGTCTGGCATTGCTGTCGGCGAAAGCGGTCGGCTACGCTCAAGATGATTCGGTTCGAGTGGCTGCGACGGTTGAATTGGTGCATGCGGCCAGTTTGGTGCATGACGATGTGCTGGACAACGCAACGCTAAGACGCCACCAGCCGACGATTCATGCGCAAGTCGGTGCACATTGCAGCATTGTGTTAGGTGATTTCCTTTTTACACGAGCTTATGGGTTGGCTGCTCAGTGTCGATCGACGCTGGCGGCGCGTGGGATTGCATCCGCGGCGAGTCAGTTGTGTGAAGGCGAGTTGCGTCAGCATGCATCGATCGGTAAGTGGGATATCACTGAAGCTGATTACTTCGACATCTTGCGGCAGAAAACGGGTGAACTGTGTGCAGTCAGTTGTCGGCTGGGTGCTTGGAGCGGTGGAGGCGATGTGGCTGCCGGGCGAGCTCTATCGCGCTTTGGTCGCAAGCTGGGCGTTGCATTTCAAGTTGTCGACGATTGGCTGGATGTATGGGGGACTGAGCAAGTCGGTAAGACGCTCGGCACCGATCTACTACAACGCAAGCCGACTTTGCCGATCCTACGTTTGTTGGAGCTGCATAGCGGCTCGGCGCGTGCGGCATTGATCGAGATGCTTGAAAGCGGTACGCAGTGTGCCGATCTACTGCTGCGACTAAATGAGAGCGACGCATCTGCATACACAATGGGACGCGCGAATCGTTTAATTGTGAGCGCTCTCGAAGATCTGCAAGATCTACCCTCTTCGCCAGCTCGCGATTGCCTCGAGTCGATCGCTCAGCTTTGCGTGCACCGCGCCGCTTAGCTGTAACTGTTCAAAAACCGCTATCGGAATGAGTCTCCCTGCGGGGGCATCACGCGGAGCTTGACGGCCGCGTTGTGGTGGCTATTTCGGGAGATCTGTTACAATTCGTCGATTCGATCGAAGCAAGAATGCAGGGGTTACGGCTGGAAAGAATCGCGATGGCAAAGAAAAAACTGGGGACAGCGACGACTGAGATAATCGTTGCTGCGGTGCCCGAAGGGTATACGGGTAAGATTCATCAGGGCGATTGCGTCGAGCAAATGAAGCAGTTGCCAGATAGCTGTGTCCAGCTTGCGTTTGCTGACCCACCGTTCAATATCGGCTACGAATACGACCAGTACGACGATCGACTTGAAACAGAGAAGTACCTGCTGTGGTCGAAGGCTTGGATGTCACAAGTGCATCGCGTGTTGGCGCCGAACGGTACATTTTGGCTGGCGATCGGCGATGAGTACGCTGCGGAGCTAAAGATCGCGGCACAGGATTTGGGGTTTCACTGCCGTAGCTGGGTCAGTTGGTACTACACCTTCGGTGTGCATTGCAAGATGAAGTTCACGAGGTCGCATGCGCATCTGTTTCAGTTTGTGCGTGACCCGAAGAACTTTACGTTCAATGTGGAGGCCATCAAAGTTCCTTCGGCGCGGCAATTGGTCTACAAAGACTCGCGAGCGGCCAGCGGTGGGCGGATGCCGGATGATACTTTCATACTGCGACCGCAAGATTGTGTTGATGGCTTGCTACCGGACGAAGATACTTGGTACTTTCCACGAGTGGCTGGCACTTTCAAAGAACGCGCTGGTTTCCATGGTTGCCAGATGCCGGAACAACTGCTTGGTCGCATCATTAAAGCTTGTTCCAATGAAACGGATGTCGTCATGGATCCGTTCAGCGGCAGTGCCACTACGTTGGCTGTTGCCAAAAAACTGAATCGTCGCTTTCTCGGCTTTGAATTGTCTTCGGAGTATGCGGCTCGCGGTACGGCGCGATTGGCTGGTATCTCGGTCGGCGATCGGCTTGACGGCTCCGCTGATCCCAAGTTGAGCGCGCCGCAGACTGGTGCCAAGAAGGTGAAAGCTGATAAGCAGTTACCTTTGTTTGGTTTCCTTGATGGTCGGGAGTTGCCAGAGGGTTTAGCTGAATCATCGCTGAAGTTGATCGACGCGTTCGCAGCGGTGAATCGCGGTTTCTCAGTTGACCGAGTTGTCGCAGATCCGATTTTGAATGCTGATTTTCAGGTCGAATGCGATCGTGTTTCGATCGAAGGCAGCCATCGCGATCGCAACCGGTTGCTATTTCGACTACGAAAAGCGGGGATGTTCAAGCGGGCTGGTATCACGACGTCGAAAGAGACGTTGATGCCGTGGAGCGAGTTGAGTGCCTATGTTTTTGCCAGTGAGATTGCTTGGCGCAAGATCTATGATCGGTTCGATCTCAGCTTGGATGAGATTCTATGTGACGATCGTATTGCGGCGCAATTCGACTCAATCGCAGCGCAGTTTGCACCTGGTTACACGCCGTTTGAGTATCGTTGGGGCGCGATGAAGCTGCGCAAGGAAGGCATGAATGCGCGCACGCGTGCAAAGAACTTTCGCAAGGAGCTGAATGTTCGCAAGCTGAACGATGCGATCAGTCTTCGGGACCTGGACTTTGATCAAATTCCTGATGGCCCTGGCGTGTATGGAATTGCGGTTGCGGAAGAGCGTCCCAAGTTTCTGTATGCTGGCGAGGCAACGCAACTTCGCGATCGCATGCGACGACATTTTGAAACAGATCAGTTGCGTTGTCTGTGGCAAGTGGGCGAGGAGGGTGCGAGTGTCTTCTTTTGCTCAGTGCCGACAATCGATGATTATCGGCTTGCAAGGCAGAGCGTTTTGCTGAAGTGGTACCGGCCCGCGTGGAACATCGTCGACTTGCTTTCGACGTGACATCCGATGAGTCAAACGATTACTTTTGTCGTTTTATCGTAGCGTGTTCATTCGCCTTCCGTTGGAGTAGACTGGTGGGTTATTGGATACACCAGAACCCGACGGAGCGGTGTACGGGCGGTTAAGCTAACAAAACGATCAGGAGATGCGCAATGGCTCAGAAGACAAAACAACTGCATCGGCGTCGGTTTTTGAAGACCACTATGGCTGCGGCTGGGGCTGCGGTCAGTCTACCGACGATTATCCCATCGTCCGCGCTTGGGCGTGACGGCGCGGTGGCTCCAAGTGAGCGCGTCACGGTTGGCGGTATCGGAATCGGAAATCGCGGCACTTACGACTTAGGTTGCTTTCTACAGCAAAGCGACGTGCAGTTCATCGCAGTGTGTGACGTCAAAGAAAAACGTCGCGTCGCCGTTAAGAAGATGGCGGATGAGAAGTACGGCAATCAAGCTTGCACGATGCATACGGACTTTCGCGAGCTGCTCGATCGCAAAGACATCGATGCTGTGTTGATCGCGACAGGCCCGAACTGGCACTGCACGATGGCTATGCAAGCCGCTAAGGCTGGTAAGGATATGTACTGCGAAAAGCCGGTGACTAAGAACATCGCGCAGAGTTTGATTTTGCGCGACACGATTCAGCGAACGGGGCGAGTCTTTCAAGCGGGGACGCAACGACGGAACTTGCCGCACTTTGCCTTTGCATGTTATCTCGCTCGCACCGGAAAGCTCGGGAAACTTAAGAAGGTCTATGCGCACCCTGCGGGCATGCAAGCGATGATGAGCGGTTGGCTAGTGCCTGAGACTCCGCCGAAGAAAGAAGAGGTGGATTGGGATATGTATCTTGGGCCAGCCGCGTGGCGACCATTTAATCCGAAGTTGCTAGATGGTTTCAACTTTGAGAAAGGTGGCGGGTTGGTCGGCGGCGGAGTTCTTGAATGGGGTTCGCACTGCGTCGATCTTTGTCAGTGGGCTGTCGACGATTGTCCGCCGCCGGTCAAGTACGATCCGCCGAAGGACGGTGAGTTGGTGGCGACTTATGAGAACGGCGTGCAGTTGATTTTCCGCGAGAAAGGTTGGATTCCGCTCGGCTCTTGTCCGGTTCGTTTCGAAGGCGAGACCGGTTGGGTGGAGGCGGGCGATAGCGGCAAGATGGTGTTGAGTTCGCCGGAATTGTTGGCGGGTCGCACGGTTGATGAGATCGGTGGTTATCCGGCGACCTATCACGTTCGCGATTTTCTCGATTGCGTGAAGTCGCGCGGCAAGCCGAAGGGTAATGCAGTTGCAGCCTGTAACGCGCACATGGCTTGTCACTCGGCCAACATCGCCTTGTTCCTAAACCGTCAAGTGAATTTAGATCTCACGACACATGAGTTCATCAATGATGAAGCGGCGAATCGATTGCGATCCGAAGCGCTGCGCGAACCATGGCGTCTGTAGGCTACCGAGTTTCCCCTGTACTTTCCCACCGACATCGCATGCAGTCTCGCCGTTAGTTTTGATACAGCGATGGCAATAGAGATCAGTGTCTTTGATTGAGGTTTCGACTGTGATGCGTCTTACCAACTCAACTTGCGAAATAAGAAACGAATTATGAATACAAGATCACTTACATCAATTGTCTTTTTGGCTGCGTGGGCGCTGGTGCTTTCGGCGCAGTGTGTTTTGGCCCAAGTCGCGACGATGGAGAAGGAAGCTGATTTGCTTGCCATTCTCACTGGCGAGTCGCCGGAAGCTGACAAAGCGATGGCTTGCAAGCGACTGGCAGTTTACGGCTCGCCTGAAGCCGCGCCTGAGTTAGCGAAGTTGCTAAGCAACGAACATTTGTCGTCTTGGGCACGGATCGCGCTGGAGAATATTCCAGGTGCAACGGTAGACGAAGTTCTGCGAACAGCCAGCGAATCGTTGCAAGGTCGTTTGCTGGTGGGCACGCTCAATTCAATTGGAGTTCGCCGCGATGCCGCTGCAGTAGACGTATTGAAGACTCGTCTGCAAGACAAAGATTCGGAAGTTGCATCTGCCGCTGCTGTTGCTCTTGGTCGCATCGGCAACGCATCAGCGGCTGAAACGCTGCAACAGTCGCTTGCTAAATCGCCTGAGTCGGTGCGCTCCGCCATCGCTGAAGGGTTGGTGTTGTCTGCTGAACGTTTTTTGGCTGAAGGTAACGCAGCGGAAGCCATCGCAATTTACGACGAAGTTCGAAAAGCGGACGTGCCGGCTCAACGTGTTGTCGAAGCGACGCGCGGAGCCATTATCGCTCGCAAGCTCGAGGGAATACCGTTGTTGGTTGAACAACTGAATTCACCGAAGAAAGAGCTTTTCAATATTGCGCTCGCAACCGCTCGTGAGTTGTCAGGCCGTGAAGTGGATCAAGCGCTCGCAGCGGAGTTGGCGAAGGCTCAACCGGAACGTGCAGCGCTGCTTGTTCAAGCGATGGCGGATCGAGAAGGTACCGTTGAGTTGGCGGCAATCTTGAAAGCGGCAACTACTGGGGACAAGCTTGTTCGATTTTCAGCCATCAATGCACTTGGCCGAGTTGGTGATGCTTCGTGTGTGCCAGCGCTGCTTGAGATCGCCAGTGACAGCGATACCGTGCTGGCTCAGAATGCCAAGACTGCCTTGTCGGAACTGCCCGATGAAAGTATCAGCAAGGAGATTCTATCGCGTTTGCCTTCAGCGACCGGCAAAGAACTGGTTGCATTGATCGAGGTCGTGGGGCAGCGCCGCATCGAGGCCGCCGATCAACTGATTAAAGCGCTTGAGAGCTCCGATGAAAATGTTCGCAGTGCGGCTTTGACTTCGCTGGGTGCAACGGTTCCTGCGGAGAAACTATCCGTTCTCATTTCACAAGTCGTCGCTCCCAAGCACAAAGAAGACGCTGAAACGGCGCAGCAAGCACTGAAGGCAGCGGCGGTTCGCATGCCGGATCGCGAAGCATGTGCTAAGCAGATTGCGGCGGCGATGGATGGCAAACCCGTTGAAATCCAATCGGTACTACTCGACATTCTTGCGAACGTAGGCGGTACCAACGCGTTAGCTGCGGTTGCTGGTGCTGGGAAGAGCTCCGATGCCACACTGAAGGATGTTAGCAGTCGACTGCTCGGTGATTGGATGACGATCGACGCTGCACCCGTGTTGTACGACCTGTCGACAACTGGGCAAGCTGACAAGTTTCAAGTTCGCAACATTCGCGGCTACATTCGCATCGCTCGTCAATTTGCGATGGCTGAACCGGAGCGCATCGCAATGTGCCAAAAGGCCTACGAGATTGCTAAAGCGCCCGCAGAAAAGAAGCTTGTACTAGAGGTGCTGAAGCGTTATCCGAACCTGGAGAATTTGAAGCTGGCAATCAAGGCGGCTGAGAGTTCCGAAGTCAAAGATGACGCGAAGGCTGCGGCGATCGCGATCGCTGAAAAGATCGGCACTCCGGAAGCGAAAGACTTGCTGGCTAAGGCCGGGATAGGTAAATAGTCCATCCCTGATAAACCAGATACGTAGCTTTTGCACATGTTTCTGGTTGGTAGAAAATCGTAACTTAAAGGCGGATGCGAATCGTGTCCGCCAATTTTCTTGGCTTTTCACACAGCTTCAAAAGTATGCAGTACTCGACTTGGTTTCACTTTCGATGGCTGAATGAAATCGGCTTGGCGTTCTGCCTGCAGTTTGGCTTAATGGCTTGCCTCCATATTTGCTGGACCAACTACTCTTGCGGGGACGAACCGACAAACGTT
>JBGSOM010000163.1:0-26813 GCA_041739135.1 Pirellulaceae bacterium
GCTACAATAACGACCAGTAGCTTGTCCACAGAAAGCTTGCCAGCCGCAACATCCGTTTTGAGTTGTTCAATGTCCATGCCCCATTATTGACCCAACCCACCAATCCCTCCAAGATCAGTTTTCACAGTTTGGACAGCTACGGAGGCAGCTATCTGTCTCAGAATCCGTACTCCTTAACGTGGAGTATTCCACTTGGCGAGAAGGTATTTGAACTGCAGATTACCTGGCCAAACGGTGATTTGCAAACCGTATCTAACGTGTCACTCGACAAAACGAACGTCGTACAACAACGCTAGAGCAACTACTTGGATTCAATGGTTGCGAGCTTTTCCCTATGTTCACTCGCAAGTTCCGCGAAGCCGGGTGATTCTTGCATATGCAGTTCATAGTATTCGGCCAACGCGCGATGTACGTCCGGGCTGTTAGCACCGTGTTGCAACGCACTCTTTAGCCAAAACAATCCGCTCCTTTCGGATTCGTATTCAACGAGTAGTTTGCCAAGGGCAACGCGAGAGGCGAAATCTTCTGGGTTGCGGTTGATCTGGTTGCGTAGAACATTCACCTGCGCGAGTGCCTGCTTGGTTTCTTCAACTTTGGTGAACTCGGCCGCCGCCTCATCCTCACGGCCCAGACCTTTCAGCGCTAACGCTCGCGAGTAACGCGCTGTAAGATCGCGAGGATTCACAGCGAGCGCGAGATCAAGCATTCGAAGACCTTCTTTAAAGTCTCCCTCTGCGGTTAGCAGTTTGCCCAATTCAACCGCGGCCAAATCCCGCTCCAGCGGCTCGCCTAGTGAGGCGTATGAATCGCGCACGTGCTCTGGATCGGCAGCTTGAACCTCCATTAGGTACTGTTTAGCTTTAGCTGAATCACCTAGCTTTGCGAAGCCCATGCTCAGACCAGTTTTGGCAGCTTCAGGACGTTCCATGGCAAGGCATCGTTGAAACAATTCAATGGATCGCTCCGCTTCGTTTTCATCGAGCAGCATTCGCCCAAGACTGAAAATTGCGGGAAAGTAGTTCTTGTCGATCGCAATGGCACGTTCATAACTTGCTCGCGCGTTATCCAGTTGTTGCAGGTGCTCTTGAATTTTCGCCATACGATGTGCAGGGCGTGGGTCGTTTGGACGATCGATCCGCCATGCGTCCAGGATTTTGATGGCAGCCTCAAACCGAGAACTCATCGCCAGACCATTGGCGTACGCCTCGCAAATTTCGGCGGAATCAGGATCACCCGTGGCAAGCCGCTCGTTCAGTTCGGATTCGACTTCGTCGAGTCGCCCCGTTTGCGCATAACTCAATTTACGCTCTAGCTCGATCCGATCGTTATTGTAGCCAGCCTGCGATGCGACCATGAGATGTCGTTCCATCGCCGCCCAGTCACCTTCGACACGCGCCACGCGAGCGGCGTGAAAATTCATCAGTGAGTTAGCTGGATGTAGGTTGCGAGTTGCCTCAATCCAACCTTTTGCCGAAGCCAAGTCGCGGCTCTGAATCGCATTCGCTGCAAACTGATTGGTGATCCGAACAATGCCACCCGAGAAATAGAAAGCGATTAAGGCGGCTGCTAGTATGACGAGCAGTACTTTAGGACGCGAAGCACTATTCACCAACGAAAATGCCGGAGCAACTTTTTTGGAAGTTGCGCCGGCGCGATGCTTCGTTTTATGCGATACACGCTTCACTGCTCTCGACTCGCAATCGTTGGCCACATTTTATAGTTTGCCAATCATCTCTTTCGCTTTTGACTTGATCTTCGTAGCGTTATTCGCCTTCTTGAGTTCTTCAAGATCTTTTCGTAGAGCGTCTGCTTTCGCAGCATCTTCGACAGCAAGTTTTTCAATGTTCTCTTCGATTACAACCATCTCGCTACCGAGCATGCCAGTGTCGGCCGGGCTCTGCAAATTCGCTTTCAACATGTCCTTGGGCGAAACTGCGATCGGTTGAACTTCGGTACTACCCGGGTCACAGCCGGAAAAGACTAGACAGACCAAAGCAATACTCAGCAGCGATTGGAATTTCTTGATCATCATTCGTATCCGTAAAAACTAATTCTTCTAATTCACAAAATAGAGGTACCCCGACGTATCGGGGTACCTAGGCTCACTAATAGACTGAATGGAAATTATTGTTCGACGGTAGTTGTTTGACCGTCGTCGCGGCCGCCGAAGTACTGCCATGCTTTCAGATCGATTGAGTCTGAAACGAAGCGTACGGAACCGTCACCCGCTGCCGCTTGAACACCACCGGTGTGCTGGCTACGCGGCGTGTAAATACCATCACGGTCCGATGCGAAACCACTGCCGCTGGTCTGGCAGTTAGGGAACTTCCAGTTCGGTGGAGCAGCGGTGTTGAGCGCCGTTTGCGTTGGCTCTGGGGACATCCATTGATTACCGTTCTGGGAGTTGTGAGCGGTTGTTGCTTGGCACGCTGCTCCGAAGGTTTCGAGCTCAGCTTGCGATGGGTATTGAATCGTGCCGTTTGGAAACGCAGCACCGATGCGAGGCTCAGAGGTTTGGCCGTTCATGATGAACGAGCCGTTGTCGTCGCCTGACAGGTGCTCAGAAGCCAGCAGCGTATTCGAGGTACCGTCGGTGATGTCAGCCATACGCGTCGAGCATTTAGCGCCGGTGTCTGATTGACCACGGAACATGCCGTTCTGATTTTTGAAGTTATCCCAATCGATTGTGGCGCCAAAGCTAACGCCGTAATTGCAGCCTGGTCCGTTTGACCAGCCAGTGCCCGATGCGGGCCAGCGCTTTGCGGATGGACACAGATAAGCGGAGATCGAGGAACTACGCAGCGCATTATGAGGGCCGGAATCCCAGTGGTCGAAGAAGTTGCGAGTTTGAGCTTGAACCGTGTTATACAAAGGACCCTGCTCGATGTACGGCAGAATCATCGTAAATGCACTGTAACCGCGCCAGTAGTCGTTTTGACCGTTGCGGGTCACGAAAGTTGGAAACACCTTGTGGGTGTCGTGGTAGTTGTGCATCGCCAAGCCGATTTGCTTCATGTTGTTCGAACATTGCATACGGCGTGCTGCTTCACGAGCCGCCTGAACAGCAGGCAATAAGAGACCTACCAAGATTCCGATAATTGCAATCACCACTAACAATTCAACAAGCGTGAAACCTCTGCGGTTCACAGACCGATGAGTAGACATTGAACACTCCGAGCAAAATTCTAAAAAGTTCTTGAGCCAACAAGTCAGGCAAGCTTGAGTTGAAACAGCGAACAGCCATTGATCCGGTCCGGATTTCGTCACTGATTCGGAACGTAGCAGCAGCCGCTTATCGCTTGTGTGCAGGACGCGTGGGCGCACGGCCGACAAATCAAAAAGGCTGCCAAGTGGCACGTCATGAGATGGGAGCGTGCGTTTCAAAACAAGTTGTAGACATACCAATTACTAGTAGGCCATCTACTATGAGTCAACCTTCCCCGTATGACGTCCGAAGGCGACGCGGCGCCGTTTTGTCGTTACTTAAGAAAGAGCAATGTTTTTAGCTTTGCTATAGTTGATCCAACTGCTATTCGGAGATGAGCTTCTAAAATAGAGTTAATAATTAGTCACATTCGAAATGCGTGAGTCACGCCCCTAAGAGATGCTCAGCGACGGACAACTCACCGCAACTTTTTTAGAAAATCGCGACCCGAGCGCGTATCGAGACCCAAAGTGACCCGAGTGCAGTAGGCGATGTTTCGCCGCCGCACCTAAGTTGCCCTTACAACTTGGTGCATCAAAGACAAATCGCTGGACGCTGAGCCGAGTTATTGATTGGCGGTAGCTGACGCAGATCGCTGCTAGTCGATCGCAGAGGGTTATGCCGCGGCACAGCTTTGACGCTTGACGAATTCGCGATAGTCGTTCCAAGTGTCAATGCCTTTAGGAGCATGTTCGATCACGCCCAGCACGATTTCGCTGCCAGCTTGTAAGAATCGCAGTTGTTCGAGTTTTTCCAGTTGTTCGAGCGGACTGGAGGGCAACTCAGCTAACTTCAGCAGGAATTGGCGGCGGTAGGCGTAGATTCCGATGTGCTGCAGGAACGCAGGCGGATTGCTGCTTAGTAGCGATTCATCCCAACTGCGCGCATGGGGAATCGGGCTGCGGCTGAAGTAAAGTGCCCGGCCGTGATGATCGCGGACTACTTTCACGCACGCCGGATCTTCCAAACGAGTGCGATCACGAATCGGCGCGGCTAGTGTCGCTACATCCGCTCGCGGGTTGGATTCGAGCAAACGGGTAACTTCGTCAATCGCCTCCGCGGAAATCTCCGGTTCATCGCCTTGTACATTGATGAACAGGTCCACTTCGGGCATTTGCTTCGCAACGGCTGCCACTCGGTCGGTTCCGCTTTGCAGAGTTGGATCGGTTAGCACGCTTCGGCCGCCGAAACTCTTGACGGTTCTTTCCAATTTCTCGCAGTCAACCGCGATAACGATGCCTTCGGGACGCTTGGCTAAGGAAGCGGATTCGAACGTGTGTTGGAGAACCGTTTTGCCCGTCTCGCGCAACAGCAGTTTTTCAGGCAAACGCGTCGACGCGAGTCGGGCGGGGATAATGATCTGGCTGTGGCAATGCGTGCGAGTAAGTACAGTCGGAACACCGATCGAAGTGAGCGAAGATGTTGAGGTGGTTGTAGTCATTATTCAGCCCGTTGGCGGTTGAGCGTTGGCATCGTGCGATCGAATCGGTTTTAGCAAACGGTTTTACGCCAGCCCAGATCATTTTCCAGTTGCTAGCGAGTGATTGCGGGAAGCTGCAGTTGCGGAAGTTCTCGCAGTTGTTCGCCGAACAGTTCATTTACTACTTCACCCAGCTTCGGGTTGTAGCGATCGCGCTGGCAACGTCACTTGATGTTGGCTTCGGCAGAGTGGATTGACCCCATTTCCTTGAGCTACGCGGCACCGTCGGCTAGTCTAGAATTGCAATAGATCTTGGGTTGCCACCGACGCAGGGCGTTCGTGTGACAACGATCACCAATTCACTTCCTACACCTTGAGGGCCCGTCAGCTTCCGGGACGAGAAATCGCCACGCAGGCTCAAATCGAAAAGCAAATTCGCGAGACAGACGGTCCGCTGGTGTACCACGAAAGTGCTTTTGCGCTTTGCAAATGCTAGATTGGTGTTTTAATGAAACTAGCGGTTTACCCACAGCTCGATGGCAATCGGTGAGATGACCAACAGAGCGATGGAACCATCGCGATCGAATGCACTCGCCGCGTCGACTCGAAAACGCTTGGACAATGCGATAGTAACTTTTCTTCACATTTCGGCACCCTTAGATTCGCTAAGCCAATGCCTAAGTTAAAAACAGTTCTCGGAAAAATTTCGTTGCTGTACGAACGTGCTGAAACGAAACCGGCGGGACCACCAGACTCCGCAATTCCGGCCTCCAGGTGCTGCGGGCGGTCGTTCTGCGGGCGGTCGTTCTGGGGCGTCTTGCTCGGGGCGATCTCGTGCGCGGCGATCTCGTGCGTTGTATCCGCGGGCTCAGTGTTGCATGCTGAGGAACCGTACCAACGATTTCTTGAGAAGCTAAAGAACGAACAGCTGTTCGATTTGGCGCTCGTTTATCTCAATGACTTGGAAGACGAGCCGAATGTAAGTGCCGAGTTTAAGGGAGTGATTGCGCTTGAGCGCGGCATGCTGATGTACAGCGCGGCTGCCCAAATGTCCGCGCAGAATCCGCAACGTTCGGTGAAACTTGATCAAGCCGAATCGGCGATTCGAACCTTCTTAAAAACGAGCCTTCAGCATCCGCGTCGCGGAGAAGCTCAATTGTCGCTGGGCAACTTGTTGCTGACCCGCGCCGAAGAAGCCAAGACGCGCGCTGGAGCGGACAACACTCAAGATATTCCTGATGCGATTAAGTTCTTCTCGGAAGCTCACGACCTGTTTCAAAGCACCGTCAAAGAACTGGCTGTAATCATCGAGCAGATCAAGGGTGCGCGAACGGATGCCAGCGACACAAGCAAGATCGCTTATCGTGATCAAATCCGCGGCGAGATTCGGCGGGCGCAGTTACTGGCCGCTGCCGCGATGGAGAATCGCGGTCGCAGTCGCGGCACTGCCAGCCCCGAACGAGTCAAGGATCTCGAGATGGCGCTCGCAATGTACAACGATCTGTACTTGAAAGAGAAAGAGATCGTCGGCATTCGAAACTATGCGCTCTACTACCGTAGTGGCGTGCACGAAACGTTAGGCAAAATTGATGATGCGATCGACGGCTACCAACGAATCGCAGATCAAGAAGGGATCGATTCGCTGCGAATGCTGCAGACGCAAGCGATCGCAGAGCTCGTAAAGCTTTTCACCAAGCAGGAAAAATTCCCATTGGCCGACGATCGCGCGACAAAGTGGCAATCGCAGCTTCGGCCGGATGAACGTCAGTCGCCCGAGGTTCTTGCGCTGAAACTGGAGCACTACAAATCCAGAATCGCTTGGATCAAGGACTTGGAAAAGAAAGACAAGGATGATCGCAACGCTTCGAAGCTAACGCGTGAAACGCGCGATCAAGTGCGCGCGTTGCTGCGAATCGCTGGAGCCCATCAAGACGAAGCCCGCAAACTGCTCGGCCAACTCGGTGCTGAGGCGAATTTGGCAAAGGCAACTGAATTGCCCAAGGTCAAGAGTTTTCCGGAAGCGCTCGAAGCCGCAACGGAACGTGTCCAACGTTTTGAATCGAGTGCCGTGGAAATCGAATCGCTTGAAAAGAAGATCGCTGATCCAGCCATATCTGCCGAAGACAAAGCAGCTTCCGACCAACAGTTGGCGAACACGAAAGAAGCGGCCCGAATCGATTTAGACCAAGCGACACAGCTGCTACAAACCAGCTTGCGTCTATTTACTCAGAAAGATGGACGCGAACAACTGTTTGACGCTCGTCAAAAACTTGCCTTCTGCTACCTCAAGCAGCAGCTGCCTTGGGAAGCGATTTCGATTGGTGAGTTTCTGGCTGTATCGAACCCAGCGACCGAGCAAGGCTTACGTGCTGGAACGATTGCGCTAGCCGCATATGGCGACTTGCTTAGGACAGAAGACAGAGAACAGCGATCGCAACTGATCGATCAGTTACGACCATTCGCTGAATACTTGGTGACGACTTGGCCCAACGCTGACGAGTCTTCCACGGCTGCGGCCGCGCTCGTTCAGTTCTCATTGTTAAACAAGGAGTGGGACAAGGCTGAATCGTTCCTGCCGATGGTTCCAACCAACACTCCAGCGGGCGCGAACGTGCATCGGGAAGCGGCGGTTCAGTTCTACGCGCGTTACATCGAAGCCAAACGCGCTAATACAGAAGAGACTCCCGAATTAACGGCCGCGCGTAAGTTGGCCATAGATACGTTGACCAAAGCGGTTAGCGCTATCAAGAAAGACACCATGGGCGGTCCTGAAGTGGAGTCGATCAACTATTTAGCTCGTATGTACTTAGCGAACGACCAAGCCGCTGAGGCAGCCAAGCTGTTCGATGATCTCGCACCTTTAAACGTCATCAAAGACAAGCCAGACAGCGTGACGACGCGCGCGATGATGGACACGTACAGCACCGCGTTGCAAGTCGAGATCGGCAAATTGACTAGCGGCGATGTCGACGCGAATGCCGCCACTGCGAAACTCACCGAGTACATCGGATTACTGGAAGCCGCTTCGCAGAAAGACGCCAGCGGTCCACAGTTGCTCGGCGGGATCTTCGTGCAACTTGCCAGGGATCTGAAGGACGCAGTGAACGCGACCAAGGATGCCGATAAGCGCAAGAAACTGTCGGAAGCGCTCGTCAAAGTTACTTCGGAAGCTGGCAAAAGTGCATCGGCCTTTGGTACCAACTATTGGGCTGCAGACACATTGCTTTCCGTTGCGGATGAAATCAAAGGCGACTCCACGCTGGCTCAAAAGGCGTACACGGAAGCCTCAACCATTTTGGAGCGGATGCTCGACAAGGGCGTGGCGGACGCTGAGTGGATGCAACCCAAAGGTATCGAAGTGCAAGTCAAGTTGATGCAAGCCAAATCGCAGCGAGGACTGGGCAATTTTGACGGCGCGATTGAAACTCTCGGCGCCATGCTGGACGTCAGCAATACGATTCCAGCTCAGCTTGAGGCCGCAAGGACTTATCAAGCCTGGGGCGACGCGGTTGATGCAAAGCACCATAAGACGGCGATCGAAGGCGCGCTACCCGGTAAAAACGGCGCAAACAAAATCTGGGGCTTCAGCAAAATAGCTAACGTGATGAGCAAGAACCCGAGCAACGCAGAGTTGTTCTACGAAGCGCGTTATCAAGTTGCGAATAGCCGCTACAAGTTCGCGCTCGGCGCAAACGGTGCTGACAAAGCCAAGTTGCTCGAACAAGCATCTCGCGACATTCAAACTACCGCCAGGCTCTACCCGGTCCTAGGCGGCCCCGTGATGACCAAAAATTTTGATACGTTGCTTAAACAAATCCAAAAAGCTCAAGGTCAAGAAGCAGTTGGACTTGGACGTAAATAATGATTCAATATTCAGAACTTTCGGTTCGAACGAGTGACCCAATATGCAAGTAAATATTTTCAACGTTTACCGGATCACCGCTTTGGCACTCGCCTGCCTGCTGTGTAATGCCGTTGTTGCTCAGGATAAAGTCTATCCTTTACAAGGTGGAGTCGCTTCGGGAAAGATCCTACAGATCACTCCGTCCGAAGTGACTATCGAAGTCCGTGGTGCGAAGCAAACCGTGCCCGTGGCTGAGGTGCGCAAGATTGTCTTTGATGACGAGCCAGGCGGCTTGGACCGTGCTCGCGAAATGTTCGCGCAAGAGCAGTACACGCAAGTGCTAGATGAACTGAAGAAGATCGATCCGAGCAGTCTCAAGAACCCACTCGTCGCGCAGGATTACGAGTTCTACAAGTTTTCCAGTGAAGGCAAACTTGGGCTCGCCGGAACGGGCGGGTCGAAAGAATCAGCCGCAGCGGGTCTTGTCGGTTTAGCAACCAAGAATCGTAATACGCACCATATGTTCGAATTGAGTGCGTTGCTGGGAGATTTGGCTGTGGCGCTTGGCAAACCGGATGGTGCTGTTCGTTACTACGGCGTGCTGCTCTCCGCACCTGATGCCGAAACCAAAGCGAATGGCGTCTACCGATTAGCTCAACTTGAGTTGGGGCAAGGCAAATACAACGAAGCTCGTACCCGGTTTCAGCAGCTTGCCGGCTTGAGTTCTACTTCCGCTAAAATGACGCGGCTTAAGAGCCTTGCTGAAGTTGGTTTAGCGGTTTGCGATGCGCGCGATGGCAAGCCGCAACAAGCGCTCGACCAGTTGAAGCAGATGGTCTCCAAGTACGATTCAACGGACCAAGAACTATTCGCACGGATCTACAACGCACAGGGCGATTGCTACCTTCTGCTCAAGAATACAAATTTGGCTGTACTCGCTTTCTTGCGAACGGACCTCTTGTTCTTCACAGATGCCGATGCGCACGCCGAAGCGCTCTACAACCTCACTCAACTGTGGCCCAAAGCTGGTGAACCAACGCGAGCCACTGAAACTCGCAATCGCCTGGTCAGCCAATATGCTGGAAGCACCTGGGCGAATAAGTAATGAACGTGCGAACTAACGCATGCCCGTGAGTCGCTCGGGGTGCGCATCAAAGAAGGCGTTGACGGCGCCGAGCAGCGGGTCGATCGTTTTTTCCTGCACACTTTCCAGTTGAGGCCAAGTCCACCACCGGTAGCTCTCGTGTTCCGTCACCTCTATGGTCCGTGTCGCAGGAAGGTAACCTAGAAAGTAGGTCACTCGCTTCAAGCACTCGCCTGCGCTGCGATACGTAACCGGGTATTCAATCACGTACTGAAAACTTGGATCGACGCTGATCGCTGCGGCTGGAACTCCGGTTTCTTCTTCCGTTTCGCGCAGCGCGGTTTCGAGAATTGTCTCGCCAGGTTCGGCGTGTCCTTTGGGCAAATCCCATCGGTTGCGGTGGCGCATCAGCAGGAACTTGGGTGGCGTTTCGAGTGCGAACAGTAGCATTCCCGCTGCATTAACTAATTTCGTCACCATCGCCTCCGCTTTTGATTCCTTGACTGTTCCCATAACATACCTCTTCTTGACCGTCGTGGAAGTTGCAGAGTAACGAAGAAGAGCTGTAATGAAGATTTACACTAAGACTGGCGATTCGGGGACCACGGGCTTGTTCGCTGGTCCGCGAGTGCTCAAAGACAACCCTCGAATTTCAGCCTACGGAAGTGTCGATGAGTTGAACGCAGTTTTAGCAATGGTGCTGCAATCGCTCGCCACAGATTCAAGCGAATTGCACGAGTTCATCAAGGCTGTTCAAAGCGATCTGTTTTCGATCGGTGCCGAGCTCGCGACACCCGATCCAGCCGCTCAGAATATGTGCTTACTACCGGAAGCACGCATCGGTGACCTCGAGCAATCGATGGATGATATGGAGGAAAAGCTTCCGCCGCTAAAGAACTTTGTGTTGCCAGGCGGCTGCTCCGCATCGGCGGCGCTGCATTGGGCTCGGACCGTCTGCCGCCGCGCCGAACGCGATGTTGTTCACCTGTCGCAGCAACCTGGAATCGCAGATTGCGCACGAATAATCATCTATCTCAATCGACTGAGTGACTGGCTGTTCGTTGTCGCTCGCTTCCAAAATCACTTGGCAGGTGTTCCCGATCAACCGTGGATTCGGCCAGAAACCAGTAGTTGAAGCCAAGCGACCGCTGTAAAGTTGCATTTCACTACGCATTCCCGATTCCTGAGTCGACCGTGAGTGGATAAAATAGAGCTCCATCAAAGCGGCGCTCGAGTGCTTGCCTTCTGATTTTGTAACTTCAGCTGTTGTAACTCAGCAAGAACTTTTGGCGCAGTTGACTTTCCGGAGAATTGGTGGATGAAAAAAATCGAAGCAATCGTGCGTCACTTTAAATTGGAAGACGTAAAGAATGCGTTGACCGAGCAGGGCATCCATGGCATGACGGTCAGCGAAGTGCGCGGTTACGGTCGGCAAAAGGGCCACACCGAAATCTACCGAGGTACCGAGTACGCAGTCGACTTTGTTCCGAAAGTCAAAATCGAAGTTGTGTGTTCCGATGCCAACCTACAAACAGTTGTCGACACGATTCTGAATACAGCACAGACCGGTCAAATTGGTGATGGAAAGATTTTCGTCACCGACTTAGCAGATGCGATTCGTATCCGAACCGGCGAATCAGGCGAAGAAGCCATCTAACTGGGGAGCTAATGGCAGTAGCAGGCGGACTGCCACAGGCAGTGATCGATTGTCGCGCGCGTTTACAAGACGGGCGTCAGAGGCTGCGCGCGTTGCATGACAGCGGTGCATCGGGTCTGCAAGTTTGTGTACGACTCTCCGATCTTGTCGACAGTTTGGTACTCGAGCTTCTGCAAGCTGCCGTTGCGGAACTGTCGGTCGATAAACTGGACAAGAACGTCACCCTGGTAGCACATGGCGGGTACGGTCGACGCGATGTTGCGCCGTTCTCTGATGTCGATCTGATGCTGCTCCACTCGCCCAGTTTCTCGCAGCACGCAATTCCGCTTGCACGCAAACTCAGTCAATGGATAGTGGATGCGGGTTGCCAACTGGGTTTCTCATTGCGTACGCCGCAACAAGCGTTGAAGCTGGCTTGGACCGATGCGACCGTGTACACCTCGCTCGTCGAAAGCCGAGTGGTTGCAGGCAGTGTGGATTTATTTAGTCAGTTGATGCGCAACTTGCGACAAGGCGCCAAACGGCGCAGCAGTCGCATGATTCGCGCAGTTGAGCAAGCGAGGTTCGAAGAGCGACGCAAGTATGGCGAGACCGTCTTTCTGCTTCAACCGAATATTAAACGCTCCCGTGGCGGCTTGCGTGACATTCAACTTGTCCGTTGGATCGGCTTTACCCAATACGGCGAGTGCGATCTCGATCAACTCGCTCAACTCGGCCATCTTTCCGTCGAAGATCAAAACGCACTGAAGAGCGGCTATCAGTATTTATTGCGGCTTCGCAATCAAATGCACTTTGAATACGGCAAATCTCAAGACCAACTCGATCGCCCGCTGCAAATGAAGTTGGCCACCTGGAGCGGGTTTTACGGTGCGGAAGGGATTTTGCCAGTCGAACAGTTCATGCAACAGTACTTCGAACGCACCAGCGAGATTCGTTACAGCAGCGCGCACTTCCTCGCCTCAGCCAAAATGCGATCACGCATCGCCCAGAGTCTCGAACACGCAGTCGGCTTGCCAGTTCATCGCGACTATCGAGTTGGTTGGTCGCACGTTTGGGCAACGCGTTCAGGTCTCGATCGGTTGAAACGCGACCCAGCCGCTGTGCTTGAGTTGATGTCGCTTTCGAACAAGTACGACCGCCCCATCGAACACAACACATGGCGAGAAATCCGCTCCGCCATGCTTGGACGTCCGATTTCAGAAATCGATTCGGTAACGATCCAACGCTTTTGGGAACTTTTGTCGCACTACGGCAATCTTGGATCACAACTTCGTCGCTTGCAAGAACTGCGCGTGCTCGAGCAGATCATTCCCGGCATGAAGCACGCGCGCTGCTTGCTGCAATTCAACGAATATCACAAATACACAGTCGACGCGCATTGCATTCGGACTGTCGAGTGCGTAACGGACCTAGCAATTGATAATTCAACGCTTGGCAATTTGTACCGCGAGTTGAAGAATAAAGCGATCTTGCACCTCGCGCTCCTGATCCATGACCTTGGAAAAGGCTTCGTCGAAGATCACAGCGAAGTCGGTCGTCGCATCGCAGCCGAAACGGCTGACCGATTGCGACTGAGTGCGCAAGACAAAGAGACGCTGATGTTCTTGGTACATCAGCACCTGCTGCTTTCCAACACTGCATTCCGACATGACTTGAACAGCAACGAAGTGATCGTGCGTTTTGCGTCGATTGTCGGTTCGAGTGAACGACTGGTTTTATTGCTGCTGATGACTTACGCAGATTTGGCAGGCGTCGGTCCCGACGTCGTCAACCAGTGGAAGATCGATTTGCTGGTACAGTTGTATCGTCAAACCGATTCGCATTTCCGCGATGAAAAGCCTGGCGAGTCGTTCCGCGCGGACGTGCGGGATCGGCAACAAAACGTGTTGAAACTGACTCCCGCCGGAGCGGACGATGAGTGGTGGAAACGCCAAGTTGAAGCGTTGCCAATCGGTTACCTCCTGCGCATTCCACCCAGTCAAATTGTCGACGAACTTGCTAAACTCCAAAACTTGGATACGAAACCTGTACTTGCTTGGGGACGCTTCAATACGGCTCAGCAAGCGGTGGAGTACACCATTGCGCTCAAGCAATCTGGGAAACCGATCGGAACCTTTCATCGCATCACCGGAGCGCTTTCAAGCCAAGGTATGCAGATCTTGGCCGCCGACATTCACACCCAACCCGATGACATTGTGTGGGATAAGTTCTATGTAGAGGACAGCGAATTCGAAGGCGCTCCGCCACAAAGTCGAATCGATGAAATCTGTACGACGCTCGTCAAAGCGCTCGATCCGAATAACTCGTTGCCTCCGACGTTCCCCAAGATCTGGCGCAACAGCCGAACGAAAGCGGCTGAGGGACTGAAGATTCAGCCGACTCAAGTGCGCTTCGATAACAGCACTTCAGAAAAGTACACCATTATCACTCTGTTTGCTTACGATCGCATGGGATTGCTGTACGACATTTCTCGTGTGCTGTTTGATCTGCAGTTAGTGTTGCAGTTCGCGAAGATCAGCACGCATCTCGATCAAGTCGTTGACGTGTTCTACGTGAGCGACCTGGATGGCGAGAAGATTACGGAAAGCACTCGGTTGTACATGATTCGCCAACGGTTGCTGCAAGCGGTGAATAGCCGAGCGACTTGAGCCGCACAACCGATGCAATCATCCAACTCCAGTCCACCGAGCGACCGCTGCGCCATCGGCACAAATTACGTTGCGTGCATTCTTTACTTGGATCGCAAAACGCATTAGTACTTTACGCGATTGCGAGTTTTTCTCGAGGTAAGTGTTTGCTCTTTGCCAGCCATCGCGCATGATTCGGTAGAGCACACACGATGCCCACTGCGACACCAGCCTCGCAGTTCATGTGGTTTATGTTACCACGCATCTGGGAAATCTTCGTGGTGCCCTTTTAACGCGACCGCAATTAGTCGCCGAGATTGTCTCGGCGACCCTTTTTCGCTTTAGGGGTGCCAATATGAATGGATTCAAAGTTCTAGCCGTAGGAGCATTCCTCTACTGCGGCCCTTCGTTTTGCCATGCGCAAATCAGTATTCTCGACAACCAAGCGGAACCACGTTCCATCTTGGTCCGCACCGGTGACGATCGATTCTATCCAGCTCCACAAGCTGAATTGACTCGTCGAAATGTGCAAGCTGAGATCGCTGATCCGATTATCGATTATTCCGAAGGAAGGAAGTCCTCCGGAGTGATCATTGATGCAGGATCGGCGGCCATTGATCAGTCTCATGATCCAGCTTCGTTACCCGTTGGACATGGCCAACCCAATGTAATCGACCAGATTCTTCGCAATGGTCTGATCGCACAAACTCCCAATTCAGCTCAAGTTCCCATCGCTTGGCCGATGCAACAACCGGACAATCCTACTGCGCGCATGATGATGCAAACCGGTTGCAGCCAAGGTTTGTGGGATTCATATCCAATGGAACGCGCAGCCGAATGCGCTCGTATGTATCAAAATTTAGCCAAGTCGCACCACGCGCACGGTTGCTGCAACCTGCATCATGGGCATGCTACATGCAAAACCGGTAGCTGTGGCTGTGGCAAAGCCGCAAAGCCCGTGAATCGTTACGCGCCAGCAAGTTGCGACAGCGCTTCCCTACCGATTTCACACCTGTCGGCGCAACCTAACTTCCAAAGCTTGCTCGCTCCCGAACCTACCGTCGCCGAACCGCTAGTCGCTCCCTCTGAAAGCTCCGCCCCGCAACAACAAGACAATATCGCCCAACTCCCGGGCCTCATCCGTTAGTTGATGTTCATCGCTCAACCAATCAGGTGAACTGATTGTGAAGGGCGAGGCTCTGGTCGAACCGGTCGCAAGTGTTGAGCCACTCTTGCAACCACTTCGATCGGTGTCTCGCCCTTCAGCTTTTTGTAAGCTGGATGCCAGAGAGCTGCATCCGCAAACGCAGAATTCGCATTCGTCAAATCTGCGGATGCAAAAATCAAAAAATAATCAAAGCCACGTCGCTTTCGTGGTCGATAGATCTAACACCACGGATTGGGAGGGTGGAACGGATCTTCGGAACCGTTCCAACGACATGCATGGTCATGGTGTGGCGATGGAGCGGCATACCATGACCATTTTTTATTTCGCTCGGCAGATAAAACACTTCAAGTATTCGCTCTCAGGGCAATTGGTAGCAATAGGATGATCGAAGTCCGCACCTAAGCTCTCAATAATCTGCACACTGCGACGCTGCCGTGAAGCCACCGCAGCCAACACGCCCGCAAAGTCATCGCGACTCACGCGACCAGAGCAACTGCAGGTAATCAAGATCCCGCACGGAGACAGCAACTCGAGCGCGAGTGAATTCAACCGATGGTAGGCACGCAACGCTGCCGCAACATTTCCACGGTTACTTGCCATACGAGGCGGATCAAGTACAACCGTTTGGAACTTGTCACCCGATTGCTGCATCTGCCCTAATCGTTCAAAGCAATCGGCGTTCTCAAACGCAATCTGATCGAACCCATTCAGAGCAGCGTTTGTGGCCGCCTGCTCAAGCGCCTTCTTGCTTGAATCCAGTGCCAACACACGCGTTGGCTTGCCCCATCGGCACGCAGCTAACGAGAATCCGCCCAAGTACGTACACACATCCAACATCGGTCCAGGCTGAACCCACCGCGCAGCCCGCGCACGATTCGCCCGCTGATCCAAGTAATAGCCAGTCTTCTGACCGCTCGCCAGATCTAGCTGAATGCGCACGCCACTTTCATTCAGCTCAACGGGCTGCTGCGGTAACTCGCCGATGACTTCGTCTAAGTTTTCCGTTCCCTCGTTCGCTGCCGTTTTCTGATCGGTCCGCAGAAAAATCGCGGACGGTGCGAATCGCTGCTGCAACCATTCAACAATCACTGATGACCATCGCTGCATGGCAATCGCAGAAAACTGAACCACGATGTAGTTCGCGAACTTATCAATCACCAACCCGCTCAGTCCATCGCCTTCGCTGTTCACCAGACGCACCGCGTCCAACGCGCCATTCACTTGCTGCCAAGCGTCACGCATTGCCACCGCGCTGGTCAGTTGGCCACGCAACCACTCACCATCAAGATCTTGCGCTTGATCCCATTGATACAACCGAACTCGAATTCGGCTCAGCGGGTTGTAAACTCCTCGGCCAATCCAATGGCCCTTCGGGTGCATCAAGTCCACAATTGTCCCAGGCTCCAACGGCACCGTCGGATCGATGATCGACTTTTCCAACACCCACGGATGTTGGCCCAAGAAGGAACCCGCTTTGCGAGTATTTAAGAATAGCTGTGGATAGTTTTTCATGCCGACGCTTGCGTTAAAGTGCTAACCCAACTGCACCCAAAGCAGCGGACCTCGCAGTCTACTTGCAACTGACCGAAAGCAAAAGTAGCTCGCCCAGGCATTACAGAACTCGAGCGATCACGCTGCGCACCGCATCGGCGGAAAGACGAAATAACTTTGATTCCTCAGCACTCAACTTCGGATGCAACTGACGAACCACGCCACACCGACCAATCACGGCGGGGATCGAAAGGCAGACTTCCTGCTGATCCTCAAAACCGTCCAGCAATACAGATACAGGCAAAGTTCGATGACTGTCGTGCAAAACCGACTCCACAATCATCGACGTCGCCAAAGCGATCGCATAGTTGGTGTAGCCTTTGATTTCGAAGATCTCGTGCGCACTCGATATCGTTCGCTCAAACATGCACGCGATGTTGGGATCATTGTCGATCCGAGCTCCGCCAGTCACCGCCACACTAAGCGCAGGAAACTGTGTCGCTCCATGCTCGCCTAAAACATATGCACGAATGTCGTCGGGATGAATCTGCAAATGATCAGACAGATACGAACGAAACCGGGCGCTGTCGATCAACGTCCCCGTGCCAATCACACGTTCAGGCGGCAAATCGCACAACTGCAATGCAAGATAAGTCATCACATCCACGGGATTGGTAACCATGATGAGAACGCAATCTGGACTGCGTTCCGCAAGCTGCGGTATCCATTCGCGCAGCAGCTTTGCGTTGCCAGTTGCCAGTAAGCTGCGATCGCGGAAGTTCACATCCGCCGGCGCGCTAACACTGAAAACGATCACGTCCGATCCAGCCGTTGCATCCAGGTCGCCGGCCGTGACATTAATCGCACGCGATACGAACGCAGCAGCATGTTGCAGGTCAGCGGCTTCACCTTCCGCTTTGCGATGCGTCCGATTAACAAGCACCAAGTCATCACACAATCCTTTGACAACCAGCGAGAACGCAACCGTCGCGCCCACATGGCCGGTTCCAATGATCGAGACTTTCACGCAATCAACTCCGTTTCTCTACCGCTTGTTCCATCAGTGATTCAGTGATTCAGTATTCAGTAATTGAAAAGCTGCGAGAAAGTGTAATTGCCCTTCGACGCCTTATTGAGCGCACGCTGAACGATACCCTTCGTGTTACTTGTCAAACGTCGACCACGAACCGCTCGCGCGATCATCTTGTGGGTCAGTTGCTCAGTCGACGCGACCACTAGATCATGCGGTGTGAGCTTCAACTGCTCAAGCACAGTCGCAATCGGCTGCGGTCCGTACTCGCGCAGCGGTTCCGTCTTGGATTCTTCTGATTCATCGGACATCAATTGGCCTTACTTGTTTGCGCACCATACTACTTGCCCGGCTTTTTACCCCTATTCTTTCCCTGGTTCTTGCCGGGACTTTTCGCCGCATCCCCATTCGCTTCCATCAAATTCGGCAACGGCAAATAATCGAAATCGAGGATCATTTTCTCTGCGAGTGCAATCCTCAGCTCGCGTTCCACTTCAGTGTAATCAGCTTTGCCACTGACATTATTCAATTCCGATGGATCGTTTTCCAAATCATACAATTCGTAAACCGGACGCGGATTGGTGAAGTAAGTGGCTTTGACGCCGGCTTGCAAACTACCTTGCTCAGCCGCAGCTTGGATCTGCTTCCAAGCCGCTCCGCCTGCTGAATCAACCGGTGAATAGGGTATCCATGGCGTGCAGTTGTAGATGAACTTAAAGCGATCACTGCGCACCGCACGCGCCAGATCGTATCCAGAGTTCGACATGTTTACTGTCACCGGCGCGGAACCGTGCGGTCCACGTTCAACAAAAATGTACTTGCGAGATTCATACTTCTCGCCTTGCAACAACGGCAGAAAACTCACGCCACTCATCTTGTCACCGGCTGACAACCCAGCGGCCGCCAACAACGTCGGTGCCAAATCTTCGCCACTTAGAAGCGCTCGCGATTCACTGCCCGCTTGCACTTTACCCGGCCAACGAACGACGAACGGCACATTGGAACCAGGATCGTAGAGCGAACCTTTGCCGTGTGGCAACGCAGCTCCGTTGTCACCGCAAAACACAATCAATGTGTTGTCCATCAAGCCGCGTTGCTTCAGCACCTCAAGCACTTCGCCAATAGTCCGATCGACTCGATTCACCTCTGCACAGTAATCAGCAACTTGTTCGCGCACACCCGGTAGATCCGGCCAATGCGCTGGCAATTTCAATGCAGCAGGATCTGGCCGAAATTCCGCCGGCGCATTCCACACATGATGTGGGTCGCTAAAGTTCGCCCACATAAAGAACGGTTTGCCTTCAGGCTTCTTATCAAGAAACACTTTCAACTGCGCAGCGACTTGCCCATCAGCACATGTATTCAGAGAATCCACGCGATCGACAAAAGTCTTTAGCTTGTTCTGCTGAAACAACTCAGCCACCGCAGCACCCGATTTCGCAGAGCCATCGAGATGAAAGCTGCGTCCACACACGCCCGTGAAGTAACCACCTTTGTCACGCAATAACTCTGGCAAAGTGATCTCATCTCGCGGCAGCGGAGCGGAGAAGCGAGTCATCCGCGCGGCAACTGGTGAACGGCCAGTCATCAATGCGGCTCGTGACGGAACACACTGCGGCGCAGCGGTAAAGAAGCGATGAAACTTCATGCCTTCTGCGGCCAATTGATCGATCACAGGCGTCTTTACATTCTCATCACCGTAAGTGCTCAGGAACGGATAACTATGATCGTCGCTAAGCAAAAAAAGAATGTTCGGCTTGGCTGCGTCGTTCGACTGCGCAGGCTCAGCAACCACCGTCGATTTGCAAAAAATCACCGACAACACAATCAAAATGAAAAATCGAAACATTTTCATTACCTCTGTGACTTGTTGGGCTTACCTTGCTTCGGAGCCGCCATGCCTTTGGTCGGATCCATCTTGGCGAGATCTTCGGCTGTCGGCGCGCCACCGAACTGCTTGTAATAGAGTTCCTGGAACGGATTTATCGTTGGACCGATGGCCTTTTCATTTACCATCAGTGGTCGCGCTTCATCCCAAAATTGGTCAAACGACGAAGCCAGTTGCTGCACGACTTCGGGGTGCTGTGCTGCGACGTCATTCTTCTCTGCGTAATCCGATTCCAAATCGAACAACTCCCACTTTGGTGTTGCTCCACCTTTTTCCGACACCAAGTGCCAACGCTTATTGCGCACGCTACACGCTCTGTACTTCGAATCACTTGGATCGTCGAACTTGGGCCAGCGTCCCAGGTGCGTGAACAGAGTTCGATCCGCCCATTCAGCGCTTGGATTATCGATTAGCGGGACGAGGCTTCGCCCTTCGACTTGCTGCGCAATCGTATCGGGTAGCTTCGCACCAGCGATCGCAGCAATCGTCGGAAAGAAATCGATATGAGCCGTCAACGCATCGCAGTCGGCGGGCTTGATAACGCCCGGCAATCGCCAGAACGAATTTGCATGCGTTGCACCAATCCACGGTGAACCCTTCGAGCCTCGCATACCCGCGTTGAAGACGCTTACCCCAGCCGTGCCGCCGTTGTCGTTCATGAAAACCACCAGCGTATTGTCAGCGATTTTCCATTCGTCCAGCTTCTCGAGCAACTTGCCAACGTTCTGATCAATGTTATGCAGCATTCCAAAGAAGCTAGTCGCGTTATCATTCAATCCCTTGCCTTCGTACAGTTGCTTATCCTCGGGCTTAGCGATGTAGGGCGCGTGAGGAGCGTTCGACGGAATGTATGCGAAGAAAGGTTTGTCGTCGCCACGCTGCGAATCGATCCACTTGATGGCTTGCGAGTAAAACAGATCCGTGCAGTAGCCCTTAGTCTTTTCGAACTTGCCGTTATGCAAAATTGCTGGATCAAAATACTTGTTACCCGGCGCATCGCCGCACGATCCTGGATAGATCTGCCCGATACCGCCGCCGCCATGAATGTAAACTTCATCAAAGCCACGACGATCGGGCTGATACTCCGCTTCGTCCCCCAAGTGCCACTTGCCGAAAATGCCAGTCGTGTAGCCGGCCGTCTTAAGCACTTGCGCCAACGTGGTGGCTTTCAGTGTCAATCGCTCACGTTCGAGAATCGTATGCGTTACGCCGTTCTTGAACTCGTGCCGACCCGTTAACAGTGCGCTACGTGTCGGCGCGCAAGTCGGACTCACATGAAAATCCGTGAACCGAACGCTTTCGCTGCGGAGCTTATCGAGGTTTGGAGTCTTCAAAACTGGATTGCCGTGAGCCGAGATGTCTCCATAGCCTTGATCGTCAGTCAAGATGAACACAATGTTGGGTCGCTTACCCGCAACCGATTCAGCTACGGCAGAATTCATCGGCAGCAAACCTGTAAACGATAAGTAGGCCAAGCCTATCGAGAGCATGTAATTCTTTAAAAACATGGAAAATCCTCTATGTGGGAGGGGCAACAAAAGACTTACCAATGGCTACTGCGCGGCCAAATTTCCAGGCGGAACAGCTCCGCGCAGCAATTCGTCGAGCTTCGCGCGCATGGCAGTAACGCGTTGAGTGTCACTAGCAGCGAGATTGTTGGTTTCACCAATGTCCGCTGCGAGATTGTAAAGCTCAATTTTCTCAGCCTGAGCGTTGGCACGCTTCGTCGCACCGCGTTGTAATTCAGGTGCACTCTCCGGCATGCCATCCGCAATTTTGTCGCTCGCGTTGACCAATAATTTCCAATCGCCCATTCGTACTGCCGCGCGTTCAGGAGTTTGCACAGACAGAATTGCATCGTGAGGCGAAGGCTGGCCGGCGGTTAGCATCGGCCAAACATCTTTTCCATCGAGCGGAGTGGATTGTTCAAGTGAACCACCAACAAGTTTGACGAGTGTGGGATACCAATCGACAGTATGCATCGGCTCTTTGATTTGAATCCCAGCCGGAACATGACCAGGCCAATTCACAAACCCAGCAGCCCGCACTCCGCCCTCGTAAATCGAACCCTTGAAACCTCTCAGCGGCGTGTTCGTGCCGGGTTTCGGACCGCCATTGTCGCTCGAAAAGATGATCAAAGTGTTCTCGCGCAGGCCCGCCTTATCGAGTGCTTCAATCACTTGTCCAATCGCTTCATCGGCAGCCGTCAACATACCAGCCAACTTCTGACGCGGGCCCTTCAGTGTTGAGTACTGCGACAAATAGCTATCTGGAACCATCAATGGAGTATGCACCGCGTTGAATGGCATGTACAAGAACAGCGGCTTGTTCTTATCTTTCTCAGCGATTAAGCGACATGCTTCGCGCGCTATCAAGTGCGTGCTGTAGCCCTCTTCCGTCACCTCGTGGTCATCGCGATACCAATCATGCTTGCCGTCGCGAATGTGCGTGTCGTAATCAAGAGCTCCGAAGTAGTGACCGTACTGATGATCAAAGCCGCGTGAGGTGGGCAAGTAAGCTCGATCGAATTCACCCAGGTGCCATTTCCCGGTGATCGCTGTTTCATATCCAGCCTCTTTGAGCGCCGTCGACAGCATGCGCTCACCGAGCGGTAGGCCCCATTTCGCATTCGGACGCACAATTGTGTAAACACCAGTGCGCGTCGCATAGCGGCCCGTCAGGAGCGCCGCCCGTGTCGGAGAACAGACCGGTTGTACGTACAGCGATTCGAGCACCGCGCCGCCCGCGGCTAGCTTATCCAAGTTCGGCGTCTTGATTTGTTTGCCGCCGCTGAATCCGCAGTCCGCATATCCGAGGTCGTCCATCAAGATAAATAAGATATTAGGTTGGGCCGGTTCGACCGCTTGAATCGCAGAAGTCGACGCTTGCATGACCGCTAGGACGGCCAACACAAGAAGGGACCGCAAGTGCTGCATTATTGAACAAGTCATATCGCTGGCTCTCAAAAACGAACGCTGTAAACGTAACGCTGGAATTGTTTCGAAGTCGGAGTATACAATAACGCATCTCAAAGAACCTTCCAAACTTTGGCAGTAGTGCGACTTTGACTAATACAAATCCGTATCAACCACCCGCAGCGCCCATCGTCCATGAGGTCACAAATCCTGCATGGAAGACGATTGCTCGTGTCGCCGTTTTCTTGCATGGATGCGTCTACACCATTCTGTGCGTCATGGGAAATCTCGACGAGTCAATCTATCCTTCATGGAGTGGTTTACTCTGGCAAGCCACGTCGATTTTGTTCGATGCAATGGCTTGTTACGGTATCTTTGCTTTGGCTTTTCGCGCTCTACGGCATGGATCGCTTTATCGCATATGGAGCATCTTCGCTTGGATCCTACCGTTTTACATATTTGGCGAAGCCTTCTGGGAGCTGAGCAGTAACGTCGGCCTAAGCGCAGAGGAATCTCTGATGCTGCTTACCGTAGGCTTTCCGATAGTCATGCTGCTGGGAATTCCTGCGGTAGTTTTCAATTTCATGCTCGTCAGCCGCTTGAAAGCACTTCGTATTCCCAAGTAGTCGTTTTCGGGCGCTGTGCTCCAATTTCTTCCTAACGCACTTGGCTCTTTTCTCGCAACTGCTGTAACCGTTCGCTCAGTTCCTTAACTCGGTCCGGCTCACTTGCATAGAGATTATGCTTCTGCGAGAGATCATCACGTAAGTTGTAAAGTTCCCCAGCGTGGTCATTCATTGAATAACCGTTCGCTTCGTTGAACCAATCAGGCACTTTGCTGACCGCTCCGGTCTTCGCGGCAATGAGAACCCAGTCACCATGACGCAGCGCGTAACCGTTAGCATTCGTGTTATGCACCAGCGTATCGCGTGCACTGGGTTTTTCGCCTTGGATCATTGCCAGTTGATCGTAACTGTCTTCCGCAGAACCCTCGGGTATCGTCGCGCCGACCACGTTAGCAATCGTCGCGTAGATATCGATTTGACTGAGCAAACCGTCGTTCACTTTTCCAGCCGGGACATTTTTGGGCCAACGCATAATGGTTGGAACTCGATGGCCGCCTTCCCAAATGTCGCGT
The DNA here is from genome assembly GCA_041739135.1 of Pirellulaceae bacterium. Taxonomy (GTDB): domain Bacteria; phylum Planctomycetota; class Planctomycetia; order Pirellulales; family Pirellulaceae; genus Aureliella. Next base: position 23,468 of record JBGSOM010000163.1, read on the forward strand.
TTCAACCCTCGCAGCGGGCCGTTGCTGCGATGTTCGAAATTCTTCATGCGTGCATACGCATAATGTTCAGGACCATTGTCAGCGGTGAAGATTACAAGCGTGTTGTCGGCAAAACCATGCTCGCTGAGCGCTCGCAATACACGCCCCACGGTATCGTCCGTCTGAACTACGAAATCTCCGTAGCCGTTGGCTTTTGATCGCCCAGCGAACTCAGCAGTCGGCACGATCGGTGCATGAGGCGAAGTGAAGGGAAAGTACAAGAAGAACGGTTCATCCTGCTTTTGCTTGCCAATCCAATCGACAGCTTTGTCTGTCAAAGTTGGCATCACCGCCCAGAAGTCCCAATCCTTCACCGCTGATCCTGGGCGTGCCTCCCAATTGCCCTCCGCAGTGGGCTTCGGCGTTTCACGAGCTACAGTCGGCTCAAGGATAACACGATCATTTTCAAACCAAGTGTAAGGTGGGAAATTCGGAACATCATCGCCAAAGTAATAATCGAAACCATGCGATAACGGACCGCCCGAAATCGGCTTGCTCCAATCAAAAGCGTCCGCCGCAAATCCTTTCGTCTTGTCAGGCATTGCACCCGAGCGTTTAATCGAATTCCAGTCCCAACCCAGATGCCACTTTCCAATACAAGCGGTTCGATACCCTTTCGCCTTCACTAATTCGGGCAAAGTCGTTCTTTCATCATCCATAACCGGTTGATCAAAAGAGTTCACAATGCCATGGAACTTGCGCCAGTGATAGCGACCATGTAACAGCGCGTAGCGACTCGGCGTGCAAATACCCGATGAACTGTGCGCATCAGTAAACCGAGTTCCTTCGGCGGCCAAGCGATCGAGATTCGGGGTCGGGATTTTGGACTGAGGATTCTGAACTGCGAGATCACCGTACCCCATATCGTCGGCGTACAGGATCACGATATTCGGGAGTTTTGCATTCGGGAGGTTTGCTGGCGATTCAGCAAGTGAAATGCCGCTGAACATTGCCAGCAGCGCGAACAGAAGCGGACGTGTCAACATGAGGTGGGACTCGCTATCACAAGTTTACTGGAGGGAAAACGAACGCCAACAAAGCACGCATTCTAACTCGTCGACGATTCAAAGCACTAGCTGCTTAGTTGTCCCCTGCGAGATCGCGTCCCTTCTGACTACAATCGATTCCTGGCTCTTTCAGGATTCAAGATGACGCAAATTGTTCTCGCAACACTCAACGCTCGCTACACGCACAGTTCGTTTGGACTGCGCTATCTGCTGGCCAATATGGGAGATCTGCAACCCCAAACAACGATGCTGGAATTCGTGATCAACGACATCACCGTCGATGTTCTGGCGGCGATACTCGAGCAGAATCCAAAGATCGTTGGCCTGGGCGTGTACATCTGGAACGTTGAACCATTGACGCGTTTGGTGGCTGACTTAAAGCGTGTGCGACCTGACATTGTCATCGTTCTCGGCGGACCTGAAGTCAGTTACGAAGCCGAAGGTCAGCCGATCGTCGAGTTGGCGGACTATGTGTTCTCTGGTGAAGCCGATTGTTCTTTCCGCGAATTGTGCGCAAAGCTGCTGAGTGGCGAAGTCTGCGATTCGAAATTGATCCAAGCCGCTGTGCCAACCTTCGATCAGTTGCAGCTCCCTTATCAGTTCTACAGCGACACCGATGTCGCCAATCGTGTGATCTACGTCGAAGTCTCTCGGGGATGTCCGTTCACTTGCGAGTTCTGCTTGTCGTCGCTCGACATCCCGGTTCGCTTGGCAAATGTCGATCAGTTTCTCGCAGCCATGCAAGGCTTGCTCGACCGCGGCGCGAAGCAATTCAAGTTCGTCGATCGTACCTTTAACCTAAATCTTAGAATCAGTCGTCAGATACTTCAGTTCTTTCTTGATCGCCTCGTACCCGGTCTGTTCCTGCACTTTGAAATGATCCCCGATCGCTTGCCGGAAGATCTCCGAGAGCTGATTGCAAAGTTCCCGTCAGGTGCTTTGCAGTTTGAGATCGGCGTGCAAACCTTCAACGATGAAGTCGGCAAACTGATTAGCCGTAAACAGAACAACGAGAAACTCGCCGAAAACTTCCGTTATCTGCGCGAACACACCGGCGTTCACATCCATGCGGATCTGATCATTGGACTGCCCGGCGAGTCGCTCGAGAGCTTCGCAGCAGGTTTTGACCGTCTGTACGAATTGCGACCGCAAGAAATTCAAGTCGGCATTCTGAAGCGACTCCGCGGTACTCCGATCACACGTCACGACGACTCGTGGGAAATGAAATACAGTCCGCATCCACCCTACGAGATACTCAGCAATCGCTTGCTGACGTTCGACGATGTTCATCGCTTGCGCCGCTTTGCGCGCTATTGGGATTTAGTTGGCAATAGCGGCAACTTCGTATCTTCTCTTAACCTGACCATCACTCCCGATCGGTCTGCGTTTGAGCAGTTCAGTGAATTGTGCGATTGGTTGCACGCGAAGCATGCGGCTCGCTACGGTATTGCACTGGCTGACTTGTTTGCTTCAATCTTCAGTTATCTAACGGCTCGCTATCCTGAGAGCAAGGAACAAATGATCGCGGAAAACATGTGGGAAGATTACACCCGCGGCGGCCGGCGTGATCGTCCGGCGTTTTTGAAACCCTTCAACCTTCAATCCCCTCAACAAAAATCGAACGCCGCGCTGCCACAACGTCAAGCCCGCCATATAGCGCACTGAGTATAGCGCACTGAGTCCGCAGTCGAGACGACGCCACCGTCACAACCGATGTAATCGGTGTTTTCAATTGGCATGGAAGGGTCGCTGGATATTCAGGACGCAATTCTAGATGCAGCGACCTCATTCTTGTCCCAAAGTTCATTAGACCTTCGGCATTCACGCATTCTTAGATTGCCTTTGACTTCCCGCGCCCCACGCATTGGCTAAAATAGCATGCGAACCAAACAACACTTGCGATCCTCAGCCCTGTGGCTTTATCGACTGGCTACCGCGCGGCGGCGCGTGCGAATGCTCTCCGATTTGCGAGAGTCGGGCAACTGCCCAGTTGCGATCTTGTTCTACCATCGCATTGCAGACAATCGTCCAAACGATTGGACGATGGGTTCACGCGATTTTGTTCAGCAGTTGGATTGGTTACAAGACAACTTCGACATCGTCTCACTCGAAGAAGCTCAACGTCGCATTCGATCAACTCATAACGACTTACCAACTGTCGCAATCACTTTCGATGACGGCTATGCGGAAAACTCGCAGACGGCTATTCCCGAGCTAGTTCGACGCAATTTGCCGGCAACCTACTTTGTCGCAACCGATTTCATGAAATCGGGAAATGCATTTCCCCATGACCAGCGTCG
>JBGSOM010000176.1:0-80642 GCA_041739135.1 Pirellulaceae bacterium
CGTTTCAAAGTGTGCTTTTGCCAACTTCCTGGGACTTGCGTCCCAGGCTATTGGATGCCGTCGCGTTGCGACTGAGAACTAAAACCGATCAAATAAATGTCGCCGTATTGATCGGAAACTGCAATCAACAATCAACAATCAACAATCAACGATCAACGATCAACGATCAACGATCAACGATCAACGATCAACGATCAACGATCAACGATCAACAATTAACAATTAACAATTAATACTCATTGTTCGCGGCTGTTGCGTTTTCAGGAATCTCTGCCGACTTAGTTTCGGTCGTGACCACCTGTCGGATTACTCGATCAGCAACTTCTTTCTGCAGTTTAGCGATAGCGTCTTCGATCTTCATCGCACCTAGATCGCCTTCGATGCGATCGCGCAGAGCGACGCTGCCGGTTTCGGCTTCCTTCGGACCCACCACCATCATGTACGGAATCAGTTCCAGCTGTGCATCGCGAATCTTCGCTTGCACTTTCGCTCCGCGAGCATCGGTAGTGACTCGGAAGCCAAGTGATGCGAGGCGTTTCTCAAGTTCAAACGCCACGTCGTTCGACTTTTCGCTGAGCGGCAGAATGCGAACTTGTTCCGGTGCCAGCCACAACGGAAATGCGCCGGCGAAGTGCTCGATGAGCATTCCCACGAAACGCTCCATCGAACCGAACGGAGCGCGATGGATCATTACGGGTCGGTGCGTTTGATTGTCGGCGCCGACATACTCGAGCTTGAACCGTTCGGGCAAGTTGTAATCCAATTGAACAGTGCCCAATTGCCACTGGCGACCGATGCAATCGCGAACCATAAAGTCCGCTTTCGGCCCGTAAAAAGCCGCCTCGCCTTCCGCTGCTTCGAAGTTCAGACCGCTTTCTTCGAGCACTTTGCGCAGCGCCGACTCCGCCTTTTGCCAGTTCTCTTCGCTGCCAACGTACTTATCGCTAGCCGGATCGCGCAACGACAACTGCACTCGATAATCTTTCAAGCCGACGCTTTCCAGAACGAAGCGAGTCAGTTCGATCGTGTTGCGGAACTCCTCTTCGACCTGTTCGCTCGTACAGAAGATGTGCGCATCGTCTTGGGTTAACCCGCGCACTCGCAACATTCCATTCAGTTCGCCGGTCTGCTCGAAACGATAGACCGTGCCGAACTCCATCAATCTCAGAGGCAACTGTTTGTAAGAACGCGGCTGCGCTTTGTAGATCTGAGCGTGGTGAGGGCAATTCATCGGCTTGACGAGATAACGTTCATGCGCTCGTTGCCACGTTTGCAGGATAGCTAAGCGCGTCGCGACATCGCTATCGAACTTGTAATCAGGCAGATTCACACCGAGCACTTTGGCTGCGTCGTACAGTTGTTGCTCAGCTTCCGCGGAAAGCCCTTCTTCCTTCTGAAGACGGTCGATCCAAGCGTCGACCAGACCGCCGGCTTGCTCGACGAACAGCGGCGGAAATTGGCTGTCGCGATAATACGGAAAGTGGCCGCTGGTTTCGTACAGTTCAACTCGTCCCAGATGCGGACTAAACACCGGCTCGTATCCGCGGCGCAGCAATTCTTGACGCAAGAAATCTTCTAACAGCACGCGAACTCGAGCGCCTTTGGGCAACCACAAGCACAGACCTTGACCAACTTCGGGACTGATCTGAAACAGTCCTAATTTCTTACCGAGCACGCGGTGATCGCGGCGACGAGCCTCTTCCAACTGATCGAGGTAAGCTTGCTGGTCCTTCGGGCTGAACCAGGACGTACCGTACAAACGTTGAAGTTGCTTTCCCTTCGCATCGCCTTTCCAATAAGCACCGGCGACCGAGAGCAGTTTAAACGCCTTCACCTTGCTCGCGTCGGGAATATGCGGACCGCGGCACAAGTCCACGAATTCGCCCTGTCGGTAGAAGCCCAGTTCTGGGTGCGATGCCAGGCCCGTTTCGATATGCTCAACTTTCAAAGTCTGCTTTAGGTCGCCGCAAAGTTTGACCGCTTCATCGCGGCTGAGCGAAAATTGCTCGAACGGCTCAGCCTGCTCGATGATCTTTGCCATCTCTTTTTCGATCGCAGGAAAATCATCTTCGCTGAGTTTGTGCTTGAGTTCGAAGTCGTAGTAAAAGCCATTGTTGATGGTTGGGCCGAAAGCGAGTGAGACGCCGTCGAACAATCGCATCACCGCACGAGCCATTATGTGTGCGCTAGAGTGACGCAGGACGTCGAGCGCTTCCGAGTCGCGTTCGGTCAGCAGTTTTAGGGGCACAGGCGATTCGTCGGTCAGTTCGACGAGCGGTCTGGTGGCGTCTACGATTCGGTCACCGATTTTCGCCGCTACGACGGCTTTGGCCAGTCGCGAGCCGATCTTTTCAGCCACATCGAGTGCGGTCGCGTTCTCGGGATGTTCAACAAGAGTGCCATCGGGCAATTGAACTTGAAGCATGTTGTGCCTCCTGCTGCGCTAGGTGCGCTTTTTGGGGTGCGCTTTTTGGGCGTATGTATTCGCCTAGACATAAGGCGAAAGGAACACATAAGGATGCCAACCCCTCCCCAAAATGGCAAGGTGGCAATTCTGAAGTTTAGCGAAACGCACATGAACTTTGTGACTTATTGCGTCGCGGTGAAGGTGCTTTGGTCCAAAGATGACTCCAGCGGTCACGCGGCTTCAAAACGTCCATGCCGCTAGACGCGCGGACGGTTGCGGAAGACAATTGCCAGACAAACAGTTACAATGCGGGACTTTCCGGCATTTAGCTGTTTCCCCACCCAAGACATAATTGCAAGATTCGTAGAGTAAATTCATGGCACAACCAGCTTTGAAGCAAGATCTGTTCTCCGCACGTGACACTTTCCAAGGCCCCAGCGGCCCCATCGGATTCTACAGTCTTGAGAAGCTTGAAGCGGCTGGAGTTGGCAAAGTATCTCGGCTGCCTTTTTCGATTCGCATTCTGCTCGAAGCGGTTCTTCGCAACTGCGATGGTTACATTGTCAGCGAACAGGACGTGCGCAATCTTGCGAACTGGAATGCAGCGAAACCGGCGGAAGTCGAAATTCCGTTCATGCCCGCACGCGTCGTTCTTCAAGATTTTACCGGCGTTCCGTGTGTCGTTGATTTAGCCGCGATGCGGGACGGCATGAAGTCGCTCGGCGGCGATCCGAAGAAGATCAATCCGCTGATTCCAGTCGACCTGGTCATCGATCACTCGGTCCAAGTGGATACCTTCGGAACTCTCGACTCGCTTTCAAAAAATGTCGAGATCGAATTCGAGCGCAACCAGGAACGTTATCAGTTCTTGCGATGGGGCCAGCAAGCGTTTGATAACTTCCGCGTCGTACCACCGAACACCGGTATCGTTCATCAAGTTAATCTCGAGTTCCTTGCTCAAGGTGTTTTCGTTCGCAACGATCACCTTGGTCCAGTTGCGTTGCCGGACACGCTTGTTGGAACCGATAGCCACACCACGATGATCAACGGACTCGGCGTTCTCGGCTGGGGTGTGGGCGGTATCGAAGCGGAAGCCGGGATGCTTGGCCAACCGCTTTACATGTTAATGCCGGAAGTCGTCGGCTTCGAAATCGAAGGCGAATTGCCAGCCGGCGCGACCGCTACGGATTTGGTTTTGCGAGTTACTGAAGTGCTCCGCAAAGAAGGTGTGGTGGGCAAGTTCGTTGAGTTCTTCGGCGCAGGCGTTTCAAGTATGTCGCTCGCTGACCGTGCAACGATCGCGAACATGGCTCCAGAGTACGGAGCGACGATGGGTTACTTCCCTGTCGATGATGAAACGCTGCGCTACTTGCGTCGAACTGGAAGAAGCGACGAGCAAGTTGCATTGGTCGAAGCTTACATGAAGGCGCAAGGACTGTTCCGCACCGATGCTTCGCCGCGTCTCGAGTACACAAAAGTTCTGAAGCTGAATCTGTCTGAAATCGAGCCCGCGCTGGCTGGTCCAAAGCGTCCGCAAGATCGTGTGCCTCTCAAGACGGTGAAGCAATCGTTCAGCAAAGCACTCAGCGCGCCGATCGCCGAACGCGGCTTTGGTTTAACCAGCGATGCACTCGCCAAGACAGGTACTGTCGTGAACGGCAAGGCGCCAATCGAGATCGGTCACGGCGCGGTCGTTATCGCTGCGATTACCAGTTGTACAAATACTTCGAATCCTTCTGTCATGATCGGCGCAGGTCTGCTTGCGAAGCGAGCGGTTGAGCGAGGATTGACTGTGCATCCGTACGTCAAGACTTCGCTTGCACCGGGTTCGCGCGTGGTGACCGATTATCTCGATCGCGCACAACTGACCAAACCGCTCGAAGCGCTGGGCTTCCACACTGTCGGTTATGGTTGCACGACTTGCATCGGCAATAGCGGTCCGTTGCCGGACGCCGTTGCAGCGGCTATCACCGAGGGTAATTTGGTTGCGGCAGCGGTGCTGAGCGGTAATCGAAACTTTGAAGGCCGCGTCAATCCGCTAACGCGCGCGAATTACTTGGCCAGCCCACCGCTCGTCGTCGCCTACGCGCTCGCCGGTACGATGGACATTGATTTCGAAAGCGAACCGCTGGGGCATGACAAAGCGGGCGCGCCGGTTTATCTGCGCGATATCTGGCCGACACGCGATGAAGTGCAAGAAACGATGGATAGTTGCGTTCTGCCAGAAATGTTTGAAAAGCAATATTCGAACGCTTTTACTGACAACGAAAAATGGAACGCAATCGAAATCACCAGAGGCGATCTGTATGCATGGGATTCGAACAGTACTTACATCCAGCGTCCGCCGTTTCTCGAAGGTATCACTGCTGACGCGAAGCTGCCCAAGCCGATTCATGGTGCGACCTGCTTGGCAGTGCTTGGCGATTCAGTGACTACAGACCACATTTCACCTGCCGGATCAATTACCAAGAACAGTCCTGCGGGCAAGTACTTGATCGAACACGGCGTCGAACCGATCGAATTCAATAGCTACGGTTCACGACGCGGCAATGATCGCGTGATGGTGCGTGGTACGTTCGCCAATATTCGGATTCGCAACGCAATGGTGCCAGGCACCGAAGGCGGTTACACGAAGCATTTGCCAACCGGCGAAACGATGTCGATCTACGATGCTTCGATGCTGTATCAAGCGGCGGAGACACCATTGATCGTGTTGGCCGGTGCTGAGTATGGAACCGGTAGCAGTCGCGATTGGGCAGCGAAAGGAACGCTGTTGCTTGGCGTTCGCGCCGTCATCGCGTCCAGTTACGAACGCATTCATCGCAGCAACTTAGTCGGTATGGGCATCCTGCCATTGCAGTTCCTCGACGGACAAAGTTGGCAGTCGCTGGGTCTAACCGGTGAAGAGAAATTTGACATCGGAACCGACTCGCGAACCGCTCTCGCGCCGCGCGGAAAACTGTCCGTGCGGGCTACAGCGGCGGATGGCCGGACAACGGACTTCGACGTTGCAGTTCGAATCGATACACCAGTCGAACTCGATTACTACTACAACGGTGGAATCCTTCCAACCGTACTTCGCAAGTTGGCTGAGAAGTAAACTGCTCGCAGAGATTAAGCAGACATTTCACTGTTAATTGAATTCGCCGGAACGCGTTTGCGTCCGGCTGATCAATTCTTCCGATCTCGAAACACCGAATCACGAATTGACAGGTGAATGGGATGTGTCGTTCTGCGAAAGTTCATTGGGCAATTCCATTTGGTCTTTTGCTGCTTGGCGCGCTGGCTGGTGGGCTGTGGTGGATGCTCTCTTCCAAAACACTTTCCGAACGCGATTTGGTAAGCAAGTCGGTGGAGGCGGTCGCGGCAGCAGAAAATGGTCGGTACGACCTCGCGCTCACTTTGTGGGACGAACTGCTCAAGTCGAAAGGCGGCGATGCGGACTTGATGCTCAATCAAGCTGTCACCGTTCTGAAGTGGATTGATGAACGCAGCGGCAAGTTAAGCAGCGGTCAAGTTTCCGATCCAGTTGAAGAGGCAAAGCTGCGCGCAGAACTCGCCGCCGCATTTGCTAAAGCAGAGTCGACAATCGCGGCGATCGCAAAGCTACCCGGAAGCGATGGTCGAAATGCGTTCTTACAAGCCACGTACTTCGAAGCGAAATCACGGCAATCGGCGGACGCAGAGGGTCAAGCACTCCTCGCGCAGGCTATTGCAACGCTAAGTGACGCGTTGGCTAAGAATCCCGCTCAGCCACTGTTAGCTTGCAAGCTCGATGAACTCGTTCAGGAGAGTGCGTTCGACGATCCTGAGAAACTCAAGTTGTGTGCAGATGTGCTGTACGCTTCCTGGAAACTCGAGCCTCGCAATCTCTATGTTCTCGCGCGAGCCGGCGAAGCGTTGCTCTTGATTCAGGACCCGCGGTTAAAAGAGCTGCTTTTGCCTTCGTACACGTTAGCGAAGCCGATGCTATCGATGATGAAAGCGACCATCGAACGGATGAAGCCCGAGGAAATGTTGACCAAAGCAACTGCGGCGGTCGAAGCGGGTAATTGGCCGCAAGTGCAGCCAGCGCGGCAGTGGTTCAACATCCTAAAAGGCACTTCCGGTTTTCGCAGTGACGCACGTTTGGTGAAACCAGACATCATGGCGTTGCTCGACACCAACTTTCTTCATCGCTTTTCCGCAGCGCTACCTGTTTCTGAAGTCACTGCGCCGGCAGCGTCATTGCCTGAGTACACACAGCGTGTGCTCAGCGAAAGCGGTTCAGTTGCGTGTTGGTACGACTTTGATCTCGATCTGGATTTTGATGTTGCGGTTGCAGCCGGCGAGCAACTGCAACTGTATGAGACGAATGCCGATGGAATCGCATCCAAGTTGCAGCAGGAAATCTCGCTGCCCTTCGTGCCTGTGGGGATGATTCCAATCGATTTGCACGACGTTGAGAATCCGAATCGCCCGCGTTTGCCAATCACGCCAGCGGAACGAGTTCAAGCTGCGCCCGATACGCCAGTTCCAACTGATCCGCCTGCTTCGCCCTTTATGAGCAAGCGGCATAACACTTACCAGGAATTGCTGCTGTGGGGCAAAGCCGGTATTGCAGTTGTCACCGTTCAGAATGAGCAGGCTCCGACGCCACCGAAATTAGTCGTGCTTGAAGACATTCCTGGGCTCAGTGAGTTAACCGACGTTTTGTTAGTTGAACCGAGCGATGTGGACGCGGATGGTGATCTTGATTTGATTGTCAATTGTGCCACGAAGTTCTTGATCCTTCAGAACAACGGCAATCGAACCTTTACCGATATCTCCGAATTCAGCCAACTGCCCGAAGCAGGCTTTGCTGCGACTCGGATGTTCGCGTGCGATATCGACCGCGACCTCGACCAAGACATCTTGCTAGTCAACGGTCAACGCGGAGTGTTCATGCTGGAGAATATTTTGCACAGCCAATTTCGCTTTCGCAAACTTGAAGGTGAACAGTGGGATTCTGTCGGTCCAAGTCGCGATGTGGTGGCGTGCGATCTTGATGGGAACAGTTCTTGGGACGTTGTAACCATCGGCGAAGCGGGTACGGTTGTGATGACACGAACGCCCGCGGCTGGCCAATGGACGGCTGCAACCGTTGAGCAACTAAATCGGACAGGAACGCACCTTGAGTTGGCTGATCTGAATAACGACTCTATGTTGGATATGATTATTGCCAACGATAGTGGAATGCGTATCGTGTTGGGTACTCGCGACGGACGGTTTGCGGTCGAAGAACAAATCCTTGCACCAGGGCAATCCAGCGAGCCCAATGTTTTGGATGCGAATGGTGACGGCGCAATGGAGATACTGTGCGTTGTCGATGGTCGTCCTACGCTGTTTTCTGCAGCGCAGCCTCTGAAAAACAGCTACATAGCGGCTCGTGTGCGTGGTATCAACGACGATAACGGCGGCGGCCGCATCAATCACTTCGCAATCGGTTCCACACTCGAATTGTGGTCCGAGGGGCGAATGCAAGGTCGAGTTATTCGTGAGCCGGTGACTCACTTTGGCATTGGGGAACAACAGCCGACGGATCTGCGGATCACTTTCAACAACGGCTTGACGCAAAACGTTACGGACGTCCAATCGAACATGTTGATTGAAGAGAAGCAGGAACTGAAAGGTTCATGTCCGTTTGTATACGGCTGGGATGGAAACGAATTCCAACTGATCACCGACCTACTGTGGAACGCTCCGCTGGGTTTGCAATACGCTCGCGGTGAAGTCGTGCCGGATCGCCGCTGGGAATTCCTGTTGTTGCCCGGTGAGTTGATGCAGCCCAAAGATGGCCAGTACGAATTGCAATTCACCGAAGAGCTTTGGGAGGTCGCTTACTTCGATCACATTGAATTGGTCGCTGTGGATCATCCCGCGGACATTGATGTGTTCACTAACGAAAAAGTGGGGCCGCCTTCGATTGCTGAGCCGATGATTTTGACGGCGACGAATAAGGTATTTCCGAAACGAGCGACCGATTCAGCGGGGCGCGATTGCTTGGCGAAATTGGCGAAAGTCGATCGCGATTTTGTGCAAGCGTTCGATGAACTGATTTGCCAAGGGCTGGCGGAGCCGCATTTTGTCGAGCTAGATTTCGGTTCGCTCGATCAAACCAAACCATGGCGACTGTATCTAAACGGTTGGATGCACCCGGCTGATACGTCATTGAACATCGGTATGTCCCAGAATCCTGAACGACGCGGGCCGGAGCCGCCGAGTTTATGGGTGGTTGATCGCGAAGGAAAATGGACCTGCGCGCAGCCGTTCATGGGGTTTCCGGGCGGCAAGCCCAAGTCGATCGTGATCGATTTGAAAGACGTTTACCAAAGCGATGATCATCGCTTGCGAATCGCCAGCAGTCAGCAACTTTATTGGGATCAAGCGTTCGTAGCGCATGATTCGGATGCTTCGCAAATTGCCTCAACAACGCTGACGCTCACTTCGGCTGACTTGCATTATCGCGGCTTCGGTCGCCTGAAGGATCGCACGAACGATCAACCGCATGACTACGATTATCAAGATGTTAGTCGCGCGGCGAAGTGGTCCAAACTGCAAGGGCCGTTCACGCGATTCGGCGACGTGCGCGAGCTGTTGCTCAAGGATGATGATCGAATGGTGGTCATGGTTTCGGGCGATGAGTTCACAGCGCGGTTTGCAATTCCAGATCGGCCGTTACCCGCTGGCTGGCGGCGCGACTTTATGTTGCATAGTGTCGGGTGGGACAAAGACGCCGATTTGAATACTTTGGCCGGAGACGGTTCGCTGCCACTGCCCTTCAAAGCCATGCAATCCTACCCACCGCCACCCGAGCAAGCGAGGGAGGCGGAAGCGGTGTTGCGGCTTAACGCTGACCAACTGACACGTTCGCGCCAACCGGAATTCAAATTTTAACGGTTAGTCGGATTGCATAAGTGCGCGAAGATTGCAAGCGAAAATATCCAGCGTCTGCATTTAGCTGCGTGGTAAAGTTTACCAACATGGATTGAATGCAATTCATCAGGATTGTGAGAACACGTGTGCGTGGTCGCCACGAGTTTGATAACCGCTAGAATGGTGTTAGTTCGCTTCAATCTGGAACGGATCGACCCAAAACAACCTGCGCAAAGTTTGATGACTCAAATCAGCTTAGATCCACCGATCTACTACCTCCAGCATCTTGCTGACGACGTATCCAGCTTAAGCTGTTGCGGAGTTGAGGTAGCGATCTATTCGCAGCGGTCGCCACTCAAGCAAACTCCCAACGAAGACGCGGCAGTTGTTATTCCGGTCGGACCCGAATCGGCGGTGTTTGCGGTGGCTGATGGTGTTGGCGGGTGTCGCGGCGGAGAACAAGCCTCGAACTTGGCTCTAAAAACGCTTGCCGAGACCCTACATGACGAATGCACCGACCCGTCGCTGATGCGAGTCTGTATTCTGGACGCGATCGAAAAAGCCAATCGCGAGATTTTGGCTCTGAACATTGGCGCGGCGACAACCATTGCGGTGATCGAGTATCACGCTGGTTCAATGCGACCATATCATGTTGGCGATTCAATGATTTTGACGACCGGTTTGCGAGGCCGCGTTCGTTACCAATCTGTCTGCCACTCGCCAGTCGGTTTCGCTGTCGAGTCGGGTATGTTGGCCGATGAGGAAGCGATGCTGCATGCGGACCGGCATATGGTTTCGAATGTTGTCGGCGACGCAACGATGCGAATTGAAATTGGCCCAACGATTACGCTCGCACAGCGTGACACGACTGTGATCGCTAGCGACGGATTGTTCGACAACTTGTCGGTGCAGCAGGTTGTTGAGATTATGCGCAAAGGTCGGCTGGACCTATCGACTCGAACGGCTTGTCATTTGGCTCGCCAGCGGATGACGCAGTCGACGGTGATGCCGTTCAAGCCCGACGACCTCACGTTGCTTGCATTCCGCCGAAGCGCTCCGAGTCGGCTAACGTAGGGTTCAAGGCAGACGTCTGGGTGGCACGGGTGGCACGCCCTGAGGCTTTGCGAAGGGCGTGGGGGAAGTGAAGAAGCACTTCACGCTGTCGCCAAGCTTTAGCACGGCAGCACCGCGCTGCTTCGTTGGTTGGATCATAACTCTCGACGCCAAGTCATCTTGCACTTCCCACGCCCTTCGAAGACTCAGGGCGTGCCACCCAGGAAGACTCAGGGCGTGCCACCCACAAATGATTGACTCTAAAATCCCATTGGAATAAAGCACTGGAGTCGGTCGCGTCGTCTGTTATTGCTAGCGACGCGAAGCTTGTCTTGCTGCTTGAAGCGAAATCTTGTAACTACCTCAGCGGTGGAAGAAGTTCCGACCACCGGACCAACATCGCTGCGGGAATCGCGAACGCATGGACGCTTACAACTTCACTCGGCTCGTACGAATCCAGTTCTGTGTTTACTGTTTAGTGAGCAGCGTAGGCTGGCTAGCTTACGGCTCCGAGCCGCCATTGGCGAAGAATGTGGAAACTGTTTATGTCGCGGTCGAACAAGCGCGGCTTTATGCTGGACCATCGAGCGACTTTTATCCGACTGGGAACGTCGCGCGCGGCGCGGCACTCGAAGTTTATCATCGAACGTCGACAGGGTGGTTAGGTGTTCGCCCGACCCAAGGCAGTTTCAGTTGGGTTCCAGCGTCGCAAGCTTACCTGTTGCCCGGCGGTCGCGTGATCGAAATAACTGATGCGAACGCGGTTAGTTGGATTGGCACAGAACTCGGGTCAGCCAAGCAATATCGCTGGCAAGTGCAATTGAATGTCGGCGAGCAGCTTGGCGTGTTAGGTGAAGCGTCAGTGAAAAATGGTCCCGATGAGCGCGAAGCACTGTGGTTCAAAGTCTCACCACCGGCCGGCGAGTTTCGTTGGATCGAAGAATCGGCGGTCTCCAAAACGCCCGTTCAACCCAGCACGCTCAGCCCGACGAGTCCCAATGAGCAGGTCGCCGCTGCGCAAAGCGAAAATCCTATGCCAACTGCGATAAGCGCGTCGGAAGTGGGACGCGTGAGTCAAGCGAGCTTTAACGCTGCATCGAAACAAACCAATGCACCAGAGAATGCAAGTTCAAAGCCAGCTCCCCAATCACAAGCCACAAGACGCAGCGCTGGACAAGTGAAAACGAAAAGCAAACCGGGCAGTGAATGGGATGGTTGGTACGCGTTTGAAATGAGCGATGATGGTGTGAAGACGCCGTTCTTGGATAAATTGAGCGGCCGCGATCGTGGTCGAACTGCTGCGACCAATCAACGCAAAACTGTGAAGCACGACCCGCTGGACCACGACCCGTTCAGCCTTTCGATGGCTGGCGAAGCGAGTGTAACGCCCACTCCGGAAGAGTTGACGAGCTCGATCCAGAAAAGCCGCGAGTGGCGCGACCCTCGCAGCTTGCGAGAAGCTCGATTGGCATCTAACACTTTTTCGAATCAATCAAAACCGCTTGAAAAATTTGTAGATCAGTTCGATCGCGCCGTCGCTGGCGTGTCCGGCGTGTTGCCAGCTGGCGGCGAACGACCGCATTCGAAACTTGACCGCACTGGACGGCATGACAGGGAACAGTACGACACAGAACGGTACGATGGCGCGACTTCGGCTGAGTATGAAAACCCAGCACGGTCCAGTGAATCGGCTGGTATCGGTACTTCGGGCAATCCCTCGGCCGCCGTGAATTGGTATGGCTTGTCGGAATCGAAAACTGATGAAGCTAGCAATGCGAGTCAAGCTAGTCGTAACGCGGCGGGGACGAGTGCATCGAGCGTGGTGACGAGCGCGCAGGATGTCGCGGAACTCCAGGTAGCTCTCAACAATATGGTGGCGATGTCAACTGGCCCCTGGCAGCTTGCACCGCTGGCGGAACGCGCAAAGTACTTTATCGAACACGGCGCAACAGCCATCGATCGCGGTCAGGCGAGGTTGCTGCTTGAAAGAATCGAAGCCTTCCAGAACCTCGCGGCTCGCAGTCAGCAGCTTGCCAGCCAGCAGTTTTCCAGTGCGCAGTTGTCGGGACAGCCGGCAGTTCAATCGGCAAGCTACGTGGCCACTCCAGCGATTGCGGACGCAACGTCACAACCTGCACCGGGAGCATCGCACTTCGATGCAACTGGTTGGCTTGTCCCTGTCCATTCTGCCAGTCCCGATCAACCGACTCATGCGATCACAAACGACACGGGCGACATTGTTGCTTACGTTTCACCGATCGCGGGCCTGAACTTGGATCGCTATCGAAATCAAGCCGTTGGCATCACCGGTCTGCGCGGATACTTGCCTAAATTGCACGCCGCTCACATTCAAGCTCAACGTGTCTCGCGCATCCGTTAACGAATGGCGCCGCAGATTTCGAACCTGTTGCTTAAAACGCTTGCAAAAGTTCCGCAGCTTTTCTCTTAACGATCTCAGCTCGTTTTGTTTGTCGCGTTTTGATCCATTCCTCAGACTGCTCGAGCAACTTTCGCAGTCGTTCAAGTTCCGCTTGGCGTGATGCCTGATTCGCGTCAAACTCTTGTTCGAGGTGAGCCTGCGGTGCCTTCGTCAGTTCTGCCGATTCCGCTTCTTGACCAGTGTACTTTGTTAGAATGCGGCTACTTTGGATTGAGAGCCGAGGATGTCAGCTTGCGAGCCTCGAGTTCGCTCAGGTACCAAGGATTGAACAACAGCGAGAATTGTTATGCGGATTGATTGCCACCATCATTTTTGGAAATACGACCCGAGCGAGTATGCATGGATCAACGACTCCATGGCGGTGCTCAAGCGTGATTTTGGTCCGCGAGAATTGCAACCGATTTGCCAGGAGAGCGGCATTGATGGCGTGCTATCAGTGCAAGCGAGTCAGTCGTTGCTGGAGACAGAACGATTGATCAAGTTCGCTGAAACCGAAGACCTTGTTATGGGCGTCGTGGGTTGGGTGCCTTTGGCGAGCAGTGCAGTGGTAACCGATCTGGAGCGATTCGCGATGTCACCGTGGCTGAAAGGCGTTCGGCATGTGGTCCAAGACGAGCCGGATCCCGAATTCTTGATGGGAGCGGCATTCAATGCGGGCATCCGTCGGCTGAAGCAATTCAACTTGATCTACGACATTTTGATTTATCCTTGGCAGTTTCCAGCGACGATTCAGTTTGTTGATGCGCATCCGGAGCAACTCTTTGTTCTGAACCATATTGCCAAGCCTGCGATTGATAGCAGTCGCTATGACGTTGATTGGGAGCGGAACCTGCGAGAGTTGGCGAAGCGTGAGCATGTGATTGGATGCAAATTCTCTGGCATTGTGACTGAGGTGCGCGATTCGGAATGGTCGGTGGATGGGTTGCGACCCTATTGGAATGTTGCTGTCGAAGCGTTCGGTGCGAAGCGATTGATGTACGGCAGTGACTGGCCGGTAATCTTGTTGCGAAGCGATTATGCGCGGTGGGTAGCTGCGGTAGAAGAATTGACTGCAGAGTTTAGTGGCTCAGAAAAGGCTGGTTTTTGGGCCGAAAATGCGGTTCGGGCGTACAAATTACAACAAAAATAGAATCGCAATTTTCGCTATTTACCTGACGAAGGTTTGTGTTCACAATACCCGCCGGTTGGACGCTCTGTAGAGGGGCGACTGGCTGCAACATGGCTCAACGGATCGAGCCACGGGAGTCGAAAGGTACCTCAGCGATTCACACTGCTTGCTTGATGCTAGCAACGATCGACAAAGAGGATCAACCCACGCAAAAACAATGGCAAGGAGTGCTGAACGTGCGAATTTTAAGTCTAGTGACTGCGTTAGTCGTCGGTAACATGCTAACTGCTTCGATGGCAGTAGCGCAGCAAGGCGGAGCTGCTGCGGCGCAGCAAGGCGGAGCCGCACCGGCTCGACCATCGATTGCGCTGGTGGACGTTGGATTCATTCTGAAAAATCATCCAACGATGAAATCAGAAATCGAACGTATCGAAACCGATATGAAGAAGGCCGATGAAGAGTTTGCTGCGAAGCGCGATCAAATCATCAAGCAGATGGAAGCTCTTCGTCAGCAGTTCACTGAAGGCACTCCCGACTACGAACGCCAAGAGAAGTCGATCGCTGAAGCGGACACCAACTTCCGCCTCGAATTGGTCAAGAAACGCAAGGAGTTCGACGAAGCTCGCGCGGGCGTAATCTTCAAAGTCTATAACGACTTGAACTCGTTGGTGAAGTACTACTGCGAGAACACTGGTGCCACGTTGGTAATGCGCATCAACCGCGAAACGATGGACCCGAAGAAGCCTGAAACCGTTCAGATGGTTATGGCACAGGAAGTCCTCTATTTTCAACCGAACGCGGACATCACGGATTGGGTGCTGCAAGGTTTGAACCAACGCGCTGGTGCAGCAGGTACAGCCAATCGCACTAACGCCGCGGCTCCAGTTAAGAAGTAGTTCCGTCGGTCTCATTTTTTGTTGCGATCATGAGCGTTCAAGCCAGATTGTTTAACTTGAACGCTCGTTGAATTGCTCTCAGACAGGGAAGTCATGCGAGCGGGAAGATTTCAGCACACAATATCGCATCCATGTCACGTGAGCGGTCGCGGCTACTGGAGTGGCCAACCGATTACGTTGACGTTCTTGCCTGCGCCGGCAGAAACCGGAGTGCGATTCGTTCGTACCGATCTACCGAATCGACCCAGTGTCGAAGCGACTGCAGATAACCGTGTCGATATGCAACTCCGCACTCGCTTGGCCAATGGCGAAGCGATGGTCGACATGGTTGAGCATGTGATGGCGGCGCTGTTTGGGATGCAGATCGATAACGTCGAAGTTCACTGTACAGGCGCTGAAATGCCTGGTTTGGATGGCAGTAGTTTAGCATTCGCGTTGGCGCTCGACGACGCTGGTCGAACACCGCTGCGCAATCGCCGTTCAACTTTGCGAATCAATAAGAAGATGCGCGTCGGCGAGGGCAATCAGTGGATCACTGTTGAACCGAGCGAGAGCGACTGCTTGGAAATCGAATATCGACTGGATTACGGTCCTGCGAATCCAATCGGGACAGCCACTTATGCGACTCAAGTCACCGAAGATGCGTTCTATCATCGCCTGGCCCCCGCGCGAACTTTCATTAGCCTGAAAGAAGCCGAGCAGTTACAGGAGCGCGGTTTAGCGCGACATGTTACGACGCGCGACTTGTTAGTTTTTGATGGCGACGGTCCGATCGACAATACACTGCGATTCAGCGATGAATGCGCGCGGCACAAGGCATTAGATTTGTTAGGTGATCTAGCGTTGGCAGGGATTGATTTGATAGGAAAGGTGGTCGCGTATCGCAGCGGTCACCAAATGAACGGGCGGTTAGCGGAGCAACTCCGCAAAGAATACTATTCAGCCGCAGGTGGTGAGCACCGCGAAAAGAGAGCGGCTTGAGATTGTTTTACATCAATTGCTTGGAAAGCTGATTCAAGATGTCCACAATGATCGCACACACAGCGGTGGTTGATCCGCGAGCAGAACTTGATGATGACGTGCGCGTTGGGCATCATTGCGTTATCGGACCGAACGTACGTATCGGCTCTGGAACGCGACTTGAAAACAACGTGACACTCATGGGGCACTGCGTCATTGGCCGCAACAACCATCTGTTTCCAGGAGTTGTTGTTGGAGCTGAGCCGCAGGATCTAAGTTACAAAGGCTCGCCAACGCAGGTTATCATCGGCGATGGCAACGTACTTCGCGAATCCGTTACCGTGAATCGCGCTACCGAAAAAGAAGACGGCATCACTTCAGTTGGCAACAATTGTTACTTGATGACCTGCAGCCACGTGGCGCACGACTGCAAAGTCGGCGACCGAGTGATCATGGCGAATAACGTGATGCTGGGTGGCCATGTTCATGTTGCGAACGATGCAACGCTGAGTGGCGGAGCTGCTGTACATCACTTTGCATCGATCGGTTGCTACAGCTTTGTGAGCGGATTGAGTCGGGTGCTACATGACGTCCCGCCTTATATGCTGGTCGAGGGTTTTCCCGCGCGTCCGCGAACAGTGAATGTTGTTGCGCTCAAGCGTAAGAATTTTTCCAACGAAGCGATCAAGATGCTCATGGAAGCTTATCGATTGCTCTATCGTTCGCGCGTTGGCATGGAGCATGCCTTCGAGATTCTTAGCGGTGGCAAACCAATGCTACCTGAAGTTCAGGTCTTGTTCGATTTCATCGGCGACTCTCAATTGGGACGACACGGCCGCGGTCGTGATCGAAGGAAAGCAGCATGAGTGCGTTGCGTTTGGCGATTATCGGCGCGGGTCATCTCGGTCGAATTCATGCGAAACTTGCGAAGTCGAGTGAGCAGTTCGATGTCGTTGGTGTCGCTGATCCCAGTCCGACCGCGCTGCAATTAGTCTCCGAACAACTCGGCTTGCCAACTTACTCGGATTACACCCAGTTGCTAGGCAAGATCGATGCCGCAATTGTTGCTGCGCCGACCATGTTGCATTACGAAGTTGCGAGTGCGTTGCTGCGAGCTGGTGTGCATGTCTTAGTCGAAAAGCCTCTCGCGACCAATCCAGAGCAAGCGGGGCGGTTGGTGCAGATTGCGAAGCATCACAACCGCGTACTGCAAACCGGACACGTTGAGCGATTCAATCCAGTTTGGACAGCGGCGATTCCGCACTTGCGTCAACCAAAATATATCGAAGGTCAGCGTGTTGGTCCGTACAGTGGCCGCAGTACAGACATCGGCGTCGTGATGGATCTGATGATTCACGATTTGGATTTAGTGCTGTCGTTGGTGCGATCTGAAATTACGCATATTTCGGCGAGCGGAATTGCGGTGGTTGGCGGTCACGAAGATCTGGCTGAGGCGCGTATCGAATTTGCGAGCGGGTGCATTGCGTCGTTGCGCGTTTCACGGTTGGCGACTCAGGCAACGAGACGCATGCAGGTTTTTGCAGCGGAAAGCTATGCGAATATCGACTTTTCTGCCTCCGAAGTGACCGTTGTTAAAGCGACTGAGCAGGTTCTCAATCGCGAAGTATCGCTCGACCAGATGAGCGCTGCCGACCGAGTCTCGGCGAAGGAATCAATCTATGGCGGTTTGCTTCAGGTCGAGACCATTTCAGCTCCTTCACGCAATGCGATTCTCGACGAGCAAAACGATTTTGCGTTGAGTATCCGTTCTGGAGTTGCACCGTCGGTCAGTGGTGAAGATGGATTTCAAGCTGTCGACGCGGCGGCCCGCGTGCTGGAAGCGATCGCTGAGCATCGTTGGGATGGAATTCACAGCAAACCTTGGCGAATCGGTGCGATGGCTGAGATTGAACCGCAGATTCTGTCGATTTCCAGTGCGCAACCAGTCACTGGAAAGAACAAGCGTTTGGCAGGTTAACAGTCGCCTTAGAGTTCGAGGACATAGCGAGCGATGCGAAACCTTGGACTGGACTTGTTGCGGTTCGTGGCTGTTTTCTTAGTGCTGGGGCGACACCTTCACTTGCCAGCGAACGCGTCGCCGATTTTGGAAACATGGAAACGCGGTGGCTGGGTCGGAGTTGACCTGTTCTTTGTGCTTAGCGGGTTCTTAGTTTCATCGCTGCTGTTCAAAGAGCACGCTCGAACTGGATCTGTTGACATCTCGCGATTCCTAGTTCGACGCGGCTTTAAGATCTATCCCGCGTTTTGGTGCATGCTTACGTTTACGCTAACGATCCAAAATATTCAGGGCACGCCGCCGACCCGAACCGCTTTGCTGGGTGAGTTATGTTTCTTGCAGAATTATCTGGCAGGTATTTGGCCGCATACGTGGTCGTTGGCGGTGGAGGAGCATTTCTATCTCGGCATTGCGGGGCTGTTCGCAGTTACGCTCGCAGCGCGCGTACGCAACTTCGATTGGATTCCATTGGCGTTTGTGATGGTAGCGACAGTTTGCTTGGCGGCGCGACTGCTTACGGTGTATTTCAATCGCGAGTACTCGCATCAAAGCTATGTGGCAGCAACTCATTTGCGTATCGACTCGCTGTTTTTCGGTGTCCTGCTTTCCTATTTGAGTCATTACCGTGGTCTGCAAGATCGTCTTTGTAAAGTACCAACCGGTGCGCTTCTTTTACTGGGCGTAGTGTTGATCGCTCCGATGTTCTGCTTCACGCTTGAGCGTGACCATTGGATTCCGGTACTGGGCGTCATTCCGCTGTATGTCGGAAGCGGTGCGATTTTGATTGCAGCTTTACGCATGCCGCAGTCAGATCACATAGCGATGAAAATTCTTGCGAGCTTGGGCGCTGCAAGTTACTCGATTTACCTGTGGCATCTGCCTGTAGGCGAATGGGGCTTTACATTCTTAGCGCGAGTAACCGGGCTCGATAATTTTGGCTTCTATTTCTTGAACTACTTGATCGGCTCGCTCGTCATGGGCTGGTTGTTTAGTCAAGCGATCGAGTTTCCGACTTTGCGGTTGCGCGACTTTCTATTTCCGCAAGGAGCGAAGGCGCGGGGCGCTAGCAGGGAGCCGCAGGCGAGTTGGTCCAGCCCTATTGCAGCGACTGCGACGCAGTCGATGTTTGAGACGGTTTCGGGGAAGCTCGACTCACAAACTGGGCGTTAGGGAGCGGTGTTTGGTTTGCAGGGAGTAGGCTGGAATCTGCGAGGGAACGGTTAAACGAAAAAGGCCGGCGTCTTTCGACACCGGCCTTCTTGTGTTTCTACAACTTCGATTCTGAATCAGAACAGAAGTCGACAGTCAATTAGTTGCAACCACAACCGCTGCTAACTGGAGCGCCGCATCCGCCGCAACCAGTGCTTACAGTTGCTCCGCAGCTTCCGCCGCAAGCGCTAACTGCACCACCGCAACCGCTGCTTACAGGCACGGTAACAGTTTGTGGAACCATTACACATTTTTGAACTTGAACTTCCTTTTGGGTCGTTACAGGAACGCAAACTGTGTAATCTTGAGTCATGGTTTCTGGAACTTGGTCAACAACGGTAACCGTGTAAGGTTGTTCTTCGTTGACGGTGTCGTACTCAGTTACAACGTAATCGCGTGTCTTGGTCGTTGGGACCATGACGGTGACTTGACGTTCGCGAGTTTCAGTTGAGTAGGTTGTTACAGGAACCATGCGAGTGCGTGTTTCAGCAACAGTGCGACAAACTTGAACTGTGCGAGTTCGTTGTTCGGTCGTGTAGGTAACGTACGACTCGGTGCGAGTGCGTGTTTCCTGACGGCAGAGAGTTACTGTGTAATCTTGAGTGCGTTGTTCTTGACGGCACTTTTGAACAGCAACTTGGCGAACTTGCGTTTCTTGACGAGTCTTGGTTACAGGAATCGTACGTGTACGAGTTTCTGTACGGCACTTTTGAACAGCAACTTGGCGAACTTGAGTTTCAGTACGATACTTGGTTACGTTGACCGTGTTCGAGCGAGTCTCTTGACGGCACTTGGTAACGTTGTATGTGTACGGTTGTTCAACTTGTTGAGTTGTGTAAGTGGTGTAAGGAACTTGTTCCTGAACCATGTTTGGAACCCAAACTTGCTTGCAGACGGTAGTTGTCTGAGGAGCACAACCGCCACAGCTTCCGCAACCGGTGTTGCATCCGCCGCAGCTTCCGCAACCGCTGCTTACGCCACAACCACTGCTAACAGGAACTTCCATCTGTTGAGTTTGATAGGAGCCCATGTCTTTGCAGACGGTACGATATTGGGTAACTGGTACACGTTGGCAAACGGTACGAGAACCGGTCATCGTTTCGGTGTAAGGTACATTCACTGTGTAATTTTGAACAACAGCTTCGGTGTAAGGGACGCTTACTGTGTAGCTTTGGTCAACGGTTTCAGTGTAAGGAACTTGAACAGTGTAAGCTTGTTCGATGTTCTCGGTGTAAGGAACGCTAACGGTATACGACTGGTCAACCATTTCGGTGTATGGAACGTTGACAGTGTAAGTGCGTTGGCGAGTTTCTGTGTACGGAACGTTCACTGTGTAAGGAACTTCACGAGTTTGGGTCACAGGTACCGAAACAGTGTAAGGAACTTCCTGGCTTTCCATCTTCTGAACGTTGACCGTGTAGGCCTGTTCTTGCTGAGTGGTTACAGGAACAGAAACGGTGTACGACTGCGATTGAGTCGTAGGAACGTTTTCTGTGTACGTCTGAGTCTTGGTGACTTGACGTGGAACCGACTTGGTTACAGTACGAGTGCGAGTCTCAGTACGTGGAACCGACTTCATCACCGTGTAAGTACGTTGACGAGTCTCTTGTTGCATCGTTGTTACGTTGACCATTTGGGTCTCAGTAACATACGAAGGAACCATAACGGTTTTGGTCATGTAGGAAGTGCCACAACCACAACCTGCGTCGCTGCTAACAGCGCCGCCACAACCACCACCACAATCACTAGAAACTGCGGAACCACAGCCACTGCTGCAGCCACAGCCGTCAGCTTGAACGAAGCTTGCCGAATTCAAAAACGCGGCTAGCCCCATCAAAGCAAAAAACGGGCGAAACTTCATGAGGATCTCCTCCAGAGGAACCAATGGCCGATCAGGGCCAGCCCGGGACAAACCTTCCACACGTTGTGAAAGGAGACAATTCAAAATGTTCGGTTTACCCAACGTGAATTAGGCTTAATTTTGTCAAGATAAGCTAGCAAATTTCAAAGTCTTTGCAAGCGTTAAACTTAACCCATTTGGCCTAAATCCTCATTGTGCCTAGAGTCTAACTGCGTAAAAACGCCAGGGTAGGCCCCTGGATCATTTTTCACTTAATTTTCCTCATTTGCTCAACCCGTATATCTTAAGGCATGGGTTGTGACGCCTAGTCTAAGCATCGTTGTGCAAGTTTCAACAAGGGCGGGACATATTTAGCGGCTTACCGAAGAATTATTTTCAAAGTTAAAAAATGCTTGTTTTTCCAGGGTTTTTGGAGCGAAAAGGAACGGAGTTTGGAGCGAAAAGTAACGGAGCGTAGCGGAGTCGGCGGCGGATTTAGGTGTAGGTTCCTTGACTGATGAATATGGTGGAGGCTCGCGTTAGGCCGCTCGCCGGAACTGTTTCTAATTGCCGGGTTCGAATGGCGACTTATCCCCTTGACGATTGCTGGCGCTGGAGGTTACATTTCGGGATTCTATAAGTGGCCTACAGGCTTTAGCTTAGGTCGCCAGCGTAGCTTCAATTGGCAGAGCACCGCATTCGTAATGCGGGGGTTGCGGGTTCGACTCCCGCCGCTGGCTCTCAGAGCCTTTTGCTCGTTGGACCTTTGCTTACGGCAACAATTCCTAGGGAGTCATTTCAGGATGACGGAAGCGGCGGTTTTTGACGTGCGTGACATGGTTGTCTCGAACCATTCCTTTGGTCCCAGCGAAATCAATCAACTTTGCAAGACCATCTCCGATGATTACAGCCAACTGGGTGTGCTTCGCGATGCGGTAGGCGAATTGCAACAGAATCAAGATCGCAGTCCGGCGCAGTCGGTGCGGTTGGGTGTAAGCCAATATTTATTGGGGCGTTTTGAAGACGCAAAGAAAACGCTTACCCATGCTGATGGTGGAGCGCTAGCGCTTTTCTATCTTGGAAAAGCTTGCTTCCAACTTGAACTATATGAAGAAGCGATCCAGCACTTCGCATCCGCGCGCACCGCTGGTTATGACGCTGATCATTGCCAAGTTTCAACGGCAGAAGTGTTGCGTTACATGGGTCGTTTGCAGGATGCAATGGACATCCTTGACAACATTTTTGGCCCTTACGAACAAACTGCTGAATACAATTACCAACGCGGGTCAACCGTTGCCGCGCGCGATGCGAACTTCGACGAAGTATTGCGGCTTTACAATCGCGCTTTGCAACATGACGATCGTCATCCCGGCGCGTTGTTCGGGTTAGCGCTCGAGCATGATCGCAAGGGCAACGATGTCGAAGCGCTGCGTTTGTATGAACGCGCAGCGTCCTGTTTCCCCGCGCACATCGGCACTCTGATCAACCTCGGGATTCTCTACGAAGATCGCAACGATTTTGGCAAGGCTCAAGCTTGTTACAAGCGAGTGCTGGATGTCTTCCCTGATCATCCGCGCGCTAAGTTGTACTTGAAGGATGCTTCCGCTTCGGGCAGCGTTTATTACGATGAAGATTCGGCTCGACAGTCGGAACGCATCAGCCAAATGTTGAGCGTGTCTGTCAACGACTTTGAACTGTCGGTACGCAGTCGTAACTGCCTTCAGAAGATGGGCATCTACACGATTGGGGATTTGACGCGTACTACCGAGCAACAATTATTGTCTAGCAAGAATTTTGGTGAGACCAGTCTCGTCGAAATTCGTGAGATGCTGTCCTCGAAGGGTTTGTCCCTGGGGCAGTTCTCAGATCAACAGCGTGAACCTGATCCACCGCTGGATTTGTCCGGCATGTCGCCTGATCAACAAGCTGTTTTGGAGCGTCCGATCTCTGAACTGAATTTGTCGGTTCGTGCTCGCAAGTGTATGGTGCGACTCGGTATCAACACGATCTCTGAACTGATTCGCAAAACCGGTGACGATCTGCTGGAGTGCAAGAACTTCGGGGTGACCAGTTTGAATGAAGTTCGCGAGAAACTGGAACTGATGAGTCTCAAGTTGCGGGGCGATTGATTTCGCAAAGTTGATTCGTTTAAGGCTCATCGCGCGAACGCTCGGTGGGCCTTTTTTCATTCACGATGTAGCGGACTGGCGTCACAAAAATGACCGTGTCGGCGGCAACTGAGAGTCTTTCATGGCCAGCGGTTTCGGATTCACTTTAATTGCGACCGATCCGCATTCGAACGCTCGGTTGGGGCGCATTGAAACAACCCGAGGGCACATCGATACCCCGGTCTTCATGCCAGTTGGTACGCAAGGAACGGTCAAGGGTTTAACGATTGATCAAGTGCAATCGACCGGTGCGCAGATCATTCTAGGCAATACCTATCACCTAGCATTACGACCGGGCAGCGAGCGCGTTCAGCGGCTTGGCGGGCTGCACAAATTCATGGGATGGCCCGCCCCGATTCTCACCGACAGTGGCGGCTTTCAGATTTTCAGCCTCGCGGGTTTAACCAAGATCACCGAACACGGCGCGAAGTTTCGATCGCATGTCGACGGTAGTCTCCTCGAACTGACGCCTGAAGAATCGATCGCTATTCAAGAGCGGCTGGGAAGTGATATCGCGATGGTGCTCGACCACGTCGTTGCGCTGCCGGCTGAGCGATCCTTGGTTGAAGAGGCGATGCAACGCTCGACTCGTTGGGCGGAACGCTGCTTAGCAGCCGCTACGCTGGAGCATCAAGCTAAGTTTGCCATCGTGCAAGGCGGCTTAGACAGCGAACTGCGACGCACAAGTGCTACCAGCCTAGCGCAGATGCCCTTCGATGGCTTCGCAGTCGGCGGATTGAGCGTCGGTGAGGAACCTTCAGAGATGTATCGCGTGATCGGAGAAACGACACCGCATTTACCGGTTCACAAACCGCGTTACTTGATGGGTGTGGGGCGGCCGATCGATTTGCTGGAGGGTATTGCTCGCGGCATCGATATGTTCGACTGCGTTATGCCCACGCGTAACGGTCGCAATGCGCTTGCGTTTACGTGGCATGGAACTTTGAGGTTGCGCAACGCTGTTCATACAGACGACCCTCGCCCTGTCGATGAAACGTGCCCATGCCTTGCTTGTCGTCACAGTCGCGCCTACCTGCGGCATCTGTTCATCGCTAAGGAGATGCTAGGGCCCATTTTGCTCACGCACCACAATCTTGTTTTTTATCAACGGCTGATGTCTGCAGCTCGTGAGCAAATTGCGGCTGGAACATTTCATGACTGGTTGAACGAGCAGCGGCGCCAGTTGGGAGGGGACTCCACCGCTGGCGCTGACACAGGTGAATCGGAAGCGAACATCGATTGAGTTTGCGGTCACCGCCGATTCGGCTCTTCATCCAAGTGATAGCGCCTTCGTCTGCACCTTAAAATCTGCGGCGAATTAACATCAGACTACGATCGAAGTTATGGATCTGATCTGGGCTGAGCATCGGAAGCATTCGCGCTAAGTGATCGACAATCTCGCTCGTCGGATCGTCGTGCATCTCGCGAATGGTTTTGAACAGCATATCCTGCGAGAAACCACCACGAGCGGCACCCGCCAGCACATCGGCTGAAGCGATCATCAGCAAATCGCCTCCTTCGAGATACAGTTGTTCGTTGCGATAGCTGGTATCGGGTTGCATCGAGAGCATGGTGGTGTTGCCAGCGATCATGCGGTAGCCGCGGGTGCCGATGACATAAGCACAAATGTCTCCTGCAATCGACAACTGCGTTGAACCCGACTCGGGGTGAATCTGCAAGTAACACAGCGAACTGCGCCAGTCACCGTCTTGAGCGCTCCACAAAATTTCGTTCGCTTTGCGTATCACTTGCGAGGGCTTGTGATTCGAATTCCAGCAGGTCTCGACGATCGTCTGCACGCTCGTTGCGACCAATGAACCGGCGGTACCGCTGGTGGCAGCGTCACCCATGGCGGCGTTGATCTGGCCGAGTCGATTGATATTCCATGTGTGGAAATTGCCACCGAGCGCTTGGCCTTGGTAAGTCCAACCAGACAGCTCGTAATCTTCGTGCAGCGTCTGTTGGTCCGGCAATCGCGAAGCTTGAATGAGGCTGGCGTCTTCATACTGTCGATTCAGTCGACGGGTCTTGAGAACTTCTTCAGCCAGTACGCTGCGCTCGATGTCGCTGAGAATCTTATCTGTCGCGGCTTTAGCGGCATCAATGTCGGAGTCTTCGAAGTCGCGAATGTGTTCGCTGAACAGCCACAGCGTGCCGTGAGGCATTGTTGGCGAACCGATAGGAACGCACATCGCCGCGGCGTAGGGTTCCGGACAATTCCACTCCGGAGCAATGCGAGTGTTCTCCAGCAGCACCGCGTTGCCCATTAGGGCTTCCAAGTCGGCGAGCGATCCACGCAGGTTGCGAGCTGGATGGGTGAGCGACGTCGTTGGCATTCCAAAGCAACAGCGCATCTTCAGTTCGCTGGTCGTGTCGTCGAGCAGATACAGCGCGGCTGCATCGCTGTTGGTCAGTTCTGAAGCTCGCTGCAGGGATTCGAGCAAGCGATCGGCAAGCTGCTTTCCTTCATCACTGCGTACGTTTACTCCAACTTCAGTCGCTAGGTTCGCTTCTTGATGCGTGAGTGCCTTTTCAGTTTCATTCAATCGTTGAATGAGCGTATCGATCGACTCCAGCAACTGCCAAGCGGATTCTTCGCCGGTCATCGGCATGTCGAGCAGGTCTTCAGCGTCTAGCAGACCATCCAGCATCGCGACATTCACCAACTCAACGCGCTGGCGGAGCGGAATATCACGTTCGTCGCGTTTGTCAGACTTCGCAGCGGCATGCGGCGTCGAGGTTAATGTCCGCGGCTGCCAACCGGTTGCTTCGGTGAAGTCATCCATCAGTTGCTGGATGTCAAACGCACGAGAACGGTTGCTCTCGTTGCGGTCGGCTGCGTTGATTTCCTCAGTATGGATTCGCAGATGTGATGAGCGCTTGCTAGCCACTGCGTGCCTTTCAAAGTCGACGTTTGCCTGGATGAATTGCGATTTGTTCGCCGTTCTAACTGACTCACATCCATGTGACACGCGCCGCCAACTTGATTCGATGCAATACGCAAACGATTGAACGTTGGCCGCTCAACTGATCCTCAGCTAGGCACAGGTATCGGACGTTGGCAAGCTATTCTGCCTAGCGAAAAGAGTCGGGCAGTGACGATTTTCTAGTTTGAGTACCGGAAAGGTCGCGCGATTTGCGCAGGTGGAATAACCGGTAGCAGTTTTAACAACGGTCGCTGACGTGCTGTTCTATTAGTACGTCAGGCAGTTGGGTTTTTTGGGGAAAGCAACTTCGACAGTATCGACCGCGCAATGCTTCGCGAAAAAGCTAGTGCGTCGTTCCAATTTGGATTTTAGAGTTAGTCGTTACTGGGTGGCACGCCCTGAGTCTTCGAAGGGCGTGGGAAGTTGCGAGATGACTTGGCGTCGAACGTTATGATCCGACCAATGCAATCGCGCGGTGCTGAAATGCTTCAAGCTCGGTAACGGCTTCAAGTGTTTGCCTGCTTCCCCCACGCCCTTCGCAAAGCCTCAGAGCGTGCCACTAATATCCACTATTCGAACCGCAACATCAGCTTCGGCAGCGTACGTTTTTCAAGCCGCTTGAAACTTCTACCAGTTTCTCTCGGATCAGATACGCTTGGGTCAGCTTCCATTGATTCAGCGGCTTCAGCCCAAAAGCGACTCGCTGTTCGATTCATTCTTTTGGCTCTTCGTCGGACTCTACTTCCTCTTCGTCCGGATCGAGCATCACTCCCCAACCGTCCGACATGCCGCCGAGCGGATTCGCAAGTCGGCTGAGGTCCGCTTGAATGCGAATGATCTCGTCGTAATCGGGAACCATGCGGACGTTTGCGTAGACATCCCAACCCGGAATGAACTCTTCGTCGCCCTCTTGTTCTTCGTCTTCGCTCTCACCGTCGTCGTATTCGACGTGCGCCTCGTAACCCGCTTCGGTCAAGACGCGCGCGATTTCGATCGCTGCCTCTTCGTCGGGCGCTGCCACTGGAAATTCAATGTCCATCGGCTGAGTCATATCGATGCCAAGCGCGGCAAGGTCCGCTAAAACTGAGCCGTCGGCGTCGTCTGGATATTCTGTCATGTACAAGTTCCGAGAGTATGCGGTTGAAGTCGAGTGTGTCACATGGAGATGCGACGTGTCAGATGCATGCAGCTCAGTTATAGCCGATGAACAGAATTGTGGTAGGAGAAAGCGAAAGCGGGCTATCACTTCCGCCAAGCGAAATACGGACCGCCCGAAGCGTGATCTTCGTGCGTGTGAACCATCGTCCAAGCGAAATCGATCGGGCTGATGAAGAACTCGATAGCATGGAACCGACCAAGCGGAAGCAGCTTGCCGCGGCACTCGATTCCAAAGCACTGGGAGCCGATGGGATGCACCGGAGTGCCAGCAACTTTGGCTGAAAAAGTCACAATCCAGAAATGCGAACAATCGATCTGCTGGAATTCGGACTCGGCTTTCGTTCCCTTGCGAAACGGCTTGCGGCCGTCGAATGCATTGCCAAAAACCGCTCGCCACTCGCGATCCACTGCGACGGTTCGCTGCCGGTCCAATTCGGTCGCGATGACACCGCTGGTATCGAGCAACTCGAAAAGTTCTTCTAAACGCTCTCGCATGGTTGCGATCTCACTTCATCGCGATCTCTTATTCAGCGATCGGAAATACAAGTACAGCGGAATCCCCAGAGCCATCATGACTAGACCGGCTACCGATTCAACAGGTTTGGTGTACAGCGTGTTCACGATCAACCATGCCGCCACCAAGACAAACACCAGCGGCACGTAGGGGTAACCCCACGTGCGATGCGGACGATCCATCTCGGGAAATCGATAGCGCAAAACAAATACGCTGGACGTTACCAGCGCATAGAAGATCCACGAAGCGAACAACAAGCAATCGGTTAGTTGATCGAAGGTGCCCGAGAGTGCGAGCACGCAAGCCCAACCGCCTTGGATCAGTAAACAGACAACGGGCACTCGCGTCGTCGCATGCACCAATCCAAACGGCTTGAAGAACAAGCCGTCGCGAGCCATCGCAAATGGCACTCGTGCGTTCGAGAGAATCGAACCGTTAAGTGCTCCCAGTGCAGAGACCATGAACACAATTGCCACTACGCGACCGCCGTAATCGCCAAGGAATGATTGCGACGCGCGAGCTGCGACGGGCAACGCGTCGCGGAACTTGGTCGAGTTCGACGAAGCTACTTCGTCGAAAGGCAACGCGTAAAAGTAAGCGAGGTTCAGCGTGCAGTAGATCGCGATGATTGCGAACATGCCAAGTATTAAAGCGCGAGGAATATTGCGTCCGGGATTTCGCACTTCGCCAGCCGCCATCGGCATGTTGTTCCAACCATCGTAGCCCCAGAGCGCCGCAAGCATCGCTGTTCCGAACGCCGATAGCCCGGTCCACTGCGCGCTGCCTGGCGTTGCGAGGTTCTCCCACGACGTCCCTTTCGAGAACAAGAAGATTCCAAACACGATGAACGCGATGCCACTTATCTTAAGCAGCGTCAATGCGACGTGAACTTTGCCACCAATCGCAACTGAGAAACAGTTCACGCAGGTTAGCAGCGCGATTACCGCAACTCCGATCAACTGCTTGATACCGAACTGCCAGTGAATCAACTGACCAAGCAAATAGAAATCGCGTTCAATCCAAACTCGATCGAGCGGGATAACGGTCGACAGAAAGATCGAGAAGCCAACCCCAAGGCTTGCGATCGAGGCACTGCCCGCCACAATAAAACGTTGCCAGCCGAAAAGAAAGGCAGACGTTTCGCCGTAGGACTTTCGCAAGTAAACGTACTCGCCACCAGCCTCCGGCATCATCGCGCTCAGTTCCGCGTAGGTGAGCGCACCGGCCAGCGACAGAAGGCCTGCGGCTACCCAGGCGATCAAAACCCACATCGGCGAACCGACCGCTTGAGCCATCGGCGCAGCTTTGAGAAAAACGCCGGTACCGATGACTGTGCCAACCACAAGTGCACTCGCATCAGTCAACGACAAGGCTCGTACAAGTTGCGGCTGAGTCATAAAGTTGGCTTCGATTCGCTCTCATTGCCGATGCATTGTGTTCTAAAAACTGCCGGGTCATTCTACTCGTTTAATGAAAAATCTGTACAAGTTTGGTGGCTGAATCCCGCTAACGAATCGACGCGAATTCCCCGATTCGCAGTGGTTTCGAAAGTTCCCTTTGAGGCGGATAAAGGAGGCGTGGAGCGAGTTCGGGTCTCGGTTCGATTGTTGAATCGGCGCCAACAGGGCAAGCGAACTTCTATGCTCGACTCGCACAACGTCGCTACCTACAATCAGGGCCTGAAAATTCGACAAACTTGCGATCCCTTCACCTTACAAAGGACAATTCGTAACCAAATGAATGTCATCCTACTTGTATTCGTGCTGTTGTATTTGGTCGGTACCTTGGGGATTGGTGTTTGGGCGGGATCAAGAATCAAGAACACGGAAGACTTTGCGGTCGCCGGTCATAGTTTGCCGCTGTACATGGTGATCACGACCAGTTTTGCGACTTGGTTTGGTGCTGAAACCGTGATGGGAATTCCGGCGAAGTTCGTCAATGGAGGTTTAACCGAAGTTGTTGAAGATCCCTTCGGTGCATCGATGTGTTTAGTGTTAGTCGGAGTCTTCTTCGCCACGCGACTTTATAAAATGCACTTGTTGACCATCGGTGACTTTTACCGCAAGCGGTTCGGAGTTCCCGTTGAAATTCTGTGTTCGATCATCATCATCCTCAGTTATCTCGGTTGGGTTGGTGCTCAGATCACCGCGTTGGGCTTGGTCTTCTCGATTCTCTCTGGCGGCATGATTTCGCCCGCCCTCGGCATGATCATCGGGACAGTGTTGGTTCTGATCTACGTGATGATCGGTGGGATGATGGCGGTGGCCTACACGGACTTTGTGCAGATGATTGTGCTGGTTCTCGGCATGTCGTACATCGCTTGGTACTCGGCTGGCTTGGTTGGTGGCGCGGATAAGGTTTTTGCCTTGGCAACCGAGCGTGATTGGTGGCGCGTTTTCCCAGAGTCATCTAGTCCAAGAGAATGGTCGTTCTTTATTGCGGCCGCGATAACGATGATGCTCGGCTCGATTCCGCAGCAGGACGTGTTTCAGCGCGTGATGTCAGCCAAAAACGTCAACGCAGCCCGTTACGGCGCGATCATCGGTGGCTTGTGTTACCTCGCATTCGCTTTTGTGCCGATGTTCATTGTTGCGTCCGCGATCCTGGTTATGCCGGAGCATGCTGACGAACTGTTGAAAGAAGACGCTCAGCAAGTCTTACCGACGATGATCATGGATCACATGCCGCTGGTTGTTCAAATTTTATTCTTCGGTGCTTTAGTCTCTGCGATTAAATCGTGTTCGTCAGCTACGTTGCTTGCGCCGTCAACCAGCTTCGTTGAAAACATCCTGCGTCACTTGCACCCAGGCCTCAATGACAAGCAACTGTTGTTTTCGATGCGCGTGACAATTTTTACTTTCACATCCATGGTGCTAACCTACGCGATCCTCAGTCAAGGGACATCGATCTACGACCTGGTTTCGTCGGCTTATCAAATTACGTTGGTCGGATCATTCGTGCCGCTAACGTTTGGTTTGTATTGGAAACGAGCGACCACGCAAGGCGCGATTCTCTCGATCGCACTCGGAATCGGCTGCTGGGCACCAGTGATGTTCGCTTCAGATTTCAGCGCGATAATTCCAGCTCTGGAAGGAATCGATGAAGTCTATCCGCCTCAGCTTGTGGGGCTTTCGGCAGCGCTTATTGGAATGATCGTAGGATCGCTCGCGCCGCAAGTCATTTCAAATCAATGCAACCTGGCATCCGAAGCTGAGTAGTTGGCTGTCCGCTGGTCACTAAGCCGAGATCACGTTGCGACGAACCAATTCAGCGACAACGATTTCCGCTAATTCACTTGGAGATTTTTCACCGGCTTGGAGATGCAGCTCGGGGGACTGAGGGGCTTCGTACGGGTCGCTGATGCCTGTGAAGTTTGGGATTTTGCCTTGTCGCGCGAGCTTGTAAAGTCCTTTGGGATCGCGGCTTTCGCAGACTTCCAGCGGCGCGTCAACGAACACTTCGATAAAGTCACCAGGTTCGCCGTGGCGTTCGACCCATTTGCGAACACGATCGCGGTCAAGCCGATAAGGGCTGACAAATGCGGTCAGCGTGACGAGACCGGCGGATACAAGCAACTGAGCCACCGCACCGATTCGGCGAATGTTCTCCTCGCGATCCAAAGGACCGAAGCCGAGGCCAAAGCGTTTCGCAAATTCGTCGCCATGCTCTTCGCTGAGCAGATTGGGACCGGCGCAGAGTCCATGACGAATGTTGTCGCCGTCAAGCAAGAAAGTATGAACGCCGCGCTGATCCAGCAGAGCATCAACTGCGTTCGCAACAGTGCTCTTCCCCGAGCCGCTCAAGCCCGTGAACCAGACGACGCAGCCGCGATGTCCCATGCGCTGCTGCCGACTTGCGCGGTCGACCGAGTGTGCATGCCAAACGACGTGCGGATCAGGTTGAGTCATGCGTTTGCTTTACGTTGTGCCAGCTTTGCAATTAGACTTCAAGGAACAATCGAGTTGGATCTTCGATGATCTCTTTGATTGTCTTCAAGAATGTCACCGCTTCGCGTCCGTCGATGATGCGATGATCGTATGTCAACGCAAGATACATCATCGGCAGGATTACCACTTGGCCGTTGCGAGCCATTGGGCGCTCTTGAATTGCGTGCAGTCCAAGGATGGCGCTTTGGGGTGGATTAACGATCGGAGTGCTGAGCATCGATCCATAAACGCCACCGTTGCTAATCGTGAAGGTGCCGCCTTCGAGGTCTTCCGGCATCAAGCGGTTTTCCATCGCGCGTCCAGCGAATTCACCAATCGTACGCTCAACGTCCGCAAAGCTCATGCGCTCGACATTGCGGAGCACGGGGACGACGAGCCCTTTGCCGCCACCGATCGCGATCCCAATGTCGTTGTAGTGTCGATAAACGATGTTGTTACCGCGGATTTCTGCGTTGACCGTCGGAAATCGTCGCAACGCTTCGACGCTGGCCTTAGCAAAGAACGACATAAAACCAAGCTTGACGCCGTGTCGCTCTTGGAACGCATCGCGATACTTCTTACGCAGCTCCATCACCGGCGCCATATCGACTTCGTTGAAAGTGGTCAGCAACGCGGCCGAATGCTGAGCTTGAACGAGCCGGTTAGCAATCGTTCGACGAATCATACTCAGCGGTTTGACTTCCTCCATACGATCATTGCGACCAGCAACGCTCATCGCAGTACTAGGCACGTTGGTCTCGAGCGTTGGAGTCGCTTTAGGTTGCGATGGCGGTGCGGACGCGGGTTTTGGAGTTGGTTTAGAATCCGCGGACTCAACAACGCGCTGTACGTCCTCTTTGAGAATGCGGCCGCCGGGTCCAGTTGCAGTCACCTGTTCGGCGCTGATGTTCTTGTCGCCCATCAACCGCTCAGCCGCTGGCATGACGCGAGGTGCTTCCTTCGATTCGCTCGCCGGTGCAGGCTTACCATCTACTTTCGGAGCCGCAGGTGCACTCTTCGAATCCGCGGATGCTTCAGCCGGTTCGAGGTCGCAAATGACATCGCCCACGTTCGCAAACTCTTCAGCCTGCTTGCGGATATTGCGGATGTAACCCGCGACTGGAGCCGGAATTTGGACGGAGGCTTTTTCGGTTTCCAAATCGACGATGTTCTCGTCTTTGGCGACCCAGGCTCCTTCTTGCTTCAGCCACTGCGCAATTTGAACTTCCGAAATGGACTCACCGACCGACGGGATTTTAACCTCTAACATGGACGCAACAACCTTTAAATCGCTCGACAGAAATAGCTGGGCTGCGCGGCAGACTGGCCGTCATTTCGGCTCAGGTCCCACGCAAAAATGGACAACTGGCGTTGGGTTCCTAACAGGTTACCGATTTTGCGTCCAATTGTCAGTTAGAGTTCAGCAAGAATTCACTCAGTTTGTGAACATTGCCTGCGCGCACTAGCGCGCAGGCACGTCCAAGTTGGCAAAATGAAGTTGGCATGCAACATCGCGCGGCGCGATCCGACTACAGCCCAACGAACGCCGAATCGATCAACTCCTGCTGCTCAAGCTTGTGAGCGCTCAACGAGCCGGTCGATGGGCTAGCCGATTCGACGCGCGAGAGCAAGCGCAGCTTGAACTTCGCATCCATCAACGCATCGCCAAAACGCATCTTCATGAACTGCCAACCGCCCATGTTTGTCGGCTCGTCCTGAATCCAGACAACATCGGTTCCCGGCGCGTAATCGCTGAGCGCCCCAACCACCGCGGTAGAACTCAGCGGATAGAACTGCTCAATGCGAATGACAGCGACGTTGTTAGCCTTAAGTGCCTCGCGCTTTTCGATCAGTTCGTAGTAGATCTTACCGCTGCACATCAGCACGCGATCGGTTCGCGTCGGGTTTGAACGCTCGTCGGGCAGAATCTTCTTGAAACTACCTGAGGTGATATCCGACATAGGCGAAACACACGCCGCATGCCGCAAGAGGCTCTTCGGAGTCAGCACGACCAGCGGCTTACTCCAGCGTCGCTTCACTTGCTGACGCAGCAAATGGAAGTACTGCGCGGGTGTCGTTGGCTGAGTGACTTGCAAGTTGTCTTCAGCGGTCAGCAACAGAAACCGCTCCAGTCTCGCGCTGCAGTGTTCCGGACCTTGTCCTTCGAAACCGTGTGGCAAGAGCAACGTCAGATGACTGAGTCGACCCCATTTGTCTTCCGCGCTGGCGACAAACTGATCGATGATCACCTGCGCCGCATTCCAAAAATCGCCGAACTGCGCTTCCCAAGCCACAAGGCCTTCGGGGCAATCCAACGAATAACCATATTCGAACCCGAGCACGCCGGCTTCTGACAGCGGGCTGTTGATGATGTCGAGCCGAGCTTGGTTGGGATCGAGTAACTTCAGCGGCGAATACTCTTGATTGTTCACAGTATCGTGCAGCACCGCATGGCGTTGGCTGAACGTCCCGCGCTCGCAATCCTGTCCGCTAAGTCGCACGGGATGGCCTTCAGTCAAGAGACTGCCGAACGCAATCGCTTCGGCGCTCGCCCAGTCGAGCGGCTTGGCGCCTTCTGCCATTTCAGCGCGATCCTTCATGAATTTCGCGAGCTTGCGATTCAAGTTGAAGTCAGCGGGAATGGTCGAGAGTTTCTTCAGAATGCTGGAGGCGGTTTCCTGAGAAAGCGAAGTCACCGGATTGTCGCCGGTTGGCTCTGGGCCACCAAAATAACCCGACCAATGTCCGCCCAACGTCTGAAGATCCGAGACGTATTCTTCCTTTTGAGCCGCTTCGAATTCGCGTTCTAGTTTGTTTTGACGCACTTCAGCGATACTGTCCGCTTCCTGTCGCGTGATCTTGCCACCCATCTCGAGCAGTCGTTCCAAGTAGCTTTCGCGTACGCTCTTGCGTTCATCGATGACTTTGTACATCGTCGGTTGCGTGAATCGTGGCTCGTCGCCTTCGTTGTGGCCCCAACGGCGATAAGCGTACATATCGATGACAACATCACGCTTGAACTCGCGGCGGAAATCCATCGCCAAGTTGACAACCTGCGCGACCGCTTCCGGGTCTTCGCCATTCACGTGGAAGATCGGAATCTGCAACATCTTCGCAATGTCAGTGGCGTAAGTGCATGACCGCGCTTCGTGTGCTTCCGTTGTAAAGCCGACTTGGTTGTTAATCACAACGTGCAACGTACCGCCCGTCGTGTAGCCCGGCAGTTGGCTGAGGTTTAATGTCTCCTGCACCACGCCTTCACCAGCGAACGAAGCGTCGCCGTGAATCAAGATCGTCATCGTTTCCGCATTGCGAACATCTTTCGCGCGATCTTGCTTGGCTCGACAACGACCTTGCGCGACCGTGTTCACGAATTCCAAGTGGCTTGGATTGAAGCACAGCGAAATATGAACCTTCGCACCGGTGGATGTCGTCCAATCACTGCTGTAACCCAAGTGGTAGCGAACGTCTCCGGTTCCGCGGTGCATATCGGGCCGCGGATCGTCGAACGACCAAAAGATGCTTTGCGCACGCTTGCCGAGGATGTTTGCGAGTACATTCAAGCGGCCACGGTGTGCCATCGCCAGCACCACGCCGCTGACGCTGTGCTGCCCAGCTTTTTCCAGCGCCAGATCCAGCAACGGAATCAAGCTCTCCGCACCTTCAAGCGAAAACGTCTTGGCTCCGACAAATTTCTTGCGCACGAACTCTTCGAAAATCGCGGCATCCGCCAGGCGAGTGTAAATGCGCACTTGAACTTCACGAGACAGATCTAAACGATTTTCGCAGCTTTCCATCCGCCGCTGCAACCAATCGCGAATCGTGCGATTATCGATGTGCATGAACTGCGCACCAATGCTACGGCAGTAGGTGGCTCGTAACTTCGTCAGAATTGCACCGAGCGTTCGCCCGTCGACGTACTGCAGGTTTTCGCAACTGAACGGGCGTTCCAAATCCTCTTCGCTCAAGCCATACGATTCCGGATCAAGCTCCGGAGGATGATGCTCGCGTTGGATTCCCAGTGGATCGAGCTGCGCCATCAGGTGACCGCGCACGCGATACTCGCGCACCAATTGATCGACACGATCTTGCATCTTTGCCAGCCACAGCGCTTCGTCTCGGATCGAGCGGGCGTGGGCGGTGGGCATTTCATCGTCGTCAGCGAGCGCAACGGCAACCGAGCCGTTTTCGGAAGACTGGCCAGTAGCTCCAGCCGTCGCGGCTAACGAGAACTCTTCAAAGTACTTGCGCCAGCCGGGCGAAACACTTCCCGGGTCTCGGATGTACTGCACATACAAGTCGTCGATGTAGTCAAGGCTGTAACTATTCATTGAAAACTCACCGAACAGGCGCAAGCTTGCGCGCAATTGATCTAAGAAAATTCAATCTTGAGGACGCAATGAGAGCGATTCTTGTGGGATCGCTGGATACTCTGCCAAGCGAAACGGTCGCATCGTCAGGAGAGATTGACGACCGTTCATTCGACGAACATTCCTTAGACCTAGCGCGATAACTTCGCTGCTCGCACGGCACACTTTCGCCATCTGCGTCGAATTGCACTAAATTAGGAATGAAAATAGTCGGGTGGGACACCGGGCAGCTGCATCAATTTGTTGCTGTGCTTGGGTTTGGCAGGAATTCCGCGATTAGGGCACTCATATGCCCAAAAATCCACCAATAATAATCCAACATCGGGCGTGCTTCTGGCTGCAGTTCAACCAAAACCGATTTCGTGCAGACTTCGATGCTGGCTCGTTCATCTTATTATTAGCTGTCGAGAATCCGCTGGCTACAGCATTCTGGTGCTAGTAACCGCAAAGTTGGTCAAAAACTTGGCGGTATCATTAGTTTTTCTAATACGGCTCAACTGCCTATAAGAGAAGGCTTTGCTTGTCCGCGTGGTTACAAATTTGACGGGTGCGAAACAGCCCGACTTCGGTACACTATGAGGACCTTTAATGCCCGAACTTAAACAAACACTTTGAACCGAACATCAGTCCGCTATGTCCGAACTCTTGCCAGTATTGAATGCTGAAGACGCTCCACCAGTGTTGAAAAAGTTGTACATCGAGACCGTCGGATGTCAGATGAATGTGCTCGACAGCGAAATGGTTGTCGCAAGCTTGCGCCGCCAAGGTTACGACTTGGCCGGTTCTGTCCACGAAGCGGACACCATTCTGTTCAACACGTGCAGCGTTAGGGAACATGCCGAAGAGAAGGTTTACAACAACCTGTATCACCTTAAGAAAATGAAGCTCGCGCACCCAGAGAAGATCATCGGTGTGATCGGCTGCATGGCCCAAAAAGATCAGAAGTTGGTTTTCGAAAAGGCGCCCTTCGTTGATCTTGTCGTTGGCCCTGGACAATTGCATCGCATCCCAGAACTGCTTAAGCAGGTCTCCGCTGGCGAGGGGCAGCAGATGGCCGTCAGCCTTGGACGCCGCGATGGTTCGCAGGATGACATCCGCCGCAGTCACGAGTCGTTCGACCCGCTGCGCGATCCAACGATGCGGCCAACTCCCTTTCAAGCTTACCTGCGGATTCAAATCGGTTGCGACAAGTTCTGCACTTACTGCATCGTTCCTATGACACGCGGGCCAGAACAAGGCCGTTCACCAGAGTTGATTCTCGCTGAAGCCCACGAACTCGCTCGACAGGGCTGCAAAGAAATTGTGCTGCTCGGCCAAACTGTCAACAGCTACAAGTATGTTGACGGTGATCGCACCACGCGCATAGCCGATTTGCTGGAGATGATTCACGAAGTCGATGGCATCCAGCGGATCAAGTTCGTGACGAACTATCCCAAAGACATGACACAAAGACTGCTTGAGACTGTTCGCGATTTGCCTAAGTGTTCGACGTACTTGCACGTGCCGGCACAAAGCGGCTCTGACGAAGTGCTCAAGCGGATGAAACGCGGTTACACCGTCAGTGACTATTACGAGATGATGGATCGCATCAACACAATCCTTCCCAACGCAGCCGTTTCAAGCGACTTTATCGTTGGCTTCTGCGGAGAGACCGAAGAGGATTTCCAAAAGACAGTGGAACTCGTTCGCCGCTGCCGTTTCAAGAATAGCTTCATCTTCAAATACTCAGTGCGTCCCGGTACGCGCGGCGCGGAGTTGTTCGCTGATGACGTGCCCGAGGATGTGAAGCAGCGTCGCAATATCGAATTGCTCAATGCACAAAACGAAATCTGTGAAGAAGACAATCTGAAATTCCTGGGACAGTCCGTTGAGGTGCTGGTCGAAGGGCCGAGCAAGACTTCGATTCGTAAAAATGAAGTTGGCCCGCTGCGGCAAATGACTGGTCGAACCAATTGCGATCGCATCGTAGTTTGGGATGGAAACGAGCGGCAAGCTGGCCAGTTGCTTCCAGTTGTAATTCACGATGCCAGCGCGCACACCTTGTTCGGCTCGGTGCTGACAAGCGAAGCTGGACCTGAGATTTTTCAATTGGCAGCAAAAGTTTAGTTGCCCACTGCTTCGCTGACTGTTTAGTTGCCCTGTTTAGTTGCCCTGTGAGATTAGCTCGCGCATTGCCAAGTATCTCGAGTAATCTACGAATAGAATTGAAACGCTTCGCAACATCCCGCGGCAAATTTTTCTAGGTTCGCGTATGAACTCGGCTACTACTTGGGGAGATCGCATTGATGCAGCGGTCAACGCTACCAAGTGGCCGATGGCGATCGCAGCGGCCGCCATCACCCCTTCACTTGTCTGGGCATCGCTAACGCTCTTCGCTCGGCTTGTGCATTCGCCCAGTTGGTCGTTAGTTCCGTTCGCTTGCGGAATCGCTGCTTTCGTCATCCTGTGGCGCCGATGGCTTGGGCATCTTTCCGTCGGACGTTGGCTAGTCACGATGGAACACGAAGTCACACATGCGATCTTCGCGTTTCTCACGGGCCACAAAATCGTCAGCATTCGCGCAACGATGGGCTCCGGTGGCGAGGTGCGCTACGAAGGACGCGGCAATTGGTTGATCACCGCCGCTCCCTACTTCTTTCCAACCGCCGTGCTCGTCCTCAGCTTACTCGCTTACTTACTGCCTTTCCCGAATCTACCGTGGCCAAGTTTTTTGCTTGGCATCGCTCTCGGCTACCACTTCATTAGCACTTATCGTGAAACCCATCGCGATCAATCCGACTTGAAGGAACTCGGCAACCTCTTTTCCTGGATGTTTCTTCCAGCCGCGAATCTTGCCATGGTCAGCTTCTTAATTGCTTTCGCACACGACGGAACCACCGGCGTGCACGCTTGGTTAGCCGATTGCCGGCAACCGCTGAACGCTCTCATCGCTTGGCTGCAACAATTGGTCCAGTAGCAATCGGTCCAGTAGCGAAGCCTCCTGCTCGCCCAGTCATCATTGAGCTTTGAACTCCTCCGCCCAGTTCTGAAACCGCTTCGCTTCTTCGGTGCGGCCTTGTTGCGTTAAGGTGCGCGCAGCAGCGTTCAGTGCAGCGGCCTCGCGATGAGGACGATCGCTATGCAAGGTTGCGACTCGCGACCACTGTCCGATCGCCAAGTCGATCATACCAGTCCGCGCACAGCGTTCTGCAATAAACTCAGTCGGTCCGATCTGCAGCGGCTCGATCAACTTATCGCGAAAAGCAAACCACTCAGTAACCTTCTCGCTGGTTTCGAGCGGTGGAGTTAATCGCCAAGTCTGCGCAGTGGCCAGCGCTGCGATCGTCTCGCGATCAGATTTTTGCAGCTTCGTCAAAGTAGCGCGCGCGGCATCGCGATCTGGACCAAGCAACAACCAACTCGCTCCCAACAACTGCGCGATCGGATCTTCGCTCGACAACCACTCGACCGCCGATTCATAAAGCGGGCGATCCGGTTCGATCGTCGTCCAATTCATCGGCAACTGAGACAGTAACATCGCGGGCGGCTGGTTGGGTGCCAACGATTTCAAATAGACGCCGCCTGCTAAACGATATTCCCCAAGCGCTGCGAACACGTCTACAAACTCGGCGACCAGCAACCGCTGCTGCCAACGCGGCAGATCATTCGTCACCGCTTTTGAAATCGCGTCTTTCGCTGCACGGTAATTGCGGTCTACAAACAATTGATGCGCCGCCGCAGCCGCTGGCGTTCGCCAATTCGGAATCACTTTCGTCACGCGATCGCTGGGTATCTCACGCGGTTTCTCACCTTCGATGAACACGATCTTCTGATCGTCCAGTTCGTTGATTTGACACACA
This sequence comes from Pirellulaceae bacterium, assembly GCA_041739135.1. Lineage (GTDB taxonomy): Bacteria > Planctomycetota > Planctomycetia > Pirellulales > Pirellulaceae > Aureliella. The sequence goes on from JBGSOM010000176.1 coordinate 39,727, forward strand.
ATACGCTCCGCAGAACGTGAACTCCAAATGTCAACCGACTTCACGACCGCCGGCGCATACAGAAACACATCCGCAGTTACCTTCGCCTGCGCGGCAGCTTCAGCTCCCGCCAAGCCGACCGCCAGCCACACCAACAATTTAGTAATTTGCAAAGTGAATTTTCCGTCCATGACCTTCCCGAATCGCAATTGACCTGCGCATCGCTGATCAAGATAAACTATGCTGAAGCAGCAACTCAAATATAACAAAACCCCGCAACCGCTTCGCCTCAGGACTGACGATGAACGACGAATCCCAGGATCAACCGCAACAAGTCGCACAGAATGCATCTAGCCAACAGGTCGCACGCTTCGTCAGCAAGATCAAGAACCTGGACCAGCAGATCGGCGAACACGTCGTGCAAGCTTTGCAGCATACCGACACGGTCGCGGTCCTCACAACAGTCGTGCTCGGCCCTAGCGGCGATCAACACATCGTTTCCGCCGCGATCAGCCCATCCAAGATGGCGCAAATCAACGCTCTGCTGCAAGACGCCGTTGAAGATCGCATCGACGACGAAATCTGCTTGGGCTTTCACTGTCTCGTAAAACCCAAGATCAGTTAGCAACTTGTATCAGTTAGCAACCTGTTAAAGGCTGCTAACTGAACAACGTCGATAAACTCTATCTATTCCAACGTCGGCGACGCAGTCCATCGTTCGCAAAGTTATCGCCGTTGAGCAACTGATCCAAAGCAAAATCAGTTGCCAACCCCACATCACTTTCCTCCGACGAATCTGATGATGTTAAGTCGGATGACAAAGCTGAGCTGAATGCACTGCGCGAGGCAGACCCTTCGCCTTCTCCGCTCGTTCGCTGGTTTAAAAAGTTGATGACTAACAGCGCGTCGATCGGTGAAATCGCCGAGTCGCGATTGGTGTTCAATCGGCCTTCCGATGGTAGCGGATCGTTGATGCGGTCGCGATTCAAACGGTTGATCACCAGCAACGCATCAATGGGCGAAATCTGTCCGTCACCATTCACGTCCCGTCGATCCAGCCCAACGCTGAAGTGGTAGGATGCACCGCCACTGGAAACCATGGTCCCATCAGGCAACATCGCGAAAGCTTCGAAGGTAGCGACATAGTGTCCCGCGGTTGTAAATCCGAAATTCATCTCCTCATGTCCCGCTTCCAACATCGTTAACAACGACGACTCGGTAATCCCTTCAGCCGTTGACATGAAGACCTCGGGACCCTCGTCCGTTGATCGCCACATCGAAAAATGCCCTGGACCATTCACATGCTTCAATCGGATATGAACTTCACCGTCTTGGAAGGTGCCCGGAGCGATCTCTTCGGTCGCCAAGCCTGCTAGAACAGCTTGCGGGTTCACCGTCTGACTCAAGAGATAAAAGTTCGCATTAGCCGCTACTCCAATGAAAGCGAAATCACTCGAAGCCGGCCGCGGCGTGCTCGCATTCGCATCCACGGTGAACACAGCTTCGCCGGTCTCAAACTCTAAATCGCGAGTTTCGTCGTGAATATGCGGCTCCCACACGCCATCTGCATATCCAAAACCGATGTCGACGTGCTCGTTCACCAAGAACGCAATAAACGTCGGCTTCACGCCTAACGTAATAGTCACTGTGCCGACCGATTCAGTTCCGCGCGCGTCGGTTAAGGTGTAAGTGAACGAGTCGCTGCCGCTGAACGTCGCACTCGCTTGATATCGGAAACTGCCATCCGCAGCCAACTCAACCGAGCCCGCAGTCGGCGAAGCCAGCAACGCGGACGCGATCGCATCCCCTTCGACATCGGAGTCATTAAACAGCACATTGCCCATCACCGCATTGCCCGCCAGCACTTCAAAGCTGTCGCTCTCCGCGATTGGTGCTGTGTTGCGGACTTCGAAGTAGTACGTCGCTTCTTCACTGGTCACGATCGATCCATCAGGTAACTCCGCCCACGCTTCAAATGTAACTGCGTAATCACCCAGCGCAGAGAATCCAAAATTCGCGTGCTGGTGTCCACCTTCCAACAACGTGGCCATATCGATAACCGTCACGCCATCAACGGTTGACATCATGACCGCTGGCCCATCGTCGAGGTCCACCCAGGCAGAGAAGTGCCCAGGACCATTCACCGCCTTCAATCGCACGTAGAGTTCACCGTTGCTGAAAGTCCCTGCTTCAATTTCTTCAGTCGACAGACCGAGCGCCAGTAACAGCGGATTCGCGTTCTGTGGTAAACGATAGAAAACACTACCAACCTCAGCTCCAATAAAGTCGTACTCCGGTCCCGCCAACTCACCAACTCGCTGCACGAACGCACCCGACTCGACCGCTAACAGGGCTTCGTTCGGCGCGTACTCAATATCTTCCTCTTCATCGTGAATATGTGGCTCGAAAGCTCCGTCAGCAAACGCGATTCCGATGTCAACATGCCCCGCCGTCAGCGTGGCTAAGAACTCGGGTGCAATCGCAGACTCGATCGTAACCGTGGCCACACTGCAGCCACCATTGCCATCGGTAGCACAGTACGCGAACGAATCGGAAGTTGTGAACGTTGAGTTCGGAGTGTAAATGAACGCCCCCGAAGCATCGAACGTCAACTCGCCATGAGCCGGTTGTGACTTAAGAGTCGCCGACAGTGGGTCTCCGTTCGGATCGACATCATTGAACAAAACGTTTCCGAACAGGCGATTGCCACTGTCGCCGGTAGTAACATTGAAAACATCGTTGCTCGCAACCGGCGCGCGGCCTTCCATACCCGCTGGAATCACATAATTTGTCGGCCCCTCTGGCAGATCGATACCGAACACCAGCGTCTTCACGCCGCTCTCGGTGTAAGCGTCAATATTCTCATCGAAGACGCCATTGCCATTCACGTCTGCAAAGCCCGAAACGATCACGTCAACTTCGTAAACACCCGACTCAGTAAACGCGAACGTAAAGTGCTGATGACTACCTTCCAAAATCCACAGCTTGTCAGCCTCAGTAATTCCGTCGGCTGTTGCAAACCAAACTCGCGGCCCTTCGTCTAGCGAACGGAACATCGCGAACTGACCACCATCCGGTCCGCGCATGCCGACCAACTGGATCTGCACCCAAGCACCCGTTGCTTCCACGCGCTCGTCGTTATTCAGATAAGCCGCCAGTGAACCACCGGCGATCTCTTCCGCACCGACACCCAAGTCAGGTAGCTCAGGAATCGAACCATTCTGCGGCCAGATATAAATCGGATCCCCCGCATTCACTCCCAAGAAATCGAAAGCGTCACCGTCTGGACGAACACTCATTCCTTCGGGACCGCCATAGATCATCACTTCATTCGATGGGAATTCACCCGCTTCCGTATGAACGTTCAGCGAAAATTCGCCCGCATCGAATCCAACTGCGATGTCACCATGGTCTTGAGTGAAGAAGTTATCGACCACGACTGCATCACCGCGCAGCAACGTATAACGCTCGCCGCCGACAAACCCTTTACCAAGCGAGTTGCCTTCCAAGTCGCTGATCGACGCATCGTCGGGAACGCTGAGCGCAATCGTACCACTGCCGCTGCCTGTCGCAACTTTGACTGTATACGTCGATCCCGAACCAATCACTTCAACGATCTGCACATCAACCAAATCGCCTGTCACGGCAAACGCGAAATCCTGCAAATCCACGCCTTCGACATCTTCACTGAACTCGACCAAGAAATGAACTTCATCGCAATTCGTGGGCGTTGCATCCACGCGCACGATCGAAACTGGAAACGGAGCGGAACCGTTGACTAGCGCGCCGCTGAAGTCCGACGCAGGCAAAGTTAAATCGGCTGGAGCGCCAATCGAGTTCGTGATCGTGCCACCGGCTAAGCGAATCGCAGTTGACAACAAAGCGATGCCATCTTCATCACGATCTTCTGCGACGACTTTGTATTGGAACTTCAGCGATGGAGTACCCGATCCGCTGACATACGATGCACTGACCGTACGGTTGCCGATCATCAAGTCGATTTCAGGAGTGCCTGTCACAGTTACTGGATAGCCGAAGTAGACTGTCGACTCGATCGTGAATCCTCGCAGGTAATCACCCGCAGCAGGCGGCACAACCACCGTCGCGAACTCGCCTAGCTGATTTTCAAATAGCGAAATTTGCGAACCAGAAAAACTACCGAGCACAATATCGTTGTCGCCGTCTTCGTCGAAGTCCGCCGAAGCTAACATGCTCACTTGACCCATCGCTGACGAAATCGCCAGCGGTGCATCAAACACTCCTCCGCCGCGATTCACCAACCACACGAACTCAGGCTCGCTGCTGTACGTCGCGATCGCAACATCCAAATCAAAGTCGTTGTCAAAATCGGCGACCGTCACCGCGTACGGACCCGTCAATACTGCCGGCAATTCGTTACGCGTTCCGAAGAAACCATTGCCGCTGCTCGCGTACCATGCAACTCGCTGCGATGTGTATTCGAGCGAAACGATATCCTTGAATCCGTCGCCATTCAAATCTTGCAGATCGAGTAAACCGCATACTCGCCCGCATCGACGGATTGCAGCGCACCGAGCACTCCGCCACCTTCGTTCAGCTGCCAGTAGATCTTATTGTCGAGCCCGCCGCCGATCACGAGATCCGCCAAGCCGTCGTTGTTAACATCCTGCAAGATGATGCCAGCAAGTCCATTCAGACCAGTCACGATCTCTAGTGGCTGGAAAAAGCTGCCATCGTTCAATTGTAGGTAAGCATAAATTGATGAGCCGCCGTCAGGACCAGCCAAGATGTCTTGGAAGCCATCGCCATTCAAGTCGCCAACGGCCAACCAAGGTCCAGTTAAATCCGTGTCCAACACAACTTTGGTAAACGTCCCGCTTCCATCGTTCTCATACCAAGCGAGTGTGCCTGAGTACATGCCCGCGACGACATCCTGGTCACCGTCGCCATCGATGTCTGACGCCTTAGTGAACCAGACGTCAGTCGCTTCAGCATCAATCACTTGCAGTTCGCCGAACGCCCCGCCACCCAAGTTCTTTACCCAAGCAACTTGGCCAGCGCCGTAAGCACCTGCCAGCACATCCAACTTGCCATCACCATCGAAATCAACCGGCGACAAACTGGAAACACCTGACAATTGGCCACCGATGCTTTGCGGCAGTGAGAACGGAACCAAGATCAGTTCATCAACCGGATTCACCGTTAGCAGAAATGACTCCGTCGAGCTCGCACCTGATTCATCGGTTACTTCCAAAGTGATTGTTGTCGTTCCAAAACGATTCGCCGCTGGAGTTACTTGCACCGTATGATTCAAGCCGTTGCGAACGATCACAATGTTGCTGTTCGGGACCAAGGTGGTGTCGCTCGACTGCGCAGTCACAACCAAGTTCGCTACTGATGTTTCAACATCTTCTACGTTGAAAGCGATCTCAGCGGTCGGCGTGTCTTCATCGGTGACTTGATCTGTGATTTCCGATATCGTCGGCACATCGTTCACCGAACTGACCGTTAAAACGAAACTCTCGCTTGCCGTAGCGCCACCGCCATCCGTAACGGTTACGGTAATCGTCGCTGAACCGCTGGCATTCGCGGCAGGCATAATGGTTAGCGTTCGATCCGCTCCGCTACCGCCGAAACTGACCGCGTCGACTGGCACGAGACTCAAGTTCGTTGACGCGACACTCAGCACCAAACTGTCTGCTGCCGTCTCCACGTCGCCGATAGTAAATGAAATGGTCGCTGTGGGAGTGTCTTCGGGCGTCTCTTGATCAGCAATGCTTGAAATCGTAGGTGGATCGTTCACCGTACCGACATTCAATACGAATTGGTCCGTCGTTACCGCTCCATTCCCATCCGTGACGCTGACAGTGATCGTGGTTACTCCAGAACGATTGGGAAGTGGTGTGATGACCAGCGAACGGTTCGCGCCCGAACCACTTAACGCCAGTCCAGCCGCATTGACAAGACTTGTATCGGACGAAGTAACACTCACCAGCAAGTCGTTCGCCGCTGTCTCAACGTCACCAATCACAAACGCGATCGGCAAAGTCGGCGTGTCCTCACTAGTGCCCTGATTGCCGATGTCAGTGATCGTTGGCGCATCGTTAACAGAATTAACAGTCAGGGTAAACGTATCCGTCGCGCTCAGACCTTCAGGATCAGTCACCGTTAAAGTGATGATCGTCGACCCCGAAGCGTTCGCCGCTGGTGAGGCAACCAATGTTCGATTCGCGTCGCTGCCTGAAATCGCCAGGCTCGCATTTGGTACCAAAGCCGTGTTGGACGATGTCGCTGTCAAAACCAAACCGCTAGCCGCAGTATTCACGTCTCCGATCGTAATGGCGATCGGCGTCGTTGGCTCATCCTCATCCGTCGACTTGTCAGTAACATCTGAAATCGTCGGCGGTGCATTCGGCAAATCGTTATCAACGATCGTTACGATTGCCGTTGTGATACTCCCCAGCAAACCGTTCGGATCATTGTCGCCATCAACGCTTGAAACATAACTCTGAATACTTGTCGGACCGGGCGCGGACAATGTTATGTTTAAAGTCTCATTCGCTTCATCGATCGCATCTTCAATAAACGGAATCGTGATCACTTTGCTGACTTCCAGATCATCGAAAGTGATCGAACCGCTCGCCGCGGTGTAGTCATCCGGTACCGTGGCGGTTCCGTTCGAAGTTGCATAGTTCACGGTGATACGTCCATCGCGACCACCAACGCGATTCACTGTTATAGAAGCGGTACCAGCCGCTTCGTCAACAGAATAGTTCGATGCGCTCAACTCAAGCTGACCGATCGCCAGCACAGAAAAATACAACGTCAGATCACCGCTTTGCCGGAAATCGGCTGTGTTGGGAGTTGTGTTGTTGCCATCGTTGCCAAAGTAAGCGGACGTGCGGAACGTGACTTCGTACCGACCAGGTTCGCTGAAGCCGAAGCTGTAATGCAGATGCCCGCCGGCCAAGACCCAAAACGCATCATCGCTGCTGATACCATCCGTCGTATCAATTCCGTTAGGTCCTGGATTGGCAACTCCGTCGTCGTAGTTCGAAACGAACACATTCGTCGTCGCCAGGTCCGCTTGCCACATCGAAAACACACCCGATCCCGCTGCGCCGCCAGGAGTCGTATGCGCAACACTCATCAGGCTCGAACGAATCCATCGCCCGTTGCCCGGAATGCGACCTTTCGATTCGGTGTTCGGACTGTATGTATCCAACAGTGACGCGGTAACTCCGTTTCCAGCCGCACCCAAGTACAGCACATCGGGATCTTGTGTCGCTGGCAATCGATAATAAGTCGCGCCCGCCGGGACACCGATGAAGTTGAAATCGTTGCTCGCCAGTCGCGTTGTCGCAGCTTGTTCGCCAACGTAAAGCAGCGCTCGATCCGCCGCGTAGGCTGTTCCTTCGTCAGTCGTCGGTGATATTGACCAAGGTTCCGTACCGCTTCCGTAACCAATGTTCAGGTCGACGTGCTCGGTAGTCAGGAACGTATCGAGGACCGCCATCAACCATCGATTCTCAAGCTGCTCGACCGTACGAGTGGTCTTTCTGTGCATCGTTCGGCGACGCGATGGGTAAGAGCGGGCTCGGAGAGCACTGCGAAATTGAGTGGCTAACTTGGAAAGGGTTGATCGCTTCATCATAGTATCCAGGTGGAGAGTCTCTTGTGTTTGTTATTCGGGTTCAGGACAGCCGCTTGGCAGCGCGAAGTTCTTCTGCTCATCAGCCCACTTCTTGATCTGCTGGGCTGGAATCAACTCCACATGTCCATCTGCGAAGAGATAATTTGCTTGACCGACCGCTCGCATATTGGCTGGCGTACCTTTGGGCGGACCACTGAAGCGATCGGGCTGGATATCTGAAACAATCCTGCTCCAGGTTTGACTTGTTGGGTTGCGGAACCAGTTGCGAGAGTGCGTGTGGTCTTCGGTAATCGCCGTCCCACGCAAATCCGAAGCGGTGAACACCATAATCGTGCGCGACGTCGACTGCAGAAACTGCAGACGCAGCGCTTCATCCGGTCCCGGCTCACAGATGTACTCGTTCAGTATGTAACTGGTTCCTTCATTCTCCAGTTTCTCGTCGCCGCGAGGATCTTCGGGACAGATTCGAATCTTGTCGACGCTCTCCATGTACGGAGCCAGTGTGTAGATCCAAGTCTTCTCGAAATCAAACGTCGCGTGCGTCGAACGCGGAAAGCGACCGTTGTTAGCGTTGCAGAACATATGCATCGCCAATCCGATCTGCTTCAAGTTGTTCGCGCATTGGATTCGACGCGCTGCTTCACGCGCTTTCTGAACTGCTGGTAAAAGCAATGAAATTAAGATGCCGATAATGGCGATAGTCACCAGCAATTCGACCAGCGTAAAACCGCTTCGTCGATCTTCCCTACGCAAATACATATGCCTCACGTTGCATCTCCCACACTCTGAAAAGATTAAGGCAAGATGCAGATAGTTTTCCGCGAGCACAGAACTTCTACGAAGTCGACTCACGAAAGCACATACGCATCTCGAATCGGGTAACCAAACGTCCTGTTTGGTTTGCAGAGCAGCTTCAGCAGGGTGGAGCCCGCGCTTGAGAGAAGCCAATCACTTCCTGCGCCACTTGACTCGTAGGCAACAAGAAAATGTTGGCGCAGCGACTGATGCAGTTCAGCGTTTCATCGACTGAGTGCAACTGCGACAGCGAATAGAATTTACAGATCGAGCACGCATCGTGGTCGCAACTCAGTCCGAATAGACTTGCGTGCGGTTTCTGGTCACCGCGTCTCGCTTCAAACGGACAAGTGCTGGCTTCGTCGCTTTCGCAAGTGTCCGAACAGCATGCGGATGACTCGCTAGCGAACGTCGAGCCGTGATGGTGCGAATGCCAATGCGGACCGATAGCCGCAGGCACTGCATAAATGCCCAGCAAAGCGATCGCAACAATTCGGTAGAGGTACACGGCGGGTTTCCAGAATGGTCGAAGCACCCACCTAAGATACTTCCGCCACGAATCCCAAGCAAGCCGCAGCCGTATCGCCCCAGGCTCCTAACCCTTCCCCGAAGCCCCTCCCCGAAGCCTCGTGCCTCGGCTTCGCCCCTCCCGGCGGGAGGGTTAAGTTGTTCTTGCAGCCGTCTTCGATTCAATTTAACGACGCTTCCGAACCAGAATAGAAGTCCGGCTAAATTCACCCTCCCTCAGGGAGGGTCGGCTGCGAGGAACGAGCAGCCGGGGAGGGGAAACGCACTTCTTCAAACTCCGCCTCGCACCTGTGCCACTCAACCAACCTTAGAACTTTCGCGTTACCGCGATTCGCTTCCGGCCGACATCCACCTCGACAACCTTCACCTTCAAAATATCGCCGACCGAAACCACCTCGCTTGGATCCTTCACGAACGTATTCGACAACTGCGAAATATGAATCAAAGCGTCCTGATGCACGCCGATGTCGATGAAAGCTCCGAAGTGCGTCACGTTCGTAACCACACCTTCGAGAACCATACCGGACTTTAGATCTTCCATGGTGTGCACATCCTCAGCGAACTGCACCACCTTGAACTCGCTTCGCGGATCACGCCCTGGTTTGGCCAACTCTTGAATGATGTCAGAAACCGTTGGCAATCCGAACTGCTTATCAACAAAGTCCGCCGGCTTCAGCTTCTGTGATAGCGTTGCATTTCCAACCAATGACTTCGGATCCGCTTTCAGATGCTTGGCCATGCGTTCAACTACGCAGTAGCTTTCCGGATGCACCGCCGAGTTGTCGAGCGGTTGCTTGCCATCGCGAATGCGCAGAAATCCAGCCGCCTGTACGAACGCTTTTTGTCCAAGCTTCGGAACTTTTAACAACTGGGCTCGCGTTTCAAAACGACCATTTTCATCCCGATAGTTAACGATGCTTTCCGCCAACTTCGGCCCGATTCCAGCCACATGCGACAGCAACGGTGCACTCGCCAAATTCAAATCCACTCCGACACTGTTCACACACGACTCGACTTCGCGATCCAATCGCTTGCGAAGCATTTTTTGATTCACGTCATGCTGATACTGGCCGACCCCAATCGACTTCGGATCGCTCTTCACCAACTCAGCGAGCGGATCTTGCAAGCGATGCGCGATGCTGATTGCGCCGCGAACTGTTAGATCAAGGTCCGGATACTCGCGCGCCGCCAATTCACTCGCCGAGTAAATCGAAGCCCCCGATTCGCTGACCATCACCTTAGTCACCTTCAACTTGTGATCACGAATCAGCTCCGCCACGAAGGCATCCGTCTCGCGGGAAGCGGTTCCGTTGCCGATCGCAATCAATTCGACCTTGTACTTCGTGATCAAACTGAGCAACGTCTTTCCAGCGCCGTCAACGTCACTGTGCGGCGGCGTGGGATAGATCGTCGCATTGGTTAGAAACTTGCCAGTCCCATCGACCACGGCAAGCTTGCAACCCGTACGAAAACCGGGATCGATGCCGATCGTCACCTTCGGTCCAGCCGGCGGAGCCATGAGCAGTTCGCGCAGGTTCTTGCCAAACACTGCGATCGCTTCTTCATCCGCTTTCTCTTTCAGCTCTTGCATCACAGTTGATTCAGTCGCCGGCATCAGCAACCGATCAAAGCAATCTTCGACCGCTCCCAGCAACTCGCGATGAAACTCGAAATTGCGATTCGGCACCAGTTGCTGCTTGAGTTGCGCGACGGCTGGCTCTTTCTCGACGGCCACTTCGATCCGCAGCACACCTTCCGCTTCGCCGCGTAACATAGCCAACAGACGATGCGATGGAATCTTTGCCGCTGGCTCTTGGTAATCGACATACATTTCAAACTTGTCGGCTTCCTCTTTCTTGCCTCGTTTGACCTGCGAAACAACTCGGCCACGCGCCTTCGCTTCCTTAGCCAACCAAGTTCTTGTTGCCGCGTCTTCCGACCATTGCTCTGCCACAATATCCAATGCACCTTGCAGCGCAGTGTCGATATCCGGCACTTCGAGCTTGTTGTTTACGAACTGATTCAATACATCTTGCTTCGCGCGGCCGAGACTCTTTTGCTGCAGCAACAAATCCGCCAGCGGTTGCAAACCGCGTTCGCGCGCCACCGTAGCTCGTGTCCGGCGCTTCGGTTTGTAAGGCAAGTAGATCGCTTCCAGCGTTGCCATGTCGGTGCAAGCCACGATCTTCTTGCGGAGATCAGCGGTCAGTAAACCTTGCTCGTCGATCGTCTTCAGTACTGTTACTTTGCGAGCCGCCAGCTCGCGTGCTTTTTCGATCGCATCTTCGATCGCCCGCAACTGTAATTCGTCCAAGCCCTGCGTAGCTTCTTTGCGGTAGCGAGCGATAAAGGGAATCGTGTTCCCCGCGTCCAGCAGTTCGACGGCTGCTTGCACTTGTCCAACTCTTACCGACAACTCGCGAGCAATCGCTTCGCAAACGACATCCAAATCCAGAGCTTCCAGCGTACTTGCGTTCATGTTTTCCTACAGCACAAAAAACCGAGTCTTTCCCGAGGATTTCGGCCACAAGCCTACACGAAACTAGTTGAAACTGGAACGCCAACCAAGCTGCTGGCCACTCGCTTATCACCGTATCAATTGAAGCGAAGCTCCTCTCGGACTCCGTTCCTCCCGTTCTCCTCAGTACTAGTACCGAGGCGAAGGGGAGTAACAAGTGGACTGTACAGCATCAAGGATTAGGCAAACCGCCGAGCACCGGATCGCTCAAGCCATTTTGCTCGAACCCACGCATGCGCAGCAAGCATGAATCGCAATGCTGACAGGGATTGCCTGCTGCGTCGGGATCGTAACAACTGGATGTGCGCGAATAATCTACGCCTAGGCGCAAGCCCCATTCGATGATCTGAGCCTTGCTTAGGTCAATCAGCGGCGTGTGAATCTTGATGCGCTGCGTGCCTTCGACTCCAGCTTTCGTAGCTAGATTCGCCAACTGCTCGAAAGCTGCAATGTACTCTGGTCGACAATCCGGATAGCCGCTGTAGTCGAGCGCATTCACGCCTAGAAAGATGTCGGACGCACCGATGCTCTCCGCATACGCGAGTGCCAATGACAGAAACACCGTGTTCCGCGCAGGTACGTACGTCACCGGAATCTCATTGCCAATTTGATCCGCTGAATCATGCTTCGGAACCGCGATATCACTTGTCAGCGCTGAACCACCGAACTTCGTCAGGTCGATATCAATGATGACATGCCCAGCGAGATGCGATCGCGTCGCCAACTCTGTCGCACGCTTCAGTTCAACTTGGTGACGTTGTCCATATCGAAAACTGATCGCATGCACCGCATAACCATCTGCTTGTGCAATGGCGAGCACGGTTGCGGAATCGAGTCCGCCGCTGAGCAGGACAACTGCGGGCGGTTTACCCAAGCCAGAATCGGGTGTGTTCGGTGTCATCTTCAACGGTTGAACGCCTTAGCTAAACATCTGACCTTTACCGGCCGCATCAAATGCATTTTTAAAATGTCGAATTGTTGGAGTTGATTTTAGCGAATCGGCGGTCTTAGGCCAAACAATAGAGACGACGTCGAAGCGAGCGGGTTGGTTCAGTAGGCCGCGGCGTTTCAAATAGATCAACGCCGCGCGTGTGAGTTTCTCTTGTTTGCCTTTATCAACCGCCAGTGATGGATCGCCCTCGCGGTTGGAGGCCCAGGTCTTTACTTCGACAAAGACGATCCACTGTCCGTCGATCGCAATCAAGTCGATCTCGCCGAGTCGTTGGCGGTGTCCGCGAGCTACGATGCGGTAGCCGAGCTGTTGTAGAAAATGAGCGGCGGCGTTTTCGCCAGCACGTCCCAATGAGCCGTGTTTCGAGTCGTGCTCCAACGAAAAACGGCCGCTGATTGAGAACCAGCGACCGATCCATTGTTTGCATTTTTCGAACATGCTGACGACTAGACGCGACGTTCGGTGAGTCGAGTCGCTTTGCCGCTGCGTTCGCGAAGGAAGTACAGTTTCGCGCGACGAACGACGCTACGACGCTTGACTTCGACCTTGTCGATCTTAGGCGAGTGCAACGGAAACTTTCGCTCAACGCCTTCACCAGCCACGATACGTCGGACGACGAACATCGAACGCGTGCCACTGCCGCTGCGAGCGATGACAACGCCCGAAAAAACCTGAACGCGCTCCTTCGAGCCTTCCAGAATTTTCGTGTGAACATCCACTGTGTCACCAATGTCGAACTTTGGTGGTTCAGCTTTCAAGGAACTCTTTTCGACCAGTTCCATCAACTTTTGGCTCATCGCACTCACTCCAGGTTCAGCAATTCTACGAGCAATTCGTAGGTTCAGATCAAATTTTAAAGTTTTCTCGCCGCATGAAAGTGCAGCCTTCGGGGCTGGAGACGCCCTCGCGGACCGAATATCTTGGCGAAAAGATCGCGAATTCGCTAGGTCAATTCGGCTTCTCAAGCAATATTTCTGCCACTTTGTAACATGTTTGGAAAACGTCAGTCAGGTGGAAGCCGCAGCCTTGTGAGCCCGCAGCAGCCCAACTTTGCGGGATATTGCAGCATGTTGCCGCGGTGCGGAGTAACGAAGTGAACTAACCGTTGAGTTGAGCAGTAAAGTACCATGCGGGGAGTCTACAAATGGGTGGCGAGGGAAGTAACGGGTTACGAATAGATCGATTTGAACGAATGGTTGGGCGGTAGCTTCTGGGAGTTTTGCCGTCCGAGGAGCTTCCTAGTACAAAAGGCTCTGACGGTTGCGTAACATAGATAATCGTCAAGTCGTCGCATTATGCACAGGCGACTTTTTGGGGATGCGAATCACCAAAGCGGACTCTCGTCTTGTAAAGCCAGCTTGGATGGTCCTTAAAAGTCTATTTCTCGAACGATATGTTAGCGCGCTTGCGGGCTGGCGAGTCGCGTTGACTTTGTCGGTGCTGCTCGCGTCAGCCTACGTCGCGAACGCACAGGATGCCGGTGACGAAATGTCGGAAGCCCCGAGAGCGAACGGGCAAAAAGCGCTTCCTGACATTCTCAAGGACGGAACGATCGATACCACCGCGCGTTTATATTTGGACGATGACGGCAAGCCGGTCTTGGTGCCGAGCGAGACGATGGCTTCGTTCATCCAGAAGACGCGCGCCCTGCAAGCCGAAAGTCGAATGCCGGATTTTGCGTTCAAGGAAGCGGCAGTGGAGATTTCCGTTGAAGGCGACAATGCAAAGATTTTGGGCAAATTCCAAGTAACGCTCAGCAAATCGCATTCTGGTGTAGCTGCGATTCCGTTGCGATTCAGTTCCTGCCAACTGTTCGAAGCGCCGCAGTTTACTGGCGGCGGCGAAAGTCTCATCGAGGTAAACAGCGGATTGTCGGGTTATCAATGGTACTTGAATGGAGTCGCCGGTTCCGAGCATTCGGCAACTTTAAGGGGCGGCGCAGTGGTCCCACGGCGCGGCGCACGGCGCGAGTTGCGTTTGAATTTGCCGTTCACGAAATCCACCGTCGAAGTTCGCTTGCCGCTCAACGCGATCGATGATGTGGTCAGCGGAAACGGCGAAGAGGTAATCGACCGCGAGTCGACTGAGCAAGCACGCATCGTTCGAATTCACGGAAGCGGTGGGGAGATGACAATCTCTTGGCGCGATTCGGACGCGCGAAGCCGATTGTCGGCTGTCGAAGCGGCAAGTCAGACGCGGCTTGAAATTGACGATCCGCATCAAGCTTGGAAGTGCAGCACCGATTTAACGCTCAGTTGGTTTGGAAACGATGCACCGGATAACGTCGTGCTGAATTTGCCAGCCGGTGCGCGATGGTTGCAAGTCCCATCGTCACTGAACGAACACTACACTCTGTCAAATGCATCACCATCAAATGAACCAGCTGCCGAACAATCGGCTCAGCAAATTCAAACTGAGCAAAGTTTGACGATTCGAAATCTAGATCCGTCGCTGATACAACCTCTGCGACTGCTTTGGGAGTGGCAACCGCCAGCGGAGAAGGAAGTGACGGTGGGCAAGTCGCTGCAGGTACCTTCCATAACAATCGACGGAGTTGACTCGCACACGGGCACCGTTGAGTTTCTAGTGCCAACGTCTTTTGCACCGACTTGGCAAGAACAGTCGGGCACGCAACTAGTGCAACAGGCTCGCCAAAGCGATCTGCTCGACCGCAAGCAATACTTGTTTCGATTTAGTCGCCAACCGTTGCAATTGACTGCGAATTTTCGCCGTCCGATCAATGTTGCATCTATCCGGCCAACTTACTTGGCACATGTCGATGGATACAAATTGCGAATGACCGCTTGGTTGGATTGCATGTTTGATACATCCAAGCCAATCGCTGTCACTATGTTGCCCGCAAACTGGCAGATCGAGTCAGCGGAACTGGTTGAGATGTCCGATCCACACGCTCAAGGCGAACCGCTTAGTTTGATGCCGCAACCTGATAGTTCAATGGTGATTTCGCATGTCGATCCCGACTTGATGGAATTCAATGAACAACGGAGTTTGCGTCAAGTCTGGCGCGTGATCGCTTATCGGCCTTGGGAACCAGCGGAAGCGAATCAGTTCACATTGAAGCTGCCCGAGCTACAACAGAGTGAAGCCAGTGGTAACGAGCGTAGTTTTGATCACGGAACTGGAATTCTAATTGTCACCAGCACTTCCAATCTGTTGCTGAAAAACAACGCCGCTGAAACGAAGGGCCTGCTCGTCGATTCGTTGGTTCCCCAGTGGCAGCCACTGTTGTCGAGCGACGCTGCTAACCAGCCCTTGGTTTATCGATTCCAAAGTCGTGGCGAACATCCGTTTTGGTCCGGTGCCGCCGAACCTTTGCCGCAACAAATTGTGCTGCAGCAGCAAGCAGCAGTGGATGTTGGTTCCGAACTAATTCGCGTAACGCAGGACTATGCACTGCAGATCGCTAACGAGCCGCTGAACCAACTGCGCATCGCTATTCGTCAAGATTCGCTCGGGGTTGTAGAGCCGCAAGTGATGATCAACGGCGTGCCGGTTCAATTGCAATTGATCAATAAACTTGGTCAGACCGTTCAGAGTGAACCGACCACGCGAGCGATGGAAGTCAGTTTGCAAAGTTCACCGGTCGTGCCCGAATCCAATGGCGTCGATCAAAGTTCGGTATCGACAGCCGATGGCGCACAAACTAGCCAGCCTAGTGTCGCCGGTGCAGCCGTGGACAACGGACAAAACGCGGCAACATCCACTGTTAAGCCCACAAAACCTGAAGCGAATGCGTGGCGGATTTTCGAGCCCGTGAGTGTCGCGCCGCTTCGCGGTAATGTGACTGTTAACATTCGCACTGCGGTCCCATGGAAAGCTAGCGGGCAGTTTCAGTTGACTGAGATCGGCGTGCCTCTGGTGCAGTTGATTGTTCCGCGAGCAACGCGACTGCGCGAACAGACTTGGTCCGCGAAAGCAGACCGCGCTGTTGAAGTGTTTGAGATCAAGTCGACTGACTTAACGCAAAAAGCAACTGCAGAAGAAAACGGCAGCGAACGCGAGACTCGCTTGGTAGCGGTTCCCGCGGAACCTCAAGCGCTGGAAGTTGGGCAAGTCGAATTGCGGCTGAGCGCTCGAAAGTTGGAGAGCTTGGCTTATTTTCCAGTTCGTATTGGGCGCAGTTGGTTGCAGACGATTATCAATGGCAACGAGCGACGTGATCGTTACACCGCGCAGATCGAATCGACGCTGCCTCGCATTTCAATTCGCGTCCCGGGCAGCCGAAATGTGAAGCATGTGATCGTGGATGGCAAACCGGTCACGCAAGAGTTGACCGCTGTGTTCACCAGTGAAGGAACTCAATACCAAATCGACTTGCCGACCAATGACAAGAGTGTGCATCAGATTGAAGTCTGGATGATTTCGGCTGAAGCGCTCGCTTGGCTTACGCCGCTCGAAATTGACGTTCCGGAAATTGAAGGCGCTCAATTCTATGATCGCTTCTATTGGCAGTTGGCGATTCCATCTATTCAACACTTTGGTTTCGCGACGGGGCGAATGACACCTGAGTGGAATTGGCAGTTTCGCAGCCTTTGGTGGAATCGTGAAAGTCGCTTGAAGCAAGCCGACTTGGAACGTTGGGTGGGTGCGACGCAGCAGACTGAGTTGCCAACTTCGGTGAACAAGTATGTGCTGAGTTCCTTTGGCGGTGGAAGGTCATTTCAGATTTGGGTTGTTAGTCGGTTCCTGCTGTGGTTGCCTATCGGATTGGCATCGATTGTTCTCTCCGTTTTATTGGTGAGCTTCCGCGCTCTGCGTCACCCAGCGTTCCTGTTGCTGGGTGCGGGTGGAATTGCAACGGCAGCGATGTTGGCTCCCGACTTGGCGGTCTTACTTGGGCAGACGGCTGTCGTTTCGCTGGTGCTGGTGTTTTTGATTTTGATTACTCAGGCCGCAATCGAAGTGCGAGTGCGAAGGCGAAGTGTCTTTACGGTTCGTCCGTCAAACTTTTCAGAACGTAGCGACCATTTCTCGTTGGCGCGCAATGTCAAACTATCATCAGCGCCCAGTAGCACACGTGCTCATTCGTCCGTGATCGCTGACGGGGGCAAGTGATGTTACTTGCATCCGGTTTCAGCAAGCGTCTTTTTCAAACCATCACAGTTCGCATTGTATTCGCGTTGGTTGCCGTTGCTTTTGCAATGTTCGGCTTGGGGCTATCCGAGTCGAGCGCGCAAACACCCGCTGAGTGGGAGGTGTGGCGCGTCTTTGTCCCGGCCGAGGATGTCGGAAAGCTGGTGCCGCTCGATTATAACTTGATCGAAATTGATGATTTAGAAGTGGCATTGAAGCGCGAAGCGGAGCGGCGTTCGCAAGCTAAGAAGATCGACGCGCACATCTCTGAGTCCATCTACGTTGTGCGGGCAAACGCGGACAGCCTTACTTCGGATCAGTGTCGCTGGACGGTGCGCAGTCAACTCGATAACGCCAAGCTAACGCTGCGCGATCTTTCAGTGGCGCTTCGCAATTCGGGCGTAACACCAACTGAGGACAAGCCGTTGCTGCCGAACGTGCGTTACGCAACCGACGGCTCAACGACGCTAACGAACATTGCTGGCGACGCAAACTATTGGTTCGGCTTTTCAGCCAGTCCAACGTCGGTGGAAGGCAAACAGCTTGTATATGATCTGTCGGTACCCCCAGCGACGATGGCGAAGATGTTGATTTCGGCTCCGGAGAACATGAGCATCAATTCACCTGATGTCATCGTGTCGCCAATCGATGACCCGCGAGCGGTATTGCCGGAGAATTGGCCGATACTGGCTGCGTATGAGAATCATCGCTGGCATCTCGTGCATCTGTCCGGCAAGTCGCAGTTTCGATTGAACACCGCAGTGACCGAGCGCAAGGACGCATTGAGTTACCAACAATTCGTGCGTCGTGCGGTGCTGGCTTATGTTGCTTCTAGCAAAGCGGTAACGCTATCAGCCGACTTCGAAGTGGAGCGAATTGCGACTGATGAACCGCTGCGCCTAAGTATTGATCCTAACTTGAAAATTCGTAGCCTAACGGCGAACGACAAATCGGTTGACTATCGCATAGTTCAATCTGCTGATTCAGCGCAGCACATTATTGAAATACCCGGTGCGAATTCAAACGGCCAAGCTTCAGTCGCTCTAACTTCGAATGGCAGAGTTCGCGTACGCGTTGAAGCGTTGACTGAATCGAAAGTCCCGTTTGACCAAGCTCTGCCTTCGATTGAAATCGCCCGCAGTTTCGCTTGGGAGGGACGCACGACGATTACGGCTGAAGATGATCTCCAAGTTGAAGAGGTCGCCTTTGTCGGACGTCCAGAACTGGCCAAGCCGAAACTCGAATCGACAACGATCGGTCGCCGATGGGGCGCAGATTGGCTGGGGGCAGTTCCAACGATAACCGCAAAAATAGATCGACCGACGAATCGCTGGAAAGCGAGTTTGCTGACGCGATTGACGATTCAACAGGACTGGATCGCTGCCACGACGAACTTGAAACTGAATTGCCGTGGGCTGCAATCCAATGAGATGCGGCTGCGAATCGGCCAAGGTTGGTTCATCGATGATGTGACGATCGATCCCTCGGAACACTCAGTGAATATTCAGTTGCCTGATGGCGAAGCGAAAGATGCGATTCTTTCGTGGGACCGACTGAATAGCGAGATGTCCATCAGTCTGCAGATCGTTGCACATCTGCCTCGCGATACCGATGTCGAGCAATTTAATTTGGCAGCGCCGCGGATCGTGACTGTTGTCGACGGTGATCAAACAGATCTGTACGCAGTCGAACAAACGGGAAGGCTGCGCATCCAGCCTGATCCTTTGCTGCTGCGGTTGCAAGTTCGCGGTGATGACATTGAACCTTGGCAGACTCAATTGGTTGGCCTGCAGTTATATCGAGGCTTGGGTGACCAATTTCCGCCGCTGGTTTTGCAACGTGCGACGGGTACTTATTCAGCGAAAGTGAAATCGATTGCGCGGCCAATGAATGGTCAAATGCAGGTCACACATGCAGTTGAAGTCGAGCCGACCGCGGGACCGATTGAGTTTGCGAGCTGTTTGCTCAGTGTTCCACCGGGTGCTGCGGTGCCTATTTGGCAAGTCACTCAAGAGGTGAATGGCGAGCAGGTGGAGTTGACGAAGGCGGTCGTAACGGCAAGTCGAAATGAAGCTGACGCGCGAGGTGAAACCCGGTTCGATTTTCAATTGGCAGAAGCGACTGCCGATCCCGTCACTCTGCAATGCGAAGTCTTGCTGCCGATTGAATCGACTGGCAATACCAACCTGCCGCTGGTCAATACTTCCGTTGCAACAGATACCTGGCTAATTGTTCCGCGACAGTATTCGTTGCCGCAGTCAATCGCTGGATTGGTCGCTTTGCCCGGAAGCATTTGCTGCGAAGCGGGTGCGTTAACGGAAAGCTTGGGTGAAGATGCGAATTCAATGGCTGCTTATCGTTACGATCCGACATTAGTTTCATCGGTCGAATTGCGACCGGCGAGTCGCGTTGACAACAGCGGTGCCTGGGTTTGGACGGCTTCGACCGAACATTGGCTGTACAACGACGGACGCGTTATGCATCGCAATGAATGGCAGGTCTTCGCGCCAGAAAACATGACGTTCGTTATCCATTTGCCATCCGGCTGGGTTGTGAACCGAATAACAGTCAACGGAGCTTCGGTCACAGTCAATCAACCGTTGGATTCCTCGAAGTTGCCGATTGCGATTCCCAAAGGCGAACGCGTGAGTCTAGCGGTGCAGTCGTTAAGTTTAGTGAGTGAACCGCATTGGTTCGCTGCTATCGAGTTGCCGCGACCAAGTTGTTCATTGCCAATTTTGGAAGAGCGCGACTCGCTGTGGTTGCAGCCCGGTCGACTGACGTTCGATGAACTTTTGCAAGATTCATCACTTTCGGTTCGAGAGCGATTGCTGCCGTCGAGTTGGTGGCGTTGGTTGTCACCAGCGGTTCGAGCGGAAGATGATCTTGAAAACGATGCGAGTGGCAGCGGAAGCATCGTATTCGATGACGAAGCGAGTTATGAACTGGGCTGGAGACGCGTAGCGCTGCAACCGGTTACGATCGAAAAGTCGCTCGAAAAGTCGCTTGAAGAGTTGCCAAAGGTCTCATCTGCGATTTCCTTTGATGCAACTTCCTCAAGTCCAACTTCCGCAAGTCCATCTTCAGCGGATTCAAGGTTCTCGGCTGCTGGACAGAGCCACGCGGCTGCGTTGAGCAGTCCAGTTATAAAAGCAAGCGTGAATGCTGGCGTGAATACGGGGGAGGCTTCGACAGCGACAACGATGGTTGCGGCGCGCGTTAAAACGATCGATCGCAGTTCGCTGAGTGCGTTTTGCGTTGCGATCTCACTAGCCGGCGCGGGTTGGAGTTTTACTGTCTTGGGAGACCGGCCGAGACTTTGGTGGATCGCCTTGACGGCAGCCACCGCAGCAACTCTGGTCGTACCGCCGACCTTTGTGATATTTGCGCAGTTGACGCTGCTCTGTTTGGTTTGCGGCGGGTTAACGCGGATGGTACGAGTCCTCACCGCTACGCTGTATTCACGCGGCGGACAGGCTTCGCGTCGCGGTTCGACGGTGGTGCGTTCCGGCGCGATTGTTTCAACTTGGTTGATCCTTTTCGCAGGTAGCACGCCGCTTGCCGAAGCGCAAGCGTTGAACGCAAAATCAGATAAATCGCCGACCGTGTACGGAGTTTTAATTCCGCTAAATGACGAAGGCGAGTTGTCTGCGAAGCACGTGTATGTGCCTAACAAGTTGATGAATCTGCTCGACCATTCCGAGAGCGTAGACCCAGAAGAACAGACGCCGCAAATCTTGAATGCAAAGTACATATTGAGGTTGCGCAGCGACACAAGTCTGACGACAAGTTACGTGCAAGAGTTTACGGTTGAGTTCGATCTGCTGTTCAATTCAACGGACTTTGCCTTGCGGTTGCCGTTCCTCAAGTCGCAGCTGCAATTACTGCGAGGATCGGTTGCTGGCCAGGAGATTTATGTTGGGCAACGATTGCTTCAGAATGCGGATGAGATTGTGTTTCGTCCGGCGGAAGCAGGGCGTGTGCGGCTGCGTTTGCAATTGATTCCAACTGCGACGGAGAACGCGGGACGATCATCGATCGATGTCGCTATCCCGCGCATCGCTTCGTCCACTTTGGAAGTCCTGGCTGGTAATGCGATGGACGTCGAAGTGAAAGCGCAAGGCGCGGTGCGTCGATTGACGACGGCAAGTTGGATCGCTGAGTTGGGACCGAGCGATAGGTTGCGGGTTAACTGGCCGACGCGAACCCAACGATTTCAAACAAACAATCAAACTCAGACTCAGTCCGATACTTGGCTGCATATTCACGAGGGTCAAGTCGTCGCGGATTGTCAGTTGAGAGTTAGCGGCGCGGGTGTTTTGCCAAAGCAATTGCATGTTATCGTCGACGCGGCTTGGGAACCGGTGGGTTCGCAGTGGCAAGACGTACAACTTGTATCGAGCGAGTTGTCGGCCGTTGGAAGTCGCCGGATTTATACAGTCAATCGCGCGGCTGTCGATGATCGCATGGTGATCCGAGCTTTGGTGGTGCCGCGAAATGGTGATAGTGCTGCTTCGTTGTCGGTGCCGTTTTTCGCGTTGCAAGAGAATTTGTCAGCCAGTCGCTCGCTGGCGTTATCTGGCGTAGGTCGATCGCGCTGGCGGTTGGTCGGCAACGAGTTTTGGAACCGCTTGACATCGAGCGCATCGGAGATGGGATGGGAGTCTAGCAAGCCGACGATGACCGACGCTTGGCGCGTTCCAACGGGATCTTTAAACGGAACCCTTCAGCGCATCGCAGCCCAAGCTGGTCCGATCGTTGACGAGTATTGCGAGCTGCAATTGCTGAGCACGGCAACGCAGCTTAACTATCGCGCTGATTGGTCACAGGCCGCTGATGAACAAGTTGCGAAGTTCGAATTGCCGAAGCAAGGCGTGGTGCAATCGGTTTCGGTCAACGGCGGAGTTGCTGAGTATCAATTGAGTAACGCTGACGACCGGCGATACTTGTTAGTGCGGATGGCGAGAAATGCCGCTGAGATCCGCTCGATTCAAATTCAGTTGGCGATGGACGCGCTGAAATCGAAAACTGCGTTACCTCGCGTCTTGTTGCAAGACGTGGCCGTGACAAGTTCGCAGTATCAAGTGAACTGTGGAAGCGAGTTGAAGTGTGCGCTGTCGAATGTTGCGGGTAGCGATCCAGAAGGTGCTTTAACGTTCAGTGAACCTGTGCAAGATTCTACGGTGATGCTCTCGACGTTGACGGCCCCGGTTGGAGTCGCTGAACTCGGGAATCGCTTCCGTGATGCTGCTTATTTGCCGGCTGAGATTGAGATCAAGAAACGCAAGCCCGTAAAATTGACAGCAAACGTGATGGCTTTGTCGCGTTCCGAGCAGGGATGGCGAGCAACAGTCGAAGCGATGCTCGAATCCGATGAAGGGGTAAATTTTGTTTTCTTCGACGTTCCGTCGTCGATTCGTGATTTGATCGAGTCGACGGGGTCGCCGTTTCGAATTTCTGCGGCGGGGGCTGCGGGGCGATCAACGTTGTGTTTGTTGCCGCGTTCGATCGAAGGTGGCAAGGCTCGCGTGTCGTTCACGTTTCGCTTGGCAGCGCTGGGTTCTTCGCAAAGCTTGGCGGTGCCCGAGATCGCTTACATGGGTCAGCGGTCGATGCGACCAACTTTGGCTCTGCCGAAGAAGATCGATGAACAGACGGTGCAATGGTCACGAGCCGGACGAAGGCTGGGGGCTAATTGGTTAGCCAAATCAGGCGTTTCGTTTGCGAGCGATGATTATGTTTGTTTCGAGATGGGTGAAGTGCAACAGCCAACTTCATGGCGACCAGCCCAATTGGACAGCAAGCCACCAGAGATGTTGTTTCAATGGGGAACGCTTGAGCAAGATTCGCGCGGAAATTCGACCGGCGTTTTCGATTTTTGGATTGATCCAAACAATCATCTCGACGTAACGGCCGCTATACCAACGGACGCAGAGCTGATCGGTGTTCAGAGTGGCAATGAAGGTGCTGTTTGGCATCGTGATGCATTCGATAAAATTCGAATTTTGATGCAGCCCAGTTATTTGCCGGTACACATTCGCATGTTGCTGAAGTGGAAAGCTGCCGAACCGGCGAGTACACATGCTGGCGAGTACGCGTTGCGATTACCGGTGATCGAAGCTGCCGGGACACGAAAGATCGCCATCGCCGTCAATCCAGCCAGCACACTACGGGGCTTCAAATCGGAAACTGAATCTGAATCTGAAGTTAAATCAGAAACTAATTCTGAATTTCAATCTGAACAAGCTGTTGCACCAGAGAGAACTTTTGCGACTGAAATCGATTCAGTTCAATTTGACGCGCTGTTGGCTGAGCAATGGAGTCGGTTGCTGCTCAAGGCGCTGCCGGTTGTTTCGGACATGGGTGGTGAAGAACTGGCGAGTTGGATTCGGAGTTGGAGTCCGAGTGTGACGGAGTTATTGCCTGACCAAGCGATCCCAGCAAACGCGGACTTGAATTCTGCTGATCTAGCAATTGAGCGCGACACCGTGGGTGAGTTTTGGGACTGGTACGTCGAGCAATTGAGCGACTTTGACTTGGAATCAATCACGGCATCGCCACCGAGCGTCGGCGCGAGTGGCACGATCGGGAAGTTAGGGTTGCTGAGTGATCGCGGCGTGGAAGCAGCTTCGAAGGAAGGCACAACTTGGTTTATTGCGGAGTTGCCGGCGACGCCCAATGCCGAGTTGAGATTGGTATTCGCTGAGCCGCAGCGCGACAACCGATGGCTGGAGTGGTTATTGCCTTTGGCGGGCTTCCTGGCTGTTAGCGGTTGTTTATGGTTTGCGATGATGAAGTTAAACGTTCGCGCGGTCGAACTGCTCGCTCAGCAACCCTGGTTGTATTGGTTGTTGCTGGCAGCATTGTGTTGGTTGTTACTGCCGAGCGTTTTACCGAGTGTCGTGATCGCGATGTGCGCATTGGGTATGACAATCACGCAACTTTTCTCTTCAAGACGTAGGCAATTAGCGCTGCGGCGCTAGTGACTTCAAATAGCGGACGACGTCCAATGCAAACTGAAAGTGGCGATTGCGGATGATCGCGTTGCCGAGTAGGTTAGCAGTGCGCTTTCGAGCAGGCGGTTACGCAGCCCGCTTTCACGAGCTCGAGTTGTTATCAAAGGGACTGAGTATGAAGAATCTGAACATCGCATCACTGTTGGCTCTGACGTCGTTTCTGTGTTTACCGCGAGCGGTAGCGGACGAATCGTGGCCGCAATTTCGCGGGCCGACCGGTCAAGGTCAAGCCGCGGTTTGCGTGGTACCTGATCATTTCGATCAGAAGTCAGCGATGCGGTGGCGCACGGAGCTGGAGGGTCGCGGTTGGTCGTCGCCTGTTGTCGAGAATGGAAAAATCTGGCTTACGACAGCGATCGAACACGAGCGACTTCAAAAGACGGTTCGCAACGAAGTTAAAGACGTTGCCAGCAAATTGAACCTCAAAGTGCTGTGCGTCGACTTTGCGACAGGATCGTTGCTGCACAATATTGAAGTGGCCGAGTTCGCAGACGCTGAACCAATCCACGCTTTGAATTCGTACGCTTCACCCACACCAGTGATCGCTGACGGGAAAGTGTATTGCCACTTCGGTAGTTATGGGACGTGGTGTTTAGATGCAGCTAGCGGAAAGACCATTTGGACTAAGCGGCTGGTGATCGATCATAGCGTTGGACCAGGCAGTTCACCGATCATTTGCGGACAGAGTTTGATCTTGGTTTGCGATGGAATCGATGAGCAGTTTGTGGCTGCGTTGGACATCCAAACAGGGAAAGAACTGTGGAGAACCAAGCGTCCGGAAATCCAAGCGAACAGCACCGAGATGAAGAAAGCTTATTCGACACCGATCGTTATTGAGGTCGCGGGCAAAGAACAAGTCGTTGCACCAGGGGCACAGTGGATCTGCAGTTACGATCCCAAGACTGGCGAGGAACTGTGGCGGGCGAAGCACGGTAGCGGTTTTTCGACGAGCCCATCAGCGGTTTACTGGAACGGCCTGGTTGTCTTTTCAACTGGGTTTATGAAACCGGAGTTGGTAGCTGTGAAGGCGGATGGCAAGGGCGACGTGACGGATTCACATATTGCTTGGCGAGTCAAACGTGGCGCGCCGAATAAACCTTCGCCGCTCGTTTCCGGCGGACATTTGTATGTTATCGCCGATAATGGGATTCTCACGCAGATAGGTCCTAACGGAGAAGATCTGTGGCAAGAGCGACTGGGAGGAAACTACTCGGCGTCGCCAGTTGGTAGTGGCGACAGGATGTTCATCTGCTCTCATGAAGGCATCGTCACGGTCATCAAAGCGGGTGATGCGTACCAGGAACTTGCGAAGAATGAACTATCGGGCGAAGGTCGTTTGATGGCGAGTCCAGCGGTTGTTGATGGCGATTTGCTGATTCGCAGCGAAAATGCGTTGATGCGATTTGGGAAGTAGCGGATTGGCGACTAGAAGTCGCCACCACAGTTTTTGGTCTGATTGTTAGTTGGTCCAGTGGCGACGGAAGATGAAGAACGCTGCGCCTAAAATGCAGAGAGCGGCCCACAGGTAATCGAGCGATAGTTTTTCTTTGAGGTAGAGGTAAGAAAACGGGACGAACACCGACAGCGCGATAACTTCTTGCAGGATTTTGAGCTGTCCGATGGACATCACCGTGGCACCAGTGCGGTTGGCGGGAACTTGCAAAAGATATTCGAATAATGCGATTCCCCAACTGACGAGCGCGGCGATCAACCACGGTTTGCCTGATAGATTTTTGAGATGACCGTACCAAGCGAAGGTCATGAAGACGTTGCTGAGACTGAGCAAGACAATAGTGGTAAGATAGGGTCGCATCGTGCTTGTAAAGACTCCTTCAAAGTTGGCTTGCAAACCTGTGGTTGCAGCAGGCTGAACTGATGAAGTAGTCATTGTTAGTGCAAGCAACGATTGCGTCAAACCTGGGTGGTAGAAGATAGCGATCGGCCCGCTTTCAGCTTTAGCAATCTAGCTTTGTGAGAATCAGTATGTTTCGAAATCGTTACATCGAAGCGTTTTGTGTTGCAACGTTGCTGAGTACGTTGACTGTGGCGGAGGTGTACTCGCAAGATGAAGCCAACGCGGTTGCGGCCAGCGGCAACTCGGAGCCAGAGAAGACGTTTGTTCGCATCGATAAACCGACCACTTATCGCACGCTGATTGGCGATGGCAAAACTGTTCTGGTGCTGGCCAATCGCGGTTCGATTGTCTTCGATTGTTCGCGGGGCGATGTGATTCGCGACATAGAGATTCGCAATAAGACGGAGAAACCGCAGACAGTGACAGTGCGTGGGACGAATGTTCGCATCGACAACTTGGTGCTCGATGGCTGCACCTTGCATTTAGATCGCTTGCAGAATTCGACGCTCACTTCACTCTGTATTGCGAATTCGCAGAGTCATGGTTTGATCATTGACAATGCGACTTGCAATTGCGAAGTGGATGGAACATTCAAACGCAATGCGGGCTACGGAGTGTTTATTAACAGTTCCGAGACGCGATCGATTGAAATCTATGGAAAGCCAATTGAAGAGAATAAGCTCGGTCAAGTCTGTGTGAACGCGATCGATAACAACGGCTCGATATCGCTGAAAGGGCGGCTCAACAGCGTTCCTGAAAATGGTCCGCCGCTAACGGTGAAGGCGACCGAAGGCAGAATCCACCTGCAGAGTTTCCTCGACTTTAGGAACGCCACGGACAAGCCGGACATAGTGCAGAATCCTCCGGGGCAGCGTGCGAAGCTGGTTCGCCCGGGGCAGCAGTCTGCTGGTCAGCAGCCTGCGGGACAATAGTGATTTTTGAGTCGCTCAGGTAGATTTAATCGACCTTGTCGCGTGGGTGTTGTAAACTAAGAGAAACAGCTCCCACCTACCCGCCGCTGCGACGTCTTCTATGCCTCCCTTGAAATTCGCATTGACCGTTTTGTTTTCTTGCGCCTGGAGCGGCCTTTTGTTTTGTGCGCGCGAAGCTGCTTCGCAGGATTTGGCTGGCGGCCGGCAAGTGTCGGAAGCGGAGCAGATCGAGTTTTTTGAAAGTCGGGTGCGACCGCTGCTGATCGAACATTGTTTGGAATGCCATTCGGCGGAGACTGAGGTAAGTGGTAGTTTGATGTTGGATTCGCGACCGAATTGGGAACGTGGAGGCGATTCAGGTGCGACGATCGTGCCGATGGATCCTAAAGCTGGGTCGTTGATGCGCGCGATCGAGTACGACGACTTGGAATTGCAGATGCCGCCCGAGGGGAAGCTGCCTGATGCAGCGATTGCGGTGCTGCGGACTTGGATTGCGACGGGAGCTGCGGACCCGCGGAGTGAAGTTGGTATCAAACCTTCGCAAACCAAAGCTCTTGCGGTTGAAGATGCACAGCAGCATTGGGCATATCGACCTGTCGTTCGTCCGCCAGTGCCTGAACGTACCGCGAGCGAGACGGCCAGCCAGAGTGCCATCGATCGATTTATCGATGCCCAGTTGCGAGCGCGGGGATTGGACGCTGCTCCGGCTGTGTCGCGAGCTCAGTGGCTGCGCCGGCTTGCGTTCGACTTGCAAGGCTTGCCGCCAACGGACGAATTGATTCGGTCGTTTGAAGCGGACGAACAACCGGATGCTGAAGTGCGTGTGGTAGAGCGATTGTTGAGTTCGTCGCGATTTGGGGAAACGTTTGCGCGGCATTGGATGGATGTCGCGAGGTATGCAGAATCGATAACTCTGCGAGGGTTCGTTTTGCCGGAAGCTTGGCGGTATCGTGATTACTTGATCGAAGCGTACAACGATGATCGACCGTTCGATCAGATGATTGTGGAACAGGTGGCTGGGGATTTGCTGACTGCAACGAATCGCGACGAGCGGGCGAGGCAGTTGGTCGCGACCAGCTTTCTGACTTTGGGGAATACCAACCTCGAAGAGCAAGACAAAACGCAGTTGGATATGGACTATATCGACGAGCAATTGGAGGTGCTCGGGCGTGCTTTCTTGGGGCAGACGATTGGTTGTGCACGCTGTCATGATCATAAGTTCGATCCCATTCCGACTCGCGATTATTACGCGTTGGCTGGGATATTTCGTAACACGGTGGCCATGGAGCACGCGAATGTATCGAAATGGATTGAGGCTCCGTTGCCGATGGAACCCGAGCGCGAAGCGATGTTTGCTGCGCTCGATGCAGAGCGAAAGAAAGTGCAGCAGCGGATCGCTGAGTTGAAGAAACTGAAGAGTGGCAAAGCGGGCTCGAGTAAATCGGTCGACATCTCGGAGCTTGATGGAATCGTCGTGGACGATGTGGATGCGAAGTTGATCGGTGAGTGGGTTGATGGAGCGACAGTTGGCGGTTACGTCAGCGGTCGATACTTGCATGACCGCAATCAAGGCAAAGGCGAGAAGTCGGCAACGTTCGAACCGAAAAGCCTTGTGCCGGGACAGTATCGCGTTCGCATGTCGTACACAGCCAGCGAAAACCGAGCTTCGAATGCAAAGGTGGTTGTGTTCAGTGCGGACGGCGAGCAGACACATCGTATCAATGAACAGGTCGCTCCGGAGGGCGGCATCTGGTTGACGCTGGGCACCTATCGCTTTGAGCAGGATGGTCAAGCGTTTGTGATCATTTCCAATGCCGAGGCGGATGGTCACGTCGTGGTGGATGCCATTCAATTCCTGCCCTTGGCTAGTGATTCGGAGAAAAGTACTAAGCCTGTCGTTAACGATTCTGTTGCGACTCAGGCTGGTGCCGAAGCTGAATTGAAGCAGTTGGAGAAGCACCTAGCTGGATTGAACGCGGAGATGGCCAAGCGACCGAGCTGTATGACAATCCGTGAGCGAACTCCGGCTAAGGATATACCGATTTTGATTCGCGGTAACGTGCATAGCAGCGGTGAAGTTGTGCCGCGTGGATTCCTGACTGCAATACAAGTTGGAAGTAGTTCGCAGGCGGTTTTCGATGAGACTTCGAGCGGAAGATTGCAGCTTGCGCGGTGGCTGAGCGATAACCGCAATCCGCTGACGGCGCGAGTGTACGCGAATCGCGTTTGGTCGTGGTTGATGGGACAGGGGTTGGTATCGACCACTAGCAACTTTGGGACAACGGGTGCAGCGCCAGTGAATCCGGAACTGCTGGATTGGCTGGCAGACGAATTGGTGCAGAGCGGTTGGTCGACGAAGCATCTTGTTCGGTGCATTGTGTTGTCTAAGGCTTATCGACGTAGCGTAGTGGACGCTGCGACTGAGCAGCAGCTCGCCGACGCGAACAATCAACTGCTGTGGCGAGGCAATTTACGACGGGTTTCGATCGAGGCATTGCGCGATGCGATGTTAAGTGTCAGCGGTGAATTGGATACGACGATTGGCGGATCGTTGATGCGAAAGGACGTTAAAGAGGACTTCAATTACGTGCATCAATCGAGTCGACGAAGCGTTTATCATCCGGTATTGCGTAATGCCTTGCCTGAGTTGTTTGACGCGTTCGATTTTGCGGACACGAGCGTGTCGATCGGAGAGCGATCAAGGAGCACGGTGGCGCCGCAAGCGTTAATCATGATGAATCATCCTTGGGTCATTGCGCGAGCCGAAGCGACTGCGAAGTTGATTGCCAGCGAGTTTTCTTCGGCTGAGTTGGCGGTTGAGCATATGTATCGCAGGTGTTTCGGGCGATCTGCAACGACCGCGGAGATGTCGGCTTGCCTTCAGTATTTGCAAGACCTGCATTTGCAAGACGTGCATTTGCAAGATGATCAGGAAGCATCCAGTGGCGAACGGAAGAGGTTGGATGTGAAGCGACTAGCGACGGTTGTGCAAGCGTTGTTTGCTTCGCTGGATTTCCGTTATTTGGATTAGTTGGAACCGTTTGTTGGCAGGGCGATTGACTATGCAGAACATAATTTCCCGACGCGCGGTGCTGCAGTCGACGGCTTGTGGATTCGGAGCGTTGGCGACTCAGGCGATCGCGGGTAGGTCGGCTGCGGCGAGCGATTTGGTTTCTCATTTCGCTCCGCGCGCGAAGCGAATAATCTTCTTATTCATGCAAGGCGGTGTCAGTCAAGTTGATTCGTTTGACTATAAACCGGCTTTGGCGAAGACCGACGGCAACAAACATGCATTTGATGATGCGCGGCAGTTTGCGAAAACGGGCAAACGGGGGACTGAGCATCGAGTGATGAAGTCACCTTGGCGTTTTGCGCAGTACGGCGAATCGGGGCGTTGGGTTTCAGAGTTGTTTCCTGAATCGGCAAAGCATGTCGACAAGTTATGCATGTTGCATGGGATGCACACGGAAGGAGTCGCGCACGGGCCATCGACACTGTTTCTTCATTGCGGTTCGACGAACTTCATTCGGCCGTCATTCGGTTCGTGGGTTCTGTACGGTCTGGGAACTGAGAATGAAAATCTGCCGGGCTTTGTTTCGATTGCGCCGTCAGTCGGCAATGGCGGACCTCGAAATTATGGCAGCGCGTTTTTGCCCGCCAAGTTTCAGGGAACACGGATTGGCGGAACGGGTAAAGAGAAGCTGGTGATTGAGAGCTTGAGTCGGAGTGGGGCGAGCGAGCTCGAGCAGGAATCGCAGTATCGACTGCTTCAGCAACTTAATCAGAGTCAGATCTTGCGGCGCGGTGTGCGCGATTCGGAGTTCGATGCGTTGGTTGATTCGTATGATCTTGCGTGGAGAATGCAGGGCATTGCACCGGAGATCCTGAACATCGAGAACGAATCCGAGTCAACCTTGGCCTTGTATGGAATCGATCGCGCGGAAACGAAATCGTACGGCCAAAAATGTTTGCTCGCGCGGCGGTTGTGCGAGGCTGGAGTGCGCTTTATTCAAGTGAACTATGGCGACAACTCAGCCAATCCGGCTTGGGATCAACATTCGAATTTGCCGAAGCACGCGGATCATGCGTTGGCGGTCGATCGACCGATTGCGGGTTTGTTAGCTGATTTGCAACAGCGCGGATTACTGGAAGACACGATTGTGTGGTGGGGTGGCGAGTTTGGACGGACGCCCTACGCGCAGGAGAACGGAACGGGACGCGATCACAATCCAGGCGGCTTTACGGTCTGGTTGGCTGGTGGTGGCGTGAAGCCGGGGTTTGCTTATGGCGAGACGGACGAGTTCGGTTTTCGCGCGATGCAGGGGAAGATTCACATGCATGATTTGCATGCGAGTTTGCTGTATGCGTTAGGGTTGGATCATGAACGTCTGACGTTCCATCATGCGGGACGCGACTTTAGGTTGACGGACGTTTATGGACGTGTGGTGAAAGATATATTTGCTTGAGCGGTTCGCGGCGTTGTGGATAGGTTTCCGTTTACTTACGTGCTGGATGCTATGTCAGAAAAAAGAATTCAACTTGGGTTTGCCAGTGCGATTGTCCCGGAGCTGTCGTTGGCGGAGGTGTTTCAGTTGGCGTCTGAGATCGGTTACGACTGCGTGGAAGTGATGTGTTGGCCGGTCAGCAAGGCGGAGCGTCGGTATGCTGGCGTGACGCATATTGATATCGCAGACTTGAATGCAGACAAGGTCGCTCAGGTGCAGCAAGTTGTTCATGAGACGGAAGTCGCAATCAGTGCGCTCGGTTATTATCCGAACTGTTTGTCACCTGATGTTTCGGAAGCGAAGAAGTCGATCGAGCATCTGAAGAGTCTGTTGCATGCTGCGCAGCAACTGGGGATCAGCCGTGTCAATACATTCATCGGTCGCGATTACACCAAGAGCGTCGATGACAATTGGCCGCGTTTGCTCGAAACTTGGCGGCCGATCATGGGGCTGGCCGATGAATTGAATTTGCGGATTGGGATTGAGAATTGCCCGATGTACTTTTCGAAAGATGAGTGGCCGGGCGGGAAGAATATTGCGACCACGCCCGCGATTTGGCGGCGATTGTTTGCGGATATTCCAAGTCCGAATTTAGGATTGAATTATGATCCGTCGCACATGGTTTGGCAGCAGATGGATTACTTGAAACCGATACGCGACTTTGTTGATCGCATTTCGCATGCGCATGCAAAGGACGTGCGACTGGACCGCCATAAACTGGACGAGGTCGGCATCATGGCGCATCCGCTGGAGTATCACACGCCCAAGTTGCCGGGACTGGGTGAAGTGAATTGGGGCAAGTTCTTTTCGACGTTGCTGGATGCAGGTTACAGCGGACCGGTTTGTGTTGAAGTCGAAGATCGAGCGTATGAAGGTTCGCTGGAGGCTCGCAAGGATTCGCTGCGCCAGAGCTATCGCTACTTAAAAAACTTTGTCGCTTAGCGAGTAGCGAGCGAAGTTATGTTCGGCGGGCTAGGATGTCGGTGAAGTCGGTTAAGTGGTAGCCGATGCCGACGTAATCGAGAACTTTGCAGAGTCCGCGGAGTGCCACGCCGAAGCCATCTGGGCCGGAGAAGCCGCCGAACTGTCCGCCGCCTTTGACGTGTGGTTCGAGATCAAAGATCACACCTGGAGCGCCGCGTTTCTTCATCATCGAATCGATGCGAGGCAATTCGCTGGCCAAGTCCCGCAGGATGGCTTCGTGGCCGGTATCGCCCAGGTCGGCCGGAACAAAGTTCTTCAGCGAAGCCTCGTCGACGTGTTCGAGACGTTGCGCGGCTGAGGGATGGCGATAATCCTTAATGTGAATCCAACCGAGGCCGGGTTTCATTGCGAGGTATTCACCAAAAACTTCGTCAGGTGTCATGCCTTGGCAAACCAGGTTTGCACCATCAAAAATCAGCACCAGGGCTTCACTGTTGACCTGACGATGGATTTCGCCGAGCAACATTCCGGATTGGCCGACAAGGTTCGCTTCCACTTCGAGGCCGAAGGTCAGGCCGGCGGCATTGCAGACGTCAGCGATTTGTCCGAGTTGATCGCAGACTTGCGGAATGTGCTGCCAAGGGTCGGTACCTTTGGGATGATAGAAAGCGAAACCGCGAATCAACTTTGTGCCGAGCGTCGTGGCGACTTCGCAAGCGTGTTTTACTTCTGTTTCCAGATACTGTTTGAACGGCACGAAGCGGTTGGAGGTTCCGTCTTCAACATCCAGCAATTTGACTTTGCCGATTGGCGAACCGATGGTGGCGACATTCAGCCCATACTCGGCTTGCATCGTGCAGACCGTTTTCAGTTCATCGGCGGTAAGGGCCATGGAGTTCTTAATGCCGTTACCGACATCGATGAAGCGGATTGAGTAGTACTGCAAACCAGCGGCGGCGAGTGCGGCGAATTGTTGAACAGCAAGTTTTTGGTTGGCAGCTTCGTCCGCAAATCCGCTGAGGATGATCGAGTTGGGTGGGGTCATGATTGTGGCTCGCGTTTTGGGGTGGTCGGGGATGGCTGCAGCGTGCGTTGTTCCGGTTTGATAGGTCGCGTTCGACGTATCGAGTCCGAAAGGTCGCTGTCGAAAAATGCTTTGCGGGTGCTTAGCGCTTTTCGGTCTCTGCTGTGTAATGAACCGTAATGATACTTGTGATTCCGCCGCGTGCGCCCCAATGGCTTTCGAGTGTCGCGGAGCGAGGTTTTGCAACAGCAACGAAATCATCGAAAATGCAGTTCGTCACATTTTCGTAGAAGATACCTTCATTGCGGAAGCTTTGCAGGTACAGTTTG
Organism: Pirellulaceae bacterium; assembly: GCA_041739135.1. GTDB lineage: Bacteria > Planctomycetota > Planctomycetia > Pirellulales > Pirellulaceae > Aureliella. The sequence continues at coordinate 73,811 of JBGSOM010000176.1, forward strand.
AGGCTCTTGAGTTCGACGCACAGTTTGTCGGGGACGTAGCGGAAGACCAGCACACCGAAATCGGGCTGGCCGGTCTTCGGACAAACTGAGGTGAATTCGGGGCAGCGAATTTCGATCGTGTAGTCGCGGTTAGGAAAGCTGTTGTCGAAGACTTCGAGCACTTCGCAGAATTTTGTTGGCACTTGCAGACACCGTGGGCTGAAGTTGAGTTTTACTGAAAATCGAATAAGAAATGGCAGTATGCAACGCGAGCCTCTAAATCGAAAGGGGGCGCCGATACGCATTTGCGAGATCTATGCCAGCGACCAGGGCGAAGGGTTGCTGACCGGGACGCCGAGCGTGTTTGTGCGAACGAGCGGATGCAATTTGCGCTGCTGGTTTTGCGACACGCCCTTTGCGTCCTGGCAGCCAGAGGGACCGCACCTGACGGTGGATGAAGTTTTGGAGAAAACGCTCGCGCTGGAGCTGCGGCACATCGTCATCACGGGAGGCGAGCCGATGATTCATCGCTCGCTGATTGAGCTGTGCCAGCGACTGCGCGACGCTGGAAAGCACCTGACGATCGAGACCGCTGGGACTGTTGATCTGGAGTTGGAGTGCGATTTGATCTCGATCAGTCCCAAACTTAGCAGTTCGGCGCCCGATGCGCGAACGGCGGGGAGCTGGCATGAGGTTCATCAATCGCGACGCGACCGGATCGGGATCGTTAGGCGGTTGATGGAGCGACATGAATTTCAGTTGAAGTTTGTGGTCGATAGCGTAGACGATGCGGAAGAAGTGCTGCATTACTTGCGAAGGCTGCAGGCGGATTGGAGAGAAATCGACCCAAGTCGCGTGTTGTTGATGCCGCAAGGGACCGACGCGATGACGCTATTACGACACGAGGCGTGGATGTTAGCTTGGTGCGCCGCGCAAGGCTTCCAGTACTGCCCACGCTCGCACATTCTCTGGTACGGAAATCGTCGCGGCACTTGACCGTAATTACCGTACCAAACTTGTGGACGCCTCTGTGGCTGATTCTGGCAACCCTAATTTTCTGGCAACGTTGATTCTGGCAACGCTGATTCTGGCGACGTCGGAACAATCGTCAAAAACCTTGCGGTCGGCACGTTATGATGGTCGGGGCGCAAAAAGTGGCTTGGGGCGATTCGGGTAAGCAATTACGAATGTAGTAGCTAACCGCCTCGTGGTGGTTAGAAAAAACACCGTAGGCTTGGCTAATTAGTAGTTATCTGAGATGTTTTGGTTAGTCTGAATCAATTGGGCAAGGTGTTTTGTTTGCGTTGAGCGAGTTCTGTGGAGTCTTAAAATGTACGTTAACGAGTCGCAAGACTTTTTGACTGTTAGCAGAGTGCTTGCGGCGCTACGCCGTCGCTTCCTGTCGATCGCTTTCTTTTCGCTATTGGGTACGGTTGCGGCGGTCGCGTTGTTGCTGTCGTTGCCCAACATTTATCAGTCGGAAAGCATGCTGTACATCAAGATCGGCCGCGGAACGGTGGCCATTGACCCGGCCACCAGCGCTTCGGGTGCGCACATTTCTTTGATGGACAGTCGTCAAACAGAAATCAACTCCGTGAAAGAAATGTTGACATCGCGCGTGGTCGTCGAGCGTGCGGTGCAGGCGGTTGGCGTCGAGCGTGTCATGGAGGAAATGCCGTGGTATGAATCCGCAGTGAAATCGGTCCGCGGTTGGGTGTCCGATGCGACAGATCAGTTGCAGGCGACCGCAACTGGTAAAACGATTGATGAAGTTAAGAAGAAATATGACGGACTCAGTTCAAGTGAAGTAGAAGATCTCGAAGCGCTTGAGGAAGCGGTAGAGCGTGTCAGCGATACGTTCTTCGTCAAGTCGACCAAGGACAGTTACACATTGCAGCTGACATGTCGCGCCTACTCACCAACGCTTGCGCGTGATCTCTGCCAAGCGGTTGTGGACGAGTATCGAAAGGTTCACGTTGAGGCTCACAGTGTTCGCGGTTCATTGCAGTTCTTTGAGCAGCAGTACAACGAATCCAAAGATCGTTTAATGGCATTGGAGAACGAACTGCGTGACACCAAGAACCGCACGCAAATGATGACGATTCCCGGCAAGCAGGAATTGGTGCTAGCGGAAATTAAGCAACTGCAAACGGACTTGTTGAAAGTCTCTAGCGAAGTTTCAGCGGCTCGGGCGCGAGACGCGGAATTGATCGCCAAAGCTGCATTGATGCCGGAACGCATCAAGATGGATCAGACCGTCGGTGTGGCCAACGATGCGAGCGACAAGATGCGAAATCAATTGTTCGAGCTCGAGATGCTCGAGAAGGACCTTACTAACCGTTACACCCGAGAACATCCGTTGGTCGTGCAGGTGCGCGAAAAATTGGTTTCTGCGAAGAGCATCTACAATGCGCAAGCCAACGAAAGAACTTTGGTCAACGAGAATATCAATCCGAATCGCCAAGCCTTGGAACTCGACCGATTCCGCAATCTCTCTACGCTGGAGGGACTCAAGGCGCAGCAGGAAGATTTGACAGCGAAGATCGAAGCGGCACAGGAGAAAGCTGAGAAAGTAAACGGCGACGAAGTGCTGCTGAATTCGTTGGAGCGTCAGGTTCAGCTTGCGCGGGCGGATGTGATGAACTACGGGCATAAGCAGGAGGAAGCTCGCTTGCTCGACCGACTCGACTCGGCCAACTTGACCGATGTGAGTTTGCCGCAACCACCTTCGTTGGTGTTGGAAAAAGCTGGACCGAAGCGATTGTTATTGACGCTGGCCAGTGCGTTCTGCTGTACCCTAGCAAGTTCGGCTTTAGCCTTGTTCTTTGACCTGCGACGTGACGAATTGAATGCTGAGCGTGCGTTGGAGAGCTCTATAGATATCTTCAAATCGACGAGCCCGATATCGGTCGACTCGAAGCTGACGCAGTTAGTTGAGAAGGATGTTCAGCGGCAAGCGAAGAGCCTGGCGACGCCTCCTTCTCCTTGGATCGACAATTAACAATCGAGTTCACCGAAGTTCACTGGCTTCACCAAAGCTCACTGAGCTCGCGATAGCGAAATTTGCCGGATCGCAATTTTGTCACAAATAATGCAGTTGCCAACCACAGAAACGGCCACGGAGCCGGTTGTCGGTGATCGTGGATCGAATCGCCGAAACGTGGCTGGCTTCGCGCTTACTCTGTCCGCTTCGCTAGCGACATTTGTTTTCTTCGGAGCGCAAGGGATTTTGCTGGCCCGGTTGCTGGGGCCCGAGATGCGCGGTGCTTTCGCTGCCACGGTTCTGTTTCCGCAGGCGCTGTTGTTCCTCGGGTTGCTGGGGGCGACCGAGCTGATGGCGGGTTACGCGGCGCGCGGTTTTCCGGACGTTGAACTGCGACGCAGTGCGGCTCGATATGGCGCCTTTGCTGGCTTGATCTCACTGACGCTGTGTATCGCTTTGGATTGGTTCTTGATTCGAGACGAGTTTCGCCAGGTGTTGCCGTTAGCGTTTCTGTGCGCGATTACCTTGCCGTTACAGCAGATTCGGCTGTCGGTCCAAGCGGTCGACCACGGTCAACGAAATATGACGCGGTACAACGTTACGCGATTAATTTCGGCCGCTGCGTTTCCGGTCATCTTGGGCCTTGGAGCGCTGTTGGGGTTGCACGATGTTCGATGGTGTTGCATATGGTTGGTGGTAAGTCAACTGCTTTCGTTCTTGTTGATTCAATGGGGCATGCGAGGTTCGTGGTTTGGTCCCGGCGCGGTGCCTGTACGAACTGGGCTGCGCGATGCTCGCGGTTTGATGCTTGCTTGGCTTGCGAACGAGTTGCTCGAGCGGTTGGACGTGATCATCCTGTTGCTGATTGCTAGTCGAGAGACATTGGGTTTTTATGCGGCGGCAGCGCCCATGGCGGCTGCGATGATTATCGTTCCAAACACGATGGGTTTATATGCGTTCAATCGCGGCGCGCGAAAAGATGAGATTCCGAGTGTCCGCGACGCCTGGCGTTTCATGGTTGGTGCGGTCGCAGTTCAGTTTGCGTGTGCGCTGGCTTTGGCGGCGCTGCTTCCGTTCTTCATCAATTTTCTCTACGGCAAAGATTTCGAGCAAACAGTAAAGTTCGCTTGGCTGCTATTGCCGGCTGGAAGTTTCAAAGGCTTGCTGCAAGCTGCGGATAGTTACGCTCGCGCTCGCGGTAAGCCGAGTTTGGGTATTCGCGCGCGGTTGACGTGCATTCCGATTTTGATCTTGGTTGCTTGGTTTGGTTACAGTACTTGGGGCGCATATTCGATTCCAATCGGGCTCTCGTTCGCGCAGTTCGTGTGCTTCGTCATGGTCGCTCGCGCGGTACTTCGCGATGTGCGCGAACATGGCCACGAGATCCCTGAACCAGTTATTTCTATTTAGAACTCAATTCTCTGATTCAAATGCCCAAACAGAATTCACCTGAAAAAAAACTTCGCGTCATGATTGCTATGGGGACGCGGCCTGAGATCATCAAGCTCGCACCGCTGATTTGGGCAGCGAAGAGTCATCCGCGAATTGAAGCGATTGTGTGTCATAGTGGTCAGCACGCGGACCTTGCCGAGCCGATGTTGGATTACTTCCAGCTCAAACCAGATGTGATGTTGGAGCTGATGAAGTCGCACTCGGGGCTCGCTTCCTTGTTTGGCGGATGCGTCTCGCGAATGGACCAAGTGTTCCGTGACCAGCAACCAGATGTCGTTGTAACTCAAGGTGATACAGCCACCTGTGCTGCGATTTCATTGGCAGCCTTCTACTCACGAATTCCGGTGGTGCACGTCGAAGCGGGCTTGCGAACGGGCGATCTCAGTTCTCCTTGGCCAGAAGAATTGAATCGAAGGTTGGCGACATTGGCGGCGGATCTGCACTGCGCTCCGACAGAGTTTGCACGCGATGTGTTGGTCAAAGAAGGCGTGGCAGCTTCGAGCGTTATCGTCAGTGGCAATCCCGTTGTCGATGCGCTGAAGTGGACTTTGAATCGCGAAGGTATCGGTGACATTGCAAGCGCACCGCGAGCGGAGAAGTTAGTTGTATTGACGGCGCATCGACGCGAGAACTTTGGCAAGCCGCTTGAATCGATTTGTTCTGCACTGTTGCAGTTAACGGAGAAGTTTGGTGATCATCGATTTGTGTTCGTAACTCATCCAAATCCCAACGCGGGACCGGTGGTCCGCAAGATCTTGGAAGGTCAATCTCGTATCGAACTCGCTCCGCCGATGAGTTATCCGGAGTTCGTAAGGATGATGTCCAAATCGCGATTGATCATTTCGGATTCGGGTGGCATTCAGGAAGAAGCACCGACGTTGAATGTGCCCTTGCTGGTGACGCGGAATACGACTGAGCGACCGGAGGCGGTTCATTGCGGAGCTGCTGAGTTGATTGGAACGGATACGGAGTTGTTGGTACGTCGTGCAAGCGAGCTGCTCAGTTGCAATGTTGCTCATGCGAAAATGGCCGGCGCTTCCAATCCGTTCGGCGATGGAATGGCTGGGCAGAAGATTATCGACGAGATCGTAAAACGCTACGCGTAGTTTGCATTGCTGTAGCGTTCGGCGTTTTGCTTGCAATTGCCGCATCACTTCTGGCACATTGCTATGGCGAACGAAAAGCGGTTTTGCTACGGTCCATCGTTCAGTCGGTGGGTAGCATCGATGTTCACCGCCGAAGCTCGTAGAAAGGAATTCTCTTGGGCTCACGACTTAAGCGAACCATGCGCCAGCGAATCAATAAAGCCGCGTTCCTTGCAGCACTCATTTGTGGATTGAGTGGATGCATGGATGGTCCGTTTTATGCCATGAAGCAGATGAATCCGTACTTCCGCAATGAGTGGAAGAAAGATCGCGAGCTTGGGCCGACTTACGCGCAGCGCATCGAAGAACTTGAGCTGCTCGAATCGCAGCTTCTCAGTTACGCGCCGGACGATCAATTGCGATGGTCGATGCAATTGGAAACGATCATACAAAGCGACCCGAGTCCTGAGTTGCGCGCGAGAGCCGTACAGACTCTGGCGATGATTGAAAATGACACCGTGACCCGCGCGCTGACTCGCGCGTCGGCGGACGATATAGAGAAAGTTCGTATGGCTGCTGCGCGCTCTTGGGGCCAGCAGACGAACAAATCAGCCAAAGACATGCTGCTCACGATGGCTGCAAACGATTCGAGCAACAACGTGAGGGCTTCGGCCATTCGTTCGCTGGCGAATTTTGACGATGCCGAGGTGCGTCAGTCGTTGACGAGTTTGATTGACGATCGGAGCCCAGCGATTCAGTATGAGGTGGCGCAGAGCTTAGCGACGCTGACGGGCCGCAATTATGGCGGTGACTTTGCGAGCTGGAAGAAGTTTTTGGGCGGCGAGGAAGTGCCAGAACCGGAACCCAAATCGATGACTGCGCAGGCTTTGGATTACGTGAACCCTTGGCGATAGCGCCTCGCGCCAGTGGAAAGCGCCCGATACAATTCAGTTGATTGCACCGCCGGGAGGACTCGCCTCCGATTGCTCTTCAACAGCACTGCAATCAAACTAACGATTTGTATCTAATGCTTGCCGAACTCGGGTAACATGGCCAAATCGCGAATCGGACCTTTTGCACTTGAAGCTCCAATGACTGCAGCGAAAAGCTCCGGTCAGGTGTTTCGTGCAATTCATTTGCAGCAAAAGAAGTTGGCCGCGCTGCGTGTTTTCCCGGTTCCGCTCGGCATGACTCCTGAAAGTCGTACGGCTTTCGCAAGTCAGCTTGAGCAACTGAAGCAACTTCGTCATCCCAACATCGCGCGATGTTACGGTGGTGGCTTCGATACTCGCAACGCTTATCTCGCTTACGAACTCGTCGATGGCGATTCGCT
>JBGSOM010000245.1:0-46500 GCA_041739135.1 Pirellulaceae bacterium
CGGGCGAGGACGCCCGCGGTCCGACAAAGAGAACAGCAGGAAGCCATGTCTAAAGCCGCTTCACGCGCTAATTGCTTGGCAGTCGTAAGTAAAAAACCAACGAAATCAACACCTGATCTTCGAAAGTGAGTGCCATTGGGCGCTAGCCCCGGTTCCCCCGGTTCCACGGTACTAGCCGCGGCTATCGCCGTGCGGCTAATGTTTTTGGACTCTAAACACCAGGCAGCAGCGCCAGCAACTCGCTCAGCGTATTCGCATCTTCAGGCTGCTTGTCGTGTCGCCAGCGAGCGATCCGCGGGAATCGAGTTGCGATGCCGCTCTTGTGCCGCGTGCTACGTTGCAAGCCCTCGAACGCCAACTCCATCACCAGTTTTGGCGCGACGCTGCGCACCGGTCCAAACGCTTCGGTTGTATGGTCACGCACAAAACGATCCACTTTGCGAATCTCCGCATCATCTAGTCCACTATAGGCCTTTGCAAATGGAACCAGTTTTCCGTCGTCCCACAATGCAAATGTGTAATCGGTAAACAACCCTGCACGCTTGCCATGTCCTTTCTGTGCATAGATCAGTACTGCGTCGATGGTGTAAGGAGCGACCTTCCACTTCCACCAAGTTCCTCGCACGCGGCCGACATCGTACGTGGAGTCTTTGCGCTTGAGCATCAGACCTTCGGCATTGTGTTCGCGACTGGCCATCCGCACTTGCGCCAGTTCCTCCCACGTTGCAGCGGTCAACAGCTTCGTCGCTCGCAAACTTCGATGCGATGTCTGCGCCAAAGTTGACTCCAACAAGCTGCGTCGCTCGCTTAACGCCAACTGCCTAACGTCACGCCCTTGATGTTCAAGCAAATCAAACGCGTAGAAAACCACCGGAACTTCTGCAAGTAACTTCTTGCCGACCGTCTTGCGACCGATCCGCCTTTGCAGCGCTGCAAATGGCAAGACCTCATCCTCTACCGCCGCCAGAATCTCTCCATCAATGACGGTTCCATCGGGCAAGAGCGCCGCCGCAGCTTCAATTTCGGGCCAGCGATTTTCCATTAGGTCTTCACCTCGCGACCAAACGAAAGTTTCCGAATTGCGACGAATGACTTGTCCGCGAATTCCGTCCCACTTCCATTCGGCAACGTACTCGTTGCATTCGCCGAGCGACTCGACGCCTTTGTCGACATCGATCGCATGCGCTAAACAAAACGGATACGGAGCGCTTGGGATCGACTCCGAATCGGTCGGCGCGATCACACGCTGATAGTGCTCAGCGGTGGGTTGGAAGTCGCCCATCAAACGATGAGCCACCACGTCTGCCACTAATCCGAACTGCGTCGCAATCGCACGCGTGACCAATTGACGACTAACTCCAACTCGAAACGCGCCAGTAATTAACTTCATGATGACCAAGCGAACTTCCACAGGCGTTTCATCCCAGATTTCCATGACAGCCGTGCGCTGCGCTTCTTCACTGAGCTTTCGCAGTGGCAACAGCCGTCCTTCAATCCACTCGGCAAGCGACAGTGGGCTTTTGAACACTCCCGGCGGAACCACCAAAGCTAATGTTTCCGCTAAGTCACCGACCGTTTGATAACACTCGTCGAACAGCCAAGCAGAAATCTCAGCTCGCTGGGTCGCCCAAACTCGCAAGAGCTTGGTCGGTACGATTTGACGCAGTTTGTTACCTGACAAAAAGTAGACCGCCCATGCCGCGTCGGCTGCGTCCGCGCGATCAAGATAAGCTGCGATGGCAGCGATCTTTTCGTTCGTTTTAGTGGTCGAATCAAGTCGCGTGTACAACTCAGCGAAGCGCATCATGCTCGAGGCTCCTCAGTGGCCGTTTCTTCAACCACTCCGTCATCAGCTTCGATTGCGTCCTCTTCGCCTTCACTGCGCGAACGGTTATCGATCGCCATAGCATCACGTCCAATGCTTTGAAGATAGCGCGCAACGATGGCTGAGTAACCATGCGTCACCCACACCGTTTCCGGATCGCACAGCTCAACCGCCTTGAGCAGCGAAGGCCAATCCACATGATCGCTGACCACGAATCCACGATCAACACTGCGTCGCCGTCGCGTCCCGCGAGTCATCATCCATCCGCTAGCCATCGCAGTGCTGACTACACCGAAACGACGCATCCAAGCGGTACCGTGCGCGCTGGGGACCGCCACGACCATCGCCCCACGCCAATCATGCTTTGCGGGCACCTGTCCAACGTACCGCGTCATCGGAAGCTCGACGCCGCTCTGTCGATAAACTTCGCAACCGCGTTCGACCGCACCGTGAGTATAAATTGGACCGATACTCGCATCTAAACTCGCCAATAATCGTTGACTCTTTCCAATCGCATAGCCATACAGCACGCAACACTTGCCAGCCGCTTGCGAATCACGCCACCATTGGTTGATCGAGCCGTTAGTTACTTCGTCGTCAGGCCAACGATAAATCGGCAATCCAAAAGTCGACTCAGTTACGAGAAGATGGCAACGCAACGGCTCCCACGACTCACAAGTCGGATCGCTACCCAGTTTATAATCGCCAGTCACAACCTCCACGCGCCCGCCGGACTCCAATCGCACCTGAGCTGAACCGAGCATATGTCCTGCAGGATGAAAACTCACCGACACGCCGCCCACCTGTAAAGTTTCCCCGTAAGGCAAGAATTGAAATTCAGCTTCCGAACCAACACGCATCCGCAATAACAACTCGCCCGGTCGCGCCGCCAAATAGTAACGACAACCCCAGCGAGCGTGGTCGCTATGCGCGTGCGTAATCACGGCTCGACGTACCGGCCGCCGAGGATCGATATAAAAGTCGCCCGCAGCGCAGTACAGTCCCGCGTCAGTGTTTTCAAGTAGCGAAGGCACAGGTCGTCTCGTTCGTCAGAAATCAATGCATCAAGTTGTACAGTGCATTTTACGGTCCAATCCATCCCCCTGATTGAACCACTCAAGTTCAGTACGTTGCACGCGCGATCAGCGACACTGGGTAGGCGGGCGTGAACGTGACGGTCTTGGCATCCATGTCCACGACTAGGTCCAGTTCGCCTCCGTCGCCGTCGTAGTAGTTGAAATCGCTTTCCATCATGGCGTTCTCAACGAGCTCATCGAGTTCGGCGGCGTCGTACTCTTTCGCGTCTTCGTAGTTGACGACTTCGGTTAGCTCGACCGTCCCCTCGTCGCCGCTCCCGTAACCCTGGGCGGTTATCGAACAGATTTTGTTCTCTTCGCAGAATTCGATAAGGTTGGCTAACGCTGACATTGCTTCCTCTTTCGTTGGCTGGTCTTTCTCTCCACATTCATAGGGCTCACGGACACGTCGAATCGGTCAGCATTCTGAGAGGCTGACTGATTTCTATTCGCTGGTTTGGTCGTCCCAGCCGCAGACAATGTGGTCGAGCACTTGGATGCCGACGATTTCACCTGCCTTTTTCAGTCGCTCTGTCACGGCAAAGTCTTCGCGGCTAGGTGTCACGTCTCCGGATGGATGGTTGTGGACCAGCAGAACCGACGCTGCGTTGAGGATGATAGGAACTCGGAAGACTTCCCTCGGGTGAACGAGCGAAGCATCGAGCGTCCCTTCGGTAACGACGTGCATACCGATGAACTTGTGTTTCGTGTCGAGCGCGAGCACGACAAACTTTTCGTTAGGAGACTTCGCCAGCTCTTCTTTGACGATCTGCGACACGACGCGGCAGGCCGCTGCCGTGCAAGTGACTTTCTCGTACCGGTACGCGACGCAACCGCTGCGAACGAACTCGCATCTGTAGATGTTGACGTAGGATTGTCGCGGAGGCTTTGCCGACGGCGCAGCGTCGATCGGGGCAACTGCGTTGCTCATTAGTTTGACTTTCTAGGGGATCAGGTTGCTTTAGATATCCAGGCCGCCGCACTGGAAAACGACGTAGTGCTTGCGAGTCGCTTTGAACCGCTCTGGCGCACGAGTGAACCAGCGACCTGGGCCGCCATAGGATTCGTAACGAATCAGTTCGTTCGCTCTCGGGCACGAACTGCCAGCGGGCACATCCTCACTACCCATAGGGCTCACGGCTTTCAGCGATCGGGCAGAAATCCGCCAAACGTTGCTGATAAAGTTCTCTAAAAGCCGCGAAATTCCATTGCACGCTTAGACTAGCGGCACTAGAGTTCCAGGAAATAGACGTTGGTACACACTCGGAGGCGAACATGCGAATGAGGAAATTCCAGTTCCGGCCATTCACGGTCGCGGTGTTATGCGTAACCTACTTTTCGTTTTCAACAATTGCGATGGCGGGTCGCACAAGTCCCAGCTGGGAGAGAGAGGTTACGAAAACCAGGGACAGGGCCCACCTGAAAATTGTCGAAGAACAGATGCTAATGATTAGGAACGCAAAGGCCGCCCGGGAGGATTCCTTTCGTATTGTGGAGGAGAGCTCGAGAGAGCAGCTAAAGGAAATAAATCGTAAAATTGAGGCGCTAAAGCGAGAACGCGAGCTGCGGAAAAAAGCCGCCGTACCAACTCTGCAAAACCCGCAAGCGCGATAATGGGCGGCCATCATCGCGCTTAGGTTTGCACTAAATCGTAACTAGCAACCGCCTTCGAGATCGGCTACGGCATCTTCGGCCTCTTGTATCAGTTGGTTTAATAGCACCCAACCAGTAGTAATCAAATCGTTGACTTGCCCTTGCGCAACGTTCACTTGGTCGTCAATTTGTACTAGCTCCGCACTGATCAAGTCATAAACTTCGAAGTTGCCGCCTTCGTTAATATTTTGCTGAATTATACGGTAGCAAGTACACATCTCATTATTAGCAACGTTGGTCAGTTCGGTGTAATGGGCATGAAGTGAATTGTCCAAGATAATGATCCCAACTTGCAGAGCAAAAATCGCTGTCTCTGCTGCAGCGATTTTATCAGTGCACTCCGGCCAAGATAACGCTGCACAGTCCTTGCGTTCGTCCAAGTCACCATGGGCAGTTTGAGCAGTGCTCGTTGCACTGACAATTGTCCCTATCAACGTCGACAGTTCTCCATCGATACCCGACCAATCGGTATCTAAGTTGGACCAGTTTCGCTGCCCGGGCGCGAGAAAGTCCTTGCTGCACTTCCCTTCATCCGTGGACCACCATGTCATCCGTGGACCACCATGTCATCCGTGGTCACTCATCGCCAGCTTCTGATGCGATTACTCTATATAGCCCGTACCGACTGTGGTAAACTTGTGAAACCTCGATCAGTCTCCTCCCTCCGGCTGAATCCCACCTATGCTTCACTCCATACTCCGCGCAATCAACGTTCCGCTGCTTGCATTGTCGGCAACCAACCTAGTGTTTTGCGCATTTTCTGGATCTGTCGGGGCCGACGAATTTGAACGATTCGAACGAACTGTGCGGCCGATCTTGGCCGAGCATTGTTTGGAATGTCACAGTGATCAAGAGCGAAACGGTGGTTTGCGTCTAGATGATCCTGTTGCTGTAACACTGGCCGGCGAAAAGTCTGACACCGATTCTGGTCGAGCTGCGATTGTGGCGGGCGAGCCGGATGAGAGCGAGTTGCTGAAACGCGTTACGTCAACCAGCGAAGAGAATCGCATGCCGCCTGACGGCCCGCAGTTAAGCGACGAACAGATCGCTGCGCTGAGGGCTTGGATCGAATCCGGCGCAAAGTGGCCCGCGAGAATGTCATCAACATCCGGCTCGGACCAATCGCTGCCTTCAGCAAGCATGGCCAGTGAAGAACAACTCGCGCGTCAGCGTCATTGGGCTTTTCAACCTCTCGCTTCCGCCGAGCAACTGCGCAACAGTGTTCAAGCTTCCGAGTCGAATTGGGTATGGAACGAAGTTGATGGTTTCATCCAATCCGAGCGCGAACGTCATGGCTTGCAAGTTGCCGCCGATGCGAATCCTTACGCACTCGCGCGGCGTGTCGCCTATTCACTGACCGGATTGCCACCGTCGACCAAACAGGTCGCCGACTTCGCGCAAGCTGCTGCGAGTACCGGTGACACGCGCGCAGCGCAAACGCAACTGGTCGATGAACTGCTCAGTAGTCCGACTTACGGCGAGCGTTGGGGGCGGCACTGGATGGATTGGGTCCGCTACGCTGATACCGCAGGCGATAACTCCGATTATCCAATCCCTCAAGCGTACCTCTATCGCAACTACGTGATCGATGCGTTCAACAATGATCTGCCCTACGATCGATTTCTAACTGAGCAACTCGCCGGCGATCTACTTCCCGCTGATTCGCTCGATGAACGCAATCGACAACGGATTGCGACCGGTTACTTGGCGATGGCGCGAAGGTTTGGTTCGTTAGTCGAGCGTTATCCATGGCATTTGACGATCGAAGACACCATCGACAACATGGGGCGAACCATGCTGGGTTTGACGCTTGCATGCGCGCGATGTCACGATCACAAATTCGATCCGATCAGCACACGTGACTACTACGGAATGTATGGCATCTTCGCTAGCACGCGTTACCCGATGCCGGGCTTGGAACTGTTTCAAGCTCAGCAGCATTTCGTGCCGCTTGTCCCTGATGAGGAAGCACGGGCAACTTTGGCTGCCCATCAGTCGAAGATCGATGCTTTGAGTGCAGAGCTTCAGAAGAAGTTGGATGTGTGTGAACAGCGAGCTTTGGAAAACGCCAAGCGTCAAAGTGAATGCACACTCGACGAACAAAGGCGCATGAACGATGAACTCGATGGACTACTGATCAAGGCTCGCAAGGCCGGTGAGAATTTAGCGGCTGCCATCCGCGAAGCGCCATCAGTCCCCGATGCGTATGCAGTTCAAGATGATCAACCCCGAGACGCACGTATCCAGATCAAGGGTGAACCGACTCGCCCTGGCGCCCAAGTCCCTCGCAAGTTCCCCGATATTCTTGGCGGCCAACAACTGGACGAATCGATTGCCGCCGCATCTAGTGGAAGATTGCAACTCGCCCAGTGGATCACGCACCGCGACAATCCACTCACAGCTCGCGTAATTGTGAATCGCATCTGGCAACGGCACTTTGGAACCGGGTTGGTCGCCAGCACCAGCGATTTCGGACTGCGCGGTGACCAGCCAACGCATCCGCTGTTACTCGACTGGTTGGCCAGCGAATTGATCCGCAGCAATTGGTCACTGAAGCACATTCATCGCCTGATTTTGAATTCTCACACTTATCAATTGTCCAGCCGCGACATCGATTCGAACTTAGCGATCGACCCGGCCAATCGTTGGTATTGGAAAGCGAATCGCCAGCGGCTCGACGCCGAATCGCTACGCGACACTTTGTTGTTGATCGGCGGCGCTCTCGATCTGACTCCCCAATCCACGCCGCATCCGTTTCCGAAAATGAAGGATTGGAAATTCACTCAACATCATCCTTTCAAAGACGATTATCCGAGCGATAAACGCAGCGTGTATCTGATGACTAAGCGTTTGACCGCCAAGCCGTACTTTCAGACGTTCGATGGCGCGGATCCAAATGTTTGTACGAGCGATCGCGATCAATCGGTAACAGCCTTGCAGGCGTTGTATTTTGTGAATGATCAGTTTGTTCACGCGCAAGCCGAGCGACTGGCCGATGTCATGGTCAAAGCCGCTGAGTCGGACACAGAGCGCATCGAGTTTGCGGTGGAGAAGATTCTGTGCCGACCGCCAACTCGCGAGGATGTTGAACTGATCCAAGCCCACGTTACAAAGCTGAAGCTCCAAATGGCGAGCCGCCCCGAGCGTGAACTGTGGGCCAGTGTGAATCGCAGTTTGATGCGTTTGAACGAGTTCATGTATATCGACTAAGTTGGAGCAAAGTATCTCAGCTATGCATACACGTCGCGCAGCCATTCGTTCACTGTTCAGCACTTCGCTGTTGATGCCAGGCATGTTGTCGCAGCTTTTAGCTGAAGAGTCGCGGGAGTCATCGGACCCGATGTTGCCTCGCCAACCGCACCGACCCGCTCCAGCTAAATCAGTAATTTTTATCTATGCGACCGGCGGCGTTTCGCACATCGATACGTTCGACCCAAAGTCGACGAAGCAGGGGCGCGACGGCAGCGGTTCAGATCGCTTGATGGGAAACGTCTTCGGCGCGCAGCAAAACAAAAAGTGTGGCACCGAAGTCAGCAACATCTTTCCGCATATGCGGGATGTGATGGATGAAGTTTGCTTGATCCGCTCGATGCGCGCCAGTCACTTCGACCACTCTGAAGCGACTTTAGGCATGCACACCGGCTCACCGACCTTTGCGAGACCCAGTATGGGTTCGTGGGTCAGTTACGGGTTGGGCACTTTCAATCAGAACTTGCCCAGCTTCGTCGTGATCGCTCCGCATCTACCCTATGGTGGCACCCAGGTTTATGCCAGCGACTTCTTGCCAGCTTGCCATCAGGGCACGCGAGTTTTCCCTGGCGACGATCCGATCGCAAACCTGCGCTCGCCAAATGGCGGCGCGACGCTACAGCAAGCTGAACTTGGTCTGACCGACGCTCTCAATCGCCGTCACTTTGCAGAGCGTGAGCATGATAGCGCTCTGGCAGCCCGCATCAAATCGTTTGAAACCGCTTTCCAAATGCAACTCGCTGCACCGGAAGCATTCGATTTGAACAGTGAACCTGAGCATGTGCGGCGTCTCTATGGTGTCGATCGCAAAGTAAAAGGACCGGGTGCTGATTTTGCGTGGCAATGCTTGGTGGCGCGTCGTTTAGTAGAACGAGGCGTTCGTTTCATCGAGTTGATTGATACCGGTTCGCGTCCGAATTGGGACTCGCACGGCGAAATGAATGAACATGCTGAACTGGCTTACAATGTGGATCAACCAATGGCTGCGTTAATTTTGGATCTGAAGCAGCGAGGAATGCTCGACGAGACAATAATCTTGTGGGCGACAGAATTCGGACGCACGCCGACGAAGGAAGGTAAGAACGGACGCGGTCATCATCGCGATTGCTTTAGCGTGTGGCTAGCTGGCGGCGGGTTCAAGCCTGGCCATGTGCACGGTGTGACGGATGAAATTGGAAAATACACGCTAGAAGATCCCGTCGAAGTCCACGATCTGCATGCGACTGTGCTGCATCAACTGGGCATGGATCACGAACGACTCACCTTCCGCCACGCCGGCCGCGACTTCAGATTGACTGATGTCCACGGCCGGATTGTGACAGAGCTTTTGACTTAGAATCGATCAGAAACCGCTTTACTCGTTCAGTCAGAAATGTGCGTGCATCAACGCGTTGAAACAACGACGGTTCCAGCAAAGCGATCATGCCATCCAACAGGAAATCTGCTATTTGTGCCGATCAGAAAACTGAACGCTTCAATGGAATGAATCGGCAAGCCGAACGACCTAGGCACTGGCCAAAGGTTGGCGTGCTGCCATCGCTGCTGAGCACTTTGGTACCCATCACCATTTTGCCGAGCGTCTTGCCGGTAGTTGCTTCCAGCAAAGTGTAATAGATCAACGCTAAAACCCAGCCAACGAGTGTTAGAACGATTTGAAGAACGCCAGCAATCTCAGGCGATATACCACCTGTTGCAACTAACATGATGCCGACCGCCAAGCCCATCGCATAGTTCATCGCAAAAATGACTAAGTTGTCTAATATGGCCGTGAGGAAACGTTTTGTCTGTCCTGCGATAGGTAACGCAGTGGACGGACTGGGTACATGGGTGGCGGTGGGCGCGTACGGATTGGCTTGGCTCATGTGCAATACTCCAAAGGGTTGAGAGACGAAACAGGCGGAGTTTCGCATGAACCGAGGCCACTTTCAATCCAGCGAGGCTAGCCGTCTAGTGGATTTATTGAAACAAAAATATTTCAGGGACATCGTGCCCTAAACTTCCACGTCACCGACTTCTACGTCGCCAATGTCGGTGCTTGGTTTAGAATCCTCGACCGTCTCGTTTAATTGCTCAGCGGTTATCGAAAGCAACTGGCTGCGATTGGTTTGGCGGTTTTTGACGACATGCAGATAAGTGCCAACGTATGGCTCCGTCACGCGGGCTTTGGCGTCCAGCGGAGCGACGATCAGCAACTGCAATCCGAAACGCTCGAACAATTCAAGCGCGTACTCAGCGTGCTGATCGTCAGACCGCGAAAACATCTCGTCGACCATTACGAAATGGAACTTGTTGCTGACTGGAGCATCAGGTTCCAAGTCATATTGATAAGCGATGGCGGCGACTAACACGAGAAACGCGAGCTTGCCTTTTTCGCCACCGGATTGACCGGTGCCGCCGTCGTAATAACTGCGAGCTTCGCCTGTTTCTACGACTAACTCGCGAGCGGCGAAGTTAAACCAGTTGCGAACATCGATCACTTTCTGCCGCCAACGATCATTGTTCTCATCGCGCAGTTTGATGATCAACTTCTCAATCTTCACAAACGTCGCTTCGTTCGCTTCCGGCGTACCGTCCAGTGATCCGCTTAAACAAGTAGCCAACTCGCGGCGGAAATCCTGTATCTCGCGATCCGAAACGTCGCTTGGCTCCAGTCGCATGTAAGTGCCCGGCTTCCATTCCAACAAACGCAGCGCGGAGTTCAATTGTTCAATCTTGTCGCGAATCTCCTGTCGATCATCCTCCAAGCCACCGTGCAGCAAACCGATTTCGTGCAACACTTTCTCATTCAATCGTCGCTTGAAACGCTCTTCGTGTTTCGGCAAATCGTCGGAAGCGATCCGCACGTACAACGCCTCGAAGCTCGCCAGCGAATCAACGTTCGCATCCAAATCCGCTTGCTCATCCGGAAACTTCTTCAAGAATCGAGTCATCGCACTCGTCAGCTCGCGCGCTATAGGCTGCAATCGCACTTGCAGTTTCTCAAATTCGTCGCGCAGTTGTTGCGTGAACTGATTGGGCAACAGCGCTAAGTTCTCCAGCGTCAGCGGTTGCTTTATAGCCGCCCGCAGAACCTCGAATTCTTGTTCAGCCGTAGCGAACGATCCGTCGGAGTTCGCGGCGTTGATTCGCTTCTGTGCGACGCCGAGAATTTGTGAGCCGCTGCGAAGCTCCGATTCGAGCGTGGTCTTCTGCGCGATAAAGTCATCGCGATCGCGTTGATAACCCAACGACTCACTTTGTAGCGCATCCCGTTTGCTTTTCAACAATCGAATCGTATCGTCAGACTCCTCGAGCAGTTGTTTCTCAAGCTTCATTTGCGACGCTTCGAATTCGTGGCGTTCATGATCGATGGAATCGAAGTCCTCTACTTTGAACGCCTGGTCGAGAGACTCGATCTGCGCCGACGTATGATCGACCTGCGTAGCGAGATCCGCCGCGCGCGTTTGCAATTGCTGTAAACTCAGGTCGGCCTCGCGAATCGCATCAGCCAAATCGAGTCGCTTTTGACGATTGTCCCAACCGAGCACGAATTGACGGCGGTCTTCGGGACGCGATCGATCGTCTTTCTCATGCTTGAGCGGGCCGGATTTCAAATGGCGATTACGAGTCATCGCAGCACCCTTGGCTCGCTGGAAATCCTCGATGGAATCGCAAGCCGCATAGTCGAATCGCTGCTGCACTTCGCCGCGAATCCAACCAGCTAATTTATGGTCTTCGCGAAACAACAACTTCGTAGCGAGCGATCCAGACGCTGGCTTGAATGATTCTGCTGAAGCGTTGCGTGCGCCAACGCGCAAATACACAAGACGCTGACCTTGCCCGCGACTGTCTTGCAATCGGGTGCCGTCGACATAGCCTGCCACGCGCGAATAGAAATCGTTTGGAACCAGCAAGCTGCGCGCGAAACCATGTAACACCTGTTCGATCGATGCTTCCCACTCACGTTCGTCCGGCGCTACGCTGATCAGTTCTGCAGCGTATGGCAAGTCGCTTGGCGCCAGTTTCAGGTCGCGGCACATTGCATCTCGCATCGCGATCAACGACTCTGGCAAGTTGTTCTTACGTTTCAGCAAAGCTTCGTACTCGGACCGATCTTCGCTCAGTTGCCGGGTCAAAGTGCCGGATTCATAGCGCACTTTGTCGTAGTTTTCTCGAGCTGCAGCGCGTTGTTCGACTAGCTTCGCGCGTTGCTGATGAATCGATTCACGCGTGCGATGAAACTGCTCCGGCGAAGTGATCTTTGGTTTGATACCCGCCGCATGCAACTGAGATTCAAAGCGGACTCGCGCGGTTTTCTTCACCGCAGCTGCACGCTCCGCTTGCTCGATCAATCCGGGAAGCTGACGCAGGCGATCGCCTCCAGCACTTTCGATCTCGACTGTTAAACGCGCGATCGAATTTCTCAGTTGATTTTGAACGCGTTCTAACCGCAAGATTTCGCCGGATAAGAACTGAATCTGTTGCTGCCACTTGTCACACAGCGGAGTGAGTAGGTCTACGGTTTCCGTCGCGAAGTACAGCCCCGCGGCGTCCAATCGTCGCTTCGACTCCTGCAACTCGTTTAACTTTGTATGGTAAAGCCGCCCAGCTTCAGCGATCGGACGGAGCAATTCATCCTGCTGCCGCACGCGAACCAACATACGGTGCGCTTCGCTCAATTCGCTGAAGTGCCCGAGTAACTGCTCGACGCGATCCTTCCAAGGCTTCAGTTCCAACATGTGTTGGCGAATGAATAGATCCAACCGCTGCACATCCTTTACCGCGACGGTCTGATTGAAGATATCCATCGCTTTCGCGCGAAAGCCGACTTGTCGTTGAATCCAACTGAAGTACTGCTTGTAACTGGTCGTTGTTTGATAGCCGCGGTCGCGCAGCAATTTGGCAACGCCAGCACCTGTGGTCAGCTGACCGAGATCTTGCACGATGCCACGTTCGCCATCCGCAAACGCATAGATCTTCTCTACTGTGTTGTCGTTGTTCAGGTATAAAACTTGGCAGACAGTAAACGAGCTCTTTTTCAGTGCGTTCGAAAAGCAGGCGAGCAGCGCTGTGTAATGACCGCTGCCGCTGCGCAGATACTGAATCTGCGGCCGCCCACTATCGCCGACGGTCCGATCGTACGCGCCGCGAATGTATGTTTTCTCGTCGCGCTCGTTCTTCGTTGCTCCCGCCGCGACGTTGTAGTTGCGAGTTTGGGGACGCACGAGCAGAGTGAGCAATGCGTCGACGAGCGTTGATTTACCGGAACCATTCTCACCGACCAAGAGCGTTGTCTGTCCGCGCGGCGCGACCGAATAGACGGCTGAGTCGAACGTTCCCCAATTGTAAATTTCAAGTTTAGATAATCGAAAACCCGGAAGCGGTGCACGTTCCTCAGTTTGATGTTCTAACAAATCCTGCATCGAATCGTTTTCAGTCGAAAGTGGGGACTATTCGATTACCTGCGCATCGGACTCCGAAATCGCTGCAGAAGAATGGGTGTGCGCGTCAATCAAGCTTTGTCGCAACCGCTCAAGCTCCGCTAGTGGCAATCTGGCTTTAATTATGCGCCGAACTTCCCAGCTTGGCGGCTCCTTTTCGAATTGTCGCACGAACTTTAGCTCCTCCAACTTGCGAAGCGCCGTCGTGAGACTTCGGTTGAGCTTGACTGTGTCCGAGGACTCCGGGAAAAACGCTTGCCAGACGGCAAGCAACTGGTTTTGATTGAGCACACAGCGCTCGTTCTGCACGTCCTCCTCCTCGAATTGTCTCAATTCATCGCGTAGCAGAACGCACAACAGCGTCGCTTCATAAGTCAGCGGCGATCGGCGAAACAACCTTGGTACGTGATCATGCTCGGGAGCGACTTCATCATCCTCCGGCTGTCGCAAGTAAGCCATCGCATCGGCTTCGTCGACGATTAACTGCAAACCGATCTTCGCAAAGTAATCTGTCAGTTGCGAAACGGAACGCAACAGACATTCCCATAAGTCGGAGTTGTCGTCGTGGTAGACTACACCTTGCAGCAACCGAACCGCTACCGCTCCCCATTCAGCAGGAGGCGCGATCGCGGTCGTAACGGCTACGATGCTCTCAGCATCCGTTGAAAATTTGGAAACAGTCATCTCGGTTTGCGTCCCGCCTGGTTCGAGTTCGCTTTGGGAAGGAAAGTTATGTGCGGCACGATGACCTCAAGTTGATATTTCGGTCGACGCGCTTCGGCAACTTTCAATCGCTCTGTTCGTAAAGGATCAATTGCGTGCCCGTCGTCATGTGCAATCTGAATATAGCCAAGCAATTCGACCACACCGCTCTCGGCCGGCGCGCGTTCGAGCAAGGCGCCCAGCGTCTCACTGCTGCCGGTGAAAGTTCCGTCGCGAATGGTTCGGCGAAGTTTTCGAAAGTCAAGTCTTTGTAATCGCGCGAAAGCCCCGGCGACTGCTTGCATCTGCGTCAAATCAACGACATGCGCTTCGGGCTGGTGAACGTCGAAGGTTGTGTTGGGTGTCCAAAATGTTCTTGCCAGCGGTGAAGCGATTTCGGCTTCGGCATTAACACTTAGATGCACCGAAGTGGTTGGAGGCGCGTTTCGTAACTGCAACGCCGCATGTTTGATCTCGCGCAGCACACTGGCAAGTCGTGCGCGATGCGCTGCAGCTTGAGCATCCAGCAATCGACGCAGCGTGCTCGACAAACGCGCTGTCGTCTTCATCACCTTGTCAGCCTCGGCAAGCAGCGATGGCACCATTCGCCGGACGCGTGCGAGCGACTCTTGTTGGTCAGCCAGCGCCGCAAGCTGCTGTACCTCTTCGATGCTCTTTCGGAGTGAGGCTTGTTGCATGGGCGAAATAAGGAATGCTACGAAGGCGAAGAAACTGATTCCCTCATCTTGTTGCTTCAGCAAATCTTCGGCGTCGAGCGCATAGCCCAGAATACTGCCGCGTGTATCTTGGCCTGAAGCTTGCAACTGCTGCACGTCGCGCGCGATCAACTGGAACCGCTCCTCGACCGCTCTGAAATCAGACTGGAGCGTTTTGAGCAATTCGATCGCCGTTTGAAAACGTTCGCGAATTTGAGCTGGGCGGTACACCTGCACCGATTTCCCAGCTTCAATGGAAGCGATCTCACGATCAATTTTTTCGCGTTCGCTTCGCAAGTACTCCAACCGCCGGCTTGGGTCGGCCGATGCGCCGCGTACCAGATCTTCGAGCGTTTCAATTACCAGCCGCAGACGACTCTCGGTTCCGACGATCGAGTTGTTCTTAGCAATTGCAGCATCTACGAAACGAATCGCTTCCTCAGCGTAACGCGTCAACTGAAACTGCGGTTCGGTCGAGCTCGATTCCAAGAAACGCTGGAGCCAACCAAGTTCAGACCACTTCGTCAGATAGCTTTCTGGCGCTCCGACCATCAACTCTGGCTCAGCCGCGTGCAGCTCTTCTTGATAACAGTTTAGCCGCGTCCGCAAGTCGGCCTGACCGATCGATATCGTGTCGCCTGACTTAAACGTTTGATTTAGAAAATCGATTACCAACGGAGCGAGATCCGACCGCAACAGCCGAGCTGTGGGCGACACGTCGAAAAACGTTCGCAGACTCTCACGACGCATAGCCGTCATGTAACCCGTTGCCATCAATCACTCAGTTATTCCGTAAATTGCATCGCCTACTCTGTACTCCCTTATCCTGACTAGTTTGTCACCAGAAACAAGTACACGCCTCCCCTCCTCCTCCTCTATCCTCTCTAATAAAGGACAGGCAATGTAAAATGGCAAGCTTTTAGACAGGCAATGTGTGAGGTCTGCTGAGGCAACTTCATGGAAGAAATACCGCCGGCCATACGCCATTCGCTACTCTGGTAACACAAATCTAGCTGCGAAAACAAGGTTGTTTGCGGCGAAGTTTTAGCGAGCTTCAATCGCCGCGCAGCAGCGATCGCAAACTGGAGAATTCTGGACGCTAAGAAGAAGCTGTACCCACTCAACCGGTCCCGGCCGCTGAGACATTCACAATTCGGGCGACGCCGAGGCGCTGGGCGGTGGACTGCAGCACCTCGCGACTGCTAGAGATGAATCGGCCAAGTAAACGGTCGCCTCGCAGTCGTTGCATGCAGAGTTGCCAAGCTTCGGCGGATGAGCCTATACGAGCAAGAATGTCGGAGATCTCGGCGCTAATCGCGGCTTTGCCATCGCGCAGCATCCGACCGGTATGCTCGACCAACATTAGATAATTACCCAACGTAAAGCCATCGAGCATCCCTTCTCGCATCGAATCCACGCGCCTGCGATCTTCAATGGGAATCAACCACAAGGCATCTTCAAGTTTCTTAGAAGCCCGCGAGCCAGCGACACTTCCTTGTCGGGCCGCCTGCAGATCGCTCGCTCGGCCTTGTTTGTGAACGTGATCCACTCTGGCTTTCACCGAAGTGTGTTTACTGGCTTCTGGCGTTGCGGCAATACCAGCAGCCACAGGGTTCAAGTCGATGTACGCACACACTGCCAACAGCGCTTGTTCGTCAAGGATCACAATCGATTTGAATCGCCCTTCGAAGAACGCTCCAGAACACTTTTCGGCTTTGTTTACCAACCGAGAAAGCGGTTCCTTAAGGCACTTCATGAACCAGCTCAGCGAACTTAACCGATCTCGAGTCCGTGCAATCCAAAGGTCGTCCGCCGAACGCTGTGCCACTAACTCTTTGAGTTTATTGGCGGGCAGCGGCTTGCGGTCGGTACCGCGCGGCGGGTAAAGCCTGAACCAGCGCTCGACTACTTCTAGATTAGACCAACTCGCGGAAACTTCAGGATCAAGCCGAAGTAGGAGGTGCAGGTGGTTATCCATGACCGAAAACCCGCCCACAGAAACAGCGAAGATTGCGTCAAGTTCCTTCAGCCGTCGCTCGATCCAAAGTTTACGGTCCCCCGTCGCTGAGTCGGAGCCTCCCCGAGCAATAGAGCTCGCCGCACACAGCGTGAAATACAGTGGTACCAGCGACTGACAGCTACATCGACTAGCTTCGAACGCGCAGTGGTCATTTTCGAACCTCCCCTGTGTTTTCGCAGCAGATTACCAAACGGGGCAGCAATCGTCAACTACATTGCCTGTCCTCGTATGTTCCCTTCATTGCCTGTCCTTGAAATTCTCGCTGCTCGCAATTGGATGTCATTGGGCGGAGGCTGTGGGGCGTCGGACTTGGCACCAGCGGGCGGCTAGGTTGCAGCGGGGGCAGACGGAGTATGTCGAATCTGTCGAACTGTTCGTACCAGGCGGACGCAGAGCCAGTTTGCAGAGGGCGGCGGCGAGTCGTGCGTCGCCGTTCTGCACACCCGCACCAAGCGTGTCAGCCAAGATCCATTTCTGCGAAGTTGAAAACGATTGCCGATATTCGATTTCCCGACGAAGTTCCTCGATCAGTTCCCCTTCAAACAACAGATGCGGCTGGACGACTAACCAAGGCAGCCCAGTCGCGGCTAAACCATCGAGCGCTTCGTCGACTGTCGGGCGCTGAGCATGAATAAAGCCGACTGATGACCAATTGCAAGCGGTAACACGGGATCGCAATTCCGCGAATTGCAACATGGCTGCGGTCGCATCTTCCGAACTGCTGCCGCGACCAATCAAAGCCAAAGCGACTTCACTCTCAACGGAGCCTGCATCCGGCTTCAAATCCGATTGCGTCAAAAGAGCTTGCCGAAATCGTTCCGCCGAAAGCGCAATAATGCTCGAATCTAAACAGAGCGAAGAACAGTGCCGTTCGACCACCATTCCAAACTGACTTGCCGCTAACTCAACCGCTTCGGGTATGTCGCGCTGAGCATGGGCAGCGGTGAAGAGCAAGACCGGCACGACTATGATGCGCTCCACACCAATTCGATGCAGTCGTTCCACAGCCGTCGATATATCCGGCTCAGCCAATTCGAGGAACGCCAACTCAGCTGGTAATCCTCGCAACGAATCGGGCCCACCCAGCGACTGCATCTGCGTGAAAACGGTTCGAACCTGCTCCTGTCCGGCGCGGCTGCGAGTCCCGTGCCCGACTACCAAATAACCGGTTAGAAGGCGGGGATCACGTCGATCAGACTCCAGCATACCCAAGTCCGCCATTAAAATTGCATCACGAATAACTGAATCAGCTAAGCCAAACACGAACCGCCATGCGCCAACCCGCCTCACTACTTTAGTGCGCAGTCAAGTGAATTCTCACTGCGAAAACACCTCATGCAAGCACCACACAAAGAAGGCCACGAACGACGCGACAGCCAGCAAGATGACCGCCAAAAATGTGAAAACCCCTGACATGAGAAAGGTCATCAGCAACGAAGAGGCGGTGGGTCTTTCACCGTGAGACGTTTTATACAAAGCGCGGACACCTGTTGCCAAGTACGCAGGGCCAACAAAAATCGCATAGGGTACAAGTGATCCAGGCTCCTGCGCCGCCAACCCGACGCCAACTAAAATCGTTAGAACAACACACACTACCAACAACACTGCAGACAACGATTGAGCGAGCGACTGATTGTGTCGGATTCCGGGATCGTTGAAAAACTGCGCACCAGGGATCAAAGTTGCCGACGATTCCGGTAACTGACCTGGGGCGTTTGGGCCGCACAACCAGCAGGTGGTCGCATGTGGCGGGTTCATCGAGCCACAGCGTGAGCAATAGAGTGCAGGCAGTAACGGAGGTTCGTTCATGATTGAATCTCCGTCCTCTTTGTGCCGCCGCTGAGAAACGCATCGGCGGCATGTCGCTGCATGCGTATGAGTTGTCCGATCGCAATCCCAGTCGCCGCCAAGCAAATTTGCATCATGATCTGCTCAATGGGCGGTGTGGTATGAGCCGCGTCGAACCAAACCGGATCCTTCAAACCGACTAGCAATTCGTAACACACCATCGCCGACAGCGTTCCGTACCAAATCAACGGCAAGTGCCCGCGAAGAGCCGCCAGAGCGATCAGCACAAAATAAAAACTGACTAGCGGGCTTTGCGGTCCGGAACCCAAGGCAGCCAGCAATGTCAGCAGCGCCACATCAACACTGTGAGCAACGTACTTCAACCAAGTTGGTAACCAATGCCGCGTGAGCACTACTAAGACGGCGAGCGAGACGAACAACCACGCCGCTGCCAAGTAAGTCGCTTGACGATGGAATTGCTGTGCAGCGTCGGTGCGTTCAGCAAGCCAGAAAAAATGCAACAACTGTGCTGCGTAGCAAGTCGCAACGAGTGCGACGCGCATCACAGCAACTCGCAGTTCACCTTCGTACTGCAACCATCGCCCCACCACACGCCATCGATCGACTATCGCAGAAGTTTCCATAAGCATTCGATTCCTTAGTCGGCGAAGTCCAGCTAGTCGGACGCAGTGCGATACACCGCTAATCGCGATTCGATCGATCGTTTCTTTCTACGTTCGCGATAATTCGGTGAAAGTGCAACTTGACTTCCTGTGCTACCACTCGTCGTACGCCTTCAACTAAGCAGCGTGGCTCGTTCTCTTCCTGCCCTTGTTGAATGATGTCTTCAAGTTTGGTTCCAGGCAAAACAGTGAACGTTGATTGGTGAATCGTTTGGTTTCCAGCATCTAGTTCCGGCACGATGAAATGGCAGGTCGCACCATAAGTTAACATTCTTCCAGCGAAAGCATCGTGATACGGTCGAAATCCAGGGAAGCTTGGCAGCAAGCCGTGGTGCAAATTGATAATGCGACCACCCGCGAACTTCCAACAAGTATCCGGCGGTAGAACTCGCATGTACCTCGCCAGCACAATGTAATCGACCTCATAACGATCAAACAACTCGACCAATTTCGCGTCGTCTGCCGAGCCATCTTCGCGGCCGATGTTGTGCCACGGCACTGAAAACTCACTAGCCAATTTTTCACAGCGTTTCCGATTGCCGATTAGCACCGTGGCTTCTGCATCGATCGCGCCATCGCGAATCGCTTCGAGAACGGCACGCGGCGTCGACTCTTGATAGGTTGTGCAGATCGCCAGTTTTGCTTTGCGACCGACCGGTTTGGGCGTCCACACCCGAATGGACAGTTTCTTACGCTGGCCAATCTCAGCCATGTGAGCTCGAACTGCGTCGAACCTCGATGCATCGATTTGTAGACGACACATCATTGCAAACACGGCCGCTTCGTCGTGATCGTACATCTGAATCTCAGCGATATTCGCGCCCTGCTCAGTCACTTCGTGAATGATTGGGTCTGCCAAGCCCACGTTGTCGGGTCCTACCGCAGTGATAACGATTTCCATGGCTGTAAATCACGTGAGAATTGGAAAGAAGTTCATCTGAAACTAGTAATGGTTTACTTGCGAATTGTTAACATCCACAACTGCTTGTGTGACGCGTCGCGCGACACGCATCTTAGCACTTCGCGAGCGTGAGTTGCGATTCGTTTCCGCATCGGTGGCTTGAACTGGGCGGCGAGTAACCACCTCAAGTCGCGGGTCGTTTCGAAACGCGTACTTAACCAAGCGATCTTCGAGCGAATGGAAGCTGATGATCAGCAACGCACCACCTGGGTTCAAGCAATCTGGTAAACGCGCGAGCGCTCGTTCTAATATTCCTAACTCGTCGTTCACAGCGATTCGCAGCGCCTGGAAAGTTCGCGTAGCGGGATCGATGCGTCCGTGTTTCTTTCCCGGCACCGAACGATAGATCAGTTCGCGCAGTTCCGATGCGTTTCGAATCGGTTGCTCTTTCCGCGTTTCGACGATGCGTTTAGCTATCCGCCGACTGAATCGCTCTTCGCCGAACTGGTAGATGGTGTCTGCCAGCGTCTTCTCTTCGACTCGCTGCAACCATTCCCACGCCGCTTCGCCTTGAGTCATATCGAAGCGCATATCGAGCGGTCCATCGGCAGTGAAACTAAAACCGCGTTCGCGATCCGCCAGTTGATCGCTGCTGAGCCCCAAGTCCAGCAGGATGCCGTCAACGGATGATAACCCAAGCTCCGTTAGCGTTTCCGGAATGTCATCGTAGGAGGAATGCCGCGCGACGCAGTTTTCAGGGAGCAGCCCTGTTAGGCTTTCGATGACTCGCGGGTCGCGGTCAACGGCGATCAATTTCCCCGATGCACCGATTTGTTCAGCGATCAATCGCGAGTGACCACCGCCGCCGGCTGTGCCATCAACCCACACCTGCCCCGGCTTGGGAGCCCCTAGCGCAAGCACTTCGGCGGGTAAAACCGGAACGTGAACAGTTTCAGTCATTAAGAGGTTCCGACCGGCAATTCAATGCCTTCGTTAGTCAACTGAGCTGCGTCTAACCATCCATGTTGCATAGCGAGCCAGACGAGCAACCCCTTCTGCGCGTGCATCCGATTGCCCGCTTGCTCTACCACAGCACTCGACTTGCAATCCATGATTTCGTCGGTGATCTCTTCGCCGCGACGCGCTGGTAGACAGTGCAGCACTTTGCAATGAGGTGAGGCCAACGCCATCAGTTTGCAGTTCACCTGGAACGGCGCGAACGCAGCCCGCCGTGCCGCCGCTTCCGCTTCCTGCCCCATGCTGGTCCACACGTCGGTGTACACAAAGTCTGCACCGGCTAGCATCTCCTTCGGTGCAGCGCTTTGTACAATGTCCGCGTTCGGGTAACGTTCGAGAATGTGGGCGATCGATTCTTCGCTGAAACGATATTCCGCTGGTCCAAGCAGACGGAACCGCAAGCCAACCATTGCCGAAGCGACCGCTAGCGACCGGGCAACGTTATTTCCGTCGCCAACAAACGTGACTGTCTTGCCCGCGAGCGATCCGCAAGCTTGTTGCATCGTCAGCAGATCAGCAAGCGCTTGACATGGGTGCGACAAATCCGTCAGGCCGTTAATGATCGGCACGCAGTTGTGCTTGGCCAGTTCTTCGACCGACTCGTGCGACTTCGCGCGGCAGACGATAAAGTCAGCATACTGAGCCAACACGCGCACGAAGTCGGCTGTCGACTCGCGGCTCTTCCAACCCACTTCGGCGCCGAGGAACATGGCGGCGCCGCCAAGCTGTTGAATGCCGGCTTCGAAACTGACGCGCGTCCGCAAACTTGGCTTCTCAAACAACATTGCGAGCACACGGCGCTGCAGCCAAGGCGGACGGCAACCGCGCTTGAGCAACTGTTTCATCTGCTCAGAGAGACTTAATATTGTTTGTAGTTCTTGTTGACTAATGTCAAATAACGAAATTAAATGTCTCACGACAAACCTCAAATCATGAGCCGACGGATGGCTCTCGAGAAAAGTGAATCGCTGGACCGCACGAGCTTAAATGTTAAGTGCTCGGCGCCAGCGATTCGGGTTGCGCTATCGCTGATATTCGCTCAGCCAACGCGTCCGCCAAAATGGAAACGCCTCGATCAATTTGTTCTTCACTAATATTCATCGCAGGCAATAAACGTAAAACAGTTGAATGAGTGCAGTTGATTAGCAGCCCACGCTCCAGGCACGCTTCAACCAATTCACTACCATCAAAATCTAATTCAATTCCGATCATCAATCCAGCCTGACGGACTTCGCGAATGTGGGGAAATCGTTCAGCCAATTCCGCCAGTCGCTCAGCGAATTGACTCGCATTCGCTTTCGCGCGAGCCAGCAGACCGTCCGCTTCGATCGTCTCCAAAGTTGCAATTCCCGCAGCCGCCGCAATGGGATTGCCACCGAAAGTGCTCGCATGCATGCCAGCTCGCAAACTCGGAGCGATTTCGCGGCGAGCGATCATCGCCCCGCCCGCGATACCGCCGCACAGCGATTTCGCGAGCGTCATGATATCAGGTTGCACGCCAAAATACTGGTAACCAAACCATTCGCCCGTTCGCCCGCAACCGGTTTGCACTTCGTCGAAGATCAGCAGCAGACCGTTGTCGTCAGCTAACTTGCGCAATCCCTGCAAATACTCCTTCGTCGGAATTTGTACGCCACCTTCACCCTGAATCGGTTCCAACATGATCGCAGCCGTGGAATCTTCGATCCGCTTTTCAACTTCCGACAAATCAAAGGCCGGCGCATACACAAATCCAGCTACCATCGGTCCCAAGCCCGCATGGTATTTCGGTTGAGCCGTTGCAGCGAGCGCGCCGAAAGTGCGGCCGTGAAACCCGCCTTGCATGGTAATGATTTTGTATCGATCTGGCCCCTGATGCAGCCGCGCGAGCTTTATCGCAGCTTCGTTTGCTTCCGCGCCGCTGTTGCAAAAGAAGGCTTGCCCATCAAAGCTGCGCTCGATCAACATCTCCGCCCACTGACCTTGTAATTCCATGTGCCAGGTATTCGGAACATGGATCAGTGTTGCCACTTGACGCTGCACTGCTTCGACAACTCGCGGCGGACAGTGACCGATGAGATTGCATCCCCAACCTGGAAAGAAATCTAGGTACTCGTTTCCTTCACTATCCCAAACGACCGAACCTTCACCCCGAACCAAGTTCACCGGATAGCGGCGATAATTTGGAATCACATATTTCGCGAACAGTTTCTCTGTTTCCTGCGAACTCATGTTCGAATGATTCGTCATTCTTCCACTCCGGTACAGTTTGTAGGTCGCTGTCTGTCGAGCACTTGCTAAGTTGCACTGGCCGGCGAGCCCGTTTGCTTTCGTTGCTGAACGATCTCAGTCCCGACGCCGCTGGTTGTGTAAATCTCCAGCAGCAGCGAGTGCCGCAATCTTCCGTCAATGATATGAACCTTGCGCACTCCGCGTTTCAAAGTTGACAAACACGCTTCAATCTTTGGGATCATTCCTGCATCGATCACTTTGTCAGTAATCAACTGCTGCGCTTCGGCGGCTGTCAACGAATGGATAATCGTTTCCGGTTTGTGCTTGTCGCGGCGCACGCCGTTCACGTCGCTGAGAAATATCAGTTTCTCGGCACCCAACGCTTCCGCCACAGCCATCGCGGCGGTATCGGCGTTCACGTTATACTTCTGTCCATGTTCGTCGATGCACATCGATGGAATTACCGGCACTTGGTTCGCATGCGCCAAATTCTCGATCACCGCGCGGTCGACTCGCGTGACTTGACCGACGTACCCCAAGTCCAACTGAGTTCCATCGTCGTCTGCTAGCAACAGCTTTTCGCCATACAGCACATTCGTACCGTTAGCGAAATTCAAATTCACAGCTCGCCCGCCCAGTCGCTCGATTTCATCAGCGAGCCCTTGGTTCACTTCACCGGCCAGCGTTTCTTCGACGATCTTCAACGTCGCTTCGTCGGTCATGCGTCGGCCTTTGACCCACACCGGCGTGATCTTCGCTTCATCCATCGCACGGTTAATGCTCGGCCCGCCACCGTGCACAATCACCGGTTTCATGCCTACAGTTTCCATGAAAATCACGTCGAGCAACAGATGATGAATCGCAGCGCGATCCTCCAGCAGACTTCCGCCCAGCTTGATCACCGTGGTTTTTCCACGGAAACTGCGAATCCAGCCCATAGCTTCGATGAGCGTATCCGCTTTTGCAATAGCATCGTCCACTTGTTGTCGTTCTCCGTTGAGCTGCCTAGCATCTATAATGTTGCGAAGCCCGGTCGTTGTTATATTTGGTTGTTTAGTCGCGAGAAATTCGTGAGCAGAAAATCTGTGAGTTGAGCGTCGGAGCGGCAAAGATCCGACAAGACCACCCGCTCGCCGTGGGAACTTGTTGATTTAATCAGTCGCAGCACGCTAAGTTCGCAAAGAATTCGCCCAGCCACGTGGGTTCAGTGCATTAGGTTTAGCAATGCGAAAACGCGTAATACTAACGCAACGCAAGGACGAGTGTCAATCTGACTGGAGTTGAGGAATGATGAACGTAGGCGAACGAAATACGACAACTCACTCGAAAAATGCCTCGCATTCGAGACTGCCGAAGGTGCAGGTCTGTGTAATCGTTACGCTTTGCCTGTTCGCGACACTCTCCATCGCTGGCGCAACCGAACCACTGAAGTCGACAGCCATGTTCCGCGGCCCAGTTGATGTGGCGATCGGTTCTGAAGAAGCGTGGGCTGTCACCGCCAATGAACTTTCCGGCACCGCTTCGTTGGTTGCGATAAAGTCACAAATGGTGCTCGATGAAGTTGCGATTAGCGGTCATCCGGTGGCAGTCGTTGGTTTAGGTTCTGGAAAGTTTGCGTTAAGCTGCCCTGACTCGGGTGACGTCGTGCTGGTCGAAGTGCAAAATGAGAAGCTTGCTATCGTCAGTCGTACACACGTTGGATCGCTGCCTCACGGCTTGGCTGTTTCATCTGACTCTCCATTCACGTCTGTTTTCGTTGGACTGCAAGCTACCGGTGAAGTCGCTGAATTGGATCTAGCGATCGGGAAGGTGAGCCGCCGTTTTGCCGTTGGCAATTGGCCACGTTATTTAACTGTGTCGCGCGACGGCAAACGATTGGCAGTGGGGCTAAGCGGCGAAAGCGCGATGGCAATTGTGGATGTTGCGACCGGTGAAACGCTTTATCGTGAACCTCTGAGTGGCGGCATTAATCTCGGTCACTTGCAAGCGTCTGCCGACGGCGTGAACGTCTACTTTCCGTGGATGATCTACCGCAGCAATCCGATCAATCCTCGCAACATTCGTCGCGGCTGGGTGCTTGCCAGTCGCGCCGCGCGAGTGCGATTCGATGGCCCGGCAGATCGCGAAGCTATCTCGTTGGACGTTCCCGGCATTGCCGTTTCTGACCCACACGGAATCGCGTTAACTCCCAACGAGCATCGAATGGTCGTCAGTTCATCCGGCACGCACGAACTGCTCGTCTATCGCCTCCGCGACTTGCCGTTCATTGGAGCGGGCGGACCCGGTGATTTGATTGACGAAAAACTGCTTCGAGATAAAGACCTGTTCTATCGCATCGCAGTCGGTGGTCGTCCTATGGCGGTTCGCGCACTATCGGACAATCGCCACGTGTTAGTTGCGAATCACTTGACCGACGAACTGCAAATTGTCGATGTTGAGTCGAAGAAGCTGAGCGGTGCCGTTCAGCTTGGCGCGCCTCCCACCGATTCTCCGGAGCAAATGATTGTTCATCGTGGCATGGAGATTTTCTACGATGGCCAGCGAAGCCTCGATCAATGGTATAGCTGTGCGTCCTGTCATCTCGACGGTGGCAGTAATTCGCGACCAATGGATACTTGGAACGACGGCACAGCTCTGACCGTTAAAACCGTATTGCCGCTGCACGGAGTCGTCGAAACCGCACCCTGGACTTGGCACGGTTGGCAAAACGAACTGGATGAATCTATTCAAAACTCCTTCACCGATACGATGCAAGGTAAAGCCGCCAGCTCGGAAGATGTTCAAGCGCTCCGCGCTTATCTGGCAACCATCAAAGTTCCGGCGAACCCATTTCGCAGCGAAGATGGAAAGCTCACGACGCAAGCCGAAGCGGGTCGAAAGCTGTTTCAAAGTTCCGACATCGGCTGCGCGAGTTGTCATAGCGGCGCGACCTTTTCCGACGGACTTAACCATGACGTGGGACTTGGTTCCGACAGTGACAAGTTCCCAACGCACAACACACCGAGTCTCGTTGGGACTTATCGTAAAGTACGCTGGTTGCACGATGGCCGCGCCAAGACCCTTGAGTCGCTGTTAACGCAATATCATTCGCCTGAGAAAGTCTCCGGCGGCATTGCACTAAGCGATGATCAAGTGCAAGCGTTAGTCGCCTACTTGAAGTCGCTGTAAGTTCGACTTGCTTTGCGCGCGGATCGCAAGCCTTCATCCATGGGACCGCCATGCCATCCGCGGGACAAACACTGTCCGGCACGCAGTTTTTCCAGTGCTCGCGCAAAACGAAAACTCGTTTCTAAGCAAAGTCAACCGATGTGGTGCAGTGTTCTGAAGGAACAATCGTAGCGAGGCGAACGCGAATTTAGTAACTCACGAGCAAGATGGTGTTGCAACACGACCGGCAATGAGTTCAACTAGTCGCATCAATACGGATAAACCCAGCGAGCTATTGCAAGATGCAAAACCTGATCGATCTTCCCAAGCGTGCTCACGTCGCTCTTCTTCTACAAATCGGCGAGCGACTTGACAAGATCTCGAAGCAATTCGAAAGAGCACAGCGACTTATAGGAAGAACTGAAGTCGAGGAACCCCATCTCTTCTTCGACACAGCAACATTGGAATGGCAGTTTCCGTACTATGAAACGAGCTATTCGTTTGGTGAACCTGATTACGAGGGCCGAGTCTCGATCGTAATGGACTTTAAGGAGTCCTGGTTGCACCACGCCCAGGCCGGCACTGACTTGTTGAGCGAGTGCTTTCCGACGCCATGGCGCCGAACGTGCGACTGCGAATCACCTCATGGCTCGTCGCAACCGTGCATCCATTTTCTAGCCGCTGTGCAGTATTTGCAAAAGCGATTTGCGAAGGCAAGCGTCGCTTCGATGCTGGAGTGGATGTCGGAGCGATTGCGTGATCGGACTGTCATCGGTGACGACATCGTTGAAGGAATCGAGAGCACGCTGACTGAATTCACTCCAGTAGCCAGCGAACCGACTCGAGTTCAATGGCGGCTGAAAGTAGTCGAAAATCCTTATGATGACGGTAACAACCTAAAGATTTGCCCGTGCATTCAGAAGCTGTCGGCCAAGGGGAAATGGTCGGCTGGTCGTGAAGTTCGAGATGTCGATGTCTTGCGTGAAAGCGTTACTGACCTCGATCCGCAAGATGAGCTGATCTGCTCGCTCGTTGAGTTGCACCATCTAGAAGATCCGGATAACGGCCGAGTTCTGTTGCAGATTCTCGAGTTGCTCAAAGCGCGGCCGCCGGTTGTTTGGAGCCAACCAAACTTGCCGATGGTCGAGTTCGTGGAAACGCAGCCAACAGTGCGGATCACTGATGAGAACAACAACTACAGCGTTGAGATCACAGTGGAAGGCAAGGAGTTCGATCAATCGATCGAGCTATTGCGACTGAACAAGCACATGCATCTGGGATGGTTCGCGGAGCCGGCAACCAATCGGCTCGTTTACTTCAAAATCCCTCGCACGCTTCTTTTCTCGGTGATGCGATTGCAGGAAGGTCAGGAGCGAGGTGCGAAGTACTCGCAGGACGCCGCGATGCGCGTTTCATCAGTGTTAAACAGTGATGGATTTCGTGGCGCTTTGCGGACGGTTCTACCAACCAGTCTCGCAGGTCCCGAAGTTCCGCTGCCGCCAACGTTGCAATTGCACCTGATGCCGCGACAGCCTGAAGGGTTGCTGGCACAGTTGCGAGTCGCTTGCGATGCGGTTGCGGAGTTGCCGATTCCGGGCATCGAACCCGAACGCTTGCAAGTGGTTACGCCCGCCGGACCCGTGCAGTACATTCGCGACCTCAAAGCGGAATCGCAAGCTGCCGAGGGTTACACCCGATCGCTAGGTTTGGCGGAGTATCCTTACGATGGTCCCTACACTTGGATCGCGGAGAATATTCCAGCCGCGTTGGCTTTGATCGAACGCGCGCACCAGCATTCCGAACAGGGACTCGAGGTCTGCTGGCCGAAGAGCCAACCGATGACGCTGCTGGGCGAGATCACTCCTCAGCAATTGCGAGTTCGAGTGACTTCGCAACGCGATTGGTTCGGTATGGAAGGCGAGTTGGTGATCGATGGACTGGAGATTCCACTTGCCGAGTTGCTCGCTGCGCTCCGGCGCGGTGGTCGCTACATTCAGTTAGCTTCCGGCCAGTTTGCTTCGATTAGCGAGCAGTTGCGCAAACGACTGACGATGATGGACGATGTTTCCGCACCGGAAGGTAAACAACTGCGTGTTGAGCGTGCCGGCGCCACGCTGCTCAACGAATCGCTCGGCGATGACATCTCTTTTGAAGCGGATGCGAAATGGCAAGTTGCCATCGAACGGCTGACCAGCACCAAAGGTTTGCCGACAAAGCCGCCGAAAGGTCTCAATGCGGAACTGCGTGACTACCAGATCGCCGGCTATCATTGGCTCGCCAAACTCAGTCACTGGGGGCTGGGCGGTTGCCTCGCCGACGACATGGGGCTTGGGAAGACGGTGCAAGCCCTTGGCGTTCTACTCGATCGCGCAAAGGTTGGCCCGACGCTCATCGTCGCGCCCACAAGTGTCGGCACGAACTGGGTTCGCGAAGCGGGGCGATTTGCGCCGTCGTTGAATGCGAAGCTGTACCGCGAGCACAATCGCGACGACTTGATTCGCGACGCTGGCAAGGGCGATCTGATTATCACCAGTTATCAATTGCTGCAACGCGATGCGGCTCGTTTTAGTTCGCGCAGTTGGGGTACTTTGGTTCTCGATGAATCGCAGTACATCAAGAATTTCGCGACCAAAACAAACCAATCGGTTCGTAATCTCGAAGCCGATTGGTGCTTGGCGATTTCAGGAACACCGCTTGAGAATCATCTCGGTGAACTGTGGAGCCTGATGCGGATCATCAGCCCCGGCCTGCTCGGTTCCTGGGAACGATTCCGCAAACGTTTCGCAGAAGGAATCGAACGCGATAAAGATCCTGAGCGTCTCAGTGCTCTGAGTCGGATGGTGCGGCCATTTATCCTTCGCCGAACGAAGTCGGAAGTGTTGAAGGAATTGCCGCCGCGAACGGAAGTTGTGCTCAGCGTCGAATTGTCTCCGGCGGAACGGAAAAAGTATGACGCGGCGCGACTGGCTGCGTTGGCGGATCTCACCGCACCAAAGGAAAACGACAACGATCAAAAGAAACGAATTCGTGTGCTAACTTGGCTGATGCGCTTGCGCCAACTGGCTTGCCACGTTCGACTGGTGGATTCCAAGTGGAAGAAGTCCTCTGCTAAGCTTGATCAATTCTTGGAAGTGATCGAAGAGCTGCGCGAGAACGGTCATCGCGCGTTAGTCTTCAGTCAATTCGTCCAGCATTTGTCGCTTGTTCGTGAAGCGCTCGACGCAGCCAAGGTTCCTTACCAATACCTCGACGGCTCGACTCCCGCTGGCAAACGCACTGAAGCGGTCGATGCGTTCCAACGTGGGGAGGGCGACCTATTCTTGATCTCGCTCAAAGCGGGCGGAACGGGCTTGAATTTAACGGCAGCGGATTATGTGCTGCATTTGGACCCATGGTGGAACCCGGCGGTTGAAGATCAAGCGACAGATCGTGCGCACCGTATCGGTCAAGTTCGACCGGTTACCGTTTATCGCTTGGTAACTCGCGATACGATTGAAGAGCAGATACTGGCGTTGCACGAGAGCAAACGCGAACTGATGACAAATCTTCTCGAAGGCTCTGACTCTGCAGGCAAGATGAGCACTGAAGAGCTTGTGAACCTCATCCGCGCCAATCAGATTCTCGAAGCCTAGGCAGTCATAGTCGTCGATCCTAGTCGTCGATTGCTCCGCAATCGATGCGTGAATCGACAACTGAATCGCTACGTGGTGGCGACTTTTAGTCGCCAATCAACATCAGCAACTAGTCGGCTGCAGTGCACGCTATCGGTCGTTGCTCAAACGAAATCAGCCGCAATAATTTGCGGCTGACTGAATATTCGTCAATTAACGAGCGTCAATGATCGAGAGTACGGGCTACTTCTCAATTTGCTTTTCGTGGCCCATCGGTTCGACCGCTAATTGCAACGAGCTTGGAAAAGCTTCCAGCGGTTCGTAGCGGTCAACCATCTGCATCGCATCGAAATTCGAAATCCGCGACATCAGCGTTGCGAGATCAACGACCGATGAAACTTGCATCGTAGCCATGCAGGATTGTTTACGGCGATCAAACGTGCGCGAGCTCATGCACAACTGGCCTGGAATCGCTTTGTTGGGAACTCCCGCAACCAGTAATTTCAGAACTTCTCGCTCTTCATCGGACAGCTTGGCGAAATTAGTCTTCGCGACTTCAATCTTCTCCCACTGATTTCGCAGACGTTCTGTACGTCGAACGGATTCGCGGACAGTCGAAATCAGTTCGTTTGAATCGAACGGTTTTTGGAGAATGTTGGCCGCACCTTGTCGCAGCAATTTCACTGCGGTTGCGATATCCGCATGACCGGTTACAACCACGAGCGCAACGCATTTGTCTTTTTCGCGGAGCAGCTTTTGAAGCTCCAATCCGTCGATTTCGGGCATCTTGAGATCGGTAATCACGCAGCCCGTCTCGCCCAGCGAATCGCTGCTGAGCAGTTCGCTCGCACTCGCGTAAGGTTTACATGTAAACTCACCGGTCGCCTCGAGTATGGAACAGGTTACTCGACGCACACCAGGATCGTCATCAACTACACAGACTAGATGTTTCGACATCACTCTTCACCCCTATAGGCCGCGGCATTATTGCCGAGCGTTCAAATTTACTTACTTCTCTACTTATATTTTAGCTAGCGGACAATCTGTCCTCGTCAATCTGCTCTGTGTGGCACCGCAAGCTGTTCTCATTAAGCTCTACTCATCGGGGCTTAACCAAGTTCGATAGTTATAATATACCCCAGTGTTTTCATTTCTAGCAATCAGTTTGCAAATGGTAGGTCTTTAATAGTTCGATAAAGTTATCAGGGATTGCTATGGATTGTAGGGGATAACCGGTTTTTACCAGACAACACACGGCAATCACCCTTCCGGTAGCTATTGCTTCCACCCCCCGCAAAAATTCAAAATGGTAGGTGACACTCTTGGTACCCAAGCGTGCGACTGATACGTGGACAGTTAGCACCTCTTCAAATCTAGCACTTCCTTGGAAGTCGCACTCGACGCGCACCCGCGGCCAGCTCAAATGCCAACCATCTTCTTGCGGTTGACAAACGGATAGTCCGATTGAACGTAGAAGTTCATGCTCCGCTTGTTCCATATAACAAAGATACGAAGCGAAGTGAACGATACCCGCTGCGTCCGTTTCACAGAACTCCACACGCCGCTGGGTTACAAATTTTTT
Source organism: Pirellulaceae bacterium (assembly GCA_041739135.1). GTDB lineage: Bacteria > Planctomycetota > Planctomycetia > Pirellulales > Pirellulaceae > Aureliella. The sequence continues at coordinate 31,602 of JBGSOM010000245.1, forward strand.
AGTCATCGCATCTCCGCTATCCATAACCAGCAACGGAAAACGAATCGCAAGCTCGTTCACTTCAACGCTACGATGCAACGCGCAAGTAATCAAGCGTGAGATTCAACGACAACGCCCGGCTAGTGATAGCCGAGCGATTGAAAACTGTGTTCAAGATGACGAATCTATAATGTCACGTGCGTCGAAGCATAACGTTCTCTTACAGACTCAACGTCGCACCCCGGACGAGATTGACACTAGCTCGCTAAAGCAGCCTTAACTTGCTCGACCACTACAGTAAAACCTGCTGGATCATGAATTGCCAACTCGGACAGTTGCTTTCGATCGAGGCTGATATTCGCCTTGCCCAAACCATGAATGAATTGGCTGTAGCGAATGCCGTGCTGAGCGCAAGCAGCACTCAAACGGACGATCCACAAGCGACGAAACTCACGTTTCTTGACGCGACGGTCACGAAACGCAAACACGCCGGCGCGAACGAGAGTTTCTTTAGCTGTTCGCAGCAACTTTCTGCGACCGCCAACATAGCCTTTTGCACGATTCAATAACCGCTTTGTGGCCTTACGCCTTGCGGAACCTTTAAGCGTTCTCATGAGAACAAAATCTCCATCTTAGCAACCTCAGGTCCCTGACGACTTTGTATTTGAGCTAGTTTCTTCGGCGAGGCAATTTGGTAATTGCAACCGAATTAACTTCAGCAATGGGAGCGAAAGTCGCTCCCGGCGGCGCGGGTTATGGCCACCAACGTCAGGAGTTGAACCCAGGTACTTTGTACAAACCCGCTGTGATTTGGTCTGAACTTCGTAGTGTTATCTGTTTTCAAGTCGTTTTTGCAGTCGCTAGTCATCGCCGGAGGCTCTCAATCGCATTCCGGCTGGCTAGGCTACTGCTCAACAGTTCTAGTCAATAGTTTCAGAAGCTATGCAGCTCTAGTAGCTATTGTGTCGCAGGCAGTCCAGGATCTGTCGAGTAAATTGCGGTTGGAGCACTCGAGTTCCACGCAATTTGCGTTTTCGCTTGGCACTCATGCGAATCGCCAAGTGACTGGTGCCCGCGCCGCGGTGTTTGACTTTGCCTGTTGCGGTGACTCGAAATCGCTTCTTCGTCGCCTTATGCGTTTTCATTTTTGGCATTTTGATTTTTCCATGCTTGTCAAAGCTGCGCGAGTTAAAATTCCATCATCGGCAGCCGATTCACCGTTTTTCAATAGAATCCAGCAGGTTAACGGCGTGATTTGGCTTCGACAAGCCCAAATGGCGGTCGGCTCAACAATTGCCCACTCAAAATGCCCGCTCAAGAACCTGTGTTGCCCAGTTCCCAGTCGAGTCCCAAGTCCAGATTGACGGCGGAGTGGGTGAGTGCTCCGACGCTGATGCGGTCGACTCCCGTTTCCGCGATGGCTCGCAAAGTGCCCAGCCGGACGCCACCGGAGGCTTCCAGTTGCACGCCCGCATTGACCCGATCGCGCCTCGCAACCGCTTCCCGCAGTTGGTCGGTGGTCATGTTGTCCAGCAGCACGATGTCTGGATTCGCTGGCAGTGCATCGTCCAGTTGCTCGAGCGAATCGACTTCGATTTCGACGATGGCGTCGTTCGGTGCATCGGGTTGTTCAGCCAAAAAGGCCCGGGCGTGGCGAATCGCCTCACTGGGGCTCATCAGGCGGCCCGTCACACGAGCATGGCAAGCCAAGTGGTTGTCTTTGATCAAGATAGCGTCATGCAATCCAAGCCGATGATTCTTGCCGCCTCCGCAAGCGACCGCGTATTTCTCCAAGCGACGCCAGCCCGGAGTGGTTTTGCGAGTGTCATAAAGACGAACTGGCAGATCAGCGATCAGGCGAGCGTGCTCCGCTGTCCAGCTAGCCACTCCGCACAACCGTCCGAGGAAGTTCAAAAACGTTCGCTCGCACGTTAACACATCGCGCGCATCGCCGATTAACGTCGCCAAGCAGTTGCCCCTTTCGAATTCCGCGCCGTCGTCGATGTGCAGTTCGACTTGAATGTTGGCTTGCAAAGTCTGTTCAATCCAGGGCAGCAATTGAACCCCTGCGGCGACGCCGGGCTGGCGAGCCACAATGTTCGCGCGGGCAGGCAACCCTGGCGGAACAACGGCGATCGTCGTCAGGTCCATCCCGCGGCCCAAGTCCTCACGAATGGCCAGTCGCACGAGTTGCTGAAGGTCATCCTGTAGAAAGATATCGCGAGTTTGCTGGGGGTAGTCGCGGCCTGATTCAAGCATTGCAGTTCGCCTGTGGTTGTTTGGCGTAATAAAATCGCTCTCCAGTTGGCGTTAAATTAACGTATCCCAGTGAACTTCGCAGGTCGCCTTGAGTGAGATTGCTCAGTCGCGTACGCTTATGGGTTGGGCTCAACTTTCCGAGCGCCCAACATTTAATCCGGATTCATTTAATCCGGATTCCGCTGACCTGAGCAGAAACTCGCGTCCGGCTGAAAAGGACTGAAAGGACTCAAACAGTGCCATCGCAAGTCACCGAATCCGCTGAGTCGCCCGCGCTGCCGTCGAGCGGTTTGGTGTTGATCTTAGTGGTCGTTGCGCTGTGCGTCGGTGTTGTTCAGTGGAGTCGCCAAACGACGCGGCGACCGACATCAAATTCCCAACCGCAACAATTGAAGGCATCGAACGCGAGTCAACTCAGTGCAACTTATTCCGTCGATGTGAACCGAGCGACCGAGCTGGAGTTATTGAACTTGCCGGAAGTCGGTCCAGCGCTGGTGCGAGCGATTGTGTCGCACCGCGAGCAGCACGGTCCATTCGAGCGACTTGAAGACTTCGAAAAGGTCCCCGGAGTTGGTGCGGCTACTCTGCGACAGCTTGCTCCGTACTTGCGATTTCCTGAACAAGCGAAACCACTTTCGGACGAAGCGATCCTTACGGCTCAAAGCCGAGAACGGACTGTGCCTTAACTTATGCAGATGGACTCAAAAACAGATGCGCAGTTTGAATTGGTGAGCCAGTTCGCGCCCGGTGGGGATCAGCCGCAAGCGATCGAGTCGCTCGTGAAAGGGTTGCGATCAGGTGTCAAACATCAAGTGCTGATGGGTGTCACCGGCTCGGGTAAGACCTTTACGATGGCCAACGTTATCCAGCAACTGCAGCGACCAACTTTGGTGCTCAGCCACAATAAGACGCTGGCTGCGCAGTTGTATTCGGAGTTTCGTGACTTCTTCCCAAACAACGCAGTTCATTACTTCGTCAGTTACTACGATTACTACCAACCCGAAGCTTACATTCCGCAGCGGGATGTTTACATCGAAAAGGATGCATCGATCAACGAAGAGATCGATCGTCTGCGATTGGCCGCGACCAGTGCGCTCGTCAGTCGACGCGATGTGGTGATTGTAGCGAGCGTATCGAGCATCTACGGCTTGGGCAGTCCCGAAGATTATCGCAACATGGTTGTGCCGCTGCGCGTCGGGCAATCGATTATTCGCGACGACGTGCTGCTGCAATTTGTTGACATTCAATATGAACGCAATGACGTCGCGTTCGAACGCAGTCGATTTCGAGTTCGCGGCGACTGCATCGAGCTGTGGCCATCGTATGAAGAGTTCGCGTATCGGATCGAGTTGTGGGGTGACGACGTCGAACAGATATCGATCATCAATCCGATCAGTGGCGAAGTTGTCTCGCGGTTGGAAGAGATTTATATCTTTCCAGCAAAACACTTCGTTACACCGGAGAGTCGGATTGAAAGTGCGATTCGGCTGATTCGCCAAGAGCTGGAAGAACAACTGAAGAAGTTTGAATCGGAAAGCAAGCTGCTGGAAGCGCAGCGTTTGAACGCGCGCACTCGGTTTGATCTCGAGATGCTTCAAGAAGTAGGTCACTGTCCCGGAGTTGAAAACTATTCGCGACCACTTTCCGGCAAGCCACCGGGCGCCACACCGGATACGTTGTATGACTTTTTTCCGAAAGACTTTTTATTGCTGGTCGACGAGTCGCACGTGACCATTCCGCAAGTTCGCGCGATGTACGCTGGCGACCAAAGTCGCAAGAACACCCTGGTCAGTCACGGATTTCGGTTGCCGAGCGCGCTCGACAATCGTCCCCTAAAGTTCGAAGAGTGGGAGGCGAAGACCAATCAAGTGATCTTCGTTTCAGCAACGCCCAGCGATTATGAGCTGACGAAGACGGGTGGTGAAGTTGTCGAACAGATCATTCGGCCGACCGGTTTGTTGGATCCAGTTATCGAAGTGGTCGCAGCCCGCGGTCAGGTAGCTCATCTGCTCGAACAGGTTCGCGAGCGAGCTGGGTTGGGAGAACGCACGCTGATCACCGCACTCACGAAACGCTTGGCGGAAGACTTGGCGGGCTATCTGACGGAACAGAATGTACGTTGCCGTTGGTTGCACAGCGAGTTGGATGCGTTCGAGCGCGTCGAATTGCTGCACGAATTGCGGCAGGGGCGATTTGATGTGCTGGTGGGAGTGAACTTGCTAAGAGAAGGGTTGGATTTGCCCGAAGTATCGCTAGTCGCAATCCTCGACGCTGACAAAGAGGGGTTCTTGCGGAGTGAAACATCCCTGATTCAAACCATCGGTCGTGCTGCAAGAAATGTAAATTCGAAAGTCATCTTGTACGCCGATCGCATTACGGCATCAATGCGCGCGGCGATCGATGAAACGTTGCGTCGCCGAAAACTTCAGGAAGACTTCAACCGTGAACATGGCATTACACCGGAGACGGTGAAGCGCGCGATCAAGTCGGGTATCGAATCGGCCGCACAAGCTCATAAGAAAGCCCGCGGGCTGATTCGTGGTGAAGCGAACGAGCAGGTGGTTACCGATGATTACCTAGAGCTGCTAGAGAAGGAGATGTTGCAAGCCGCAGAGGACCTCGAGTTTGAGCGCGCTGCTTCGTTGCGAGATCGCATCGAGCAATTGAGAACTCAGATCGGCGAAGTGGTCAGCGAGACTTCGGCAAGCTACGAAAAGTCTGGCGGCGGTCGAGGAAGAAAAGGATCGAATCGACGCATTCCGAGGCCGAAAAAGCATTGACCACAACGGATTTCGTTTAGACTAGATGGGCTGTCGCTTCCGACTATCGGGACTAAGCAGATAGATCCTGCTGCACAGTTCTCATCATGACACATTCCAGCACCAACATTAGTCACTTCGGTAGATCCGGCGCGCGCGGATTTAATCGCGATAATGTGCCATCGTCTAGCGACAAGACGAAGCGTGACATCGGTGCTGCGGACGATACCGTCAGCGACGCTATACCGGATTTGACGGAAGGCGCTCTGCTCGGCAACCGCTATTTGGTGCTGAGGCGATTGGGACGCGGTGGGTTCTCGGACGTCTATCTCGCGCACGATCACGAACTGGATCGACCGGTCGCCGTCAAACGTTTGTTACTAACGAATGTCGATGTTCGCTTCATCAAAAGCGAAGCGAAAACGCTGGCCAGTCTGGACCACCCGAGCATCGTGCGCATTTTCGATATTTGCAACGATCCCAAGCATGGTCACTTGGTCATCATGCAGTACGTTGCCGGTCCAATGTTGCGCGAGCTGCTGAGCAAGCCACTGCCGATCAAGCGCGCTGTTGAAATCGCGGTGCGGATTAGCGGTGGATTGATTCATGCGCATTCGCGTGGCATCGTGCATCGCGATATCAAACCTACGAACATCTTGATCAGCGCCGAAGGCGAGCCGTTGATCGCTGACTTTGGTTTAGCGCTCGCGCCCTCACAAATGTGTGAACCGGAGGGCGGTACCGCGAGGTACATGTCGCCGGAGCAGATTCGGAACGAAACGAAACGCATCGGGCCCAGCAGCGATATCTTTTCCACTGGAGTGCTGCTGTACGAAATGCTGGCGGGTCAAGTGCCGTTCCAAGGCGCGACAGCAGAAGCGATCTACCAAGCGACGCTTGAGCAATCGCCGATTCCAATTCCAACGGTGAACGCTGATGTACCGATCGAGCTTGATCGAATCGTGCGTCGCGCACTGCGCAAGAACGTTAAGGACCGTTACAGTTCGATGGAAGCCTTCCAAGCTGATTTGATTCAGTGGCTGGCGGGGCAGGAAGCATCGGTTGAGTTGCTGACGATACGGACGGTCGATAGCGACCGGGGCTTGGGTTTCGAGTCGACGTTGGCTACGACTGCGTTTCGCAGCGCGGCGCAGTTTACGCATCGCGGTCTACAGCCGTTCGAGGCGGAAGATGCGAAGTTCTTCCTTTCATTGCTTCCGGGTGCGAAAGCGCCCAGCGGATTGCCGGAAGCGGTGGATTTTTGGAAGAATTGGTTGGAAGGCTTCGACAGTACGGAGTACTCGCGAGTTGGAGTTTTGTACGGTCCAAGTGGCAGCGGAAAGACTTCGCTGCTGCGCGCCGGGATTTTGCCAAACCTTGCGCCGGATCTATTGCCAGTCCAATTGGAATGCCAAAAGGGTCAAAAATTAACTCAGTTCGCTGCAACGATCGCTCAACAATGCAACCTTGAATCGCGGGATTTATCGCAACTGTTTCTGCAACTGCGTGATGACGTTCAGGCGCGAAGTCAGTTTCGCAAAGTGATTTTCGTCTTCGATCACTTCGACAACTGGTCGGGCTCAGCGACCGAAGAGCAATTGAAACAGTTGGCTGCGGCGCTGCGATATTGCGACGGCGAGGTGCTGCAAGCGATCTTGGTGGTGCGCGACGGCTCGTGGATCGCGGCGACGGAATTTTTGCGGATGGTGGATTGCGGCGTTGAGCAATGGAAGAACGCGCGTGCGATCGAGTTGCTGGACCGTCATCATTCGCGACGCTTGCTGGAAGTGGCTGGACGAAGCTACGGATCTCTGCCCCCGAATCCTGAAATGATCGATGAGGCCGCGGCCAGCTTCGTCGCTCAAGCGATCGATGAGATGTCGGATCGCGGCCGCGTGTTGCCAATTCAGTTGGCGATGTTCGTAAAGATGGCCAAGCTTCAGCGATGGCATCCCGAGACGCTCAGGAGCGCCGGTGGCGTGCAGGGCGCGTATGTCAGTTACTTCCAAGATCTTTTCGAAAACAGCGTGGCACCACCGAGCTACCAACGTGTTTGCGCGGGTGCCGTCGAAGTTCTGAAGCGGTTGCTGCCGAATGCTGACCAAAATGTTCATTCGCACCTGCTGAGTTTCACCGAACTGGAAAGCGCGCTGACGGATAAGGGTATGCAAAGTCAGTTGCATCGCGTCTTGCATATTCTGGTTGAGGATTTGCGATTAGTCGTTCGGCTTTCGCAGCCCGGCAGCGAATTGACGTTGCCCAGTGAGTACGCGGTTCAGTGCAATGACAAATTCCATCTCGTTCACGATTTTCTGTGTGAGCCGATTCGAATTTGGGTGGATCACTTTCAGAAGAGTTCTTGGCGCGGTCGCACACAGGCTCGGTTAGAAGAGTTGTCAGCGATGTGGGGACGCAAGCAGCAATCGCGTTACCTGCCTACCATGCTCGAATTCCTGACCATGCAAATCGGAACTCCTTTCCGCAAACGGACTGCGATTCAGAAGCGATTTTTGAGCCGTGCGGGACGCCATCATGCAGCGCGAGTGTTTACAGCTTTGGTAATGGCCGTTGCCGCTGGAGGTTTGGCAACTTTCACTTGGCGGCAAATCGCTGAAACGACTCGGAAGAGTGTGCAGCAACGCGTTGAGTTCAGTCTTCATGGCACTTCGGCTGAGTTTGCGACACTGCTCACCGAACTTAAGAATGATCCGGTAAGTGCGGAAGCGGCGACGATCAACTATCTCAGTTCGCGAGATGCGAAGTTGCGTTCGCGAGCGCGTTTGCTCGGTGCAGTGCTCAACAAATCGGAGTTCAGTTCATTGATTTTGGACTGGAGCAACATCGAAGCGGAGTTGAGTTTTCAGGTGATTGCGGCGGCAAAGGCGATTCCTGAAGCGCCAGAGAGGGTCGCAAACATACTCAACGATCAATCCTCAACGCCGAGCGACCGCGTGCGAGCTGCGATTACACTTGCGCATTTGGGTAACCACGGACCGCTCGCAGAACTGTTCGATTACTGGAACAGCCCGCATGAGACGTCGATCTTTCTCGGCACGGCGCTCGAATGGGGTGCCGCGCCCGGGATTTGGGAAGAACTCGCGCTCGCTGATGTCTCGCCGGGGGCGAGTTACCACGCGCTATGCGTATTGGGCAGTTTCCCAAAAGTGGAGGTGCATCAACTGCAGTGGGATAAGCTGGCCGAGCTTCAATGGCATGATGATGCTGGTGTGAGCGCGACTGCGACTTGGTTGCTCCATCAAAATGAGGTCGGAAAAACTGAAGTGGGGCAAAATGACGTTGGGCAACATTTGGTCGAGAATACGGGCATAGCGACACCCACGCGGCGCACTTCTGTAACGGGAATTCAGCAAGTAAAGATTGCTCCTGGGACTTTGAAATTTAAGCAGCCGCTGTGGAGATGTCGCCCGGGAGTGATCAAGCAGCTTCGCTTTCAGTCCGTAAAGGTCGACGAGCCGTTTTGGATCAGCATCGCTCCCGTTAGGAATGCAGAGTTCGCTCTGTTTGAAGAAGAATTTCGAAAATCAGAACAGGCCGCGGATCGGACGATGCGAGAGCAGGCGGTTGAACGCGATCCAATTCATGAGAACGATCCTGATCGCGCTTGCACCGGTTTGAACTCTATTTTGGTGCTCGAGTATTGTAATTGGCTAAGTCAACGCGAAAATTTGCTACCGGTTTATATCATCGGTTCCAAGGAAGAAGGCAAACGCAGAGAAATTCAGGTGAGAACCGACGCGAGCGGCTATCGGCTTCCTTCGCTGTCAGAGATTCTACTGGCCGGTGCGCTGGGCAGTGTTAATTCACGATTGCCCGAAGTCTCGTACGAAATTTACTGCAAGCATCGTTCGTTACCGATGCTTCCGCTGGACCAGAACTACTTTGCCAACAATCGTCTTGCCAGAGATCTGGCACCGAACCGAAAGGGTTTTCAAGTCGACATGTACGTAAACACAGCCTGGTGTGCGGAGCATGATTTGATCGAAAGCTTGAACTGGTCCGAAGAAAGCCCGCTGCTAGTTGAGGAAACGTTAGAGAACCCCAACGATTTCGCCGCGATTTGGGTCGTTTCCGGCAATCCGAACGGCTCTCATGCGCAGATCGATGGTGTGGCGGAAGTTGCCCAGTAGCGAGCCGAGTTGCGAAACCGGTTGCTTGACATTTTGCTGGTCCCTCGGTCAAGATGATTGTGTAGAATTCTCATCCGTACTGCGTACAGGCACCATCTGCCAACTTTTCTGCGGTCCCGGGGCATTCGCCAAATCACTTTACTTTTGAATCGAGCCTTTTGCTGCCGTCAGCGTCGATGGGACGCGAATTTAGCACAAAGTCCCAATCGCTGCTGAAACACGATCGGCTGATAGGTTAAAGTGAGTGCGTTTAGGCAACTGCCTCGAAAATCTGCTTCGAAGTTGTTTTGCAAACCCGCTGCTGCAACTAGGCTTAATGAGCCGACGTTGCAGAGCCGCGATACCTATGGATTAGCGAAACTGATCTAAAACCAGCCTGCTTGGCAACCTGTCCTGCTCGAAAAGCTAAAGGGAGACTGACTGTGGACCAACCAATGCGCGACTTTACCGACTTGCTTCTTCGTAAAGGCATTGTGAGTCTGGATCAGTTGAGTGAAGCGTCGAACCTGGCGCGCGAGACCGATATCCAGATCGGCGATGCGTTGATCAAACTTGGGTATGCTGCGGCGGACGACGTATACCGAGCTCTAGCGACCTTCCACAAGCTGGAATATGTCGATTTGACTACGATTCGGATCGCGGACGAAGTGATCCAGTTGGTCCCCGAATCGGTGGCTCGCGAAAATAACGTGATCCCATTCCAGAACGCAGACGACGACTCGCTGCGGGTTTTGGTCAGCGACCCGTTCGATTTGGAAACGATCGAAAAGCTGCGGTTTATACTTAATCGCAAAGTTGAAACAGCACTTGCGCCGCGGGAGGCGATCACCGAAGCGATCAACCGCTACTATGGTCAGGTCGAAGGTGAGTCCGCTGACTCGATCTTGCAAGAGTTCACTGACACGCAAATTGACTTTACGGAGACCTCGGAAGACGGAGGCGGCAGCGGCGGCGACGACGCAGCAGATGATGCCTCAGCACCGGTCGTCCGGCTCGTCAACCTGATGATCCAGGAAGCGGTTCAATTGCGGGCGTCCGACATCCACGTCGAACCGTTCGAAACGCGTGTCCGCATTCGGTATCGGATCGACGGTGTGCTGGTCGAGCGCGACAGCCCGCCGCGACGTTTGTTGGGAGCGATTCTTTCCCGTATTAAGATCTTGGCTAAGATGGACATCGCCGAGCGTCGACGTCCTCAGGACGGACGTATCAAGGTCACTGTAGGGGATAAGGAGCTTGATTTGCGGGTCAGCATTATCCCGACGAACCATGGCCAATCGGCGGTGATGCGGCTGCTGGATAAAGACAACATTAAGATCGGCGTGCGGCAGCTAGGGTTGAGCGAGCGCGACTTCAAGATTTTTCAGAATACGATCAAACGTCCGAACGGGATCTTTCTGGTCACTGGACCCACGGGTTCCGGCAAGACTACGACTCTGTACGCCGCCCTCAATTCGATGAATCGTCCGGACCGGAAGATTATCACCGCCGAGGACCCAGTTGAATACTACCTGCCGGGGGTGAACCAGGTTGAAGTGAAGCACAACATCGGGCTCGATTTTGCTCGCATCATCCGTGCGATGTTGCGGCAAGCACCCAATATCATCCTGGTAGGTGAAATGCGTGATACCGAGACCGCTTCGATGGGTATTCAGGCTTCTTTGACAGGACACTTAGTTTTCAGTACACTACATACGAACGATGCGCCCGGTGCTGTTACACGCATGACAGACATGGGAGTCCCCGGCTACTTGGTGGCAAGTTCGGTGGTAGCGGTACTAGGCCAGCGGTTGGTGCGGACGGTTTGCAAGCGATGCAAGACGCAGATGAAGCTGCCGGAGAGTGTGCTCGCCGACGCCGGAATACCCCCTGATATTGCGGAGATGGCAACTTTTACGAAGGGTAAGGGATGCGGTTACTGTCAGAAATCTGGATACCGCGGACGCATGGGTATCTACGAACTGATGGTGGTATCTGCCAAGATTCGAGAGATGGTTTTCCAGAACAAGTCGACGATTGAGCTGCAGCGACAGGCGATTAAGGAAGGGATGACAACCCTATTCTGTGACGGCGTTCGCAAGGTCTGTCGAGGCTTAACGACGCTGGAGGAGGTCTATCGGTCGGCAAAGAAGACGGAGCAAGACGACATCGCTTTGCAGATCGTTTTCAGCGAGTTGCGGGAAGGTAAAGGCGTCATCGCTGGATAAAGAATCGTTAGGGTATCGAGAAGGGAGATACCGCGCACGCACTCCGCAATGGGGGTGAGTGTCGGTTGATTCGAGATCGATAGTTGGACTGAATCAGCGAGACCTAACTACAATGCAAGCGTGAGGTCGCGCTAAATTCCATATTTTTACTTGTCTCATCCATCAATCTTATCCAAACTCGGGCCACTTCACGGCTCGCTAGCAATGCAATTTGTACGCAGCGATTTTCTTAGAGAAGTTTGAGGAAATCGCCTGCGATTTTTTAGAAAGTCGATGCGCGGCGATGAGCTAAGGAGTCTTGGCCAGGGAAACTACTGCGCGAATTCTGCCACCCTTTTGCAGTGAATGAATCATGGCAACAGTATTAATCGACAAACTGCTTCAAGCTTGTGTGAAGCAAGGCGCTAGCGATATTCATATTGTCGTCGGCCAACCTCCCGTATTTCGGCTGCATGGTCGGATGCGGAAGCTGGAGACGAAAACGCTGGAGCCGGATGACACGATGGCGCTGATGAAGAGTATCGCGCCCGAGCGTTGTCAGCGCGAGTTGCAGGAATCGGGCAGTTCGGACTTTGGATTTGCGTTCGGCACCTTGGCGCGGTTTCGCGTTTCGATCTTCAAGCAGCGCGGCAACATTTCGATGGTGCTGCGGCAGATTCCGAACGACAAACTGACTCCCGAGCAATTGGGTTTGGCGGACTCGGTGGTCAAGATGGTTCAGCGTCCGCGCGGACTGGTGCTGGTAACAGGTCCGACCGGTTCCGGTAAAAGTACGACTTTGGCCAGCTTGGTGAACTTCCTCAACGAGACGCATGACCATCACATTATCACGATCGAGGATCCGATCGAGTTTTATCACGAGCACATCAAGTCGACGGTGAATCAGCGTGAAGTGGGTGTGGACGTGCCGAGTTTCGCGGAAGCGATTCGTCGAGCCTTGCGACAGGACCCGGACGTGATTTTGGTCGGTGAGTTGCGCGACTTGGAGACGATTCAAGCGGCGATTAGTGCTGCGGAAACGGGTCACGTGGTGTTCGGGACGTTGCACACGAACAGTGCGCAGGGCACGGTGAACCGCATCATCGACGCGTTCCCCGGGAACTTGCAGGACCAAATTCGGACGCAGTTGAGTACTTCGTTGATCGGTGTGGTCGCTCAAACATTGTTGCCCAAGATCGGCGGCGGTCGTTGTGCGGCTTACGAAGTTCTCGTTGTAACGCCGGGTATCGCTAACTTGATTCGTGAGAACAAAACGTTCCGTATCAATTCGGCGATTCAGACCGGTGCGAAGTATGGGATGACGCTGATGGACGATGCGTTGTTCAACTTGTGGCGCGAAGGCAAAGTGACTGTGGAAGACATTTTGGCGAAGAGCCATCGGCCGGATGACTTGGCGAAGCGAATTGTGAATGCGCGTCGCGGAATGGAAGATACCGGTGCAGCGGTTGAGGAAGATGAAGGTGGCGGTGGCCATTAGGCCGACGAGTTCCGAATGCGGGTAATTGGCTACACAGGAATCCGCTGCACAGAAAACTGAACACTGAAAAAAACTGAGCACTGAAAACTCAACACTGAAAATTCATAACTAGTTGGAAACAACATGGCAGTCCGCAGAATTGGTCAAATCCTTGTCGACTTAGGCTTCATTTCCGATGAACAATTGGAAGTGATTCTGGACGAGCAGCAGCAGCGTCCGGGTGCGTTGTTGGGCAAGATCGCTGAAGACATGGGTTTGATTACGGACGATCAGCTTTCGCAGGCGCTCGCTGAGCAACTGGGGATGCAGACCGTTCAACTTGCGGACGCGCATCTGCCTCCGGATGTTTTGGAGAAGATCACCGAAACGATGGCTCAGATGTATCGCATCGTGCCGGTTCACTTCGATGGCGATACGTTGACGGTGGCGACGTGCGATCCTCAGAACTTGACGATCCAAGACGAACTGCGAACGTTTTTGGGTTTCCATATTCGCATGGTCGTGGCTACAGAGCGTGACATTCTGGCGGCGATCGACAAGCATTATTCATCGGATCTCGATACGTTCGAACGCGTTGTCGCTGACTTGGCGAATGATGCTGAGTTGTTCGAAGCGGCTTCGAAGTTGTCGGGTGACAAATTCAATTTGACGGACGCCGAAGCGCTTGCCGATAGCGCGCCGGTTCGCAAGCTGCTGAACATGGTGCTGCTGCTGGCGATCAAGGATCACGCCGCGGACATTCACTTTGAACCGTTCGAAGATGAGTTTCGGATTCGGATCAAAGCCGAAGGTGTGTTGTACGAAATGGTGCCGCCGCCACGTCACTTGGCATTCGCGATTACGACGCGCATCAAAGTGATGGCGAACCTCGATATTGCGGAACGTCGCATGCCTCAGGACGGTCGTATCGAGTTGATGGTGGGCGGTCACCAAGTTGACTTGCGAGTCAGTGTGTTGCCGACGATGTTCGGCGAGAGCACGGTTATGCGGATTCTTGACCGATCCGTGGTGTCGCTGAATTTGCAGAACGTGGGCATGAACGAAACGATGTTGTCGCAGTTCCGGAAGCTGATCGATCGGCCGAACGGTATCGTGCTGGTGACGGGTCCGACGGGTTCGGGCAAGACGACAACGTTGTATTCAGCGCTCAGCGAATTGAACTCGATTGAAGACAAGTTGATTACGACGGAAGATCCGGTTGAGTACGACATCGATGGTATCGTGCAGATTCCGATCGATCACGACATTGGGGTGACGTTCGCATCGTGTTTGCGAGCGATCTTGCGGCAGGATCCGGACACGATTTTGGTAGGTGAGATTCGCGATTTGGAAACTGCGGAGATCGCGGTTCAAGCTTCGCTGACGGGTCACTTGGTGTTTAGTACGTTGCACACGAACGATGCGCCCAGCACGATCACGCGTATGAAGGACATGGGGATTCCCACGTTCTTGATCACCGCCTGTGTGGAAGCCATTTTGGCTCAGCGACTGGTGCGGCGCGTGTGTGGCAAGTGTCGTGAAGAGACTGAGGTCAGTCGCGAGATGTTGATGGACTTGGGTGTCGATGTCGACAAGTTGGGCGAACAGAAGTTTTACCGCGGCAAGGGCTGCGAGAACTGCAACAACACCGGTTACAAAGGTCGCGTGGGGTTGTTCGAGTTGATGGTGATGAACGACACACTGCGCGACATGATCATGGAAAACTGCACCACGGATGAATTGCGACAGCGAGCCACCGACTTCGGGATGGTCACGCTGCGGCAATACGGAATGAACTTCGCATATCAAGGGATCACCACCGCAGACGAAATCCTGCGCGAAACGATTCAGGAATAGATGAGCTACGAGTAGCGAGACGCGAGTTGCGAGACTCGCCGCTCGTCGCTCGCAACTCGCCACTAAACAAATCAAAAAGTTAAAGCCTTAGCAAAAGGACGATGCCATGCCTACTTTCCAATTCGAGGCAATGGACGCAACTGGACAAGAGATCAAAGACGTTATCGAAGCGGCTAACGAAGACGAAGCGTCTACTACGATTCGTCAGATGGGCTACTTCGTAACGAAGATCCA
>JBGSOM010000003.1:0-70910 GCA_041739135.1 Pirellulaceae bacterium
TCTTGCTCCGCTCCGCTCGCTACGCTCCCTCCGCTACGCAAGACAGCTCAAAAAGCCTATTCTGAACCTCTTTCCCCGGGGACATTTCTAATGAACGCTTCAAGGGGACATTTCTATTGGCGCATTACACGATGACGGTCAGCGGCGCTGCGGCAGGCGTTCAAGCGGCAACGTCGGGTAACGTGGGCTCGAACCTAAATGGCAGCTACGGAACGATCGTGATCGAAGCGAACGGTTCGTACACTTACTCGATCGACGAAGCGAACGCTGCGGTACAAGCGCTGCGGCTGTCCACGCAAACGCTCAGCGATGTATTCAGCTACACGATTGTCGATGCAGTTGGTCTCGAGTCCACTACACAGGTGACGATCACGTTACACGGCGCGAATGATGCACCCGTAGCAAACGTTGACACTGGAACGGCAACCGAAGCTGGTGGACTTGCAAACGGAACGGCTGGCACGAACGCTACCGGTAACGTGCTGACGAACGATACTGATGTCGACGGCGGCGATTCAAAGACAGTAGCAGGTGTGATGGCTGGTTCGTCCGGATCGCCGATAGCGAACACTGGCACATCGGTAACCGGAACGTACGGCGGCATTACGATTAACGCGAACGGAAGCTACACGTATTTCGTCGATAACAGCAACGCAGCCGTTCAAGCTCTTCGCGCAACCAATCAGACTTTGCAAGACATCTTTACGTACCGTTTGGTTGATAACGCCGGGCTCGAATCGTTCTCGCAAGTCACTATCACTATCGAAGGCGCAAACGATACTCCGATTGCTGTCGCAGATAATACAGGTATCGCTTTGGAAGCGGGCGGACTTTCAAACGGCGTCGCTGGTTCGAATGCAACTGGAAATGTTCTCAGCAACGATACCGATGTGGACTCGGCGAGCAACGGTGAGACGAAAACAGTCAGCGGTGTTGCGGCTGGCGTTGTCGGCAGTGCATCGGGCTCGGTGGGTGCGAGTGTCGTTGGCACTTTCGGCTCTATTTTGATCGCTGCCGATGGTACCTACAGCTATGTCGTCGACGAAGCGAACGCGACTGTTCAAGCACTTCGCACCACAGCCAACACGATCACAGACATCTTCACTTACACGATGGTCGATGCGGAAGGACTCTCTTCTTCAACTCAAGTAACGATCACTATTCAAGGCGCGAATGACACACCGGTCGCAGTAGCCGATAACTCAGCGGTCGCTGTCGAATCAGGAGGCGTAGCGAATGCGACCGCGGGTTCGAACGCAACAGGCAACGTGCTGACGAACGATACCGACGTTGACTCTGTCGGCAATGGTGAAACCAAAACCGTGTCGGGCATCGCTAGCGGCGTGCAAGGCCCAGTTGCCGGGAACGTTGGAGCCAGCGTCAGCGGTGCTTACGGTGCAATCACGTTGGCCGCAAACGGTTCGTACACCTACGTCATCGATGAAGCAAACGCGATTGTCCAATCGCTTCGTACTGCTGCTGATACACTGACCGATGTCTTCACCTACACCATGGTCGATGCAGGCGGATTATCATCGACAACGCAGGTAACGATTACCATTCAAGGCGCGAATGATGCGCCTGTCGCCGTGGCAGACGATTCCGCTATCGCCTTGGAAGCTGGCGGATTAGCGAATGGGACCGCGGGCAGCAACGCAATGGGCAACGTACTGACGAACGACACAGACGTCGATTCGATCGTATACGGCGAAACACAAGCGGTCAGCGGAGTCGCAGCGGGCGTGCAGTTAACGACAAGCGGCAATGTGGGCTCGAGCGTCACAGGCAGTTTCGGCTCAATTACGCTCGCAAGCGATGGATCGTACACTTACGCAGTGAACAACAGCAGTGCAGTCGTTCAAGCTCTCCGCACCACAGCCGACGCCCTGATTGATGTCTTCAGTTATACGTTGACCGACGCAGCCGGCTTAACTTCGACAACGCAAGTTACGATCACCATACAAGGTGCGAACGATGCACCGCTCGGAGTGAACGACAACTTTACGGCGATCGAAGCTGGCGGAGTGAACAACGCAACCGCGGGCAGTAACGGCACTGGTAACGTTCTCACAAACGATACCGATGTCGACTCCGGCGATAACAAATCAGTTAACGGAGTCGCTGCCGGATCGCAATCGAGCGTCAGCGGCAATGTTGGATCAAGCGTGCTAGGCACCTACGGCTCGATCACGATCCAAGCTGATGGATCGCTAACGTACATCGTCGACAACTCCATCGCAGCCGTCCAAGCACTGCGGACGAATGCGGACACGCTGACGGATCTCTTCACGTACTCGATGGTAGATGCGAGCGGCTTGAGCAGTCTTGCGACAGTCACAATGACTATCACTGGGCAAAACGATGCACCCATTGCATTCGATGACGCAGCGACGGCTATCGAAGCGGGCGGTGTTAGTAACGCGACCGCTGGCGCTAACGGAACTGGCAACGTACTCGCGAACGACACCGACGTTGACGCTACCGCCGGCGGCGAAACCAAAGGCGTCGTCGGAGTCGCCGCAGGTACACAAGCCAGCGCGAGCGGCAATGTCGGCGCGAGCGTCGCCGGCAGCTATGGCTCGATCACGATCGCCGCCAATGGTACGTACACCTATCTTGTCAACAATAGCAACGCAGCGGTTCAATCGCTTCGAACGGCATCCGATACACTGACTGACACTTTCACTTACACCATGACCGACGCTGCGGGAATGAACAGTACCGCCACGGTCACTATTACGATCACGGGCCAGAACGATGCGCCAACTAACCTTACAGCGCCAACTTTGGCGGTTGATGAAAACGCCATCAACGGAACGCTGATAGGAACCGTAACTCCAACTGACATCGACAACGGCGACACGTTCACTTATCAATTGACCAACAACGCAAATGGTCGCTTTGCAATCGATTTGAACAGCGGCACGATCACGGTCGCGGATGGAACGCAACTCAATCGCGAACTCGCCGCCTCACACTCAGTCACCGTTCATGTTACCGATGCAGGCGGACTCAGCTACAGCCGCAGCTTCACAATTGGCATCAACGACTTCAACGAGTTTGCCACCGGCGCAGTCTCAGATAGCAATGTCGCTGCAAATTCGGTCGCGGAAAATGCTGCAACGGGTACCACGGTTGGCATTACCGCAATTGCAATCGACGCGGATGCGACTACCAATACAATGACTTACTCATTGGATGATAACGCTGGCGGCCGGTTTACGATCAACTCTGCCAGCGGAGTGGTCACCGTGCTCGATGGCAGCTTGCTGAACTACGAAAGCGTCACGCAACACAGCATCATCGTACGAGCGACGAGTGCGGATATGTCTTTCAGCACTACGTCGTTCACCATCGATCTTACTGATGTCAATGAAACACCCGTTGGTTCAGTCACGGATAGCGATGGCACCGCGAACTACGTTCTAGAAAACGTGTCGATTGGCAGCGCAGTTGGAATCACCGCTTCAGCGACTGACTTGGACGGAACTGCAACGGTCAGTTACAGTCTCGATGATAGTGCAGGCGGACGCTTCGCGATCGACGCGAACTCGGGTGTGGTCACCGTCGCTGGTGCAATCGATCGCGAAGCGGCTGGTACTTACGCCGTCATTATTCGCGCGACATCGACTGACACATCGTGGAGCACGCAGACTTTTACGATCACGGTTGGAGACGTAAACGAATTTAGTGTCGGCTCTGTTGGTGATAACAACGCGAGCGCAAACGAGGTTTCCGAGAACGCAGCTATCGGTAGCACCGTCGGCATCACCGCTGCAGCGACGGATGCCGATGCTACGTTGAACACGATCACTTACTCATTGTTCGACAACGACGGCGGCAGGTTCGCGATCGACAGCGGCACGGGTATCGTTACAGTCGCTGGTGCGATCGACCGTGAAACGGACGGCAACTCGCGATCAATAATTGTGCGAGCAACTTCCGTGGACGGTTCACACAGCGATCAGAGCTTCACGATCAACATTCTCGACAGTAACGAATTCTCGGTAACCGCTCCAACTGATAGCGACACGGATGCAAATGCAGTTGATGAGAACGCAGCGATCGGGACATCGGTCGGAATCACAGCTAGCGCACTTGATGTTGATTCAACGAACAACACAGTCACATACTCTTTGACCAGCAACCCCGGCGGTATGTTCCAGATCGATTCGGTCACTGGTGAAGTTACCGTAGCTGCGGCTATCGACCGCGAAGCGCACGGCGCAATACGTAGCGTCACGGTACAAGCTCAATCGTCCGACGGTTCCAGTGCGACAGCCGTAATGAGCATCGCCATCAACGACGTCAACGAATTCAACGTATCGACGCCAACCGACTTGAATGGCGCTTCGAATGAAGTCGATGAGAACGCAGCGGTCGGAACGGCAGTCGGTATAACCGCCAATGCGTTCGATCTCGACGCCACAAACAACACGATTACCTACAGCCTGACGAGCAACGCGGACGGGCTCTTCGCAGTTGACGCGAATACGGGTGCAGTAACAGTCGCTGCAAGTATCAATCGAGAACTGCACGGCGCGCTGCGTTCGATCACGGTACAGGCGCTATCAAGTGACGGATCTATTGCGACTCAAATTTTCAATATTGCTATCAATGATCTGAATGAGTTTAGTGTTTCGACGCCGACCGATAGCGACGCGAGCCTTAACGCCGTCGACGAAAACGTGACAATTGGAACAGTTGTAGGCGTGACCGCCAATGCCTTTGATTTGGATGCAACGACAAATGCAGTCACGTATACGTTGAGCAACAACCTCGACGGTCTGTTCCAAATCGATGCGACCACGGGCGTGATTACAACGGCGGCTGCAATTGATCGGGAATCGCAAGGTGCCATGCGTTCGGTTACAGTCAGGGCGACTTCGAGCGATGGTTCGACAGCCGATCAGGTTTTCACGATCGCAATCAATGATGTTAATGAGTTCAATGTTACACCAGTTGTCGATAGCGATGCGACGGCGAACAGCGTAGCTGAGAACGCGATAAATGGAACGTCGGTTGGCATCACTGCCGCAGCAAGCGACGCGGACGCAACGACCAACGCGGTCATCTACTCGTTAGACGATAACGCAGGCGGCCGTTTCACAATCGATAGCAACTCGGGTGAAGTAACGGTTGCTGACCAAACGCTGCTCGATTACGAAGTGGCGACCAACCATTCGATAACTGTTCGCGCGCAAAGCGTTGATGGATCAGCGACCACGCAGAACTTCACGATACAACTGACGGACATCAACGAAAGCGGTGTCGGCGCAGTCAGTGATTCGAACGCTGCGGCCAACCATGTCCTTGAAAACTCAGCAGTCGGCACCCTCGTGGGGCTCACCGGATTCGCAAGCGATGCGGACGGGACAGATACAATCACTTACTCACTGGACGACAGCGCTGCTGGTCGCTTTGCCATCGACGCGAACACGGGCGTCGTGTCCGTCGCGGGTTCCCTTGATCGCGAACTCGCTGCCTCTTACAACATCACGATCCGAGCGACTTCGACCGACACGTCGTTCTCTACACAAACATTCAACATTGCCCTGGGTGACGTCGACGAAGCGGACACAACGCCTGTTCTAGACAGTGACGGCAGCGTCAATTCAGTTGTCGAAAACGCCGCGTCCGGTACGATTGTCGGCATTACAGCCACCGCCAGCGATGCAGATGCAACGAATAACGCAATTACCTACACACTAGTTGATAACGATGGTGGGCGGTTCGCTATCGATGCTTCGACAGGTGTTGTGACTGTAGCCGGAGCAATTGATCGCGAAGCGGACGGAGCGGTACGCGCGATCACGATCCGCGCAACCTCCGCAGACACTTCTTATACCGAGAACACATTCTCGATAACCATCGTTGACGCTAACGAGTTCAATGTTACGAATCCGACGGACGCGAATGTCGGGGCTAACGATATCGATGAAGACGCAATAGTCGGTACTTCGGTTGGAATCACAGCCAGCGCGTTCGATCTCGACGCAACGACCAACACAGTCACTTATTCGCTCAGCGACAATCCAGACGGCCGGTTCCAGATCGATCCGAATACCGGAGTCGTTACCACGGCAGCCGCAGTGAATCGCGAAGTTCATGGTGGCGTTCGCACGATTACGATCGCAGCGCATTCGACAGATGGTTCAGTCGCTTTACAGACTTTCAACATTGCCATAAATGACGTGAACGAATTCGCCGTGACCGTGCCAACCGATTCAGATGCAACGGCGAACACGGTTAATGAGAACGTTGCGAGCGGTACTACGGTCGGCATTACCGGCGACGCATTTGATCTCGACTCAACTACAAACACGATTACCTATTCGCTGACCAACAACCCCGACGGGCTGTTCCAGATCGATGCAGTCACAGGCATCGTCACAACCGCTGCGTCAATCGATCGAGAACTGCATGGTGGGCTGCGAACGATCACTATCGCTGCGCAGTCAGCCGACGGCTCGGTCGCGTCGCAGTCGTTTAACATCGCTATCAACGATGTGAACGAGTTCGCCGTTGTCGCCGCCATCGATACCAACAACTCCGCGAATCAAGTTGCAGAGAATGTCGCCGTCGGCACCGCAGTTGGCATTACGGCCAACGCTTACGATTCCGATTCGACCAATAATAGTATTACGTACAGTTTGGCGAGCAGCGCGGGCGGACTATTCCAGATCGACGCAATCACAGGCATCGTCACAACAGCAGCCGCAATCGATTTCGAGCTAGCGAACTCGCACACGATCACAGTGCGATCAACCAGCACTGACGGATCTACGTCTACAACGAACTTTGCGATCGCAATCCTCAACATCAACGAAGCGCCGCAAGCCCGCGCGGACAGCTTTACGACCACCTACGCTGATACAATGAACATTCCAGCAGCGGGCCTCCTCGCGAACGACACCGATCCAGAGAATGACACGTTAACCGCCACGCTCGTATCCGGCCCGAACTCCGGAACACTTGTTCTAATGGCGAGCGGAGCATTCATCTACACACCCGTTGTTCCGTTTGTGGGCGAGGTTACATTTCAATACGTCGTAAGCGATGGACTTCTGTCGTCGTCGATTCAAACGGTCACAATTCAAGTGACAGTGCCAATCGTACCACCGCCCACGACCAGCAACTCGGCAGGTGACAACTCTGCAGGTGACAATAGTCAGCCGAATCAAAATACATCCACGAATACCAATGATCCGAAAGCGGACGCGACCGCCTCAAACAACCCCGATCTAGCAGACCTAACTCAGCTTAACAGCCAATCGATCGATGCGTCAGCCAATTCACAATCACAGTCGCAATCACAATCACAGGATGCCGGTGACGAAGGATCGCAGCCATCAGGCGCTTTCGTTCTGGATACCGCGTCAAGAAGTTCCCTATTCGCGACTGACGCAGAAACAAGTTCACTGCTTGTGAACTCAAGTTTGCTGAGCGATAGTCATCGTGCGGTTGCGCGCCTGAGTGCTCAACAGACGGCTCGTTTGGTCCAAGAACTTTCGAATACACATGACACATTCCGCGAGTTGCATGATCAACTGCAGATGACCAACGAAGTGGCGCCGCTTGAAGGCGTAGATGTGATCGCTAAGACAGCGATCGGTTCCGGAGTGGTTGTCTGGGTGATTCACGTCAGTCAAGTCATGGCAGCCTTGCTGGCGGCCTCTTCAGCTTGGATGCACATCGACCCACTCAGTATCCTGAACGCTTCGAAGGACATCATTGAATCGAAAACGGTTGATGCCGCCGAAGCGATGTTCGACAATGATGGAGCCAAAAAGTAGGCAACAGAATCGAATTTACCGCAGGAAGGAAGGGATATTCGGATCGCAAGGTTGCTTCGAAGGCGTTAGGTTATTAGCAAAACTTGACATTCCACCATCGTGCCAAAATCTGCAGAACACCGTGCCAGCCAACTTAACTCAGCAATACCTCAAAGCCGAAGCGGCTTATCGCGAAGCGCAAACGCTGCAAGAAGAACTCGCTTGCTTGCAGGTAATGTTGCGTGAGATCCCCAAGCATAAGGGCACTGATCGCCTTCAAGCCGAACTGAAGAGCAAGATCGCCAAGGCGAAGCTCGACATCC
The DNA here is from genome assembly GCA_041739135.1 of Pirellulaceae bacterium. GTDB lineage: Bacteria > Planctomycetota > Planctomycetia > Pirellulales > Pirellulaceae > Aureliella. The sequence goes on from JBGSOM010000003.1 coordinate 8,099, forward strand.
AGAAGGCAGTTTCTGCTCCGTCGGCGAAGTCAGTACTGAAGATTCCAAAGCAGGGCGCCGGTCGAGCCTTACTGATTGGTGCACCGAACTCAGGCAAAAGCCAACTGCTCGCCGCGCTCACCAGGGCACAACCCGAAGTTGCGCCCTACCCATTTACCACGCAAGCACCGTTGCCTGGAATGATGACCTTCGAAGACTGTTCGTTTCAGTTGATCGACTTGCCGCCCGTTACAGCCGACTATATGGACGCTTCCACGATCGGGCTGATACGCGGAGCGGATTTAATCCTCCTTGTCATCGATCTCGGCAGCGACACTTTGATCGAAGACACCCAAGCCATTCTCGCTCGCTTCATGCAAAGCAAGACGCGCTTCGGCCGTGACACGATGCTCGACGAATCCGACGTGGGTGTGTCCTACACAGCCACGCTCGCATTGCTGAACAAATGCGACGGTCCAGGAGCCGCTGATAGACGCGAGACGCTGGATGAGTTTGTTCAGTTGCCGTTCGAACGACTGGCCGTTAGTGCAACTGAGGGAACCGGACTGGTGGAGCTCCGTAAAGCGATCTTCGAACAACTGAAGATCGTTCGGGTGTACACCAAACACCCCAAGGAGAAAGAACCCGACTTGAGCAAGCCGTTTGTTATTCGCCAAGGACAAACGTTGCTTGAAGTCGCCGAACAGGTTCATCATGACATCGCTGCTTCGCTAAAGTCAGCTCGCATCTGGGGCTCCACGGTCCATGACGGAACCACCGTAAAGCCTGACTATCAGCCCCGCGACGGCGACATCGTTGAGCTCAACTCGAGCAGCTAACAAGTGGTGGCGACTTTCAGTCGCCAAGCAATAAACAAGTGGTGGCGACTTTTAGTCGCCAATCAACGAATCCTCTTCTGATTAGATCACGCCGAGATTAAAGCTCAACTGCTGTTACTGACTTCAGCAACTCGTGAACGATTCTGTTTAACATCGTCGGAGTGAATGGTTTTTGAATGAAATCATCAGGCGCAGCGACCAATCCATAACGTACGAATTTGTCATCGGTGTAACCGCTCATGTACAGCACTCGCAGATCTTTGTGCCGCACACGCAATCGCTCTGCCAATTCGGTTCCAGTAATTCCTGGCATAACCATATCCGTGATCAACAGCGGCAACGGCCCTTGATGTTGACTCGCCAACTCCAATGCTGCTTCGCCGGAATTTGCGGCGAGCACGTTGTAACCTTGCGCTTCGAGCGTGGTGACCACGATGTGCCGAACGATGTCTTCATCTTCCGCGACAAGAATCGTTCCTCGCCCTCGAGTCGCTGGTGCGATCGTTGAAAACGGCTCTACCTTGGTCGCTTCCTCATTGACGACTGGGAACCAGATCTGAAACTTCGTACCAACTCCGACCGTTGACTCCACAGCGATCGATGCTTGGCTCTGCTTAACGATACCGTACACCGTTGATAGACCCAACCCGGTACCTTTCCCAACTCCCTTCGTACTATAAAACGGTTCGAAGATGCGAGACTTTACTTCATCACTCATTCCAAGTCCCGAATCCGACACCACGAACAACACGTACTCGCCAGGCGCCAATTCGGTGTGCGTTGAGATCGTACCGTCGATCTTTTGAACGCGTGTTTCAATCTTCAAGCTTCCGCCGTTGGGCATCGCGTCCCGTGCGTTCACCGCCAAGTTTAGAATCACTTGATCGACCTGCCCTGGATCCGCTTTGATGTTTGGCAAGCCACTTTCCAAATCGGTCTGAACGAAAATATTTTCGCCGATCAGCCGCTTGAGCATCGTCTCAGAGCGAACAATGATCTCATTCAAATCGATCACGCGCGGCTCAGTGAATTGACGTCGACCGAGCGTCAGCAATTGTCGCGTGAGCGCTGCCGCTCGATCGCCCGCTTGCTGAATCTGTTCTACATACTCACGGCGCGATTCGTTCTTCGGCAACTCAGCCAACAGCAACTCAGAAAATCCGTTAATGACCGTTAGTAAGTTGTTAAAGTCGTGGGCAACGCCGCCCGCCAACTGGCCGAATGCATCCATCTTCTGCGATTGACGAAGTTGTTCTTCCAGCTTGGTGCGCGAGCTAATATCTTGCGTGACTCCAACCAGATGAGGCGTTGGAAAGGCACCATTGACCTCCAACGAAGCTTTCGAGCTGACCCACTTCATCCGATTTCGAATGACGATGCGGTACTCCAAATCGAACGGAACACCGGCCAGCATTTCAGCATAAGCCCTTCGCAAACGCGGCAGATCATCGTAATGAACCATCGCCAGCCATTCGCCCAAAGTGCACGTAGGTCCATCGAGTTCGAATATGCGAGCAGCTTCCTCCGAACATTCAAAGATCTGCGTCTCCATGTCCAACGTCCAATTACCGACGTTGGCCATCATCTGAGCACGTCGCAAGAACTCCTCACTCCGCCGCAACGCCTGCTCCGCCTGCGCACGCTCCGTCAAATCGCGATGCGTGCCCACCATCCGAATCGGCACGCCAATCGGGTCGCGAGTGAGCGTTCCTTTCGACTGAATGATTCGGTACCCGCCATCTTTGTGACGCATCCTGAATTCGATCTCGTAGTTTCGTGCGTCGGATGCGAGGAAGTTTTCGAGCCGCTTTTCGGAGAGTTCTAAATCGTCCGGATGCAAAAGCGATGTCCACGTGTCGTAAGTGGAACCAAGCTCGTTCGCATCAAAGCCTAGCATGGTCTTCCAACGCGGTGAAAGGAACAGTTCACCCTTCTCGATGTTCCAGTCCCACAAACCATCGTTGCTACCAGCGAGCGCCAACTGAAATCGTTCTTCGCTCTTTCGCAGCGCCGATTCAACGGCCTTGAGTTCCGTGATGTCTAGCAAACCGCCGATCAGCGTGACTACACCTGTGACTGGATCTTCGGCGTACAACTTTGCATGGATTTGCACGTGCAGAATCTGTCCCGACTTAGTGACTAAACGAACTTCCGCTTTCGATGACTTTTCCGTCGTAATGTCGCTCAACAGCTTATCGCACTTGGGATGATCCGCAGCATGGATGAGCCCTTCCCAACCGATTTCCAATAGCTCTTCGCGACTGTATCCCGATAACATTCCGACTTGCGGCCGCGACCAGAGAAACTGCCACCGTTCGCCAGGCTTCTTGGCAAGTCCAAACGTAACGATGCGACTGATCTCAGACACGACGGCGTAGCGAGCTTCGCCTTCGCGCAAATCGATCATCACTCGACTGCTGCTAATCGCGATCCCCGCCAACCGACAAGCGGTCTGCATGACAGAAACCAAACGCTCGTTCGGCTCGCCGCTCATCGTACGGTACACAGCCAACGTTCCGAGCACGTGCCGCATCGGAGTCGGCGTGTCCTCTTGGGTGATTTCCAATATAGGGGCCGACCAACAAGAGCGAGCTTTCAATTCGTCAGCGAGCTTGCGGTAATTCGTCCAGCGCACATCCGTCGCGGTGTCTGGTGAAATAGTCATATCACGCGACCACGCTGCATGCCCACACGAACCGACATCTTGTGCAATGGGCACTCGCAACGAACGAATCGAATCCGGGTAACGATCGCCCGCAGCATAGACCAGATGCTCGCGATCTTCGCTGACAACTAGAATACCGCACATCGAATCCGGAATTAATTCTTCAACGAAGTGCGTAATGCGCTGCAGAATCGAGTTCAGGGGCTGACCGCTAGCGATCGATTCGGCAACTCGCGTTTGCCCTTCCAAAGCGATCACTGAGTTGCGTTGCTCAGTTATATCGATCGTCGTGCCGATAATCGAATCCCACTTGCGATCATCGCTCGTTTCACGGAAGGCAATCAGCGATCGTACCGAAAGCCAGCGAATCGAGTTGTCAGGCATAATGACTCGAAGCTCAAGATCGACACGCTCGTTCGTTGAGTTCGGATTCAGAGCATTCGCAAAGTCGGCTACCACTTTGCTGTAATCACTCGGGTGCAGCAGTTTGTACATGTCAGAGAGCGCAAGCTCAGAATGCGTAACGCCCCAGTGCTGCTGCGCGCGTTCATCCAATCGGATTACACCGGACTTGGCTTCATAACTCCAAGTGCCAATTTCTGCGGTGTCGAGCGCCAGGCGGTAGCGACGTTCGCTGTGACGCAACGCCGTTTCCGCCTGCTTGCGTTCCGTGATGTCTCGCGACAAGGTGACAGCAAGGCGTTTTCCATCAAGCTCCACAGGACGAATGCGAACTTCTGCGGGAAATGTTGAACCATCTTTTCTCCGGTGCACCGAGTCGTAAGAAACAGTCTTTCCCTGCTCGAGCTCGTGGAGCAACCAATCCATGCGGCCTTCGTCGAGCGTTTCAGAAAAGAAATGCGGAGTCTTGCCGATGAACTCCTCTTTCGAGTAACCGAAACTATCGCACGCCCGCTGATTGACATCGACGATAACTCCTCCCTGCGTATGCAACATGAAAGTGTCGGTCGCCAAGTCGAACAACGTCTCATAACGTCCTTTGTTGTTCGCGAACGAGATCGCATTCACCCCTTGCAGCGTTATGTCTTGCAGGGTGCAGGACAGCCAAGCGAGTCGGCCTTCGGAATCACTCGTAACGCGACGACGGCTATGCAAACGCTTCCACTCGTGTTGCTCAGTCTCAAACAGCACTTCGCTTTCATCGGTACCGCCATCGATCATCAATCGCGCAATAGATTCCTCAATCTGCTGTCGACTGCAATTTTCTAGTCGCTGAAGGAATGTCTCGTGAACGTTCTCCGATATTCCCAACAGCTTGACGAGCGACTTCGAACACTGACTTTCACCGGTTAGAAGATTAACCGAGTATGAACACAAACCCGCTTGCACTTCCGCCTCTGCCAAGAAATCATCTTGGGAGTTCAGCGACGCGACTTCACGTGAAGTTTCAATTGGGCTTCGGTGCAACGCGGGGCGTTTGACTTGCTGCCGTGAATCCGATTTTGACATGCCTGGGCCGCGATTCGTTTAGATCAGGTTCTGGACGGCAAATGTTGCTGAACACAAACGTGCCGTCGTCACAGTTTAAAGTAACTTGCATTCTATCGCTTTGGGCTCATTGATGAATTGGTACGTTACCAAACTGAGCCGCCATTTGCTCGTTTCGAAGCGTCCGCAGCTTGCTGCCAACACAGTTTGGCCTCCAGTAGCCAGTTGCGGCCTCGGACAGGCAGTTCCTTCGTTACAGACTGCCTGATTTAGCAGGCTTCTCAAAGCGAATCGCTAAAACCGCTTTATTCCCACCCAGGTTTTGTTTAACCTGAATTATCGGGATCGCCGTTGCGCAGCGACGTGGACACTTCCCTATTTGAATTGAGTCGCAAATAAATCGCGAATGAGCCGAAAATTGCCTCGAAATGCGCCTCGAGATGTGAAGTAGCCGGCGAGCAGGCTGCCATACAAAATGCTGTGAGAGAATAACATGGTGACTCGAAAAACCTGCAATCGTTACTCAACATTCGAGGTCGTCGAAGCACGTTGCCTTATGGCCGCTGACCTGCAAGCGACCACCGATTCGACTTCGAGCGTCGATCAAATCACAACCGTCGTCTCGGCGAGCTCCGGCGCGACCGCAGTTTACCTGAGAGTCAACACACAAAACCAGTCGTCCGATCTCAACCTTGATGGCGTGATCAATCATCGCGACGTGCATTCGCTGATTAGTACTCTGAACGCTCGGACCAGCCAAAGCACACTGAAGATCGCGTCAGCCGGCGAGGGCGAAGTTGGGAGCGTTCCTGCATCGTCAAACTCCAGTTCAAACTCCAGTGCAGATCCAGGTTCGGACGCAGTTGCCAACTACGACGTGAACAGCGATGGACAAGTCAGCCCAGCGGATTTGCTGTGGATCGTCAATCAGATCAAAGAATACGATCCGCTGACGCCGTGCGATTGCGCAGCCTGTGCGCAACCGATCGTCGAAGGCCGATGCGAAAATGCATCGATCGCGGCAACTCAATCCGCTTCTCTGCTAACTGAAATCGCTGGAATGTCTGAAGTAACGGTTGCACCGGAGGGCGAACGCGACGCGTTTCATTTGATGAGCCAACAGACTTCTCAGTCGATCGACGATTACCTGCGCTCTAAGCGTGATTAGAATCGAATTGCAGCCGCCGCGCGTTTGAAAACTAAGCAGCAAACTAAACATCGGTGCGGCGGCGGGTCGGACGTTGCGGATTCTGCGCTGGAGACTTCTCCAGTTGAGTTCGAGCGACCGGTTGCGCAGCGGTGGGTGCTGCTGGTTTGTTTCGTCGAAACCATCCGTGAGGAGTCGGAACAGTTGCGGCAGATTGCGGCGCAGCTTCATCGACTTCTTCGACATCTTCTTCCGAAGCTTCAGCATCAACGACAGCCAATCGCACACCAGCACTTAACGCTTTTTGACTGCGCGCGTCTTCGTTGCGTGCTGCGGATGCGACCGGATGGCGCTGAAAATCGTTGCTGATGTCACCGAGATATTCTTTGCGAACATCGGGATGCTGCATCACTTGATCCGGAGTACCTTCGCACAGAACGCTCCCTTTGCTGATCACGTAGCAACGATCCACGGTTTGAAGAATCTCGCGCGCCGCGTGGTCAGTGATCAAAATCGCAATGCCCCGATCGCGGAGCTTGAGAATAATCTCTTGAATACTTTGAACGGTCACCGGATCGATACCCGCAAACGGCTCGTCGAGCATCACGATTTGCGGATCGGTCACGAGGCAACGAGCGATCTCCAACCGCCGACGTTCTCCACCCGACAGTCGCCCCGCTTTGGATCGTCGGATCCGAGCGATGTCAAAATCGTTCAGCAGTTCCTCAGTTCGCATTCGACGTTCGCGGTACGATACGCCCAGCAGTTCAAAGATCGCCAAGATGTTCTGCTCGACCGTCAGCTTGCGGAATACACTTGACTCTTGTGCCAAGTATCCCATGCGTCCTTCGTTCGCGCGACGAAACATCGGCCATTCAGTTACCTCTTGCTCGCCGAGGAACACTTGACCGCGATCCGGTTTGACTATCCCGCAAGTCATTTTAAAACTCGTTGACTTCCCAGCCCCGTTAGGCCCAAGCAAACCGACGATCTCCGCTTCGTGAACGGTAAAATTCACTCCGGCGACAACCTTGCGGCGACCGTAGTTCTTTTCCAGTCCGCGAACTTCGAGCACTGTTTTCATGACTGTCATCCGTGACGTTAGTTGATCTATTAAGCTGCTTCGAACAATCGCAACAATGCTTCGCGAATCAAACCCAGTTGCGCACTAGCGAATCAAACCCATTCGCGAGAAATTGGGAAAGAACGGTATCGGTCGATTCCACCAGTGCGGCCAAAACACAAGCAACGCTTTGCCCAGCATGAATCGTTGCTCGACATAGTTATGATCTCCGCTCGCATTTCGCCATTCGCGGGCGTCTAAACTCTGCGCGCTGTTGTCGCCCATTGGGAAATATTGATCATCCTCCAGCTCGAAGTACCGTTCGCCGCGCATGCGAAACAAAGCGGTTTTCGACCACCATTCAGGATGTGCGTAGATGGTTTGAATGGCCGCTTGGCTGCGCTCCATGTACTGACCAACGATGGCGTTGCGAGCCTCGCGATCCGGAATCGCAGCTATGAATTCGTCAGTGCGGCCAATAGGAAAATCCGTATAAATGCCGCTGTTCGATTGATCGACCGCGATGTAATAAAGATCTCGCCACACTTTCGCTCGCTCAACTTTCAACGCCAAACCTGAACCACCAATCGCAACCGGAGCTGCGTCGAGCGGATTGGTCGGCGTCCAATGGGGCCGCCGCTCGATCTCCTTTCGCACAGCCTCATAATCGAAAATCGCGGGCTGATTGAACTCGATCAACTTCCCGTTGACCCACACGACAATTTGGTCATCGATGTTCGCCATCTCCAACCGATGCTTGCCGGTTCCTCGCAGCGAAGTTTCTCCGGTTAACTTGGTTTCAGACGCACCACTGAAAATCGGTAACGCCTGTTCTCCATCCAAGGCTTGCAAAGTTGCGTTGCCGGACGCGACGTCGATATCCAATCGAAACTCAATTCCATACTCGACCAGCAAAGCACTCAACGTTCCACTTGCACTTGCAACTTCGAGATCGAAATCCCCGCAGAGATCGCCGACCCAATGTTCGCTATCGTTGATCGGCGGCACCGTAGCATGCGATTGATGCGGAGAATCCGAATGAACTTTCGCTGGCGACAACGCTTCGTATGGCCGCAGCTTGCCTTGGATTTCCTCACGAAAGTCTCCTGAACGATCGAAGACATTGCTGCGATCAGTAGTGTACGAGCTGTTGTAAGCCTGGTAGTCCGTAATCAGCCGGCTGCTCGTTGGTTCGACCACCGGCAATTGCTTTGAATCGACGAACTTCTCCCACTCGCCGCTCGTCAGAAACTTGTGATAGTAGCGCAACCACTGCGTCGATTCGCTCGGCGTGAGTTCAGCCGACCATTGTTCGGCCGATTGAGTTACTTGCCAGTTCGGTGCAGCCGTTTGTTCAGTACCTTCTTCCGACGTCTGATCTGATGTCTGACCCGCTGCTTGCGGTTGCCACAGACTGGGCCAACCAGCCGCAACCAATTCAGTCGGCAGAAAATTCGTATCAGCTACGATCTGACGCATCGCACGAATCTTATGCGGTGGCTTGCGAGCGATTGTCCAAGAATCCGCATCGCTGCGGCGCGTATATACATCGCCACCTTTGATGCGCAACGATTCTCCAGGCAAACCAACCAAACGCTTGATGTAGTTCATTCTCGCAGCTAACGGATACTTGAAAACGATCACATCCCAACGTTCCGGGTCGTGCAGTACGTAATCAAATTTGCTAACCAAAATGCGATCGCCAGAAAACGAAGCGTGGTTCGCATTGTTCTCTAGATCGAATGCGTTCAGACCGCGGCAAGTCGGGCAAGTGCTCGCGACAACCAGCGAATCGGTCGGACGTTCGTTGTCAAACTCCTGGCTCGCCGAACTCTGATACTGCTTGCCGCAGTGTTCGCACACGATGTCTTTATGGACGCCCATGAGCGTCGGCGCCATTGAACCAGTCGGGATCACAAACGCTTCAGCCACGAACGCTCGGAACAGGAACGCGAGGATAAAGGCCACGACAATCGATTCAACAGTCTCGCGGACGCTCTGCACAGGTTCTGTTTGCTCGTCCGATTTTTTCGTCTTCTCAACAGAGTGGGCGATGGTGATAGTCATTGCGGTTTGAATGCTTATGAATTCAGTTACAGGTTTTTCGTTGCGGGACAGTTTTCGTAGCGGGACTCGCCAGAGTTCCGGCATTACCTGACCGAGTCGAGCATGAAGCGGCGAGAGTATGCCCTGGACCGAGTATAGCAACCTGAGAGGTAAGGCAAAATGCGAACCCAACAGGTTTTCGTCGCAGAACTCGCCGGAGGCTTTCGTAGCGGGACTCGCCAGAGTTCCGGCTTCAGCACCCACCCAAGCGAACTCTGGCGATTTCCCTGGCTCAAAACGACGAAAGCCGCTTCCGAGCCTCGCGAAAAACGGCCGACTGAGATAGAATAGCGACGTTTTCACACTCTCTTTCACAGCTGCTCGTGTCCAATGCCAGTCCCACGCGTCGTAATTGTAGGCCGTCCCAACGTCGGCAAAAGCAGCATTTTCAACTGGTTAGCTGGCAAACGCTTGGCCATTGTCGACGACAAACCAGGCGTAACACGCGACCGAATGACGACGCTGATCGAGCATAACGATCGCTTTTTCGAGCTGGTCGACACCGGTGGGATGGGAATCGAGGACGTCGACAATCTCACGAAAGACATCGAACATCAAATCACGGTAGCAATCGAAGACGCCGATGTGCTCCTGTTCGTTGTCGACACCAAAATGGGCCTCGTACCGCTCGATGAACACGTGGCGGAGCGACTGCGGAAGATCGAAAAACCGGTTTTGCTGCTCGCGAACAAAACCGACCACCCCGGACTCGATAACTCCGCCCACGAATTCCATCGACTTGGCCGAGGCTGGTTGATCCCCGTCAGCGTGCTTCAAAACCGCAACAAAGATACGCTGTTCGATGAGATCCTCGAGCGAATGCCAGTGCTCGAAGCGGAGGAAGCCGATACAAGTGCTCCGCGAATGAAGATTGCGATCGTTGGTCGTCGCAACGTGGGAAAAAGCACGTTCGTAAATACCTTGGCCCAAGCTGAACGTATGATCGTTAGCGAAGTGGCGGGTACGACGCGCGACAGCGTTGACGTTCACTTTGACCTCGACGGACACCGCTTCATCGCCATCGATACACCTGGACTGCGGCGAAACAAGAGTCGCCGCACGGATATCGACTTCTACGGCTTTCATCGCGCTCAGCGAAGCATTCGACGCGCGGACGTCTCGCTGCTGTTCTTCGATTGCATGGAATCGATCAGCAAAGTTGACAAGCAGCTGGCGCATTACATCGAGCAGAATTTCAAGCCGGTGATTTTCGTCGTCAACAAATGGGACAAAGTGGCCGGCGAAGTTCCGACTGAACGCTGGGTGCGTTACCTCCGCGAACATTTTCCGACGATGGCGTACGTACCAATCGCTTTCATCACCGGCCAAACCGGCAAGAACATGAAAGCCCTGCTGAATCACGCGCAGATGCTTTTCAAACAAGCGAACACGCGCGTCTCAACTCCAATGATCAACAAACTCGTCAAGGCAGCGCTGCATCATCAACAGCCACCGATGTACAGCAACAAACGTCCGAAGATCTACTTCGCGTCGCAAATTGCAGTGACGCCGCCGACGATCATCATGATGTGCAACAATCCCGCTGGCTTTCCACCATCCTATTTGCGTTATCTGCTGGGCGTGTGTCGCGACCATTTACCGTTCGGCGAAGTGCCCATCAAGTTCTACATGCAAAAGCGAGACAGCGGCTCGCCTAAACCGAAAGGCATGTCGAGCGAAGGTGTCGAAATTGAAGATGACAGCGTAATCGACTCAGCGGACGAAGACGATTTCATCGACGAAAACGAATTCGACGACAATGAACTGAGCGACGATGCAATCGATGGCGAGTTCGTGATCGATGAGCATGATCAGAAGTTCGAAGACGCTTAGTCGCAGCATTTTGTACGCAATATTTCGTACGCAATATCTCGTAGCGGGACTCGCCAGAGTTCCGGCGTCCGTGCCGCGAACGTTTCGTAGCGGAACTCGCCAGAGTTCCGGTTCTAAGACCCGCTCGTACCCCCAATCTGCTTGGCACTCGCCCCCCGCAGCGCGAATTCGATTAAAAATTGCGGCAAACTGGGCAGTAGGGCTTCAATCACTGGCTATCTGTTTCAAAATGGTGTTCTCGCCAGCTCCGGGCGCGATTGATTTTCACACTTAGATAAACAGCCGCATGATGTCACTGAATCGTGAAAGCCCCAGCAAATCGAAACGCGTACGGGACTATCTTACCGAACACCCTCAAGCGCGAAATAAAGACGTCGTCGAAGCGCTAGTCGAATTCGGAGTCACTCCAGCGGACGTTTCGAACGCAAAAACGCACCTAAAGAAACGAGCCTCCCGCCGCCGCAATCGATCGGTCGTGGTCGGCGTCGTCGAAGACGTAACCGCGGGACCGACCAGCAGCGATGAACCGCCCGTTGTCGCTCAGATTTCGCTTACTGAAATCGACGCAGCACTCCATTTCGTTCGTCAAGTCGGTTCGATGGAGCGCGCTCGACAACTGCTGGCGATCATCCAGCAGATTCAGCAACTGCAGCAAACTTAGCTGCAATCCGTAGTGTGCCACTAGGCTCTGCCAGTGCGAACGCAATCAACGATCGAAACCCGACCGAGGACTCACTAACGACTCGAAGTTAACCAGAGTACGCGCACCGCAGTCCGAACTGGCGCGCGAATCAGCCTCACGAATCACTTGTAATCACAGCGAGAATCACTTTGCAACTTTCATTCAATCGGTCAGCCGTCGTCTCCTGCTCAGCGTTGCTTCAGTTGTGCTTGTTCGCCGCGATGATTACCAGCGTGGCGGTTGCCGACGAACGGGCCGATTACATCCGCATGCACTACAGCAAATACGAAGTCCGCATTCCGATGCGCGATGGCGTAAAACTGTTTACGTCCATCTATGTTCCCAACGACGCCAAAGCCGATCGCAGCTATCCGATTCTATTGCTGCGCACGCCGTACACAGTTGGACCGTACGGCGTTGATCAATACAAAACTGTGTTGGGGCCGTCCCCTGAGTTCGAAACAAGCGGTTACATCTTCGCGTTTCAAGACGTGCGCGGACGTTATATGTCAGAAGGCGAGTTCGTGAACATGCGACCGCATATCGAAGGCAAAACGGGCTCGCAGATTGACGAAAGCAGCGACACGTTCGACACAATCGAGTGGATGATCAAGAACGTCAAATTCAACAACGGTCGCGTTGGCCAATGGGGAATTTCGTATCCCGGTTTTTATACCTCAGCCGGCGCGATCGATTCGCACCCAGCCCTGATAGCGGTTTCACCCCAAGCGCCCATTGCAGATTGGTTCTTCGATGACTTTCATCGCAATGGAGCCTTCGTACTGCCGATGGCTTTCAACTTCTTCTCATCGTTCGGCGTATCGCGCCCCGAACCAACGCCGCTCGGAGCGGAACGCTTCAATCATGGTACGAAAGACGGATACCAATTTTTTCTCGATCTCGGACCGCTGCCCAATGTAAATGAAAAACACTTCAACGGTCGCATTGCATTCTGGAATGAGATGGCAGCGCATCCGAATTACGATTCGTTTTGGCAAGATCGCAATCTGTTGCCGCACTTGAAAAACATCACGGCAAGTGTTCTGACGGTCGGCGGGTGGTACGACACCGAAGATCTTTACGGCCCACTGCAAACCTATGCCTCGATCGAGAAACTGAATCCGCACGCTCAAAATCGAATCGTGATGGGCCCTTGGTCCCACGGCGGTTGGAGTGGCGGTGAAGGTTCGAAACTGGGCTCAGCGAACTTTGGATTCCCAACCGCCGCTTGGTTTCGCGAACAGGTACAGTTGCCGTTCTTCGAATTTCATCTGAAGGACAGAGGTTCACTGGGCTTGGCGGAAGCGACTGTGTTCGAGACCGGCGCGAACCGCTGGCGCGAGTTTGACGCTTGGCCACCCAAACAAGCGAAACCGAGGACGCTGAACTTCACCGCCGCCGGCGAGCTTTCAGAACAAGTGTCTGCACCGCGCACAGCGCGAGCGACCGCAGAAGCCGCCGCTTCATTCGACGAATTTGTCAGCGACCCAACCAAACCGGTTCCCTACACAATGGAAATTACTTCGGCTTGGGCGAAAGAGTACATGACCGAAGACCAACGTTTCGCCGCCTGGAGACCAGACGTTTTGGTCTACCGTGGTGAAGTGTTGCAACGCGATCTGACAATCGCTGGACCAATCACGGCCGATCTTTGGGTCAGCACCAGCGGCGGCGATGCTGACTGGGTCGTCAAAGTTATCGATGAGTTCCCAGGTATGCCCAATGCGAACGCCAAACCGTCGGATCCCGGCATGGATGCGTTTCCGAGCGGTCGTCAACAGTTGCTGCGAGCAGCGGTCCTTCGCGGCCGATTTCGCGATAGTTTCAGCGAACCGAAACCGTTTGAACCAAATCTACCAACTCGTGTGAAGATCAAGTTGGACGATATTCTGCACACCTTCCCAGTTGGTCACCGCTTGATGATCCAAGTGCAAAGTACTTGGTTCCCATTCATCGATCGCAATCCGCAGAAGTTCGTCGAGAACATTTTCGAAGCGACCGAAGCCGACTTCATCAAAGCGACGCATCGGTTGTATCACTCGCAAGAAATGTCCAGCCGCATTGAGTTTTCGGTACTCGAAAGCGAGATGTAAGTTCGACAACCTCTACCGTCGCTACTTAATCTACAGTCGCTACTTACGGAATCGGCACCAGCGAATCGAAGCCCTGCTGACTAACACGCTCCTTACCAGCGTCTGCATCGGGGCGTCGCGAAACGATTCGAACTTTCAAATCAGGCAAAGTCTTCGCAACTCGCATCCCCGCTTCGTGGCCCATCACACAAATCGCTGTGTCCGCCGCGTCCGCTTGAGTTGATGTTTCGGCGATCACAGTAACCAGCATCGGACCTTCAACTCCAACTCCGGTGCGAGGATCGATCACATGGCTCAACCGTTTACCATCGACTTCCATGAATTGGTAACGATCGCCAGAACTTGAAATCGCAGCGTTCGCAATCAAGTATCCGCTTCGCTCCGATTTCGTTTCGTCAACATTCTCGATCTCGATTCGCCAGCCTTCGCGCCCCGGCGGTGCCAATCCGCATCGAAGATCGCCACCCGCTCGAACAAGCGAAACGGGATAGTCGCGGGCCGCGAGAAATTTATACGCGCGCTCAATGATGTACCCTTTCGCAACCGCACCAAAGTCCAATCGCAATCCTTTAAGCTTGATCTTCACCGTCTTGTCGCTGTCGTTCAATTCAACATGTTTCCACCCGCAATACTTCAGCGCATCGTTAATCTGCTCCGTCGTTGGAATGCGATTTTTGCTGCGAGCCGATCGCCAAAGAACGGAAAGCCGCCCGACACTGACATCGAACGCACCGTCGCTCAAGCGATGCCATTCGTCGCACACCTTCAACAACTCCCACAATTCGGGCGAAACCTCCTGCCACTTGCCGATCCGATCATCCTCAGTCAACTTGCGTGTTTCGCTCTCTTCGTCGTAATCAGTGAAGATGAACGCCAGTCGCGCGATCTCATCCCGCGTCGCTGTAAAAGCCGCTTCAACGCTTTTCGCATGAGTTCCGAACGTCTTCAGTGAAACGAGCGTCCCCATACTCGGAAACGTCACCTCGTAAGCCACCACCTCCGGTTCATCCGCAAAACCCTTCGCACACACCTCCGCCCCCGCACACAACACGATTCCCATCAACCCCCAACCAACCACAACCCTCCACCCAACATTTGATTTCATCTCGCTACTCGCTACTCGCTACTCGCCACTCGCCACTCGCCACTCGCCACTTCCCATCTAATCACTATCGTGCTGATCCAGGTGACCAGACCGATTGATCGCCATCACCAATCGCAACCCCACCATCATGCTTAATGCGTACCCAAGCAAACCGAACAAACTCAACCGCTCGACACCCCACCACACCGGTTGCATAAATAATAGCGGCGGCACTTCGTAAGCCAACAGCAGCGATGAACCGAGAAACACCGAACTGATCAAAATGCCCAGCACTAATCGATTCACCGAAGGACTCAATCCCTTGTGCGCCAAGTGGACATCCAATCGCCCTTCCTGAATCAACTGCATGACTGAACTGACTTGCCCCGGCAACGTCTCCAGCAGCGCTTCCATCTCAAAGTACAGACTGCGCACGCGCTTGGCTTGCCGCGTCGGCGACAGTCGCCGCAACCACATTCGCCTGAAGAAGGGCTGCATTACTTCGATCAAACTGAACTTCGGTGCAAGCTGATGTAAGGTTCCCTCGAGCGTAATCAGCATCTTGATCAGCAACGAAGTCTGTGGCGGCAAAGCGATTTGATGACGATGCATAATGTCCGTCACATCATTGAGCGCACCCGCCAGATCGAAATTCTGCAGCGACTGCGAGCCGTAGTTGGCGACCAAGTCAGCGACATCAATTGACAACAAACTGTCATCTAATCGCGGCGGCGTGCGCCCTACGCGTTTGATCAATCGCGACAGCATCGACACGTCGCGCGTTAGCACCGCCAACAACATGCCTTCGATCGATTCGCGCAGGCGATCATCGATTCGTCCAACCATACCGAAGTCGAGCAGCCCGAGTTCCGTTCCGTTGATAACCAAGATGTTGCCAGGATGCGGATCCGCATGATAAGCACCGTTGGTGAAAATCATCTCGACATAAACTTCCGCCGCCAAGCGTGCGATCTTCTGACGTTGCTCGTCGTCAATCGCCTTGTCGCTCAGTTTGCTGACCGCAACGCCTTCTAAATAATCCATCGTAAGCACGCGCGACGAACACAGCTCCGGATACGATCTCGGAATTCGCACGCCCTGGAACTTGATCAACTCTTTGGCAAACGACTGCAAGTTTTGCTGCTCGCGCGAGAAATTCAACTCGCGTTTCAACGATCGCGAAAGCTGCTCGACTAAGACTTGTGGCTTCCAAGCGGCTAGATCCGGTATGCGGTCCGCCAACACGGCAAGACCAGCCATCACTTCCATGTCTTCGTTGACCTTCGCTTCGATCCCCGCGTGCTGAACCTTTACAACCACTGCGGTTCCATCATGCAATCGAGCTTGATGGACCTGTCCGATGGAAGCCGATGCGATCGGAACATCATTAAACTCAGCGTACATCTCGCTAATCGGCCTGCCCAAACTGCGCTCGATGATCGCGCGCACCTTCTGAGGCGGATCGGCTGGCACTTCCGATTGCAACTGCGTCAACTCGTCGGCTAACTCCGGACCAATCAAATCAGGACGCAAGCTCAGCACCTGACCGAGCTTGATGAACGTCGGCCCGAGATCGGTCAGCGCCATGCGAATACGCGTCGACCGCGAGTAACTCGCCAGTGGAACGCCCTGATCGTCCTTGATCCAATCGCGAATAAAATCGACTCGCAACTTGCTCAGCCAATCAGCCAAACCGTATCGACGGAGAATCGTGATGATCTCCTGCCACCTACGCAGGTTTCGATAAAGCTGTGGTATAGAGCTGATTTTGATCACGTGCAGGTGCGTCTCAGTTAAAGGTCGTCAACGTTTCCAATTCTATTCTTTATCGTCACACCAACGCTGCCAACCGTTTTTATACAGCTCAATGAATTTCTCGCAGTCACTCGCCGTCATCGCCACGCGGTTCCATGACGCCGAAATGCTAATCTGTCCCCAGTTAATGCCCAATCCAATCGAAATGTTCGTGTTTCGTCGAACCGGTGGCGCCCCCAAAATCGTCGTAAAAACTGCGTCGCCAATCGGACGCGTGTTACCCACCGCCGGAAAAGCCCGATTCGTACCGCGCGTCACATCACCGACATAGGTCAACACGGCCGTCGCCATCGCATCGCTTCGCTTCAATCCCCAACGCATCAAACACGGCCAGCGTGCTGTCGCCTGTATCATGTTGAAGAAATCCAAATAGAGCTGTGTTTCTTTGGTACTTTCAAACTCGCGACGGACACTTTCAACGAGCGTTGCAAAGTCGTCGCACTGCCGATACGACCGACCAAAGAACATAAAGCTCAGCCGATTCACTGCAGGCATTCGCATGTCCCGACGACTTCGCAAATCAACCGGCATCATCAATCGAATATGCGAATTCGGATTGTGATCACCAAGCGACCGATTCCATGCAGCACAGGTACGAAACAACACCGCGAGCGCTAATTCATGAATCGCAATCCCGCCCACACGGCACTTTTCAAGAACTCGCTCGCTCGACTCCGCATCCAACTCCGTAGAACACAATAGTCGGCCGGCCGACGAATCCACGCCGGACTTCGATGCACCGCTTCGTAAGGAACGCGGAATCTTGAAGTGAAAGTAGTGAGCATTTTTGATGCGTTGCCAAGCGGTCAGTTTGCGTTTCGGCTCCGGCAGATGCGTTACGTCGGAGCGATGCAATAGCTCAGTCTGACGAAAGCGAGCACAATACAGTTCGCGCTCGTAACGCTCCGGATCATCACTCGCCGTTTCGATCGCATAATACAGCAAAATATCGATCAGTACCGGACGCATTCCAACACCATCCGACGCTGCGTGATGCAACTGCCAAACAACTCGGCTGCCCCCACCAAGCCGCTCGTACCAGAATCGACTCGCAGGCTCCTTACTCAAATCAAACGGGCGAAGCTTGCCATCGATTAGTATCGGTTCTTTGATCGCGCACAGTAACTTTGGCGCTTCTCGATGCAGCTCCCAATGCAATCCGCCGGGCCGTTGCACCACGCGGCTATTCAACATCGGATTCTTAGCAACAACCTTCTCAATCGCACGTGCCAGCGCATCTTGGTTCAAAGGCGTTGAAAAATGAAGCTCAACGACCGGCGTCATCGGTTGATCAGGCCGATCGTCCCACACAAAGTACTTTTCGAACGGAGTCAGCGCGAGCGGAAACAGAGCTGCTGGAATCGTGCCACCCGATGCGTCACTTTGCGACACATCGCCAGCCGGATTCGATTTCTCTGCCACCGCTGCTTTATCCATGCAGAGTCTCTCCGCCATCGACGACCAGCGTTTGACCTTGAACCAAATCGCTCAGGGGGCTCGCAAGAAACAAGATCGCGTTCGCCACTTCCTCAGGAGTTAACGACAGTCCATTGACCAGTCGCCGCGCATCAACAGTTTCAAATGCAGTCTCCGCGCCCGGAAATGATCGCGTCGAATCCGTCTCCACCAAGCCAGCCAACACGACGTTGACGTTGATCCCCCGATTGCCAAGCTCCAGCGCCAAATGCCGCGCGAGACTTTCCAGCGCTGCTTTCGACGCACCGATCAAACCGTATGCTGGCAACGCCAAGTGCGAACCGTGGCTCGATAAAGCGATAATCTTACGTCGATGCGATTCATCAGTCATCCAAGGCACACATGCCTGAGCCAGCAACATTAACGCTTGCACATTGGTCTTCATCGCCGCTTCAAAATGTTTAGGCGTCGCGTCCATGACATGGCGAAAACCGCCTGACGCCGCATTGCTAACCACGATGTCGATTTTACCAAACTCTTTTCCCACGAACTCTGCCATCGACAAAATGTCTTCTGGTTCGCTGACGTCTGCTTTCACCGTTGCAGCGCGCCGCCCGAGTGCAGTGATTTGTTCTGCAACTTCCCGCGCGCTCGATTGGCTGGTCACGTAGTTCAATACCACGTCCGCGCCGGCCTCCGCCAAACGCAGCGCCGTAGCGCGGCCGATACCACGCGAACCACCGGTTACCAACGCAACATGATTTTCCAGATTGATCATTGAACAAACTCACTCGAACTTGGATTCAAACTCGGATTCGAAAGGGGATTCGCACTGTGACTGGAACTCGAACTGGAACTTGGACTTGGACTCGAACATTGACTCGAATTATCGCTCAAACCCTGACCTACGCCGTCAACCAGATACTCTTGAAATCGGTGAATCCGTTCTTCACATCGCCCGAGCACTCCCGGTTGCTCGCTCGCTCGCATTCCAGCCTGAATCGACTCGAAAATCTGCAGATCCTCGATTAGAATCCGCTTCGTTATCACCGCGTTCAGTTTCGACCAAGCTCGCCCGAGACCGTTTCGAACTGCACGCCCGCGCGCATCCAGTCGACCGAACTGTCGTACCGTCGCGGAACAAGTGGTTGCACCCGAGGGAATGATGCAGTTACACAAACTGATTGAATCGGTAAAAGAAAAGAGCAAGTTCGGAAACACATGATGCTGCCAGTAACCGTTCGTGACATCATGCCCCAAGTACTTAGCTACTCGACCGCCCATCCGCTGGAACATTTCGTCCAAGCGACTGTGCGCACTAAAAGGCAGCGTCGTCCCGAAAGCGGTGCGATTCGACAGCAGCACATGCTCTGATTTCGCTTCGCCTGGATCGTCGCGAAACGTATGTGGATGCACATTGGGTACATGATACGCCTCCAGCGAATTCTCGAGCGGAATCTTCCAGTTCACCGCATACTCTGGATTCCATTTTAAGGACAACGTCCATCGCTCATCAAAACGCTCTGACAACAACTGATAGAAATCCGCACCCAGAAAATCTTTTAACGTTCGCGGCGCACTGGCAACACTAACGAAGACTAATTGCCCCACGGTCTCGACCGCAAATCTGGGCAAACAAGGTCGCGGATCATCAAACGGCACAAAATTCTTCGGTTGAGGAATGCGACCAGTGCTACCATCTTTCTGATACTGCCATCCGTGATACTGACATTGCATCGCAGTTGACTTGCCGCAGCGCTTCGAACTGATCAACGCATGCCGATGCGCGCAGACGTTCGACAGCGCACTCAATTCTCCGTCAAAGTTGCGGACATGCACTGGAGTTCCGAACAGATCAACTGTGATGAACGCACCGGGAACCGCCAATTCGTCAGTCGTACCAACGACATGCCAACCCGACTTCAACACGCTAGCGGCTTCCTCGCGGTAAGCAACTTCGTCAAAGTAACGGCTCGGTGAGAGCAAATGTGGAAGTCGAGTCGAGCTGACAAACATGGCTGCACGTTTTCTTTGGGTTTGTCAGATAAAACTAATTCGCCCCACGCACCACACGCTGCGCCGTCTCAACTGGAACAGGCGCCTGCAACCAAGCGACCTCGTATTCACTAGCGTTCAATAGGACGTCGCCATCGATTCCGTACAACGTAAAATCGAAACAAGCGCGACCACTGGACTGCGACACCAACCGTGTATGAACTTCGCACGCTTCACCCGGGCTCGGCAATCGGCCAACTTCCAACCGACCGAACCGTACCGGCAACGCCGTTCCGGCTGCGACACGCTGCCAAGCCAACACGCCAACTGCAAACAAACACGAATCCATCGCTGCGCAGGGAATCTGCCAGCCTCGCAAGTCGCGAGAACTTCCAGCCAATTCAATCAACGCGGGCGCCGCAATTCGGCCCACCAGTCCTTCATCCGTCAAAGTGAACTTGCGTAAGCGCTGGAACGGCCAACCAACATAGAACTTCGAATCAGCCGCCGGATAAATGGATCGCATCCACTCGGCGGTCTGCGGAACTGCAACGCGAACACGCTCCAACGTCACAGGCTTGGTTGTCGCCTTCGCTTTGAAATGCGTCCGATCCGCTTCCACCAATCGTCCGTCGCGCGACACAAAATCGCAATGCAGACTCAACTCGCTCGAACCCGTTTCCAATAGCCTTGCTTTGATCTTGATCTCACGTGTCGCTGAACTGAAGAACCGTAGTCCTTGTACCGCTTCTACGTCTTGCAGAACAACACGTTGCGCCGGAGAGTGAACGCCCTGAGGGAGACTTGCCATTGCGGCTTCCATCAACATCTCAGCTGCAGCTACGAAGGGCAAAAGCGGCGCACTCTCGAGCTTATGTTCGGCTAGAAACGGATCGCGAGCCGGATCTACTTTCGCTGTAAATACTCGTTCATTCGCGTCGCGCGATGCCCTTGCGACCAGCATTGGCGTTCGCACAGCGCGATCTTCACCGCGGACATCGCTCGTCACTAGCGTTTCCGCCGGGTAGAACGAACGATAGTACTTGTCATCGGTAATCAATACTTCAG
The DNA here is from genome assembly GCA_041739135.1 of Pirellulaceae bacterium. Taxonomy (GTDB): domain Bacteria; phylum Planctomycetota; class Planctomycetia; order Pirellulales; family Pirellulaceae; genus Aureliella. Next base: position 29,333 of record JBGSOM010000003.1, read on the forward strand.
TTGCATTCGAATCGCCCTCAAGTTCAGCGATCAAATGCTGCATGCCTTCTTGAGCTGGCATGAATTGCATGTCGATCATTTCTAGCGCCAGGCGAGTTTCAGGCTTCGTCGCCATGCCCACATCGCCCCACGCATGCCAATGGAATCCGATCGCCTTCACCTCAGGTCGCTGTCGCTTGAACCAATCGATCTGCTTGCACAACATTTCGTTGGACAACGAATAGTCGGTGTGACCGTTAGCTCCAAAACGACCTGAAATGGATCCGAATCCGACGAAGTACTTCAGCGGATCGTGCTGCGTGGCGTCCATTAACGCAAGCGAACCATCAACCTTGGCCGCGATGCACTGGTTCACCTTCTCCGCTTGCTTGCGATCGAATCGCGCATCCTTACCAACACCTGCACCATGCAAGACGCCTTCGATCGGTCCCGAAATCCTACGGACCGTCTCCAGCGTCGCGCGCAATTGAGTTCGATCAGCCACGTCGCAGCAGTGATAGTGCGATTCAATGCCGAGCGCTGCGAAGCGGCGCATAGTCGCATCGATTTCCAACGCTTTTTCAGTATTCTGCCAGCTCTTCACAGGATTCAATCCCGCGTCGCGCGCACTCGTCATCACATGCGCTTTCAAGCGACGCGTACCCGCTTCATCCAGGTCGCGCCAGCTTGGATCAAACTGCGGCATCGGTGCTGTGCCCAGCAAATGCAATTTCAATCCGTAACGCTTCGCCAGCTCTTCTGTAACAAATGCTGTGATGCCGCGAGCACCACCTGTGCAAACCCAAGTCCCACCGCGCGGCACCTGGCGGCCCGACGATGATACGGCACGTGGAATCGCGCGCACGACATGCCGTACGCCGCGAATGTAAGCGACTTCCAGATCGTAACTCGGAACCGCCAACTCGCGCCACACACAGTCGACCACTTCCGCAGGCGACTGACCCGCACTCGTATCGATGACCTTAATCGGCAACGTGCGAATCCCTTGCATCCAACCTTCAATCAAGATCGACTTGAGCAAACCGCCAACGCCGCCGCCCTCTGCCGAATGCAAGTTGCCGCTGAATCCAAAGTCGCCACCCTGAGCACTAATCGCAACCAAGCTCGAATCGTCTGCACAATTGGCTGCAACGATCTGGTTCAACCAACGTTGACACAACCAAAAAATTCCCATCAGCCCTTTATTGCGTCGCGCTTGCCAACGACTCTCGTCCAACGAAATTGCTGCATCGGCATCACAAGGCGTCGCAATAAACAGGTGCTTGACCAGTTCGTGTTTCGACAGTTCAACTAGTTGCGCTGCGAGCCACTGAGGATCTTCGTTCGCAGCCAATCGCGTTACCGACACACCTGCTGTGCGCAGTCGCGCCTCCAGTTGGCGCGCGATCGGGTTGTCGCCTACCACCAGCGCTGCTCCAGCCCATTCAGGCTGACGTCCCGACGCACTACGCTGCGCCGCTGGACTCATCTGTAATTCATACCGCGACGCAATCCGTCCTGAACCCTGTGCTTCAGTTGCAGCAATGGCTACAGTTGCATGCGCCACCGCGTGCTTGCGAGGTCGTACATGTTCCAACCAAGCTTCATTCAAAACCAAATCCGCACAGTTGACTTGCAGCGCCGTTCCGCGATTCAACAATGTGTATCGCTTGGCGCTGGTGTCGATACCGATGCCAACCGCAGAATTGAAGCTCGCTGCATGCTTGACCGCGTTAGCTGTGGATGCGACTTGGCTGCGTTCGATGACCAATACACCTTCACGCGATTCCACCATCGCCTGCCGCTGCGACTCCGCATCGACCAGCAACATCCACCAATCGCAACTCAAACGCAATCGTCCGCACTCGCGCACACATTCATCCAGAGTCCACTTAGCCGATTGACTCGCGATCCACTCCGACAACTTCGCCCGCTCCGCCTCGCAATTCGCGACCGATGCACTCTCCGAAGGTATCATGCCTCCAACCACCAGCATCGTTAAGCGATGCACGGCAGCCATCGGCATCGCGGACCCTGCTGGACCGATCGCGATCGAAGTGCAATCCGCTGAATCTCGCAACATGACCGCTGCGACTTCACCGCCACCACCTTCAATCCAACTTGGCGAACGTAACTCTACCAACAAACCAGCTTGCGAAGAATCACCGCATCGCTGCCAATCCACATCGGACAACAACTGATGACTCAACGATCGCACACTCGCGACCGAAGCTTCCGCAGCCAACGCGATCCGATTTACGACTTCGCCGTTCGTGGCCGCCGCATCACCATGCGCATCCGGACGGTGCCCATTACTTGGCGACTTCTTCTCTTGAGCCGCACGTCGCCCAATCATCGCGCGCAAATTTGCATGCAGCGCGTCCCGATAAGAACTCGACGCGACATTCGCTGAGCCATTACCCAGATGCGACAGCACAATCGCTGGCCAATCACGCTGGGATTTGATCGTAGGGGTAACCTTGTTCTGCGCCGATGACACATCAACCGCAGGTTTAACTTCATTCGACGCAGACTCGCGCGGAGGCAACGTCGCCTCAACTGGGACATCTACGCTCGGCATAGCCTCAACAGGCGTTGCTTCAGTCTCCGTCGACTGCGATGAACCGTCTGGTGAAGCTGCAATCATTGCATCCAAGACATTTCGCAACGTTCGATAGTCAGCCAAACCTTGACGCGATCCGGAATCGGTGGCAGCAGGCTGCGCGGTGAACTGGAACATCTCGCGCAGTTCACCGAAGAGCTGAGCTTTTTTGATCGAGTCGATGCCAAGATCCGCTTCGAGGTCTGCGTCCAACTCGACGATCTCTTCCGGATAGCCCGTTTGTTCCACCACAAAGTCGATCAAGAACTGCGTCAACTGCGGCGTCGACAAACTCAGCTTGCTGTCACTCGCTGCGGACGAAGCTACCGACGGCGCTGGCGACTCAATTTCTGCATCAACAGCAGCCACTGCAGCGCTCGTTCCCGTTGGAGGCGCCAGCGGCACAGGCGCCGCGTCCGAATTCGGAAGACTCTCCGCAGTCGTTTGTCCCATCCAATCCGTCTTGCCAGGCGTTTGCTCTAGCAGCGTCGCGATATCGCGCAACGTCCTGAAACTGTCGAGCGAAAACTCGGTCAAAGATTCCAAATCAAAGAACTCGCGCAGCTCACCGAACAACTGCGCCTTCTTAATCGAATCGATTCCCAAGTCCGCTTCAATGTCCCAATCAAGCTCGATGATCTCAGCCGGATATCCAGTTTGTTCGACCACAAAGTCGATCAGGAATGTCTCGATAAACTTCGGCGCATGCGTCGCCGCAGGCTGCACCGCAGGTTTTGACTGTGCCTGTAAATGCGATTGCGGTGGCACCGCCTGTGGCTGCGATGACAACTGAGGAGTTGTCGGTTGTTTTATTGACTGAGGCAATTCGGTTGTGTGAACCGTCGCGTCATGATTCACGACAGTCGCCTGCATCTGCGCCGGCAAGTGCAGCACAGGTGCACTGCCACGCCCCGATGCACGCATGCGTTCACGACGAACTTGAGTCGCATCGAAATGAACCGGAACAACTTTACTCTGCCCAGACGCAAGGCCGCTCGCACTCGCAATTCTCTGCTGCGCACGCGATGCGCCCAGCAGCTCTAAATTTGCTTCCACGCACAGCAACTGATGCAAACTCGAACGCTTCGGTTGATCGCAAGACACAACTGGAAACGCTTCGCCAACGTTCTGGCGCAACAGACGCGTCAGCACCTGTTGCGGACCAACCTCGATCGCCAAACCAACGCGATCGCGCTTAAATCGCTCACTCAACGCAACGAAATCAATCGGCCTAACAAGTTGCTGCACCAAGTTTTCAGCCAAACGCGCCGGTTCGGCTTCGTAGCAATTCGTAATACTGCTCAGCAACGGAACACGCGGCGGCGAAATCTCAATCGCCGCTAGTTCGCGCTGAAAGTGAGCTTGAGCAGGTTGCAACGCAGGAGTATGGAACGCAGTCGGAACGGCAAGTAAACGCGACGCGATTCCAGCATCGTCCAGCAACTGAGCGAACTCGACGACCGCCGCGTGCCTACCGCCCACGACAATTTGCTGAGCCGCGTTGATGTGCGAAATCGAAATTCCAAAATGCTCTTGTGATAACAACTCTTGCACCCGAGCCGCATCGGACTGAATGCTCAGCATCGCGAATCCGACCGGAACATGTTGCACGATCGCTTGGCATCGGCACCAAGTCGCTCGCAATGCACCCGCTAGGTCCCAACAACCCGCCGCCAACATCGCCGCGAACTCGCCATAGCTATGACCGGTCACGAGTGACGGTTCGAAACCGCGACTGCGCAGCGTCTCGAGCATGATCCAATCGGCGACCAACATCGCGGCTTGCGTCAGCCATACGTCTTCGCCTAAAGTTTCAACCGAATGTCCGGCAATCGCTGCGAAACTCGGTTGCCCCATGCTGGCCAACAATGCGTCAGCGGTTGCCAGCGCGTTCGCTGCCGCACGGTCGCTTGCAACCAGATCTTCCAGCATGCCGCGATACTGCGAACCCTGTCCTGGAAACAACCACGCAACGCGATCGTTTCGAACCTGCGACGTGGACCAGAAAATTCCCTGTTCCGACATCGGCACCCGCGCTGCCGCGACACCGATTTGCTGCGAAGCCAACGCCAATTTGCTTGCCAACGTATCTGGATCGCAAACAATCGCCGCTCGCCAAACGTGCTTTGCATCCAACACCGCATCGAAGCTTGCTAGCTGCCTGCGCTGCACTGAGTCGAAGGATTCGTTCGATAACTTTGCGAACATACTTTGCAGCTCAGCCGCATTCTCCGCTGCGAATCGAAAAATCTTCGAGCCATGTTTTATAGACTGCACAACGTTCGCCCTCGCAGGGTCCGCAGGCTTCGCGATCGCGTTTGGAGAAACATGTTGCATTGCATTCACAGTTGGTTGCGCTTTCGGAGCGAGTGACACCACATAGCTCTGACCGCTGAGCGTGTGCCCAGCCAGAACAACTTGCTGCGTCGGAGATTGTTTTTCTGTTCGCTCAATGGTCGTTGCAATCAAGTCCGCCAAGCCTTGCGTCGCTTGCAAATGTCCAGTCAACTTGACGAGCGGCGATTGCGTGAACGAACTTGTCTCTAGTCCCCGCGCGATCGCATCGTCCGTCGCTCTCAGTCCATTGCCCACTACAACTTGAGCCGATTTGACGAACGGTAATTTGCTTGCCGCGGTCTGCAGCGATCGGTCGACAGCCCGCGCATCAAATCCGGCTGCGATTCCATCGATAGTCGCCCAGACACGGTCACCATCGCGCCGCGCGTCCGACAATCGCTTGAGCAAAACAACTGCGACACCTTCACCGACGAAGTAACCTTCCGAATGATCCGCATTTGTGCTTGGCAAACAACCTAACCGAGCCAGTGTTTCCATCGCCGCGCGGTCGAGCGACCGATGCGCCGCAGCGCAGAGCACTTGATTCGCGGCGCGAGTCTGCAGTAACTGCGAAGCGGCCTGAAGCGCAGCGAAACTTGACACATCGCCCGAATCGATCGCCAGCGCACCGCCCATCAAATCGAATGTCTTTGACAACCGCGAAGCCAAAGTGCTGCTCGTGAACGATCCGGTTTCGTCCAGCAATGCCGGATTCAACTTCAGGAATTGATCTTCGTAAGCGGTCGCGAACTCGCGCGCGCGTTGAACGTCAACACCACGTTCCTGCAATAACTGCATGAGGTGATGCTTGAACTCAGGCAATCGTAACCCAGCGAACAGAGCGTTACCGAAATCGCCGCCGAAGATACTGCCAACTACCACTGCTGTATTCTGTCGATCAAACTCGCGACCATCGCAGCGTCCTTCACGCAGCGCCTGCTCAGCCGCTTCCAGCAACATGAACTGCAACGGATTCGCTTGAGCGATCTGCTTTGGTGGCACTTTGTGCTTGCGCCAGTCGTATTCAAATCCGCGAACGTGTCCGCCCAACATCTTCAATTGCTGCTTGCGACCCAAGCGAGTGATCTCAAACTCGGGCACAGACATCGAACCGTCACGCGATCCGATCTGCGAATTTCCATCACGCAGCAGCTTACCGAACTGTTCAACATTTGCCGCACCTGGCAACACCATCCCGCGACCGATCACTGCAATCGGCTCGGAAAGATAAACCGGTTGCTCTGAAACTCCATTGGCCGATCGATGCGACGAATGAACGCGCGGCGCCGATGTCCCAGCCGCTTGATTCAAATACTGCTCGACCACCACATGCACATTCAAACCACCAATGCCGAAAGCATTCACCGCCGCGCGACGCGGAACATTCGCATCCAACGTCGGCCAAGCTTCACATGCATGCGGAACGTACAACGGGATTTGAGACCAAGGAATCGACTTACTTAAATTGCGAACGTTGATCGAAGGTGGCACCGTCGCATTTTGAATCGACAACACCGCTTTAACCAAACCAGCCAAACCAGCGGTTTCAAGCGTGTGGCCAATGTTGGACTTCACACTTCCAACTGGTATCTTCTGACCCGGTGTGCATTGCTCGCGGAAGAACTGCGACAAGGCTTCCATCTCAGTTGCATCGCCCACCTGAGTGCTAGTCGCATGCGCTTCGACCATCTGTACCGAAGCTGGTGTTACCTCAGCCGAGTACGCGCGACCGATCGCAGCATACTGACCTTCTTTCCGCGGTGCCCACAACGACTTGCCACGACCGTCGCTCGAAACTCCGATGCCGTGAATGACCGCATGCACGCGATCGCCGTCCGCCTGCGCGCGTTCGAGTGTCTTCAAAACGATCGCAACATAGCCTTCGGAACTGATCAAACCATCCGCAGCATCGTCGAACGGTCGCGATCCACTCGCGCTGCACGACTGCGCTTGAGAGAACAGAATCAAACTATCCGATTTGTTGTAAGACGCGCCGCCAACAATCGCGATATCCGACTGACCCGTCTGCAAAGTCGCCGCGGCCAACGCGAGCGCAACCAATGACGAAGCACAAGCCGCATCGATCGACATGTGCGGCCCCGTTAATCCCAACGCGCGGCTGACAATGCCCGCTGCAAAACCCGCTTCCGTATACGGTCGACCTTCATCACTGCGTTCGGGGCGTCCTGCCTGCACTCGCTGTAACAGCGATTCCTGCAACTGCTCAGTCCCGCCAATCGCCTCCGCCAGCCCCGGTACACTCTTCAGCAACGCGACGTACTCGGGCGCAAGAATTCGATAAGCCAGTTCGCCGCCCAGAGTGCTGCCACCGCTGTGACCGACAAATACCGCTCCGTTGCGATGCGGCAACTCGCGAGGATTCCAACCAGCGTCTCGACACGCCGCCGCTGCTACCTCGCACAAAATCAGATGACATCGATCCCAATTCGCCGCCTCGGATCGATCAAACGGCAGTACCGACCAATCGACCTCACGCTGTGAAATGAAACCGCCAATATCAGAATAGGTCTTGCCGCGACGTCCCTTGACCGGATCGAAATACAGCTCACGATTCAGTTTATCGTCCGGCATCCGCTCGATCGCCGAAGATCCACTCCGCAGCAGTTCCCAAAACTCCGCTAACCCGTCCGCGCCTGGCAAGCGGCAAGCCATCCCGACAATCGCCAGGGGACGATTGAGCAGTCTCGTACTGTCAGTGCCATCGTGAGGTGGAATGGGCATAGGTCGAGGGGGTTAATTTCAAGTTGAATTCGTCGCGCGATGGCACTTCATTTTAGCACGCACGCCGCTCCTGGTTTCCGGCGAGCCCCAAAAAGCTGCGCGTTTTACTCGTTGTATGCAAACTTAGATCTTGAACCCAGCATGTAAAAATTACCAGTCACCCTTACGATGGTTTGCGGCTAATCGGAGGTCCTACTGCTTCAACAATCCTAACAAATCTAGTTGTAACGATTGAGCCGGACATTCTGCTATTTAAGAATGATGCGTTTGAGATCACTATCAAATTCTTCTAACACCACAGGCCAGCCCCGCGCCGGACTGCACAAGCACAGCAATTTGCCACAAGCCACCAGTTCGGCGAGGGTCTGCATTCCATTAATACAGCATGCGAAGTCGTTTGCAGCACCAATAATGACCGGATCATTCTTAGCTGGGCAATTTGAAGCAGTGGGTTGCCAGTGCCCAGAAATTTTTGCAAAACGCAGCGGATGAGGCGCGCCAGCTCCCAAAGCGTGCATCTGCACCGACTCAGCGACTTCTCCCACGCCGCATTCAACTAATTCAGCTCTCGTTAATCGCTCAAACGCACTCGCATAACTCGGCAAATTAACCGTGGGCTTAGGCCAACCAAAATTGGCTTTCAACGCAAACTTTCCCAATCGCGTTAATTGATCAACATCGATTCTCGGACACGGCAAATCAGGCAACGCGCGGCGTGTGTTCGCGCAATCAAATCGCGGGTCATTGTTGAAATAAGATTCATACACCGCCAATTGCTCGCGAAAGTTGGCTGGAATCGACGCCGGTTCCTCAGTCGTCGTCCGGCCAGCCTCATTTCCCTCGCTCAGCGCATTCACGATCGCGGTCTGCACGTCAATCGATGCAACCGGTTGCGGATTGGTTAAGTGATAAATGTTCCCATGCAAGCGATCATCGAGAGCCACACGCGCTATCGCTCGCGCCACCCAGTCGACCGGAACAAAGTTCTTCGCGTCTGTCTCCTTCATCCCCAACTGCCCACGAAACCAAGCTCCGCTCAACAGATTGCCGCCCGGCAATTTGACGACCTGCTTCGCGATTTGCAACGGAGCATAAAACCCATGAAAGGTCGACGTATAACCGGTTTGTGAATCACCCACGATAATACTTGGCCGCAATATCGTCTTTGATTGCAACCACGCATAATCCAATATCAATCGCTCCGAAGTAATTTTACTCGTCTCGTAATCATTACCACCCGTTGCACCGAAGTCGACCGCTACTTCCTGTCGCGGCAAATCAGCAACGTCCGCACGCACAGATCGGCTCGTAACATACGCCGTCGAAACATAATGAAAACACGAGACTTCGAAATCTTTCAGAAACTCGAGCAGATTGCGAGTCCCAACGACATTGCTCAAATACGGTTCGTCGTCCGGCGAACTCGCGTTGAATCGGATACTCGCTGCGCTGTGAATAACGCCCAGTTGCTTGCCTTTCAACCACCGCCGATCCGCTTCACTCACTCCCAAGCCCGGCAAAGTCAGATCGAACACGATCGGCCGCGGACGCAGCAATGCCACCTCAGTTTCAAACGGCGCAAGACTTTCTTCGATCCGCGTTGCCGCTTGAGCCGCCGCGCGATCGCGTACGAGCGCAGCGACCAACAAACCGGATCGCAATAATTCCGCCAACACAAAACGACCAACCAGACCAGTCGCCCCGGTCAGCAGCCAACAATCAATCTGGCTGCGATTCAAACGACGATTCCTTGGCGATGAATATCTATTTCAATTTTCGCAAGCAATGTTCTAAACAACTTTATCTCTTACTTCGTTAGCGATTTAACAACCATCGCGGTGAATTTTTCACTTCCACTCGCATTCAAATGCAAACGATCCGCGAACAAAGCAGAATCGTCAATAGCCAGTGAATAATCCACAATTGGACGCTCCAGTTTCTCCTGCAGCCAACTGAACCAACCCTCAAAATCGTCCAGCTTTTCGCGGTACTGTTTCAAATAAGGTGCAAAGACCAATTCAACGCGAATCGATTTCGAATCAGCAATTGCCAGCAACCGTTTGATCGCAGCCGCGTCTTCTTCCGATCGCGACAGCATCTCGACCGATTCCTCTGCGTTGACCGACTCCAGCAGTTCGTCATTGATCTGCGAATGCATCGCCCAAGTCTGATCGCTCTTCTTGCGAAATGCCAAACTGCGCCACATCAGTTCGCTGTTGTAACGCAACAAATGCGATAGCTGCGATCCGACGTAGAACTTGAAATCGTGCTCGCGCAACAAATCGCGCACACCGCTCGAGCGACTTGCTAACACACTGAATCGCTCAAGCGTTCCGCTCGCTCGGCGACTGCCCACACAACTGACTTCGACAATAATTGTCTGCGGTGCAGGATGTCGCTCCAAATAATCCTCGAGCAACACCGGCATCATCGCCGCCGGAATTCCATTGAAACTCAGATTCGCAGCTCGCAACCCTGTGCCTGATTCGAGCGTCGCCTGATGGAACGAATTCGCGCCTCGCGAATTGCCCATGATCAATACGTCCGTCTCAAGTTTCCCACTGTACGCTAACGCATAGCGAAATTTGCTCTGATAAAAAACGCGATCAAGCACCGCAGCCAATCCGCGATCGCCAACGACCACAATCGCCAGCAACAACGCGCACCAACCGAGCCTTCGTAATAGTTCGTTTCGCATGGATGCTGCCATCTAACTTCGGAAGCCGCACTTAAAATTGAAAATAGATAAACGCACTGCCACCAAATGTTCCCAGCAACGCAATCGCCCAAATCAACACCGCGCAAACTGCCAATCGACCAACCGCCGATCGATTCCACCAACCGCGCACATCGAACGTCTGCCAAATTATCTCGCCGCAATACAACACTGCAACTAACAAGCACGCTTTCGCCAGCGGAATCCGGTTCCGTACAGCGAACGAATCCAACAAGTCGAGCGAAAGGATGCGATCAAGAATCTCAAAAGCTTGTGTGAAGGTTGCACTGCGGAAGAAAATCCAAGTCACACACACCAGCGCAAACACGAACGCGATCTGAAAGGGCTGAACAAGTCGCTGCACCCAGACGTTGCTCGGCCATCTGATCACAGCCGATAACTCACGCTGCGCTACCAAATACAATCCATGCAACGCTCCCCAGCACACAAACGTCCAATTCGCTCCATGCCACAAACCGCCCAGCAGCATCGTGGTCATCAGGTTGCGATACGTCATCCACTTGCCTTGTCGATTGCCGCCCAGCGGAATGTACAAGTAGTCGCGCAACCAACTCGACAATGAAATATGCCAACGCGTCCAAAAATCACTCAGCGAAGTTGCGAAGTAAGGGAAACGAAAGTTAGCTGGAAAATCGAATCCCAACATCCGCGCTGTCCCAATCGCAATGTCCGAGTAACCCGAGAAATCGCCGTAAATCTGAAACGCGTACAAAATCACAGCGATCAAGATATTGAACGACGAATGAATCTCGGTTGACGCGAACACCGTATCCACGACGACCCCCGCCGAATCTGCTACCACAACCTTCTTGAACAGACCTAGTAGAATCTGACCGAAACCATCCTGACACTCACGCCACACGAACTTGCGATCGCTATGCAACTGAGGCAAGAAATGCTCCGCTCGAACAATCGGCCCCGCGACTAACTGAGGAAACAACGCCACGAACGCCGCAAAGTTCAGTAGGCTGTTCTCAACTTTGATCTTTCCAAAGTACACGTCGACCGTGTAGCTGATCGACTGGAAGGTGTAAAAGGAAATACCAACCGGCAAGATAATATTGAGCGTCGGCCAATCCGGAGTCAGCCCAATTTGCAGGAACAGCGCTTCGAGACTGTCGGCGAAAAAGTTGAAGTACTTGAAGAACGACAGCAACCCGAGATTGCTGATGATGCTGACGGTAATCAACGTGCGCCGAGTTGCTTTATTGGTCGATTGCGACAAGCCCTGTGCCACACAATAGTCAAGCAAGGTCGACCACAGCAGCAGTCCACAGAAACGTGGATCCCACCAACCGTAGAAAATGTAGCTGCCCACCAAACACAGCGCGATCCTCGCCCGCCCTTGCAACGACCAGTAGGCCGCAAAGAACAGCGTGAAGAACACCAGGAATGAAAAGCTATTGAAGAACATCTACAACTTGTAATTCTCGTTTTTCGCAATCAAGTTCGCCGCGTCGCACACACTAACACCAACTCGAACTCTCTTCGTAACCCAGCTCAACCAACACATCGCCCGCGGTGTCCTTGAATAACTTCTGACTGTCCGCCGACATACCAACTCGCCAACCGCCTGACTTCGCCTTGCGATACGTATGCGACTTCTTTGGATTGATCGCCAAGCAGGCCCGTTCAATCGCCGCTTCCTCCGTCGGAATCTGCAGACGCTTGCAAGCCGCATCGACTATTCGCTTCACATACTCAGTCTGCTGCGGACCAACCAAGTCCTCAAACTTGACGCTCAAGCAATCCTTGCAATGCAACCAATTCATGTAACATCGAAAACGTGTCGCAACATCTGGATAGTACAAATCCTTGCGATCCGGCATTCCACGAATCGACAAATTGACCGCATCCTCGTCCGACAACCCGTTGAAGAATGAATGCAAGCGATGCCAACGATTCATATCGCGCAAGTAAAACGCCTCTGAAATGACCACGTCACGCGGATCGCGATAGATAAAATAGTGAACCGCATTCTTACTCTTCAGCGTCTCTTCGTAACTCTTCTCATAGAACAGATGCGCTCGCAACAATTCGCCTGGAATGCAGCGACGCAAGTAACGCAGCGTTTCCTGCTCACTCCGCAACTGAAATCGAAACGAACTAGTCATCGACGACAAGAATCGACCGTAATCGAACGCGTGCGGTAAACTCGATACGATCTGATCGAGTAAGTGCGTACCACTTTTTGGAAACGAATTGGCTATGTAGACCGGCAACTTTGCATCGACCAGAAGACTTGCAAAGCGGTGCACACCGGTGCCCACGGCAGCCGCAGCTTTGCGTACCACTCCCGATTTGTGATGCAACAATGGAATTGAGTTCGTCATGACGCACTGCCTGTCTTGCTGCCCGCCCCTGCCTTCGCGTCGGCATTGGATTGAGGCGATTGCCAATTGAATTTGCGACCGAGCGTTTCTTGTGTGAGAGCAATCTCCTCAGCAAAGACTGCGTCCAATTCGTTGCGGAAGTCTTGGTCGAGTTGAGAGCGTTGAATCGGTTTCTTTAATGCCGAGTTCGATATATTGCCGATCCGGCTCGCTAACTTCGGCGGCAACACCTGTTTCAGTTGCCGTACCATCGAGCGCACGACTCGATGCCGCGCAACACGAATCAGCAACTTTGATCGGGGCTCACTTGCTTGATTCACTTTTGGGAAACTGGTTCGCTGATCGTTATCGATCCCCAAAAATTTGAGAATGCGATGGTAAACCGCCGCAGGCGAGTCACGAAAATCGTCCAACGCAAAAACCAACATCTGCTCCGCTGGAATCAACCGCTTCGCACGCTGCAACTGCGAACCGATCGAGGCGATCTGCCGGTATTGTAGAAGTTTCGCATCTAAACACGTCGCCGGAATCGAGTTCCCAGCCGCTCGAGTCTCCTGCAAGTTCCACGCAGTCTGGAAATCCAACACCGTTTCGTACTCGTGCGAGATTAATTGAGTATGAAACGCATTGGCGATCTCTTGCGGTTTGCGAATACCAAACACGAACTTGGTGTTCGGTGCATGCTTTAGTATTTTCTCAATCGCTACATCTGAGCACAGATACATGGTGCTCCCTTCGCCGCTGCCCTGATGCGACGGACGCATACCTTCGAACAGAGCTCGGTAATTCTCTTCCGTCTCCATACGTTCGCGACGACGGATGCCCGGGAAATCGTCACACCAGTAATACGGTTCCTTAGGATCGCTAAAGATCACTCGCGGATGCTCGCGCAGGTACCCAGCGATCGCAGTCGTGGCGCACTTCGGCGCACCGCCCAAGATGAACGTCGGATTAGTCAGCTTGTCACTCTGCGAACTCATTTGCTTGATTCAATACCTTGCGTTGGCGTCGTTCCATGTAACCGATGACTCAATTCGTTCAGGGCTTCGAGCGATTCGACCAGCAACGCTTCCAATCGCGCGCGAGCCGCCAACTGCGCTCGCTCATACGATTCGCTAGACCGCATCCATCGCTGAATCGCATCCATTGCAACCACTTTGAACTCAGCCTGTGGATCCACCGCTACCCCTTCATCACCCACGAATAAACTGGGGATACAACCCCGCCCGTAGGCAATCACCGGCTTGCCGCGCGAGAACGCTTCTAAAATCACTAACGGCTGAGCTTCATTGACATAGCGCGTGGGCATCAAAAATAGATCGATGTCATTTAGAAACTGCTCTTTTGCCACACCAAACACGGGCCCGCGATATTCGATCAAATCAGGATACTGCCTCTGCGCTGCTTCCAGCAATAATCGCTCTTTTCCAGTTACCAAAGGTCCAGCAATCGCCAAGCGAACATCCTCACCGCGATCGCGAAGCGCTGCGAAGGTTTCCAGTACCACGTCGAATCCCTTCGCCGAAGTCAGATTGCTCAAATGTCCAACTACTTTTACACACGCACGCGGCGCAATCGGCTTTGCAACTAAATCACGCATCATGAACGCATAATTCACCTCAAGCGAATTCGCTCTGCCGTTGTAAAGCGAGGCGAACGCCGCTTCCATTTCTCGCGACAAAATGATGTTAACGTCGTCCGCATCCATCAATTGCTGAATGCGGTTCATACGCTCGTCATAAGTTGATAGATAACTGAACACATGATGGTGAAGCGCCACACGATAGCCCAACGACTTGCCCAACCGCACTTGACGCTCCGTCGCTACCAGTCCGCGATTCGCATTGGCGGGCAGGTACAGATAAGCACCTTTCGACGCAGGATGTTGCTTCAACCAGTTTGAAACCTGCAACACGCGCCAGAATTTGTACACCTTCCACTTCCAACCCGCGATCCGTTCCCGCGGTGCAAGGTTGAACAATTGCACTTCACCGTCCAGCCGCAACTGATCGATGACTCCCTTCGTCGCTACGGTCATGCCCGTAACGGGACCTGGTATCGCTGCGATCGCCGTCACTGCTATCGATGACCGCAACGGCAACGTCGAGCCGTCAGCTACATTCGAGTTTTCAATTTCACTACGCATGCGATTCACCTTGTAAATGCAAATGCGAGCGAATTGAACAAAGCCGTGCGAATACAAACGAACGCAGATCGTATGAAGTTGTCAATTGTTCGCGTTCGGAGGACATCACAATTCGATTCAATGGAGTGAACGGCTAAATTGTTGCGCAATTCTTGATTTCCGCGTACAGCGCTTTTGCTTCCTGCACCACTGACAACCCAGACTGCAGTGCTTCAATGTGCGCCACCAATTTGTTCTTAATTCCCATCGAGGCTTCGCTTTGAACTGAGTTGCGACCTGTATCAAAGGCCGCATCGCCAAACTTGGCAGTGATTATCTCCTTAGTCTTCGCGCGAACCGCTTCGACATCCTCCGGCGAATTGGAGAAGACCGTAAAGGACTTGTCGTACTTCATGTTTACCGCTTCGATCACTTTGCCGAGATCGGCTGTGACCGATTCAAACTTCGCCACGAAAACGTGCGGAACACTTCTCGACACCGCATCGTAATAACTGATGTAGTCGCGAAAGGTCTGTTCGATTCCATAGTTCGGCAAATAAGCCAACACCGACGCACATGCGTTCAGCGGATCACGAATGATCGTCAGTGCTGGAATGCCATGCTTCGCCGCAAACAACATCGCAGCGGGCGCATGCAAGTGATGGGAGACGCGAACCGGTTGCGTCTGGCAATAAAGAAAACCATACGTCGCATAAGTATTCGCAGACCGAGGAAAAGCGTCGATCAACAGCTCAGTCTGTCGATTCAGCCCACGGAAGTTCCCCTTCAAGTCACGCGAACGCGACCCAATCAAAGTCATATACAGCGACGGCGACGACTTGACACGCGACGTCACTTCCCATCGCAAGCGCTTAATCCCCTGCATGGACCGCACCGGAGCAAACGGTGCCGATGCTTGAGTGGTTGTATGTGCGGGCTGGGCGGACATTTTAAATCAATTCCTTCGAACTTGGGCTGCTCGCCGCAAAACGCCTGCGCGGCCTCTTCAACGCGAGCTTGATTACCGACCATCGAAAATCCGCCAACGTCCAAATCTGCAACTTGGCATGGACCATTATCAAAGTGGTGATAGAACGAACGATCACCATCAGCGATGATAATCCTACCAATCCCAGCAATCCAAAGTAATTCATCGCAACAGGTGCAATTAGGAGATAGACGATACTGATTAAGATGGCTAAACGCATCTGTGCACTTTGATGCCCGGTCATAATCAGGGTAAGACCTGTACCGCCCACGCAGACTGAAACGAATGTACCAATCGCAACTAATTGCAATACCCATCCACCATCAGCATACAAGTCCCCGTAGCAAATCCGCAGCAACTGACCTGGGATAAGCAGCATCGCAATTAACAGCGGCAACGCTAACAAAGTCGCGATCGTCGCCGAACCCCTCAGCAACCGCTCCATGCCCACTCGATCATTTTCCATATGAAGATCGGTCACGAAAGGCAATACCGACTGATTCACCAATCGCAACGGCTGACTGACGACACGCGTCAATTGTTTCGCAACGCCATAAAGTGCAATGTCAGAACGCGGTAACCAAAACCCAGCCATCAGCATCTCAATGTACCAGATACTCGTGCTGGTCAGATTCGTAATCGCAACTGGCAAACTATCTTTGTACAGCGCCCAAGCGGTACTGCGAAAATCGCCAGATCGGAATTGAAAGCGCACCGGCTGAATCGACGTCAGCCGACGAAAACCGAATACTGCCGAAACCAAAGCCGCAGCTGATTGCAACCACAACGCTTCGTCAATGTTGATTCCCCGCGTGAAGTACAGAGGCGTTGCAACCAGTACGAATCCACCAATCGTTCCGAGACCACCGAACTGCCCCTCGAGCATTGCAGCCCAACGAAATTGACTGTAGCCGCGAAAGATTTCGCCAAGCAACCAATTGAGCGATGCAGCACCGAACCAGATGAGAATTTGCGGGAGATATCGGAGCAACAATCCGTCATAACAATGCGAACCCAACAACCACACGACGAGCCCAAACATGGAGCCCATCGTGATACACATCGCCAACAACACCGCGATGCCATTGTTCACAACCGGCAATGCGTCTACCATATCGCGCGATGCTCTCGCCAATCGCATGCCGCGCAAGACTGAAAGCGGCAAACCGGATAACGCGAACGTTGTCATCAACATCAGCGCGGAGTAAACGATCAGGTAGTCACCCATCGCTGGACCAAGCGCTCGAGCGAGCAGCGCAGTAGCAAACAGACTGGCGCTAAGTGTCCCGACGCGCCCAATAACGCTCCACTTCGCACTCGACTTCAAACGATTCGAAAAGTCGCTACGTGGTGCTGATACTTCCGAGGCATCAACTGAGCCATGTTCCATCATGTCTCACGTCCAGCACTTAAACTTAACAGAGCCATCGCGGCGCACTGCGCCCATGCGACTGCCTTGAACTCGAATTCGAACAGCGAACGACGCAACTCAGCTTCCGACAACAAGATCACCGCGCTCTGCTCAGCGTCAGGCGCCGTCGGCTCACTCAACTTTACCGCTTTGTCAGCAAAGAAGAGGTGGCACGTGCCACACCCTCGGTTCGGATCGACCACGTAACTGCCAAGCGAAACCCACTGCTGCGATTGATAACCGGTTTCCTCAAGCAACTCGCGCTTCGCAGCCACTTCAGGTACTTCATCGCCATCAATCAACCCGCCTGCAGCGCACAGCGACGAACACTGGTACTTATCCTGCTTCAGGACAACGAATTTGCCATCGCAGTCTCGCGCCATGACGTTCACGAACGAAGGCAATTCAACGGTTTGCCAACCCTCGATCCTGTTTCCATTCGGAGCCTCAACACAATTCCGAGTGACGCACAGCCACGGTGAACCGTCGTAAACAAGCTCGCTTTTGAGTGTTCGCCAGTTTGTCATAACGCTCTCTGATGTAACACGCGATCAATGAGAAATTCGGATCCGCGTTTAATGCGTGTTAACAACGGATGACTTGCCGCTAGTCATCTGATCATGAATCCAAGCATAAGTCTTCTCCATCCCGTCGCGCAACGTAATGCTCGGCGCCCAGCCCATCAACTGCTTGATCAGTGTATTGTCGCTCGAACGACCGCGCACACCCTTCGGGGCACCCAAGTTATAGTTTCTCTTAAGCTTGATACCGGCGATATCTTCAACAATATCTACCAGCTGGTTGATGGAAACCATTTCATCGCTGCCCAGATTAATCGGATCGACGATGTCGCTGTTAAGAATATCCTGAGTGCCTTTGACGCAGTCGTCGATGAACATGAACGACCGAGTCTGCATTCCATCTCCCCAAATCTCAATCTCTTTCTTGCCAGACAATTTCGCAGCGATCACTTTGCGACAAACCGCGGCCGGAGCCTTTTCGCGTCCGCCATCAAAAGTACCGTTGGGACCATAGACATTGTGGTACCGAGCGGTCCGAGTCTCAATGCCGAAGTCTTCACGGAAGTGACGGCACATACGCTCGCTAAACAGCTTCTCCCAACCGTAGCCATCCTCTGGATCCGCAGGATAGGCGTCCTCTTCTTTCAAAGCCGGGATGTCCGTCTCGCGCTGCTTGTAACCCGCGTAAGCACAAGCGCTCGACGCGAAAAAGAACCGCGGAACGCCATTCGCTTTCGCAGCCAACAGAAGATGCGTGTTGATCAACACACTCAACATGCAGAGCGCCTTGTTCAACTCGATAAAGCCCATACCGCCCATGTCCGCGGCCAGGTTGTAGCAGACGTCCGCACCTTGCAATGCACGGAAACAAGCGTCTTTGTCTTCGAGGTTAAGTACCAAGTTCTCAACATCATCGAATCTCTGATACCATCCGGTTTGGGGCTTCTTGTCGACCGAAACGATGTGCGAAACACCTTGCTTCCGCAAGCTGGCGACTAAATGCCCGCCAATAAATCCACCACCACCGCACACTACAATCTTAGTCATCTTTCGAGTTCCTGGTTGAAAACAGAGTATTACTATCTAAATGCGCTTACTCATAGATCGAACAACTTAATAAACTTGTCAGCGATCTGATGAATTGAGAAGTTAGCTTCTGCATAAGCACGGGCGTTTTTTCCAAAGGTGGTTCGCAGTTCCGGATCCTCGGCCAGTCTTAAACCGTTGGCGACAAAGGAATCTGCATCACTGGGCGATACATTTAATCCGAATTGATGCTCTCGGATCAATCGCGAAGCCAAGTTCTCAGGCGGCATCGCGGACAACACAGCTCGACCAGCACACAAGTAAGTCAGTACCTTAGAAGGCACACAGAACACACCTGCGTCTTCCTCCAAAATTGAAATCAGTACGTCAGCGGCTCCCATCACCTGCGGCAGCACTTCCAAAGGCTGAAATTTAAGGCTCGTAAAGCTCTCTAGATTGCGCTCAGCGGCTTGAGATTTTAACCATTCGACGGCTTCTCCCTCAGACACCACCAGCAAATGGCAATCACCACGCTCTGCTAGTTTTTGTGCAAGCAGTAGTAGCAACTTTGGATTGTGCCGAATCGATAGTGTGCCTGAGTAAATAAACCTAGTACCTTCGCTGGGGAGATTCTTCCGAGCCCAATCATTATCGCGATCTACCAGCGGGAAATTCTCAATAGGTGCCCAGTTGTGGATCGGAACAACACGATTCGCTGCAACGCCGCTCTTACAAATCAACGGCGAAAAATCTTCAGTTATCGGAACAATCGCAGCGCTCTGCCGGTAAATGCTCTCATCCAGACGAATGAAGTACTTGCCAATCATCTCTCCGATAATCGGAACTTTCTTTCTCAAAATACGATGAGCTGCGATGCCGTACATGTCTTGCACCCAAGTCACCAAGCGAGCACCGTTCTTCTTGCACCAACGCGCCAACTCGTACTGCGCAAGCGTCGGCGTATTAGCGGACAACACGACATCGGGGTGCGTTTTCCGGCAGACCTCGGCCAGCAATTTGCCATATTTGCGCTCCGCCATAAATCGCGAAACAAAACTGTATTTCTTGATCTGAGCCCCAAGAGAAATCGGCGTAATGTTGAAGCAAGCCGCGTCTCGATCACTGCGCACCAAATCGGCTTGCGGCGTATGCGTGGACGCGCAATACGCATGCGTGACGTCTGCAATGCCGCGGTGCGCGAGATGACGACTGAGCTGCACCTGGAACGGATGCCCCGCGTAGTCATGGACCAGAATGTTTTTTCGCGATGTCATGCTAGAACACAGTTATCTTTGGGGCAGCCTGCAGTTAAACAACTTCAAGAAAAATAGAACACGGGAAATGTCTGCCTCCGCCATCTCGCAGTCCATGATCGTCTTTTTGAGGATCGTAAGCAGGTATCAACGCTTTCAATTCTTGCTGTGCCTGATAGTGCAACATGCTCATGGCCAGCCTAATTGTGTACGAACTGTTCTGAACCAGAAAAGCATGAAGCAACGTACTTTCCGACCAAAACACCAAATCGCCATCCAATAAATCGCGCTTGTAGTCAAACGGAAAGTAGATATCGTGAAAGTGGACTCGGCAGCCGACCGGCAATCGCGGCAGCACTTCCAAAATGATGCGGTTGACTTCGCTTCCAACTTTTACAGTATGCGTCGAATCGACGAA
Source organism: Pirellulaceae bacterium (assembly GCA_041739135.1). Taxonomy (GTDB): domain Bacteria; phylum Planctomycetota; class Planctomycetia; order Pirellulales; family Pirellulaceae; genus Aureliella. Next base: position 49,805 of record JBGSOM010000003.1, read on the forward strand.
GAACAGATCACCACTCGTCAGATCGGTTAGCGTTGAAAGGTTGATCGTCTGAGCCCGTTCAGGAATCAATGTAATTTTCCCGGCTGCACTGGCCGCTTGCAAAAACTCCGAAGGATACGGTTCGACGCATACAATCTCAGGCTTGTAACCAGCGTCCGCTGCGGCTCGCAAAATAATTGAAGTCGATACGCCGCAGCCGACTTGAATGATCTTTCGCGGTTTCATAGAGCGCGCGTAGCAGTATAGGAAGAGCGCTTCAGCAGGACCGTATCCGCCATCTTGCATGTTCTCCTTGACCGCCGTTGTGTGAACCTCCAGATCCTTCAACATCTCCGCACACTCGGGTGTAACGCACTGCCTCGCAAATTCTAGTTGATCACGTATGGTCCCTGCATTGACACCGTGCAAACTCATTGGTTTACGCCACGACTGGTCTTGGCGCAACTGTTTAATATGTGGAATCTGCGAGTAAAAATGCCTTGGGAGGATATCCACTCCTACGGACTGACCAATCTCGAAGACTGACCTCCATACCGATTTAAGTGTGTTCTTAACTGAGCTGCGCGACATTGAAAACCTTCCATTACTTGGATGTGTTGCACTATTCTAACTAGGCGCAACCTAGTGTCGCTAACGCTTTCGCAGAAAAACCATAAGGTACGGTTTTAAGAACATGGGGACGAAACGATTGTAGCAGTCAATTGTTCTAGCAAGCAGTTTGGAGCCCGCGTGGTAGGCTGGTGGACCAACCATATAGAACGAGTTGTTCTCAAACAAGCCTCGCGAAAGCTTCGCAATGCTGTTGTACGTGTTTGCGCGGTAAAAAGTTGGAAACACGTCTTTCGTTTGTCTTGAATCGCTCGCACCAATCGCTGCCACCTTTTTCAACACAACAGCATGCAACGACTCGGGGATAATTTGAGCCGCGACGGCAAAGTACCCGAAGCGATTGGGAGTCCAAGCGCAGTACCAACCGTTCGGCTTGAGAATTCGATGGATCTCAGCAAATGTTCGGTCAGGGTGTTCGATGTGTTCGAGCACTGCCCAAGAGTAAACTAAGTCAAACGAAGCATCCGCGAACGGAAGCGGTTGATTCGGATCGAACACTATCTGTTCGTCGGAAGCGGTATTCTCCAGCACTCCTTGATCCACATCGCAGGCGACGAGCCGTTTGCAATCGCCCTTCAAATGTGTCAGCCGATGTTTGTACCCGACCTCCAGCGTGGCCCACTTGTCGCGCCCCGCGCCAAAGTCGAGCACATCCGCATTGGGTGGTAGCAGGCTGCGAATTTGTGTGAAGAAAAACGCGCGTTGATCGACGCGCGAAATACTAGACACAGCCAACTCAGGGTAGATCGCTTCAAGCATACTCTTCTTCGCTTTCGCCATACTCGCCGACATAGGTTTCGCCGTCATGTTCTGCGTTCTCGTCTTCAAACTCTTCGTCCTTTTCTTCGTCTTCTTCTTCGGCTTCAACGTCGAACTGCTGACGCGCTGCACAATAGATTGCCATGACGATCGATACCGTGAACCAGTCATTGACGCTCATGTTTCCGCCTTGACCACCGACCATCATTCGGATTAGCGGCAGCATCAACATCGAAGCGAACCAAACTTGCGAACTCTCGAAAGGCCACCATTCGCCTGAATACCGTAGCAACAACTGCGACCAGACGTATGCTATCGTGCAATAGAACAGAAACGCGCACACCAGTGCCGGAATGCCCGCTTCGTACCACGACGCAAGGAACAGGTTGTGTACCTGCAACTCATTTACTCCAAAGTCAATCTTACTTCCGACGCCGGCACCCACTAACCAACTGCCGGAACGACCAATTGCATCGAAGGTTTTACTGAACATCTCGAAGCGATTGTCACCTCCTAACGATTCGAAACGCGACCATAGCTCACCGCCCGCCTCCAACAATTGATCCGCCGCAAAGATCAAACCGAAAATTGCGCCCGGAACCAGCAGAACGGGTATTGTCAGTGCCCAGGCGGAAACGTTGCGAATCTGAGGCACAAGTCCTAAACACGTACCGATCATGAACACTAGCATGTTGGAGCGACTGATACTTGTCAGCACAAAGAAGCCACAAGCGAAAACACAAAACCACTTAATGAACCACAGCATGCGTCCTTCACTCGAGGCTAGAGCGGGACGACTGAAAGCAAGTAATAAGAAGTATATTGAGCAAAATGCCCCAATTAATCCGTTCTTGAAACTGACATTGATGTCGTCGGACGCCAACTGCGCACCAAACAGCGTCCGATAAAACCCATGACGCAACATTTGCGTATCGCCATGCGAAATCGCTTTGTAATATTCCACCAAAAGATTCTTGCCTTGCAAAGAAAACACAACGAAAGCGACGATGCTGAACAGAATGATGCCTATTGCCGCTGAGAAGTAGATCAACCGCGCGAGGGATCTTTCACCCATCGGAGCGTTCGTGACTAGCTCAAAAGTAACAAACATGATGCCCAAGAAGATCGCCTGCTTCGCGATTAGGGCGAGTCCAGAACCGTGAAACTTTCCCGTAAAGGTCGACGACCACAGCACCAGTAGGTAGCACGCGAAGAAAAAGACAAATCGCAAAACCAGTGGCTCGCGAAAAATGGCAAGTGACCCACGCCAGCGCAGTAATACGAAGGCCAGCATTAAGAATATCGATGCCATGTGCGAAAGTCGAACTTCAAGCCCGCCCGCACTCCCGAGGCTCAGCCAGTTCAGCGGAAGGAAGGCAATGTAGCCACCCAGGCCGATCGCGAAGAGCGTTCGTCCCAGCGATGCTTCTGATTCCTCAATGTGTTCCATCTGAACGTGCGACCCTGTAATGGAGCTACCAGCGAAACTTAGTTTCGCCCCAAGACTCGATCGCTAGTCGATTTATCCACCGGCGTTCCATTCGCCTTGCGGTTGACTTTTCCGTTGGCATAATTGCCGTACCCGTAGCCATACCGATATTCGTAGGTTCCGTTGCCGAACCCGTAATTGCCAACCATATAGCCACCGAAGGACTCTTCCACACGGTTGACAATCAAGCCGAGCAACTTGCCTCCAACTGAGTCCAGCGTCTTCTTACAGCTGCTTGCATCGACGCGCGAGCGTGGACCAACTTGCGTGACAACCATCACGCCGTCAACCACTGACGCGATGACAGCAGCATCAGAGACTGGCATCAATGGCGGGCAGTCTAGAAGAACAATATCGTACGACTCCCGCAAGCTTTCCAATAACCTAAGAAAGCGTTCACCCGACAGCAGTTCGGCGGGATTGTCAGGCATCGCACCACAGGTGATCACACTTAGTTTCGCGATGGGAGTTGCGTGGATGCAGTCCTGAACCTCTTCGTTGTCATTAAGCACATCGGTAAGTCCGATGCCATTCTCGAAACCGAAAAGAGTGTGCTGACGCGGGCGACGGAGGTCACAATCGACCAGCAGAATCCGACGACCGGCTTGGGCGATAGAGACCGCCAAGTTTGCGATCGCAGTGGATTTGCCGTCGCCTTGTCGAGCACTTGTAATCGCGACGACTCGTTGATTGCCGCCAAGTGCAAACAATAACTGAGTCCGCAATGCTTTGAAGCTCTCGCTCGTCGGCGAATCCGGACAATGCAAAGCGAGGACGCTTGCGTCGACCGGTGAATCGTTATTCTTAGCGATTCGCAATAGTTTGCGATTTTCTGCAGTTGCGTTAAAGTCAGGTAAGTGAGCGACAAGGTCGGTTCCGAACAACTCTGAGAGCTCTGCAGCCGAGTGAACGCTGCGGTCGCTGAGCTCAGCGATCAATACGCCACTACCTGCAAAAAACACCATTCCTAACAACCCTATCGCAATCGCGATGGGCAGCGTCGGTGCAACGAGTTTACCAGGAAGTGGCTCTGCGATCAGCTCATTAATCAATGGCTTTGAGTCGGTTTGCATATTGATGTCGCGAAGTCGTTCGACAACTGAGTTGTAGAGCTCTTCAGCGCGAGCCATCTTGCGAACGAGTCCTTCATCCTGAATCTCGAAAGCGACCAACCTCTTCGCATCTTCTTCTGCCGTTATCATCCGTGCTTCCAAGTCCTTTTGGCGGCGTTGAAGGTCAGCCAAATCATTTTCCAACATGTGAATGTAGGCCGTCATGACGGTGTCAGCGTTGATCTTCACATCTTCAGCTTCGACGGCCAGACCAGCCGATTTGCTTTCTAGAAACTTCTCCATATCAGTAAGTTGACTTTGAAGACTCTTTACTTCTGGATGATTTGGGCCGCGTTCACTAATCGCGTTGTTCAACTTGCTTCGCAAGGCAAGTAATTGAGTGTATTCAGTCGTGGCACCCGCAACACGTTCAGGCTGCAACGCTTGGAAAGTCGCTGAGTCCGCTTCGCCACCCTCGACTCCGACGAGGATGCCAAGGCGTTGGGCATTCTGGTCATCGATCAACGCCAGCTTCTCAAGTGCACGACCTTTACCTTTGAGCTTCTTTATTCCCTCTTTGACGATATCGATACGACTGATGCGTTCGTCAATCTTCACTAACACAGTTGATAGTTCGGCTGCATGATCTTCATAGCGGCTCGCAAAAATGTTTGCGCCGCCGGAAGTTGAAGCTAACAGGGGCGCTTCGTTACGAAACACTTGATACTCTTTCGACAAGTCGTCGATTTGCTGTTCAAGTTCCTTGCGGGCCGTGTTGATCAAACCTGCCGCTTGAACGTTGATGTCTTTGAACTTCGAGTCGATGAACTCCTGATACTCTTCGACAATCGCCGCAACAACCTTGCGCGCGTCTTCAGGGTCACTGTGCTGGAAACTGATCGTAAGCAATTGCGAATCACCGCTTCCAGACTCGCCTCCGCGGTAAGCATAAAGATTTTCAAGCACATAAGCCACTGGCGATTCACCTTCGCCCAATTTCGTTGTAATCGACGGCAGGTCTCGCAACGTGCGAGGTTCAAAGGGCTGTCCTGTGTTTGCCGACAGCTCACCATCAGTAGTTGCTGACGTCGCAGCGACCTTCGTCAGATCATTTGCTGGTGTTTCGGTTACTGGTGTACCGATTGCCAACGCATCAGCTGCCGGTGGCTCCACTGGTGTATCGATTGCGGCTGAATCAGTAACTGTCGCGTGCGTCGCCAGTGTTCCCGCAGCTTCGCTTGCCTCGGCTTTTAGCGATGAGACCATGCCATCAATGTCTATCGGGTCGTCGCTAACGGATGGCGCTGATACAGACTGCGACTCGCCTTCAACAGTATCCTTACCATCAATCGGACGATTCAGCGCTTTGGTGACAATGCTGCGACTTTGGATAATTCCGATGTGCGTGGCGAGCAGGTCTTCGGACAACGAGGCGTTGCGATGGGACATCTCGGCGGCCATCGCTGCCGAGTCGTTTTGCAATAGAAGAATCGTTGCTTTTGATTCAAACTTCGAAGGCATGAAGTTCATGTATAAGAACCCAAGCAGCACTCCTAGGATTGAACCCAAGACAATCAAACCTTTGTGTCGGCTGATCGCTGCCAATAGGTCGTTGACTAATATGCTTTCCGACTTCGACTTTACAACCGGTTTCGGACGGGATTTTTGCGGATGCATCGACTATATCCTAGTTGCAGTTGGTTCAGTGGCAGATTCGTTGCCTGCAGATTTAATTTGATTCTATGCGGAACGGCTGTCAACAGTGTTGGTCATCAGCACAAGAGAATGAAAAAACCGTGCCCTAGCAAACGGAAAAACCGTCATAATGGGCTTGGTTCGTCCCAATTGATAAGGTAGTAGTGGGTTGGTTTGCAAGTTTCATCCGTCAAACTACATCAATTCGCATGTTGTCTTCGCCTCGCCCGCTTCACAGACGCCGCGCCAAGCCTAGCGATAGAGCTTAGCGAACCTTAGCACTTAACAGACCAAAACGTACGAACGTATCTCCGTGAACTTCATCCAATTCTCGAATCAAGATGGATTGGAACGATTATTTCGTTCGATTGCAACGGTCACATCTACGTCCACCCCTTGAACTGATGCGGTCACGCTGCTGTGTCATCCGCATGCATCGAATAAATCACCATGACGCACGAGCGACAAATCGACGAATGAAAGTCGACGCCACGCAAACAAAGACGATAATTATTGATCGCGCGATGCTAACGTTTTCCGGCGAATCAGAAGAAACACTTTGCGGGCGCGAGTGCTCCCAAAACATTATCGCATGCCTAACAGCCTAATAAGCGCCTTCGCATTTCAGAACGGTCTTAACAGTACGCAGAAGAATGTAATAATCCAGCCAGGGCGACCAGTTATGCACGTAATATGAGTCGTACTTTAGTCGCTCCGCATATGTGGTATTGTTGCGGCCGGAGATCTGCCAAAGACCAGTGATTCCTGGTACAACTCGCAGGTAAGTCGCAAACGACGTCCCATATTTTTTAATCTCTGCGTTCACAATCGGCCGCGGACCGACCAAACTCATCTCACCCGCCAAAACGTTGAATAACTGTGGTAATTCATCGAGACTCGTCTTGCGAAGAATCTTTCCAAGCCGAGTGATGCGTGGATCATCCTTCAACTTCTGATTTAACTCCCACTCTTGTAGCAATTCAGGGTGCGCTTCCAGATGCTCTTGCAGCACTTTATCGGCGTCCTCTACCATCGTGCGGAACTTCCATGCTTTGAACAGACGGCCCTTGTAACCGATACGCGTATGACCGAAAACAATTGGCCCCGACGAAGTTGCCCACACCGCTAACGCAATCAGCAACAGCACTGGTCCGAGTATAAACAACGCTACCGAAGTAACCAACACATCCAAAATCCGCTTGATGAAGCGACGTCCAGGCATCAGCAACGCATCTTCAACTTTCAATCCGTCGCAGATACCCCACGACACGACTGAAGCTCCGATTTTAATCGACGAAGGGTTCGGATTCACGAACAACAATTGCGGAAACACGCTCTGCAGTTCAGGCCACGGCCCAGCGTTGCAATCTTGCTCAATCGGCGCCGCAATGACCAACAAGAACACACCTTCGCGACGCGCCGATTCAACTAACTCTTCAGGCGAATCGAATCGCTTGACATTGCTGCAAAATGTATTCAAGGCTGTGCTAGGAATCATCTCAGAATGCGAATCGCCGTCCCAACTCTCCCGAGGCGGATGCAATCGACCAGCCGCTCGCATACGAGCCCAACCGAAACGATTCAGCTCGCGGTGAGCGTTGAAGACTCGATCGATTTCGCCAAAGTAATAAAACGGTACGCACAGTTTCATGCGCATCGCAAACGTCTTCGCTAATCCTCGCAGCGGTGGCACAAACGCCAACTGCAATGGATAGGATGCCGCGACAGCCAGAAAGTAAGGCGAGAACCAACGCGACATAATCAGCAAACCCACTGCGATCAACAAATTCGACAAGTTGATCGCGCGGAACAGGTACTGAAGTTCCTTCGCAGGATGCAACCCGATCCCCGGATACATGCCTATCGTTAAGTTCACACCAAAGTGAACAATCTGACAGATGCACGCGAAGATCAAAAAGTGATTCGCAGTACGAGCGTCAATGGCTGCCATCGCCAGGTAGCCCAGCCACAATGCACTTTGCACCGCGACACAGTCGGCAATAACTTGAGGCAGTGAAGCCTTTACAAGTTGCTTCGTAAACCGATGATCGGAATAAAGAGGTTCAAAGTTTCGAACCTCTCCCGTTGCGTGTTCGCGCAACAATGCTGGAAGTGTGCTAGTTGACATGTCATACCGCTGGAAGAGCAAGTTGATTGGACAAGGGGCAATTGGCCAACAGTCGCACGGGCACTTGACTGACGCACTGAGCCTCATACTAACCGGCCCGAAAACAATTTCAAGCGAATCGAGCCGCCAGTTTGTTTGCGAACCATTAGCGTATCCAATGACCGTGGATTTTTCCGTTTAAGCCGGTGCCGTCCAGCCAACTTAGCGGCAAACCGAGCGCCCTAACGCTTTCTTCATGCACTCCGATATTCGTTTGGTTTTGTTTGGCATAAAGTTAGAGTTTTCATTATACCAAGTGTCCTGGCGAAGTGTCGCCGCGGCCCGCTGGGGCATCTGCATCCGCAGCACTACCGAGGCAGGGATTTGGTTCTTTCAGTTAACACATCTCTGCGCTGGCAGCGTTTCAGCGCATAATCGACTCCCAGAATTCACGACTACCCTAAACTCGAATACAAAACTGAACGTTCTATGATCTGGGCCATTTGTGTTGCGAGTCTAGTTATTCTGTTTGTGGTCATCGCGCGGCGCTATTCGCCGCAGCTCGCACTGGGAATCGTCAATGCGATCGCGTTCGCCTTCCCCGCTTGGATCATGTTGCGTCTGTTCAATGCGCCGGCGGACACTGTCGTTGGCACCGGAGTCGACGTCAAAGTCGCTGTGGGGACCGCGACCCTGTTGCTTTACTGCTTCATGCCAGGACGCAACTTTCCATTTCGCTTAGTCGCATGTGATTATGCGATGCTCGTTCTGGCAATCACTCACATTGTCAGCGACAGCTACAACTACGGCTTCCGCTGGACCGACGTATTTCGCGCCTACGCAGAGTGGTATGTGCCTTATGTCGCTGGACGCGTTGCGTCTCAGAAATTTGAAGACGCACAGATCATCGTTCGAACCCTCGCAGTGATCGCAGTGGTCCTGTCGGCGGTCGCCGTTTGCGAAGCCTTCACACGGATCAATTTAATGGAACTGTGGGCTGGTTTGCGACCAGTCGAAGGCGCTTATCGCGCCATGGAACGCTGGGGACTGAAACGATCTTACGGACCGTACATGCATGCACTGTACTTTGGCGTTATTCAGTGCCTCTTGTTTGGTTCGACCCTGTATGTGGCCATCCTGGCTCTTCGCAAAGAAGCTCACGCGATATGGATTTTCTGCCCGCTCGCTTCTCTTGCGGGTATCTACTGCACCGGCTCGCGCGGCCCGTTGCTAGGCGCTGTCATTCTCGCCGCCGTGGTCGCCAGCATCCTTTTCCCTCGAGTTCGCATTCCAGCCGCTATCGTCGGAGTGTGCCTCGCCTTCGCGGCAGTCGCGAAGCGTGACGCAGTGCTCAGTACGCTCGAGCGCTGGTCCGGCGAAGCGTCCGGAAGGTTGCGACAGACCGTCGAAGTCGGTGGCCAGAAGCAGCGGTATTCAGGCACCCGCGGCCGTCTGCTGGTCTACCGAGTCTACGGTAAAGCGATCGCCCAAGCCGGTTTACTCGGCTACGGCACCGATCGCGTCACCGGCTTTCCCATTCGAATCCCACTGTCAGGCGAAGCGGCTGAGCTGATTCGCAGTATGGAAACGGTCGAGAACACCTATGTCTTAGTCGCATTGCGGTTCGGGTGGATCGGCCTGTTCGCCTTGGTCTCCGCCATCGCGATTAGCTTGTTTCAGTGGCAACGACTGCGACTCGGTGAGCGCGAAGAAAGCCGACGATTGCTGACCGTGTGTTTGGGCTCAGCCACCTTTGCCACCGCAGTTGTCCTGCTGTCGGTCTGGATGCCGCACGAAATCGGATTCCCCTTGGTATGGACGCTCGGATCCAGCAGCGGCCTCTTCCTAGCGAACGAATTGAACGCAGCCTAACCGCGGCGGCGACTTTCAGTCGCCAACCCAAACCTGCAAGTGGTGGCTACTTCTAGTCGCCAATCCAAGTCTCAAGTGGTGGCGACTTTCAGTCGCCAATCCAAATCTTAAAGTGGTGGCGACTTTCAGTCGCCAATCCATAACTTCAACGGTGGCGGTTCGCGGCGATCAGGATCGGTAGACTTGCAACGGGCGACACTGTCAACACAGCAAAACCGATTAACACGAGAAACTCAACCACCGTCAACTCCGCAGGCTGCACCCCGATACCAATCGCAAACACAACAGCCGTTACCAGCACCGCAGTCGCGACCGCGCGCAGACTTAAAAACCGACTGCGATACGCTTGCCAGAAGGACCAGACGCTCACCAGAGTGACAGCCAGCGCGATCAATCCAATTACAACAGAATGCACCAGAGTTTGGATCGGCTTCGGCACATTGCTGTCGTGCAGCACAGCCGCTGCGACTAAGTAACACACCACGGTCGCCACAGCAACGTAGGCAAGTCGTTTGTGACGGATCGCGATCAACCCTAACGTCGCCGCATTTGCCATCAACGTCCAAGGCCCGACCACCATAATCGCGAGGTACCCCCAAGGTTGCTTGACGGCTAGGTAGTTACTCGGCAACTGGTTACTCAACCACATCAATCCCAAACAGCCACATGCGGCAGCGAACCACATTAGCCATGTGATCGCAATGCTGACGCCTGCCACCCGCAGCAACACGAAAGCAAATTCGCGAGTCTCCACCGGTCGACTCGCTTGGAAGCTTCCCATCACTTCGTAATTTGAACCGTCAAGTGAGTCGCCCAGTTGCGTCTCGCGCTGCCCAGCCGCTTCTGAGTTGAAATCCATTGCCAACACAAACCCCGCGATCGCAGCCAACATCAATTGAAACGAGCCGAACGCGAAAACGCCTTCGTAAACTTCTGCCAACTGAAAATTCGATTGAACCCAACGCTGCACACCTGCCAAAAATCCGATCGACAACACCACGAAGAAAGTGCCCGGCAAGATCAACCCTTTCTGTCGCCACTCGGACCAGAACTGCGCCGCACTTGCCGAGCTGAAACGAGGACGCACTTCAACGCGACTTGCCATTGCATCCCGCTTCGCGACGATCCAATTCCAAAGTCCGATGACCGGTAATCGCTCGCCGCAACGCGCCCAACGCGTCGAATAATTCGTCACCACCAAACAGAAAATCGTAATGGTGGCAAGGAAAACGAACTCGCCCGCCGTAACCCCCGACCAGTAGTGAGTCGGTGGCGGCGAATAGGCTCCGTAGCGCGACGGCAACCAGACAAACAGAAGCAGCAACGGTGTACCAGCAAAGCACAAACCCGGCAACGATTGCTGAGTCGAAACGCTAGCGAGCAATTGCATCGACGACCAAACTGCGATCGAGAATAAGACGGTGCTGCCAATTGGCCAGTTCGCACCGAACAACGCATTGAGTAGCCAACTGACTATGGCAACTAACAGCGCCAACACCGCTGCGCCCGCGAACGTGTGCCATGCCACGATAGCATGTGTAGAGATCGGCATCGCGTACAATCGCGACGTACGTCGCTGAGCAATGAGAACTCCGATCGCCGCTTGGATGATCACCAGCGGTATGAATGCAAGTTGCAGCAAGACCATCGCCGGATCGCTCGCGTCCACTTGCAACTTCATCATCTCAGCGTGGACCAGCATCGGTATCAGGCAGCTCATCAGCGTCATGCCGGTCAGCGACCACCAACCTCCAGCGAACATTTCCCAAAGCAACGCGTGCGGCATCGATCGCATTTTCATCTCCAGTTGCTATTACATTTACTGACTCAGACCCGCAACGCACTTCAGCGATCAACTACTGTGAAACGCGAGTTACAAAGATCTCGTCCAGCGACAGCGCTGAATCGTAGACCACGGTCGCTCCCAGCGCCTGCGCGGCCCGTCGCACCTGTTCTGATTCACCGTTGCAAATATACGTCCACTCGCATCCGCTTCCTTCTTGTGTCAACGCGCCGATCAACTGCGGCGGCCGCTCCTGCAGCTGATCAAACCTCAGCGTCACGCGTCGATGCGATTCCTTGATCTCATCCACCGCTGCGTTCAGCAGTATCTGTCCCTTATGAATAATCGCGACCCGATCCGCCACACGTTCCACTTCATCGAGCAAGTGCGAAGAGAATAGAACGGTGCGACCTTCTTCGCCGATCGTACGAATGATCGCGCCGAGAATGTCGCGTCTTACAACTGGATCCAAACCCGACGACGGCTCGTCGAGCACCAGCAGATCGGGGCGGTGAGCCAGTGCGACCAGCAAACCCGCGCGAGCTCGTTGACCGCGCGACAAGTTCTTCACGCGTGCCAGCGGATCGAGGTCGAACGCCTCACGCAGCTCCTCCGCGTATTTCGAATCCCAAGCCGGGTAGAACGCTTCGGTGTAACGAATCAGTTCGCGCACCCGCATCCAGTTCGGCAAGTTGCGATCTTCCGACAAGTAACCGATGCGTCCCAGCACGCCGACGGGACAAGCCACGGGATCGAGCCCGAAGACTCTGACCGACCCTGTTTGAGCTTTCAGCAGTCCGAGAATGTGTCGCAGCAAAGTTGTCTTTCCGGCGCCGTTGCCACCGATCAAACCGAATACGCCTCCGCGCGGGATCGTAAGCGACAAGTCATCGATCGCTGTTTTGTTGCCGAACTGCCGCGTCAATCGATCAATCTCGACGATGGGCGGCGCGGCGGATGGAAAGGGTTCAGGCATCGTTGGTGTCCTTTGAGCGAGACGAACGGATTACTGAATAACGCTGTTGCACAAGCTTCTGAATCTCCTCCAGCGAGACATCCATGTTGCCAGCTTCAGCCAGCAATTGGTCGACGCGATCCGATAGGATCTTCATGCGTTCACGGCGAGCGAGCGGCGAACCTTGATCCGAAACGTAAGTTCCTAACGTGCGCCGTTTCTCAACAATTCCGGCCATCTCCAATTCACGATAGGCTCGCGCGATCGTGTTCGGGTTCACCATCAAACTCTCTGCAAGCGTCCGAATCGGCGGAAGCTCTTCTCCAGCGACCATCCGACCCGCTGCCACCAAGTACTTGATCTGGTTAGCAACTTGCAGGTAGATCGGCACTCCCTCGTTAGCTGTGATGTGAATCTGCATTTCCGCGACCTCCACTGCGTTGTATTACTGCGATAATACAACAGTCCAGCTCGCCGTCAAGAGTGAACGAACACAAAATTTTCGCCCAGTGCATCGCGCGGAACCCAAGTGCATCGCGAGGAACTTGGAACGCGAGCAAACAGAAATGCTGTGGCGTGAGGGGTGGGGTTTCAGCTCGGTTTGCGGTAGATTTGCGTTTTCGAAATCAGACGGAAGTCAACTGTTCAAACGATAAACGAGCGGACTCCAGGCGGACGATGCTGAGCTGTCTATTAACGCATTGTGGAAATCAAAACATGACGTATCTTCGAAACTCTGCTGTACCGGTGTTCCTGTCCGCTGCCCTCGTGTTAATTGGCATCAACTTCCTATCGCCTTCACAATCCAACGTGTACGCGCAGGGCACGATTGCAACTGAACAGGCAACAGTGCAGCCAACTCAGCAATCAACTGAAGAAACGGCTGAGCAATCAACGGCACCCGCGCTACCTGCCGAGCAACCGGACAGTTTCTTAGCTGGTCCCGAAGTGGCTGGTCACACGGCTTGGGTGTTGGTCAGTTGTGCGCTGGTGCTGTTCATGACCGCGCCGGGACTGGCGATGTTCTATGGCGGATTGGTGCGGAAGAAGAACGTACTCAGCATCGCGATGCAGTGCGTATTCCTGATGGGATTGATGACCGTCATCTGGGCCGTCTACGGTTACTCACTCGCCTTCGGTGGTTCGAGCCCGTTCATTGGCAATTTCCAATATCTGTTTATGAACAATGTCGCTCGCACTTGGAACGAGCAACTGGGCCAACCGATGACCCCGATGCACGACTTGATTCCGACCTTGCCGCGTTTGCTGCACATGCTCTTCCAAGGCATGTTCTTCATCATCAGTCCGGCTTTGATTTGCGGAGCGTTCGCAGAACGGATGAAGTTCAGTGCGATGGTTGCGTTTTCAGTTTTGTGGGGCACGTTCGTGTACTGCCCGCTCGCACACTGGGTTTGGGGCGGTGGAATTCTAGCCTACGGTGGCGCGTACTCGATTCTCGGTGGTTCGCTCGACTTCGCAGGCGGGACCGTGGTTCACGTCAGTTCAGGAGTCAGCGCTTTGGTGGCAGCTTATGTGATTGGTCCGCGGCTTGGCCATCGCCATGAACCGATGCCGCCGCACAACTTGACTTACACAGCACTAGGAGCGTCGATGCTGTGGGTGGGTTGGTTCGGTTTCAATGCCGGCAGCGCTTTGGCGGCAGACGGTGTAGCGATCAGCGCGTTCGTGGTAACTCATTTCGCCGCCGCCGCCGGAGCCGTCACGTGGGCAGCGATCGAAGGCTTGAAACGCGGCAAGCCTTCGGTGCTGGGCGCTTGTTCGGGCGCGGTGGCTGGTCTCGTGTGCATCACACCAGCCGCAGGTCACGTCGGACCGATGGCGTCAATTGTGATGGGGGCGATCGCGGGTTGGGTTTGCTACGTCGCCTGTTCGTCGCTTAAAGCCCGTTGTGGCTACGACGATTCGCTTGACGCATTTGGCATCCACGGAATCGGCGGCACCGTCGGCGCAGTGCTTACCGGCGTCTTCGCCACGCGCGCGGTCCTCAATCTCAATCAAGGCAATCCGATCGGCATGATCGAAGGCAACTACTCGACTGTCATCGGCCAGATCGCCGCAGTGGCCATCACGTGGGTTTTTGCCGCAGTCGTCAGCTACGCGCTCCTAAAGTTGATCGACTTGACGATCGGCTTGCGAGTTCCATCGCACGTTGAACGCCAAGGCCTCGACATCACTCAACACGGCGAAGAAGGCTACATCTTCCTCTAACTATTTCCACAAAACTTCGGCGTCTCAATCGCGATTGAGGTTCATCGTGTGCCACTGTGCTTTGCCAGTGCAATCGAAGGCGACGATCCAACAACAACGATTGATTCCCCAACAGCTCGAAGTAACCAAAGCCCGCCGCGCGCCGTGCGAACCAATCTAAGCAAGCTCGAAGCGACGTCCCGTACCTCGACTCCTTTGCCTCGTAGACAGCACGGCAATGCAAGCTAACGCTACAGCCGCTACGTTTGTCAGAGTCCCCGCGCGCAGCCAGCGTTCTTGTGGAACTCTGAAAGTCCAGCCGATCAGCAAAGCCGACTGAATCCGAAGATAACCCGCAGACGGTTTCGATCAGCCCACGGATGAGCAAAGACTTCCAACATGCAGCAACTAAGCAAAACTAACAGCAGCTCGGTACGCATTCAACAGAACAAAGTTGGATCGATAGCGGCTTCGAAGTTGCAAACTAAAGTGCCCAGCATGTGGCGTTTTTTGATTCTCCCCAATCGACTTTCACCGACCGGAAGCGCGGCGGATTCCGCTCTCCGATTGCGACTCGACTCGGCACATGGTGTCGCACCCAGCCTCGGTGAATTGAATTGGCGGGCTGACGTTGGTATGCCGATCGACATCGACCTTCCCGCTTGTTCCAGTTTTGAGTGTTGTTCAGCCACCTCTGTCTCTGTGGCAACAGCAACGATCGATTCGCAGCCTGCCCCAGCACGACAAGCGAAGAGCGACGAAGCATTTGGCGACCGCTACCGTACGATGTTAGCCGAGGCGGCGCATGATATCCGCGCGCCGCTCGGCGTGGCTCGACAAATCCTCGCTCGCATCGTATCGCGAGTTCGTAAAGATGGCACGCTCAGCAGCCAGGACATGCGTTTGCTCGATTCTGCCGACGATCGATTGCAACAAGCGACAACTTGGGTAGATGGCATCCTGCTCCCCAATCGCTTGCAACACAAGCATGCTGGAACAATGCGTCAGCGGTTTTACCCGCACCAACTTCGAGGAATTGTCGAGCCGATGGTGAGCGCGCTAGCTGGCGAGCGCGACATCGCACTCGACTGGGTCGGCTGGGATCGATCGCTGCCACGTTTGTACCTCGATTCGAACCAGCTCGGTCGCGTGCTGCTGAACTTGATCAACAACGCGGTCGAAGCCAGTCCGCGAGGCAGTCGTCTGAGCATCCGGATCGCCTGGCAAACCAACGTGACTCAGCGACTCGTGATCGCGATCGAAGACGAAGGCCGCGGCTTGAGCGCCCCGCTGTTGCGCTTCATCAATTCGGCTCAGCAGGTGGCGCCGCCCAGCGAAGCCGGAATCGGTTTGGTGAGCGTCAAGTCGCTGGTCGCAGCCATCGGCGGCTCCGTGTCAGCACAAGTCGGTGCACTGGGCGGTACGCTGTTTCGAGTTACAGTGCCGGTCGACAATCGCCTCTCGCTCGTTCGCGGTTGGTTGCTGCAGCAAGCCCAATTTGCGGCGCGCGACGCCAAGAAATCGCTCGCTTCGATTCAATTGCATCTCCTCCGAAGCTCCGGCGCCGATACCGCCATGGTCGACCGAAATCTGCAACAATCCGCTGCGCCGGAGGATTTCATCTATCGAGTCAGCGATGACCGCTGGTTGTGGATGACGATCGTCAAAAAACCTTCCGCCGAAAACGCAACGTCACCCAATGCAGCAGCTTTGAAGTGCGCAGCCCAGATGGTGGAACCCAACGGCAAGCTTCAGTGCCAGTTGGCCGCCGAGTGGATTAACGTCGACTTGCAAGCGTTGCACAACGCAGCCAACCAACGCAACTTGTTACCGCAGTTGTCATCAGCCATCGCCGACAAATTCGCAACACTCGCCGGCAACCGAGTCCCTCCGATCGATCAACTGAACGCAAACGACATTGCCAAGCGAAAGCCGCTCGCGCGACAACGCGATCTTCTGCGAGTCGACGAAACCGGCCGCAACATTCCATCCGCAAAGCTGCGAACAACGGATCCAGCCCGCAGAGAGTTCGAATCAGTGAATTTATTAACCGCCGACCCAGCCATCTTCGCTGAACTCGCTCACGATTGGCGTCTACAGCACAGCCAGCTATAAGCAGTCTCGTTCCCCCAGTCGTTTCCCCCAGTCGTTTCCCCCAGTCGTTTCCCCCAGTCGTTTAACCGCGTGCCCATCGGGCCGCGTCTGCACGATCGACGCGGTTCGACGTAGTTGGTGCCGACGCAGTTGGTGCCACCCACGAATCGACGCAGTTGGTGCCGCAGTTGGTGCCACCCACGAATCGACGGTGACGGCGAATTGGCGGGCGGGGGAGTACTCCGAAGGAGTTATGTCTGATAGCCCAGGGCTGCGAGCGTAGCGAGCTACCCTGGTGGGTCCACCGATGGGTCGATTTACCCCAACGCGCAACGCTGTGAAGCATTTTCATTGAAGGAAATGCGGCGATTTCGGCCCAAAGGGCCATTCGATTGCCCAGCCTGGGCCAACGGCCCAGGAAGAGTCAACATGATGCCAGCAAAGGCCTGAAGGGCCGATCATTTGATTTGTAGATAAACGGCCGGCCCTTTGGGCCTCTGAAAAACATGAAGGAATTACAAACCTGGGCCGATGGCCCAGGCTATGTAAACTGCTGGGCCTTTGGCCCGCAATCGCAGGAAAAACCTCTGAAAAATGCTTCACAGCGTTGCCCAACGGGGTTATGTTTAACGAGTGCGATGAGGGCGCAACCCCTTTGGGGTAAGTGGTTTGTGTCAAATTGGTCCCAGGGTAGCTCGCTACGCTCGCAACCCTGGGCTGTTAGGCGCCACTCCTTCGGAGTAAGACGCGGCGCGTTTTGTTGCCGAGTTGGCCCCTTGGACGTTGGCGGCATTCGAACGGCCGCGGACGGAACTCTGGCGAGTCCCGCTACGCTCAGGTAGCTCGCTGCGCTCGCAACCCTGGGCTGTAAGACGCAACTCCTTCGGAGTAACACACCGAGGTCAACAACCACCCATAAACAGATCACGCCTGGTACCACCCGTCAGATCACGTCCGGTACCAACCAAAAACAGATGGTGACCGCGAAAGGCATGAACACGCGCAAGCGGTCGGCATTCGCTGGGTTAGGGCTTTCCAGCGAGTGGACTGTGAATGAGAATTTTGCGAACTAGCTTCGGAAGCTCTCATGGAGAAGGAAAGTAACTTGCGCAGACGACTTGGCGATTGGTTTGGTTTCAACAGCGAAGATGCTGAACAAGTAGCTACGCGCGGTGACGGGCCGAGTGGAAGTTTGCCGCTGACAGACGAAATGCTCCGCACTTGGCCGAGCGGCGATCTGTTCGGACTGACTCAGAATGCTGGCATGGGTTGGGATCCGAACATGATGGCGGGGCCGCAGTTCGTGGTGCTGAGCACGATGGGCGGTATGCGAGCGGAAAACGGTCAACCGATCGCGCTCGGCTATCACACCGGTCATTGGGAAGTTGGATTGCAGGTGCGTGCAGCGGCGGAAACGATCACTGCAGGGGGCGGAATTCCCTACGCGGCTTACGTCAGTGATCCGTGCGATGGTCGATCACAGGGCACCACCGGCATGTTCGATTCGCTGCCGTATCGCAATGATGCTGCGATTGTGATGCGGCGTTTGATCCGGTCATTGCCGACGCGGCAAGGCGTGTTGTGCGTGGCGACTTGCGACAAAGGTCTACCAGCGGCGATGATTGCGATCGCTGGTTGCAAGGATTTGCCGGGAATTATCGTGCCGGGCGGAGTTACGTTGCCGCCGACTTCCGGTGAAGACACGGCGAAGGTGCAGACCATTGGAGCTCGTTATGCACATGGTGAAATCACCTTGGAGGAAGCTTCTGAGGCGGGATGTCGGGCTTGCGGAAGTCCCGGCGGTGGTTGCCAATTTCTCGGCACAGCGGCGACCAGCCAAGTGGTGGCTGAGGCGCTGGGGCTGACCGTGCCGCACGCTGCGCTCGCGCCCAGCGGCCAACCTGTGTGGCTCGACATGGCTCGCTACTCAGCCGAATCGCTGATGGAATTGGCTCGCAAGAAAATCAAACTCAGCGACATTCTCACCCAGCAATCGCTGGCCAACGCAATCGCAGTGCACGCAGCCTGCGGCGGCTCGACCAATCTGCTGTTGCACATTCCCGCAATCGCGCATGCCGCGGGATTGAAGCGACCGACTGTTCAAGACTGGATGGACGTCAATCGGCGGGTCGCGAGGTTCGTCGACGTCTTACCAAACGGACCGAAGAATCATCCGACTGTGCAGTTGTATCTCGCTGGCGGAGTTCCGGAAATCATGCTGCACCTGCGTGAGTTGGGGGCGGTCGACGGCAGTTGCATGACGGTGATCGGTCGAACTTGGAACGAAATACTCGACGAGTGGCAAACAAGTTCGCGCAGAACGGCGATGCGGCAACTGCTGCGCGACCGCGACGGGATCGATCCAGACGATGTGATTATTCCGCCAGCTGTCGCCAAAAAACGTGGGCTGACGAGTACGGTTGTGTTTCCAGTTGGCAACCTGTGCCCGGAAGGTTCCGTCATCAAAGCGACGTCGATCGATCCGTCAGTTATCGGTGCGGATGGCGTTTATCGTCATACCGGACCAGCGAAAGTTTTCACATCGGAACACGAGGCGATCCTGGCAATCAAAGGCCAATCGAATCGCACGGTGGAAGCCGGCGATGTGCTGGTGCTGATCGGTTGCGGCCCGTTGGGAACCGGGATGGAAGAGACTTATCAACTCACTTCGGCTTTGAAATTCATTAAGTGGGGCAAGCATGTCGCGATTGTCACCGACGCGCGGTTCTCCGGCGTGAGCACAGGAGCTTGTATCGGTCACGCAGGCCCCGAAGCGCTGGCTGGTGGACCGCTCGGTAAAGTGCAAGATGGTGACACGATCGAAATCATTGTTGATCGCAGCGACTTGAGCGGTTCAGTGAATCTGATTGCTGCCAGCGGTCAGACGTTGACGCAAACGGAAGCTCTCGAGCTGCTGACCAGTCGCTCGCCGCATCCGAATTTGAAAGCGGATCCACGGTTGCCGGACGACACGCGATTGTGGGCCGCGCTGCAGCAGATCGGTGGCGGGACGTGGGGCGGTTGCGTGTTTGATGTGGACGCTATTCTGAAAGTCATCGAACGCGGCACGTTGTAGTCAAATGCCACCGTCCAAATCCTCTAATCCACCTTGAAATGGAATAATGACAACAACCTCTCAAGACTCAGTTGCCGGCCAACCAGCAACTTCACCACCGAAGGGCCGCAACGGCAGTACGTTGGCGGTGGCAGTCGGCGTTAGCGTGCTGCTCGGCGCGCTGCTGTTCACCTACATCCTGTGGCTTTACGGCGAGGTTGAAACCGCATCGGAAAAGACCATCGCCGAGTGGCGTTCGGTCGCCACTGAATTGGCTCCGCGCTATCGGAAACTGGAAAAATTGGTGGCTGAGGGAGTCGATCAGCGGTTGCTAGCGATGGAATTGGGCGAGCAATTTCGGTTGCGAATCGACGCATTTCGGGTGACTAGCCAAGCGGAGGAGCAGGTGACGGCGGTGCTTGGAATCGAAGAATTGCTGGGGAAAATCGCTGAAAACCTTGCATCGGCGGCCGGAGCGGAGGATTTGTCCGCTCGCTGGGCGGCGGCGATTGGCAGTTCCGCCGAGTTGCAAACGGCTTTGGAATCGTATAACGTTCGAGTCCGCGAGCAGCAGCGGTGGCGGACGAGTTTTGGCGGGTCGGTTTTACTGGCATTCATCAAACTGTCCGAGCCGCGCGAGGTGCAGGTTGTGGCGGATTTAGCGAATAGTCGAATACAGTAAAGTTTGCCGGATGTAACGCCGATTCAGTGGTTAGGACAGGGTGCCTGCTAAATGCGGCTAGAATCCGTACCGCCCGTTTGAGCGGGCAGGCGCCTTGACGACTTAGTCCTTGACTAGTAGACTTCGCTGGATTAACTTGTTGCCTGCAAATGACTTATGGCATTTGTCGGCATCGGCGAAGGAGGTAGCCAAGTGACTAAAAAAGAGATCGTGAAGACGATTTCCGATAAGACGGGCCTGACGCAACTGGATATCAAGAAGGTTGTTCAGCTTACGTTTGATGGCATTGTTGAAACTTTGCTGGAAGAAGGGCGAGTCGAGCTACGCGACTTTGGAGTATTCCAAGTCAAGAAACGCAAAGCTCGAAAAGCTCGCAATCCACGCACCGGACATCAGGTCGACGTACCTGAGAAGCTGGTGGTGACCTTCAAACCAGGAAAGTTGATGGAAGCGAAAGTTCAAGAGTTGGAGAATTCGCTCGCTACCTTGGCGGCGGGAACCGGCTTTGCGACGGACGCGGACGACAATGACGACGAGGATGACTCGGTTGAACCATCGAACTAGATGCTCTGCTTCGGAATGAATTAAGCTTGGCCAAGACATATTCACGCGACGACTGAGCGAACGCTCGGCTCGCCCAGCCTGAAGGTTCACGGAGGAACTACGATGCGACGCTGGATTTGTGCTGCGATGCTGCTTGTGTGTTTGAGCACCACTGGTTGCGTCATTCCCATTTACTCTGCCAT
>JBGSOM010000020.1:0-96386 GCA_041739135.1 Pirellulaceae bacterium
TTATGAAAACTCTGCGGATCGGCTGAGTTACCGAAGAACGGGTCGAGTCGGTTGAATCTTCCGGTGGTGGCGTCGTAGAAACGGGCGCGGAGGTATTGCTGGCCGATGCTGAAGTCGAAGGACTCGCCGCTGTAGAGATAATTGGTCAGCGGCTGGGCGTTGGTCCACTCCAGCAGGTTGCCGTAAGCGTCGAAGGTGTACAACTGCAACTGGAAAGCTGGATCGCGCTTCGTGTGGCACTGGCTTGCCAGTGCGATCGGAGTAGTAGTTACCTGCAAATTAAATGTTCAGCTAATGAACGTTGTGTTCGCAGCGGAGCTGGCCGAAGTGTGAAAGTTGGCTTGGTGAGTTCACTTTCCAATTGCTTGATGCATACGGCATGACGATAGCAGCGGAACCGATTGCTAGAGCCGTGACGATCCGAACCGTATAACTTCGGTGTCTTTCCGCAGAGGTTAAAGCTATTGGTTCGAATGACTTTGCGCGGGAGACTTCCACTTCGTTCGCACTGGCTGGTCCAGTGGCACACCAGTCAAGTACTCGGTGGTCGACTTGAGCACCAGAGTTTCTGGCGGCGGGTTCTCGGGATCGTAGCCTTCAGGAATGAATCGTTCGTAGAGAGTCGACCGAATCCGAGTTCCATCGCTGTCGTAGCCATAGACCGTTTTGCTCGCGACGCTCGTCGTACTGCCGCTGGTCGTCGAAGCTGTCACTTCGCTCAGCAAGCCCTGCAAGTTGTACGCAAACGTCTGCGTCCTGGAACTCCACGGCGAAAGGACCGTCGTCTTTCCAGTCTGCTGAGTCTTGTCGTAGGTGTAGCTGATCGTCTCGGGCTGAGCAGCGCCACTTGAATGTGCAAGCTTATCAGAACGTCAAACAGAGACGATTTCAAAGCTTACTTCGGACGCGATTTGCTTGCGGCTGACACTGAGCTTTGGATACAATGCGATCTTCGTGCGGCGGCTTGGCTGCACGCAAAGAGGCGGACGCCAACGCAAATTGCGATCATGCGATGGCGACGTTTCGTTCGTCAACTGGAAAGTAGTATGCGCGAGGAACAGCAAAAATCCATGATGCGATCATTCGTTGCAGTCATGGTACTTATCCTAACTCTAAAGGTATGTGCGGCAGACGAGCCGCGGTGCGGAGTGGCCGTTTATGGTGGTACTCCAGCAGGCATTGCTGCGGCACTTGCCGCCGCTGATGACGGTGAATCAGTACTGCTCGTCGAGCCGACGCGCCGTGTTGGCGGGTTGGTTACATCTGGGCTGTCGCACACCGACTTCCATGCGGCCGAGGGTTTGACCGGCGCGTTCCTCGACTTCGCTGGTCGCGTTGAAAGCTACTACGCAGCCAAGTATGGCCGTGACTCTCAGCAACTTAAGGATTGCTGGTACGGGGTGTTCGCGGAACTGCACGTGAATTTGGCTGTATTCAATGAGTTGCTGGAGGAGCGGAAGCAGATTCGTGTGATCACCGGAGCTCGCCTCCAAGCGATTGAACTTGACCGCGGTGCTGGCGTCACCACGATCCGAAAGGCAACGTTCATTGCGGATGATGGCACGACCTGGAACGTCTCGGCGGAGGTCTTTGTTGACGCGAGCTATGAGGGAGATCTCATGGCCAAGGCAGTTGTGCCGTACCGGGTCGGCCGCGAGGGTCGAGCGGAGTATGGTGAGCCGTTGGCCCCTGAGAATGCTGACGAACAACTGCAAGCGTACAACTTCCGCTTCATTATGACAAAGGACCCGAAGAACCGCGTTACGCCCGAGGCCCCGGACGGTTATCGGCGAGAGGACTTCGTACCGGTGTTGCAGGTTGTCAATAATGGCAAGATCCGATCCGTGTTCGGCTATCCCACGGGTTGTATCTTCAAAGCGCATAACCCTCCACTTCCAAACGCCAAGTATGATATTAACGATGTTTCTACTGGAGCGATCCGTTTGTCGTTGCCCGGACAGAATCTCGGCTGGCCGGATGGGACCGTTGAGGTGCGCGAACGGATCTTCGCTGAGCATCTGCGGGATCAAGTTGGGCTGCTCTATTTTCTACAGAACGATGAAGCTGTTCCGGAGAAGTTTCGAGAGGAAGCTCGTGAATGGGGGTGGTGCAAGGACGAGTTCGAAGATACCGGACACATTCCACCACAGCTCTATGTGCGGGAAGCGCGTCGGATGGTTGGCATGCATGTGTTCACGCAACATGATTGCCAATCGGAAGGGGATGAAGCCCGGGCCCGGTTGTATTCGGATGCAATCGCGATTGGCGAATACGGAAACAACTGTCACGGTACCGGCCATGAGGGAAGTCGTTTTGACGGTAAGCATGTCGGCGAGTTTTACAATCCGACTCCGCCTTACCAAATTCCTTACGGTGTGATCGTACCGAAAAACGCGACAAATTTGTTGGTACCCGTGGCAGCCAGTTCAACTCACGTTGGGTTTTGCGCTTTGCGGTTGGAACCGATTTGGATGTCGCTGGGGCAAGCTGCTGGGCACGCAGCGCATCTGGCGCGGATGGCAAGTGTTCCAGTGCAGGAGGTGCCCGTGCGTCTGCTCCAAAAGCGGCTTCATGCGGCTGGCGCGGCGACGGTGTATGCAGGCGACGTTCCGCGGGATCACCCGTTGTTCGAGGTGGTGCAGGCTGTCGGTACGGCCGGTGGACTGCATGGCTTGGCTGGTAAACCTTCTGGTCGGTTAAGAGGAAAGACGCTGCATGGCCAGTACACGGAAGATTATCCGAACCACGCAGTAGGGCTGAACGAAATTTTGTCAGTCGAACTGGCCGAGCGTTGGACGAAGATCGCGTTGGATTTGGGCTTGGACACGGCCAAGCTGCCAGAGGCAGATGGCAATGCGACTCGCGTCGATTGGTTGCGAGCGGCCGGAGATCTTCTTCGATAGCCAGCCGATAGTGAACTTGCGGATTCCGGATGCGCACTTTTACGATACCGAAGAACTTACTTCTGCTCGATTGCTTCGGCGCTCTCGCGACTTCACTTACCACTGGACTAATACTGACAACCGTACTACCGACAGGTTTGCCAACTTGGATTCTCTGTGCGCTATCAATCGCCGCGGCCGGTTTTGTGACTTTTGACTTTGTCGCGTATCGCTACTGGCCCGAAAAACGTTGGCCGCTTGCCGTTATCGGGCTTTTGAATTTGTCTTACTGTACGGTGTCAATATCGTTGGTCGTGCTATTCATGCACGTCATGACAACGATTGGAATCCTTTACTTTGTTGGAGAGTGCACGATTATTATTCCGCTTGCGGTATTTGAGTTGATGGTTGCGAACACGAATCGGTGGCAAGCATGCTCAAGTGGCAAGATGAACAAATGGATGAATCGAAGATAATCAGCCACCGGACTTTGTATTGTTCGCTTAGACATGCTATCCGGAAACGCGATGTTGTTGATCGCAAGGCGAGGTTGCGGAGTGTTGCACCAGCGTGTGCAAAAACCGAGTGCGTTTGCGATTTGAAGGTGCGTCGATTCTTCATGACCTGTTTTACCAACAGGTTCAAGAAGATCGTGTTGCTCCATTCCGCCTCGCATTTTCACTCGGCAGCGTTCACGCTTAAGCTTCACCTCGGTAAGTTTTCGATCCTCTGCCGATTATTTGTCAGGCGACTTTTCAACATTATCTGCTTGATAAAACTGCCCCATCAATTCACAACGACCTCGGACGATCTCAGATCCCATTGGATCGTGAGTAAGGATCAAGTTTTTTCCGTCGTAAACATGAATCCGAAACGGCTGATGCAGTTCTTGCGTCAGGTGGTAAATCGTCAGGTACTCCGCAAGGTCTTCGGTACGTGCCGCGCTTCCATAAAGTGAAACGAATGGCGTTCGGCCAAGTGCTTCGTAGAGACTCTTCATCTTCGACGCCTCCAAAACTCTTCCGTGGGGTCGAAATCGAATCTCCATCAGTCCTTCGTCTTTGTAGCGACCGGTAGGAGTTCTCGCATCTTCCCAGACAGTGGCGGTAAATGGAGTTGCGTTATCCAGCAAAACGCCCCCAGGATTCGAGCGAACGGCAGGCGTGATTTCCAACGCCGCATCTACAACATGAGTCGCCTCATGCAGCAACACATATTGAATTGCGGTGATATTGCCGACATCGGCTTTCAGGTAGAAACTGGACTTTACGGTATTGAAGCATGAACTTTCCTTTTCAACCAACCATTCCCCAGCGGACTGATTCAGAATTTCAGCGCGAATGGTAATGTCAAACAAACAAATCGCGTCATCTGGATTTACAGCGGATGTCAAAGCAGTGTTGGGCATCTCCGTTACCAGACTGATGCTCCTTAATCTTTGCTTGAGAACAGATTGATGCAGCGGCGGCAGAATTGAAATTGCATCAATGAGCTTTTGCTGGTTCTGTGCGTCAAGATTAAACGCCTTTGGGGCCATCCCAGCGTCACGGAAAATGGCCAATACGCTGTCGGGTGTTTTGCCAACACGCTGGATCAAGGGTTTGCTCGCGTCAAGGCCAAGCCGAAGTTGAGTCGCTGTGATTTGAGCCGACTCGTCATCTGTTTCGACCTCTTGAGCCCAACAATCATTGGAGACTGTCAACAATAAAAGGATTAGGTGGAAGCCAAGACACCTGTGGTTTCGGTTAGGATTCTTCATGTACGTCTCCTATTGCCGAGAGTTGGGGCGAGAAGGGGCGAGAAGGGGTGGAAAGTAGCGAAACTTCGTGGATGTCGATCGACTGCAACTCGTACCGGTGACCGTCAACGGAACTTCATTGATCGGACAGAGCACTTCCGGTGGCATGGCATGAAGCTCTTGACAAACGTGCTGATCGTTCGCAACGCTGCTAAGTCGAAGTTCTTTCATTATGACTAGGAACCCTTTGAAATGTGGCAAAGTCCCTGAACCGCGTGGCCCTTTGCGAGACGTATGTTCACGACTAACTCCTCAATCCCCAGTGCCCGCATGCATCCGGAAAGCCCTGCGTTGCCGGGTGGAGCTTGGGGACGAGGTAATGACGTATTTTTTCTAATCGCGATCGGTCGGGCCGACCGCTGGCGGTTAAAATGAATGTCTCCCGCCTCAGTTTACCCACCCGAGATCTAGTTGGTTCGACATGGCTCCGAATGTTCGACTTCAATCGTGGCTGCAACTATTCGCGCTGACTATGTGGTCAGTGTCGACGACCTGCGGACAACTGTATGCACAAGACGATGCTAGTTCTCCGAATACGAAGACTGAATCGAAGCTTGAGCAACCCAAAGTCTACTCAGCTCGAGAACTTGACGAGCTGAAGGAAAGTGGTTGGAAGCGGTCGAAGTACTACGGCTCGACCGAGCAAGCGACGCTGAACCAACCTGCACTTGCCGCCATGCCGCTTCCTAAATTGGACGAGTTTCGTGAAAGCATCAGTCCGATCCTGCAGAGTGCCTGTATTGAATGTCATGGGGAGAGCGAGCAGGAGGGCAACGTGCGCATCGATACGCTTGACCCGAATCTGCATACGGGAAAAGACGTCGATTGGTGGACTGAGGTTTACGCAGTGGTCAGCAAAGGCGAGATGCCTCCGGCTGATAGCGGTGAACTGAGTGAGCCTGACCGCAAGAAGATCGTTGAGTGGTTGTCTACGGAACTGCAAACGGCATCTATTGTTCGTCGGCAGTCTGCCAGTCATTCCACGTTCCGCCGCATGACTCGCTATGAGACCAATTACGCGTTGCAAGATCTATTGGGTCTGCCGTGGAACTTTGCTAACGATCTTCCGCCGGATGCACACTCGGACGAGAGTTTTCAGAATAGCTCTGAACTTTTGCACATGTCGGTGTCGCAGTTTGAAACCTATCATCGACTGGCACGCAACGCGATCTCGCGTGCGATTGTTAAGGGAGACAGGCCGAATACATTGCACTGGGGCATCACGATGAAGGACGCTTCGCGTTTGGAATGGCCCAAGCAGGAGCAGCAGATTGCGAAGGCTAAGAAGAGGCTTGAGAGCGAGCCCGAGAAGCTGAAAGAAGAACTCGCGCGGCTTGAAGAGAGTTTTAGCAAGGAGTATTCGCGCAGTTACTATCGAGATCTTTCCAGCGGAAAGACAGCCCTAGCGACTTGGGAGTACGATGGTGCCAAGTATGCGATGGCGCCATCAACGGATCCCGTCGCGGTGCCCGATTCATTGGACCATGTTGTGATCCTGCCAGCCGGGCAATCGATCAACATTGAACTGGGCAATCAAGTTCCCGACGAAGGCACTCTGCGAGTGCGTGTGCGAGCATCGAAGACAAAGAGCATCCAAGAGAGGTCACCCAGTCTGCAACTTTACTTCGGTTGGCAAGCGAGCAACGAAGGGCGAGCACTGATTCGGGTCAGCCAAACCGACACACCAGTAACAGCCGAGCCGGGATCGTGTGAGTTTTATCAATGGGATGTTCCGCTTGGCGAAATCCATCCTCGCAATTCGGTGCGGACTACATCGCCCATGGGCGCGCTGCCGAGTCCTTCGGAATACATTCGTTTGGTCAACAGCTCTGCATCGCCTGACGAAGTCTTGATCGATTACGTTCAGGTGCAATCGCCAGTTTACGATTCATGGCCACCGCCAGCTCATGAGCGTATCTTCCATCACAGTAGCGATTCGCAAAGTGAGTCGCAGGTGGCTCGCGAGATTATCGCTCGGTTCATGGCAAAGGCTTGGCGTCGACCGATCAGCGAAGAACAGTGCGAGCAGAAGCTGAAGCTCTTCGAGCGTTTGCGACCCGAATGTGAGAGTTTCGAAGAAGCCATCGTTGAAGTGTTGGCAACGGTTGTTGCTTCACCAAATTTTTTGTACATCGTGCAAGAGAGTGCGCCGGTTCAGCCGGAAGTCAGCAACACAAGCCCTGCGCCGAGTCGAGCTCGACTGACTAGCTACGAATTGGCAACGCGATTGTCGATGTTCCTTTGGTGCAGCATTCCAGACGACGAGTTGCTGGAGTTGGCGTCAGCAGATCGACTGCGCGATGTTGAAGTACTGAATGGTCAAGTTAAACGGATGCTTGCTGATCCAAGGTCTAAGCGGTTCGCTGAGCAGTTTGTTCAGCAGTGGTTGAACATGGAATTGCTCGAGTTCATTAACTTTCGCGAGCAGGTTCCCGGGTTCGATCCACTGCTCAAGGAAGCCATGCAGCGCGAACCGATCGCTCTGTTTGAAGAGTTGAAAAAAGAGAACGAAAGTGTTCTGAATTTTGTTCATGCAGACTATGCGATGGTCAACGAACGCTTGGCAAAACACTATGGCATGGCCGGCGTTCATGGCAATCACTTTCGTCGCGTGCCGCTGGATGGGAACTTCAAACGCGGAGGCTTGCTGACGCAAGCCGGTTTGCTGGCGATGAACTCGGATTATCCTGATTCGCATCCGATCAAACGCGGTAAGTGGCTGTTGGTTAATCTCTTGAACGATCCGCCTCCGCCACCTCCGCCAGCCGTCCCGCAGATCGACTTAGCGAATCCTGAGATCGCGAAGATGACGCTCAAAGAACGTATCGAAGATCATCGCAATCACGCAGCTTGCATGGCGTGTCATGTTAAAATCGATCCGTGGGGAATCGCTTTCGAGAATTTCGATGCGATCGGTCGATGGAGAGACGAAGTGAAGGGTAAGCCGATCGATGCCTCTAGCGACTTGTTCAATAAACAAACGCTGGATGGCATGGGTGGCTTGAAGCACTTTTTGCTAGAGAACAGACAGGATCAGTTTGTGGCTGCATTGGTCTCGAAGGTGACCAGTTACGCGTTGGGGCGGCCGCTTAAGTTTGCCGATCGAGCGGACCTGGAGAGCATCACGGCTCGAGTGCGTTCGCAAGGCGACGGTTTAGCCACGTTGCTGACCGCAGTGGCAACGAGTGAATTGTTTCAATCAAAGTAAACGGCGATCCATTCCAGTATCGAAGAGTAAGTGATTATGACCTTGAACATCAATCGAATAGACCGTCGAAAGTTTCTGCGCGGTACAGGTATCGCTCTGGCCCTACCGATGTTCGGGTCGCTGTCGCTCACTGGGCGCGCGTCGCCTGCGACGAACCCGAAGCGGTTGGGATGCTTTTACTTTGCCGATGGTGTCCCCATGCCGCTTCCGAACGATCCGGCCTATCAAGACTGGGCGTGGTTTCCGCACGGCAGTGGCAAGAGTTTTCAATTGACCAAATGCATGGAGACACTCGAACCGCTGCGCGATGAGCTGACAATCTTGTCGGGTTTCTCACACGTGGCTTCGCGGAACGTTCATGGCCATAACAACGCAGATCAGTTTCTGACTGCTGCATACACTGGGCAAGGCGATGAGCTGTACGCCAACACGATTTCACTTGACCAAGTCTATGCCAAGCATGTGGGTGATCATACGCGATTCGCTTCGCTGGTGATGTCTACGGATGGCGGCACAGGGACGGCTCGCGGCGCTCATACAATGTCCTTTGACGAGAATGGACGTCCGATACCTTCTGAGCATCGCCCCAAACAAATTTTTGACATGTTGTTTCTGAAGAGCGACCAGCAATCGGCCAGACGGTTGGCGCTGAGTCGAAGCGCACTGGACGATATGCTGACCGATGCGCGTTCGCTGAAGCAGATTTTGTCGAACGACGATCGCAAGAACTTGGACGAATACATGGAGTCGGTTCGGCTAGCGGAAGTCAAGGTTGCGAAAGCGAAGAAGTGGCTCGACGCACCTCTGCCAACTGTTGAGGGAGCGCCGCTGAATCTCGAACTCACGACCGATGAGCCGCGTGAGTATTTGCAGACAATGTTCGAGATGATTTATCTCGCTTTCAAAACCGATTCGACACGAGTGGCAACTTATCAACTGGGCCGCGAGAATGGCATCGGCCGCAGCGAGCATCTCGCGCGGGCAGTTGGTTTTAACTTGTCACACCAGTTGTCACACGAGACCAAGAACCCCGATGGTTGGAAGAACTTTGGAACCTTCTGCCGCTTCATCAATGAAGAGTTTGGCAGGTTCGTCGACAAGTTGCAAACGACACCTGAGCCTGCTGGCACTGGATCGATGTTGGACAACACGTTGCTGCTGTATGGTTCGGCGTCGAGCGCTTTCCATCTTTCGCGCAACTATCCGCTGATCCTCGCGGGCGGAAAGAACATGGGCTTTGTGCATGGTCAATACATCAACCACGCCGGCGACAAATTCCAAGGTGGTGCTTGGATGGGCGATCGTGAACCTTGGCAAGACAAAGCCACGATGGAAGACAAGCCTCTATCGAATCTTTTCGTAACGATGCTGCAACGCTTGGGAGTAGAGACCAATCAGTTTGCTGATAGCACAGGCATTGTTGAAGGTATTTAGTTGCAACGTTCGCGCAAGTCATTCCAAGTGGTTTTGCGGTGTGCCGCGGATTTGCTCACTTGAAGGGCTTGCCCCAAGGATTCACAACTTCGATGCCCGTATCTTGAAAGTGCTTTACATTGCGAGTTGCCAGCGTTGCTTGTCGAACTGAGACGATTCCAGCTATCTGCACATCGCGAACTTCAACGGTGCGACCAAGACGGTGAAGCTCTGCCGAAATCTCACCCGCACGCTCCGCAGCCGCTTGGTCAAAGTCGAGAACGTGCTGCTCTAGCTCTTCGGCGAGCATATTTGCGAATGCATCTTGTAAGGCTCGCCTGCGTTTGCCATTGGGAAGAGAGTTCAGTCCAAAGCTGACCTCAAATACTGTTACGCTTGTGATCCAAACGGAACCTGGTGATTGCGAGTCGAGCCAAGCGATCACAGCAGGCTCAGGCTTCGCCCTCATCAGCTCTGAAATCACATTGGTATCAAGCACAAGCATCATTCAAA
Organism: Pirellulaceae bacterium; assembly: GCA_041739135.1. Classification (GTDB taxonomy): domain Bacteria; phylum Planctomycetota; class Planctomycetia; order Pirellulales; family Pirellulaceae; genus Aureliella. Next base: position 9,815 of record JBGSOM010000020.1, read on the forward strand.
GCTCGGAGGAGCGATGGGGCGACCACGGAGTTCTTCGATCGGCTCGTGCAGGCCAATCTTTGCGAAGCGCCTGGCAATCTTCGAGCCGAGCTTGATTGTCGGTCCAGAGCGTTCCAAAGCCACTTTGCGCAGCGTCTCTCGCACGAATTCCTCGAGACTCTGCCCGTGCCCTTGGGCCATTTGACGAAGTTTTTGATGAATATCGTCTTCTAGATTTCGGACTAGGAACTGCGCCATGCTCTCACCTCGGTTTCTGATATCATGATATCGCTCGATTCAAGTGCGGTCAAATAAACTGAACAGCGGCTTCTCTCCGCGAACTATGTTCCTCTGCGCTTTGAAAAAGAACGGACCATTGGCTGGGTGTGCAGCCATGTTTTCAGCACCTGTATTGCAACAGATTTAAACTGGGTCATAATACGCCCATGACCACTTACAGCTACGCATTTACATACTACTTCAGCTTTGGACCCGAGTTTACCGCCGGGGCTGTGCGAGGTACGTAGCTACGAGGAAGTCCAACTCGAGAATACCAACCAGCCCCGAAGATCCACCGATCCTCGGGGTTTTTTCTTAGCTCAACCAATTGCTAATCAATCGAAACGAGAAAGCGAGCCGCCTGAAATGATCGTTGTAATGGAGAAGAACGCGACCGAGGATCAAATTTCGCACATGACCAGTCGCGTCCAGGAATTGGGACTTAAGGCGCACGTGATTCGCGGGACGGAACGGACCGTCATCGCTGCTGTGGGTGACGAACGCGGTTTGCACAAAGAGTCGCTTGAGAGCGGACCGGGCGTTTCCGAAGTGGTGCCAATTCTCGCTCCATACAAAGTTGCCAGCCGCGAACTCAAACCTGAGCCGACGCAGGTCCAAGTGCTGGGATTCAAAGCCGGCGCGGGAGTTGTCGGCGTGATGGCGGGCCCCTGCTCTGTCGAAAGCGAAGAGCAGATTGTCACCACAGCTCGCGCCGTCAAACAAGCGGGCGCAACGGCGTTGCGTGGTGGAGCGTTCAAGCCTCGCACCAGCCCCTACAGTTTCCAAGGCATGAAGGAAGACGGCCTCAAACTGCTTGCGCTGGCGCGTCAAGAAACTGGTTTGGCTGTTGTGACTGAAGTGATGAGCACTGAAGAAGTGGCTTTGGTCTCCAAGTATGCGGACGTGTTGCAGATCGGCGCTCGCAACATGCAAAACTATCGCTTACTCGAAGCGGTTGGGAACAGTCACTGCGCGGTACTGCTAAAGCGAGGCGCGAGCGCCACGGTCGAAGAATGGTTACTTGCCGCTGAGTACATTTTGAATGAAGGCAACCCGAACGTGATGCTTTGCGAGCGTGGCATTCGCACGTTTGAAGCGCATACACGGTTCACGCTGCCTCTAGCGAGTGTCCCGTACTTGCATCGAAAGACTCACTTGCCGATTATCGTCGACCCAAGTCACGGGACGGGCCATTCGTATTTGGTGCCTGACATGTCTGTCGCTTCCGTGGCCGCTGGCGCTGATGGTCTGATTATCGAAGTTCACCCGACACCGGAGACGGCGATGAGCGATGGTTATCAGTCGCTGGATTTCCAGCAGTTTGACGACACCATGATTCGCTGCGCCAAAGTCGCTAGCGCACTTGATAAGCAACTGTGCCGTATGAGCAAGTGATCGTTAGGTTGCGTTAGCTATCGGTAAGCCGACTGATGATCCGTCTGTTACAATTTCAAGTTGAAGTAAGCCGCGAAGCTTAGTTCGACTTGAAAAGGGGACGCGCTCTCATTTTCAAACTGGTTCTGGTCGTCGCGGATTCCGAAGCAACATGAACTACGGCGTTAAGTAATGGCTGAGCCTGATGCCCCCAGTGAGCAGGGGCCAAAAGATAAGCGCGATGCTGAATTGACTAAGCGGCCGGACCACTCGGGCTTGCACACGTCGAATCCGAATGACAACTTGGACTCGACGATCGACACTGAATCCGCTTTGCAGCGCGATGGCATTCCGCATTCACCAACTTTGGAGGACGCAGAGCAGATCTCGTGGGATGAGCAAGCCTCCGAGCCGCCCGCGAAAATCGGCCGCTACATCCTGCTCGAAAAACTCGGCTCAGGCACTTATGGTGTGGTCCATCGCGCGCGCGACGAAGTGCTTGGGCGGTTCGTTGCACTGAAGCTGCTTACGCGGTTCGAACGCGAGAGCGAAGTCGATGCTTGGCTGAGCGAGGCGCGCGTGCTTGCAAGTTTGGACCACCCTGCAATCGTTCCAGTATTTGATATTGGCAAGACAGATTCTGGCCAACCGTATATCGTATCGAAGCTGCTGTCCGGCGGCACACTCAACAAACGTGTCGCACGACAAGGCTGTACCGTCGAAGAAGCGGTACGAACGGCGCTTCAATTAGCCGATGCTCTCGACTATCTGCATCATCAAGGAGTCATGCATCGCGATATCAAACCAAGCAACATTTTAACGACGCCCGATGGCGATCCGATTCTTGCTGATTTCGGTTTGGCGCTCGATGAAACGGGCTATGGAAAAGGGGCTCGATTCGTTGGAACGCCGGCCTACATGAGCCCGGAGCAAGCGCGTTCAGAAGGTCATCGCGTCGATGGTCGCAGCGATATCTATAGTCTGGGTGTGGTCTTTTACGAGTTGCTGACCGGAACGCGACCCTTCAAAGCCAGCAACCAAGACGACCTGCTCGATTGCATTCGCAACGTCGAGGTGCGACCGCTGCGACAATTGAACCCAAGCATTCCGCGCGAATTGGAGAGGATTTGTCTTAAAGCGCTCGCAAAGAAAATTTCAGATCGATACAGCACGGCAAGCGATCTCGCTAACGACCTGCGAACTTGGAAGAATTCTCCCAATGTGCAGTCCGCTCTGACGCTTGGCACCGTTCCGATGCATCCCAGCGAGCATCTGGAATCCAAGTCGCAGCGATCGCTGGATATCGGCAATATAGCTGTGGTGCCTCACGGTTTGCGTCCCTTCGATTCTGGCGACTCAGATTTTTTTAACTACCTGTTACCCGGTGCACGCGACCGTTACGGCGTACCCGATTGCGTGAGCTTCTGGACGAATCGTATTCTCAATCGGAATCCAGCCGAGACGTTCCGAGTCGGTGTATTGCTCGGTCAAAGCGGTAGCGGTAAGTCCTCGATGATGCGCGCGGGCGTATTGCCTCAAGTCAAAGGCGATGTGCATGCGATCTATGTCGAAGCGAAACCAGAACTGCTGGAAGCGAACTTGTTAGCGCAGTTGCGTCATGCGTTGCCTTCGAACCAAGTTGGCAAATCGCTACGCGAAACCTTGACTCTGTTTCGTCAAAACAGCAAGGAGCAAGCGGGCAAGAAGTTGGTTATTGTGATCGACCAGTTCGAGCAATGGTTGAATCACCATCGGGACGACGCGACTACGGAACTGCACGAAGCACTTCGGCAATGCGATGGTGAGCACTTGCAGGCGATCTTGTTGGTGCGCGACGACTTCTTAGCTGGCCTTACTCATTTCATGGACCAGATCGAAGAGTACCTGTTGCAGAACCAAAATTTTGCAACCGTGGAACCGTTCGGTCAGTTGCATGCCAAACGAGTTCTCTGCGCGTTCGGTCGCGCTTACGGTGTACTTAGTGAGAGTCTCAGCGTTGAACAGCAGGCTTTCTTGGACGAAGCGGTCGAACAGCTCGCGGGCGCAGGACGATTGGCTCCGGTTCAACTAGCCGTACTGTCGGAGATGATCAAAGATAAGCCTTGGAATGTTGCCACACTGCGGAGCCTCGGCGGTGTGGAAGGGTTGGGAGTTGCCTTTCTTGAGGAGCGATTGGCGGGCCTTAATGCGCATCCGTTGTTGCGAGCCGAATTACCGGTTGTACGCCGAATTTTGACGGAGATGTTACCTATCGATGACACGGTGATCAAGCCACCGGCTTGTTCGCAAAGTGCGTTGCTCGACCGGCTCAGCGGCATCGCTTCCGACGATTTGATTAGGCGTTTGTTGAACTTACTGGACACCGAAGTGCGGTTGATAACGCCGACTAGTAGTGCGAGCCTCCCGAATTCTGGGACTGGTAGCACGCTGGGTTCTTCCATCTCTGATCCGGCGTATCAGTTGACACATGATTACTTAGTGCCGACAACGCGCAAGTGGCTCGAATCGCTCGATTCAGGAACACGCGCTGGCCGCGTGCGTCAACAACTGCGAGAGATGGCGGTAGCCTGGAATGCCAAGCCGACCGCGAAGCGACTTCCGTCATTAATTGAATGGTCAGCGATTCGTTGGTTTGTGAATCCGAGCGAGTGGACTAACCATGAACGCCGAATGGTGCGTGCGGCTGAGAAACGTTTGGGACAACTAGCGATTGTGATCTGTGCGGTGGTCGCGACGCTTGGTGGTGTCGGTTACTTGACGATGCAAGAGATTCAATCGCAATCGCTCGCCGACCGATTGTTGGAAGGCGACACTGGCAATGTGGCAAGTATCTTGCAGGCCGTCGAGCCTTACCGTGCAAAGGTGCTTGCAAGGCTTCAGCAGATGGACTTGGATGCTGGTGAAGCGGAGACGGCCGCGCGTCGCAAACTGCACTTCGCGCTTGCAAGCTTTGATAGCGACGCCAAGCATGCCGAGTACGTTCTCAATGAACTTCATAACGTTGAAGATCGTCACTTGATTTCGTTGATCAATTACTTGATGCAAAGACAATCACTCGATACCGAGCAACTGATCGCAAAAGTTCATGTCGCTGTTCAACAGAATGCGCCCAACGCGTTACCGCTTTCGGCATTGCTTGCCGCGCGGCAACCTCAGCATGAGATCTGGATGGAGATCGCTCACGATATCGTTCCGTTACTCGTTGGCAAACGAGGCTCGCAGCTCAATTATTGGCCAGAATTGCTGATGCCCGTCCGCCAACAGTTATTGCCTGCGTTGGTGAGCGCGATCGAAATGTCAACCAAGGCGGGCGAAGGCAAATTGGAGAATCACTTTTTCTTGTTGTCGGCATTTGCGGAAGGCGATGAAGCCAGCCTCGCGCGTGCTGTCGCATTTTGCCCTCCCGAATTGCTCGTTAGTTTGCTCGGTGAAAAGTCGTCCAGCGTGCAACTATCTATCGAATTGCGCAAACAACTGTCAATCGCGAAGGGCATTGAACAAGTCAACGTCGATGAAAGCCTTGCGAAAGTCATTCGAGGTTTCGGTGGCCAAGTTACCGCTAACTGCGCCTGGGCATCGCAAGTTCCGTGGGACGAATTGCAACAAGTGATTTCAACCATGCGTGCGGCTGGTTACGCGCCGAACTCGATTCGACCTTATCGATCGGGCAAAGGAGTTTTTGTTGCGCTGGCTTGGGAGAAAAATCCAGTCGACTTTTCGGTCGAAACGGAGCTCACCAAAGATGCGCTGCGCAATCGCTTTAACGAGCAACGGGATCAGGGAGCCGTGATGCTCGATCTAGCTAACTACGCAGTTCCTAATCGGGAAGGTACCCAGTGGGCAGCGATTTGGCACAAGCCGGGAGATTCGGTAGAGAGCCAATCGCAATTATTGACTTTTGGTGACGAGGAGGCTGACACGGCTGGATACACACAGTCTCGTATCTGTACCGAGCTCGACAGCAAAGGCGAGTGCGAACACGACATACTATGGAATCGCTCTGAAGAGACTGCAAATTTGAAATCGCTTTCAACCACGCGAACACAACGAGCGTTTGGCGATCTGTATCCTGCTTTCTGCTGTCTGGATCTTCGGTACCAACCCATCGCTCTGACCAAGGCACGCGGTCCCAATTGGTTCGACTATCGCCACTACCTCGAAGGAATGAGTAACGCTGACAAGCCAACCGCGCGCGAGCAGGTGGTTCTTTGTACCTATCTGTCTGCGTGCGGTTCGACAGAAGAAAGTCTCAGTCGATTGCTGGAGTTAACTGAGAGTGATTTCGCGAGGCTACCGTCCTCATTGCGTGCTTCGACAAGGCGTGGTTGGCAGCGACAGTTGGCTCGAGCGTATGCGCGTTTAGGAAAGGCAGATGAGCTGCAGAAGCTGCTCGACGAAACGATCAGTATTGGTGAGTTTCATCAAGGCGAGAAAGACTATCTGTATCTGCGACTCGCTTTGCTCAAGCAGGATAGAGCAAAGGTTGAAGAGTTATTAGCGAACCTCGAGAAAGTGGCTGACGAGTCGAGCAATTTGGATGATTACTATCTGCGATCGCTCGCGCTGGTTGCGACGGCGCAGAACGATCTTTCCGATACCGCTTTTCAGAAACTGATCGCACGTGCTCCGCAGTCGATAGCAAAAGACGAGGACTTACAAGCGGTGTTCCTCGATGTCGATTTTGATGGTGTTCGCGCGCGTGAACCATGGCGTCAGCTTTTGGATTTGCTAGGGCTTTCGCAATTGGTCACGATGAGCTGCGATAATCGCAGTGAAGAAGAGAGCCAAATGATCCTTGCACGGCCTGCGTTAGACCATTCGCAGCTCGCACTGAAGCTGAGCGAACAAGGATGGTTGCCGACCTGTTTGAATTCGCATTCGAGCGACAATGACGGGCTCTTGGTCAGTTCGATTTGGAAGCGGGCGAAACGTTCTACCGCAGACTTGGCGAACGAAGCGCGACGGATAGCAATGCTGAGCCTGGCGCTGGCACACATCGGGGAAATGGACGAACTTCGCTATGGTCTTGAAGGGAAGCTTGGACGCGGAATTCAAACTGCACTGATGGTGCATGCGCCCGTTGTACTGCCCTCGGAACGTGTTGTTGCGCTGCTTCGCGAAGCTTCAACGGAGCAAATGCAAAGTGCAGTGGTATCTATTTTAGGTGGCTACCGCATCGTTCAACTTTCTGAACAGAATCGCCAGTACGTGACTCAGCGACTGAAGGAATGGGCGACAAAAGCTACCGATGCTACGTTGCTAAGCAATGCTCAGTGGTGCCTTCGGCAATGGAACCCAGAGGCAACGTGGTCGCTCAGCCAACCTAGCTTTAGTGCAAACGCGACTTGGTTCACAAATTCGCTTGGACAACCGATGGTGATTGTTAAACCACCAGCGTATGTGCTTGTGGGCAAAGACGATGAGCGCCGCGTCTGGGTGCAGATCGATCGCAATTACGCTCTGGCGGCGCATGAAGTAACTGGAGCCGAATATGCAGAGTTCTTGCAGGACCCTCGCGTTGCTGCGTGGATTGACCGTGACCGTCGGGCTCGCAATGCAAGGCTAGCCGACAATCAGTTCCCACAAGCGGCTTCTTGGCAGCACGCGGTTCGCTATTGTCAGTGGTTATCTGAGCGCGAACATATTCCTGAATCGCAGTGGTGTTACGCGCACGTTTGGGATGACGATCAGGACGTTACACTCGAACCTGGCTATTTGGAACGCAGCGGATATCGCTTGCCAACGTTAGCAGAACGCGAATGGGCCTGCGCGGCGGGTTCGGATGATGCATGGCATTTCGGCAACGACGCAGCACTTATCTCGCGCTTTGAATGGACTTTGCCGCACTCAGAAGGCATTGTCCACGAGACTGCAACGATGCGACCCAACAACTTTGGCTTGTTTGATATGGGCGGCAATTTGTCCGAGTGGGTGGACAATGTAGTGAGCTTTCCTTTGCGTTCGAGACTTCAATACTCGTTTATTGATGGTGGCAACAAAAGCAAAGCCGGCGGCGAAGATAGGTTCCTCGTCGGCGGTCGTTTCAAGTTCGGTGAGCAAGCGGCCTCTTCGAACTACTCTGTGCACGAATTGCCGAACTACCTATCAAGCTCGACGGGCTTTCGCGTAGCACGGACAATCCCTAAGTAACTTTAACCGTTAGTTATCCGAAGAATTACTTGCCGATTCCCACTACGGCTTCAACTGACAATGGAATTAGGACCGCATCCTGCTCCAGTTCTTCTTCTTCGCCCATGTCGTCAACCAACGGTTCGTCGCATGGATTTCCTCGCACAACGGATTTCAATACTGCGGAATCAAGTTGAACTTGCAGGTCAGACGAAGCGCGTCCATTGCTGCCTTCACGATATCGGAGCACGCCGAGCTTTACGGTGTTTGCATTGTTGGTGTACATCATCTCAAAGTGCTTGCCACTTGCCTTGGGAACCAGATCTACTTCGAGCATGTCTGGGATATTCTGCACTGTACCATTGACTTCAACTTGGATATTTGCCAACCGTTGAAACCCGCTAACACCTGGGCTGTAGACCATTAGGTAAGCGACTGTCTTCGGCTTGGGACCAATCTTGTTAGCGATATGAATCGCAACTGCATCTTTATCTGTTCGAAACACCCAGTACTTTGCTTTCGTAGGACTCGAAGCGGCTGAGTTGATCATGGTGCCACTGTTACCGGGAGCTGGCTTCGCCGTGTCAGCGGCTTGAGCACTCAGACCCGCGGCGAGAACGAAAAGGGGTAGGATACGGAGAACGGATTTTCGGAACATGATTGACCTCTCAAGAGCTGTGCTGAAACTTGGGGCTGCTTTTCAACAGATTTCCTAATTTTAGTTACCACTGGCGAAGAATAGTCACCACACTTCGGATTTCGCGACGATTCCCAAGTTTTTCACAATTCAAGCGAACAGACCCTATGCTTGCTCCACTCCAGATTCTGTGTGTTCAAATCTCCTCGTGCTGGACTTAATTCGAAAGATACCAACGTGTTAAAGAACTTTATTCCTGGCTTAATCTTAGTGTTTGCAGCGTCGAGCGGATGCAATCTGATGACGAACGCTGAAGTTGGTTCGGGAACGGTGCTCCGCGAGAGTCGGCAAATCGCTGAATTCGATCGGGTGTCCATTCTTGGCAGTGCGACAGTTGAAATTCTCGCGAGCCAGTCTGAAACAAAGTGTGAGGTGGAATATGACGACAATTTGTTGCAGTACGTCTCAACATCCGTTGAAGACAACCATTTGAAAATAACGTTCGAGAAGAGCACGACGAGCTCGCATCGACTGCGCATTTGGCTATCGACGCCGCATTTGAGTCGCTTGAGTGTCTCGGGGTCAGCCAACGGAACAGTTGAGAACTTGGAGGAGCCTAAGTTTGAAATCGATGTTTCTGGAAGCGCAAAAGTCGAATGCAAAGGCAAAGTTGATGAACTGACTTTGAAAGCGAGCGGAAGCGCGACGTTCAACTGCCTTGAATTAATCGCCGAAGATGTAAACGTGGGCATCACTGGCAGCGGCAGCGCGAACGTGCAAGCCGCGAATCGCTTGGTCGTAAAGATCTCTGGTGCAGGCAAAGTGCGTTACGAAGGTAGCCCAGAAGTCGAGAAGAGTATCACTGGGGCGGGTTTCGTGGAAGCGATCGCAAAACAAACCGAGTGACACGCGACTTGCGACGGCTGACAACAGACGCGTAACCAAGAGCACTCGCAGGGGGTTACTTTCAATGGACACTTGCAGTTGCCGCTGACAGGCCTACGTTCGTCGCTTTATAATGGGTTCGCGATAGCTGCGAGCGTCAGTGACGCTAATTGCTCTCACTTAAAAACCTCTCTGAAAACAAAGCGAACACCTGCGTGCCAACTACCATGCCCACTGAACAAGCGCTTTCAACGACCAGCCTTGAAGTACTTTGCGCGCGACTGCGTGAATCTGCCGCAAGACTAGACGCCTACGAAACTTGGCCGCGAGAACAGTTAGCTTGGTGCGCTGAGGCCGGGGTGTTCCGCTGGTTCATCGATCAAAAATTCGGTGGACTCAGTTGGTCCGACAGCAAGATTATCGAAGGCTATCTGTCGCTTAGCCAGAGTTGCTTGACGACGACTTTTGTATTGACGCAGTGGAATGCAGCCTGCCGTCGAATTGCGGGTGGAGCGAATGCGAAACTGTGCGAAGAGTTGCTGCCGCGAATGGCGAGTGGCGAGTTGTTTGCGACGGTCGCGATCAGTCACCTCAGCACCAGTCGTCAACACTTAGCGCGTCCCGCTTTGACCGCTCAACGAAGGCCCGATGGCAGTTATGTACTAAATGGATTCAGTGCCTGGGTTACCGGCGGCGCTTACTCTGACTACATCGTTGTCGGCGCAACTCTACCCGACGGCAATCAAATTCTATGTTCGGTGCCGCGATTGGCTCCCGGCGTAACGACTTACCTGGGGCAACGCTTGGTCGCGCTCACGTCTAGCTGCACCGACAAGTTGGAATTGGAGAACGTCGTTGTACCAGCACAAGACATCGTTGGCGGTCCAGCGATGAATGTGATGCAAACTGGGGGAGGCGGCGGTACCGGTGGGTTGCAAACTTCTACGCTTGCGGTCGGACTCGCAACAGCGGCTTCGACTTATCTAGCCAACGAATCCAAGAATCGGCCAGATATTGCTACTGCTGCGGATGCAATTCAGTCGGAAGTTGATGAACTTCGCACTGCGCTCATGGCTCTTGCAAGCCACAAGACGAGCCGTCTGTCAGCTAGCGAATTGCGGACCAAAGCGAACTCATTGGTGCTGCGAGCTACGCAAGCCGCATTGACGGTCTCCAAAGGTGCGGGCTTCTCAGCAGAAAGCGAAATTGGTCGTTGGGCAAAGGAAGCGCTTTTCTTTTTGGTCTGGAGTTGTCCACAACCGGTGCTGCAAGCCAACCTCAACGAACTGACAAATGCAGACTCGGACGGCTGTTCGATGTCTTAATTCAGGCTTGAGAGCCGTTAGAGTACTGGGTTTAACGGATATCCGGATTGTACTGCTGAAGCAAGTTCCGCGAGGGCTCGGTGTACCGTAGAAGGCACTATTCTGGAACGCAGAGATATCGGTAGGGTGTTAGGGTTTCCGGCCTCTGCAATGAGGCTTTGCGGCGAGGCAGCCGCAGTGCGTATAAACCCTCGATTGAATTTTGGCCCCCCAGATATGCAATCGCCCGAACCTGATTCACTTGATAGCTTGATTCCCATTAGTGCGCTGACGTTGAATTGCGGCGCTGAGCTGAACACCGATATCTTTCTGAAGATCGATGCAACCTCTACACCCAAGCTGTATTGTTCAAGGAATATGGCGGTCGCGCCGCGTCAAGTGCAGTCACTGATCGATGCTGGCGTCACCAAGCTGTATATCCCCAGCGAAAGTTACGATGCTTATCAGATTCACCTGCGCAATAACTGGCGCTCGTTGCTCTCCGAAAGCGAAGTTGTCAATAGAAACCGCACTGCGCTAATGAGCGATGTTGTTCGAGCAGTACTGTGCGACCAGTTCACGAGCAGTGACACCGCTTCCGTTGTCACTACCTGCGACGAACTTGGTACAGCCATCGTTCACGTGCTATCCGAGCGGCCGGTGCTTGTCACGGAATTGCATGATGTCATGTGCCACGATTACGCTACGTTCACGCACAGCTCTAACGTCGCCTGCTTTTGTGCTTCATTGGCAACGGAACTCGGCTACAGCGGCGACGAACTAAAGCAAATCGTCGTCGGCGCGCTGTTGCACGATATCGGCAAGCTTGAAGTTGCAGAACAGATTTTGACGAAGCCTGGACGTTTGGACGAGTTCGAATTCCGCGAAGTGCAGAAGCATCCCGCGCAAGGTCTTCATCGATTGCTGACGGAGCAGAAGGCTCTAACGCATGGTCAGTTGATGATGGTTTACCAACATCACGAAAAACTAAACGGCAGCGGTTATCCGGTGGGAGTGCCCGGCGAAGAAATTCATCCCTGGGCAAAGATCTGCACAGTCGTCGATATTTTCGAAGCGCTAACTTCGCATCGCCCTTATCGCAAGCCGATGTCGCACGCGACGGCTTTCGCGCTGATCGATAAATTGTCAGGCACCGAACTGGATGCGGAGATTGTGGAGTGCAGGCGAACATTGGTGGTGGCTAAAGCATGATCACACAACCTGAATTCGCCCCACTTCAGGTGGTTCTCCCGATCGATCCGTCGCGGTTTTACGCGGAAAGAGGTTATCTAGCGACGACCTCTCAGGAAGATCGAACACACGCGCGGCTGAATGTGCGCACAACTGCCGGTATTCAGTTCGCAAGTCGACCGCTGGCTTCGCTTGTCGCACAAGGTGAACCGGAGTTGTTTGGAACCGTTTTAGTTAAAGACATTTCGAAATCGGGCATCGCCATTCTCTATCACCACCAAATCTATCCAGGTGAACAGTTCTCCGTCTACTTGAATGGCCGTGTGATTAACGTCATCGCCAAACGATGTCGCCGATTGGGGCCTTGTTGCTACGAAGTGGGCGCGGTTATCGACTGTGTTGAATCGATCGACTAGACGAATCCGTTAGGCCGTTCCGAGCACCAGCAATGCTATTCTCCCGTTGCTCAGACCTAGAATTGAACGGCGATAACCTTACAATCCGACGCTGAGCTGCGTTTTTGGATTCCAGGTTTTCATTCGATAGTCGACACATGCCGTTAGTTACCGTTACCGATCTTACCATACGTTTCCGTGGTCCCGCTTTGCTCGATGGCGTCAACTGTTTGATAGAAAGCGGTCAGCGCATCGGATTGCTGGGTCGAAACGGCGCAGGCAAAACGACTTTCATGCGCATCTTGGCAGGCACGGTTACCCCGGATCACGGGTCTGTTCAGTTTTCTCCAGGCGCGAAAGTCGCCTTATTACAACAAGATGTGCCTCAGGACACCGTCGGCACGATTGCAGAAGTTGTCTTGCAAGGTGTCGTCTCGCAAGTCGCAGCGCACTCCGATCATGAAAGCGCTTGGCAACGCGAACACGCAGCGGACCAAATCCTCAGCCGCATGGAGTTGGACGGCGAAGCGAGGTTTGAAACGCTTTCGTCGGGAATGAAGCGGCGTGTGCTGTTGGCTCGCGCGTTAGTCGATTCGCCGGACCTGCTGTTGCTTGACGAACCTACGAACCACTTGGATATCGCTGCGATCGAATGGTTGGAGAATTTTCTGCTGCGTTGGCCGACCGCGTTCATGTTTATTACGCACGATCGGATGTTCTTGCGCAAGTTAGCGACCCGCATTCTTGAAATCGACGGTGGACGCATGTTCGATTGGTCGTGCGACTATGCAACGTTTCTAAAACGCAAAGAGGACGCGCTCGCCGCTGAAGAAAAACAGAACGCGTTGTTCGATAAGAAACTCGCTCAGGAAGAAGTTTGGATTCGCCAAGGCATTAAAGCCCGTCGCACTCGCAACGAAGGCCGCGTGCGTGCGCTGAAAGAATTGCGTACGCAGCGTTCTGAGCGCCGCGAAAAAGTCGGTTCAGTTAATCTCAAGATTCAAGAAGGCGCTCGCTCGGGGAATCTTGTCGTTGAAGCGAAAGAGTTGGCCGTGGCGTTCGGCGATCGTCAAATCCTCGATGGCTTTTCGACCACGATTATGCGCGGCGACAAAGTTGGCATCATTGGTCGCAATGGAGCTGGCAAGACGACGTTGCTGCGCACGCTGCTCGGCGAACAAAAACCGGACAGCGGTTCCGTCCGTTTGGGAACGAATCTGCAGATCGCTTACTTCGATCAACTCCGCGGTCAACTGAACGCGGACAAAACGATCGAAGATGAAGTCGGCGATGGTTACAAGACAGTTGAAATCAACGGCAAACCAACTCATATCATCGGTTACTTGCAAGACTTTCTATTCACGCCCGAACGCGCTCGCACGCCGATCAAACAACTGAGCGGCGGCGAACGTAATCGCGTGCTGCTTGCCAAACTGTTTGCTAAACCAGCCAACGTCATCGTGCTCGACGAACCGACCAACGACTTGGACGCTGAAACGATGGAGATGCTCGAAGAGCGTTTGATTCAGTATCAAGGCACGATGCTGGTCGTCAGCCACGATCGCGAGTTTCTGAACAATGTCGTGACCAGTTGCATTGTGTTTGAAGGCGACGGAGTAGGCGAGTACATTGGCGGTTACGACGATTGGCTGCGTCAGTCGGATTCGAAATCGACATCCGCGAGCACTGACAGCAAGCCTAAGACCGCTGGCCAAAAATTCGAAGCCGCCATCCCTGCCGCGAAGAAACCACCGGCTGCGAAAGGCAAGTTGAGTTTCAAAGAAACTCAAGAGCTGAAGAATCTGCCGCAGATGATCGAGAAGATCGAAGTGGCGATCGCTGCCAAGCACGATCAGATGGCCGATCCCGATTTCTACAAAAAGCCCAAGCAGGAACTCGCCCGCGAACAATCGCAGCTCGCCGATCTGGAGACGCAATTAGCCGAAGCGTTTGAGCGCTGGGGCGAACTGGAAGCTCGCAAGTAGCTGAAGCGAACTTGCGTCGAACTCGGTTTTAGTCCCTTCTTGACCGCTGATGACATGACCACTGATGACATAGTGGTCCCACGGATGAAGGCAGCGGAAGGTTCGGCGAGCTAACCAATGACTGCCTTGCCGACCCATGGTTGTAGAACTGTAGGAACGTGGATCTTGCCGTCAGCCTGTTGGTGGTTTTCCATGACTGCGATGAGCGCGCGGCTGAGTGCGAAGGCGGTGCCGTTGAGCGTGTGTACAAGATGCGTCCCCTTCTCGCCTTTGATACGGTACCGAATGTTCAAGCGACGCGCTTGGTAATCAGTGCAGTTCGAAGTACTGGTCACTTCGCCCCATTCGCCGCTTTCACCGCGACCTGGCATCCAAGCTTCCAAATCGTACTTGCGATACGCGGGTCCGCCGAGATCGCCTGTGGCTGTATCGACGACGCGGAACGGCACTTCGAGCGCATCGAACAGGTCGCATTCGATCTGACGAAGTTCTTCATGGATCGCATCGCTTTGATCCGGAAGCGTGAACGCGAACATCTCGATTTTGGTGAACTGATGAACGCGATAGAGTCCCTTCGACGCGCGACCCGCCGCCCCAGCTTCCGTTCGGAAACAGTGGCTGATACCGACCATCTTCAACGGCAATTCTTCCGCGTTCAACGTTTGATCCGCCATCATCCCGCCCAGCGTAATCTCAGCGGTGGCCACCAAATTCAAATCGGTGTTCTCGATCGAATAAATCTGGGTCTCGGGTCCGCGCGGCATGAAGCCGATGCCGTGCAAAATCTGCGTGTGCGCCACATCAGGCGTTGTGATCGGGATGAACCCGCGAGCGACCAACTGGTGAACCGCAAACTGCTGCAACGCCAACTCGAGCAATACCGCATCGCGTTTGAGGAAGTAAAACCCAGCACCCGCAACGCGCGCACCCGCTTCGAAATCGATCATGTCATGCAGTTTGCCAAGCTCGAGATGGTCCTTGGCTTTGAAATCGAACTTCGGAACCGGCGTTTTCCCGAAGCTGATTTCCAGGTTGGCTTGATCGTCGGCGCCGATCGGTGCAGCCGGATGCGTCAAGTTCGGCACGTGCACTTCGAGGTCATGAATCTGCTTGTCGAGTTCGTCGTGGGCCGCTTGGGCAGCGTCCTTCTGCTCGCGCAGTTGACGTCCCTGCTCCTTCAAGCTCTCGCGTTCTTCAGGCGTCTTGGCACCACCGATCTGCTTGCTCTTCTCGTTCGCCAAACGGTTCAGCTCTTGGACATCGTTCAGCTTCGTGCGCCGTACCATCTCCAACTCAACCAACTTGTCCACATCCGCCTTCGCCCCGCGGCGAACGCAGTTTTCCTTGACAAGGTCCGCATTTTCAATGATGTATTTTCGATCAAGCATGGTTACGTCGAGTTGAGGCGAGGGATGTGGACGCACAAAGGTGTACGATTCTATGACAAACAGCGAATTAGTGCAGTAGCAGGTCAACGCTCGTCAATCGCCGCTTCAAAATTGGCACTTCCAGCCAAACGTATGATTCCGCTGGCGGGTTGCGCGGTGGTGCTGGTAAACCTGCGTGCGTTGGCTGGAAGCACATTGACTGATAAACTGGGCAATAATATCGAAAAGCTGCCTTAGACAACAACCTGTGACGGAAGGATGCTGAGCATGCCGATGCACGATTGGTCGCGCGTTCAATCCGGCGTTTACCACAACTTTCACGTTCTCTGGTTGTCTACAATCACCAATCGTCTGAATGCGGGTTTGCTGCCGCAAGGGATGTTCGCCATGGCACAGCAGATCATTGGCGGTCCTGAGCCGGACGTGGTTACGCTTGAGCAAAGCGATGTGATCTTTACGGGAGGCATCGCAGCAACCATCACGGAAGCCCCGCCACGCCCCAAGACTCAGTTTGTCATCCCAGCCGATGTCGAACGCTATGCAACGAAAGCGAAACGAGTGGTGGTGCGACATTCGCTGGGAAAGGTTGTTGGGGTTATTGAGTTGGTATCGCCAGGAAACAAAGACTCGCGCCATGCGCTTAGGTCGTTTGTCGAAAAAACAGTCGATCTGCTTTATGACCATATCAACTTGCTGGTCATCGATCCCTTTCCCCCTACCTCGCGTGATCCCCAAGGTATTCACAAAGCGATTTGGGACGAGATTGCCGACGAACCATTTGAGTTGCCCGATCAACGCAAGTTGACTCTTGTCGCTTATCAAGCGGCACCGATCAAGACTGCCTATGTTGAGCCGTATGCCGTCGGAGCATGCCTACCTGATATGCCTTTGTTCTTGCACAACGATTTCTACGTCAATATTCCGCTCGAGGCGACTTACATGGACACATGGCATGCGCTTCCTCAGCTGCTACGCGAGCTTATTCAGTAAGCCAAGAGCATGTGGCATTACTCATGACTTGGATTCCTCGATCGCTTTGCTTACAGCCCGCTCTTGGTATTTCTTCGCATCGCCGATCCACAGCACCGGCCAGGGGAAACGTCGTGCAATTTGCTGAGCCTGGGATTGAGTGTGGGTAAAAATCAGGATGGAATCAGGCGGTAAGTCGCAAAAGTCCAGATCACCGCGCAGCCGCCATTCGCATTCGCTCGACCAGTCTTGAGGATTGCGAGCGTTCTTCGTGCCGCGTGGTTGAAAATAGTCTCGATCACTTGCGTCCAAGCTTTTGAAATCCGCTTCGTCGCCATAAATGACCGGCCGTGCTCCCAGCGACTGCAGAGCATCACGTCGCACTAAAACACCGTACGGTTCCCAATCCCAACGACCGAGATGCGAACGAAACTGGCGGCGACTCAATAGCTCGGCGAGCGGAACTGCTGAGAAACTGACGCAGCGACTGTCCGAACGAGTCATCCGCGTGTTGCCCGCCACACGTTGCTGCTCGAGTATCTGCAACAGCGTTTCGTAAGCGTTGCATTCAGGGACCGCGCCGCGACTCCAAACGCGATCGATATAGTGCTCGATCGATTCTTCAGGGAGCGGTCCTGCGTTGCCACGCGTGCAATGTGCGAGAAAGGGCCAATCGTCCTGCGAGCCAAGCTGCTGTTTGAATAACCTTGCAAGCGGTAGGACCAGCGATTGGACGTGCGGCGAAGCGTTAATTGATCTGCAGCGAGTGATTGCCCTTGCGAGTGGCTTCACCGGTTCAGGCAGCAACCAACCCACAGCGCCGCGATCCAGCCACTGTTCTAACTCGGGCGGCGAAGTCGACGGTCCAAGCAGCGAAGCAACAAAGACACTGCCCGCCGCAAAACGCCTATCCGCTAGTCGCGTATGAAGCAGTTGCGAGACCGTTCCGCCGCGACGCACATGAATCGCAAACACACGATCCGCAAGCGAGATAGCGATGCGATCTTGTATCGGCAGTTTCGCGATTGCAGGTTCCAATGGAGCGTCCAGCGAAGGCGAAACCGCAAGGCGCGAAGCCAGCGAGTCAGCCAACGCGTCGAGCGAATCCGAGTTAGAAGCCGCTTCAAGCTCGCCGAGCTTCTCGTTCAACCATTCCGCCAAAGTGCGACGCGCATCGAGCTCGACGATCAAGCTATTCAGTTGCGCGCGATCGGAGAAGTGCTTCGTCGCTTCGGCGAGACTTGTGTTGGCCACGATGAGCGGTCGAAGCTGATCGCGGTGTGAAAACTTCAGCGCCGCGTCGACCAGTGCGGGCCAATTGGGTTGCTTGCTTCCGTGTCGTCCGATCTGCGAACACACGAGACCAAAGTACTGCTGGCCGGGAGAAAAATTGCGGCTCGCCGAGAAGTAAACTCGTGGTCCAATCCATTCATTAACCGAGCCGCTCCATGCGCGGGGCCAAGCAAGCCGCAATGTGATTCCCCGCCGCGTCGCTTGCTGCAACACTCGTCTCGCTGGTTCGCAGAGTTTGAAACAGGGCGAAGACAGCAACGCGAGCAAACAATCGCAGTTGTCAGTGGACTGAAGCGACTGCTCTAAAGCAGCTTCGAATTCGGAATCCTTGGCGGTAATCCACTTCCTCGAACGCATCGCTGCCGCGAAGGATCGCAGCACTGTTTTGTGGTCGGGTTTTTGGTGAGA
Source organism: Pirellulaceae bacterium (assembly GCA_041739135.1). GTDB lineage: Bacteria > Planctomycetota > Planctomycetia > Pirellulales > Pirellulaceae > Aureliella. Next base: position 28,031 of record JBGSOM010000020.1, read on the forward strand.
ATTCGCGGACATCCGACAGCTCAGCGAACTTATGACGGGATCCAAAACCACCCCGATTGTACAGTTTAAATGCACTTCGGTAGCGGCTTGGCGAAGCAAGGGGACTGAAGCGAATCTTGCGCGGGGGCTTGGGTGCTTGGTCAGCCGTTGAGTGCTTCCGGCTGCGTCAAAACTGTCGCTGCCCCACTACCACTTTCGGCCCCTGGAAGTTAGGCTGCTAACCTCAAACTGCAACTTGCCCGCCGCTGTTTCTTAGGAGTGAAAATATGGCACGACCTGTGACCCTTTTTACTGGCCAATGGGCCGACCTTCCGATCGACCACATGGTGAAACTCACCAAGCAATTCGGCTACGACGGCATCGAATTGGCTTGCTGGGGCGATCACTTCGAAGTCGACAAGGCGATGTCACAGGACGACTACTGCTCCAAGAAGCGTGCGCTCCTCGATGCGAACGGCCTGCAGTGCCATGCGATCAGTGCTCACTTGGTCGGCCAAGCGGTTTGCGATGTGATCGATGAGCGTCATAAGTTGATTTTGCCAGATTACGTTTGGGGCGATGGCAAACCTGAAGGTGTGAACAAGCGAGCGATTGAAGAGCTTAAGCAGACCGCGCGGGCGGCTCAACGTTTCGGTGTCAGCGTCGTCAACGGTTTCACCGGTTCCAGCATTTGGCACTTGCTCTATTCGTTCCCGCCAGTTTCCGAAAAGATGATCGAAGCGGGCTTTAAGTTGTTTGCGGAACGATTCAATCCGATCTTGGATGTGTTCGGCGAGTGCGGTGTGAAGTTCGCTTTGGAAGTGCACCCGACTGAGATTGCTTTCGACATCTACACCGCTCAGCGAGCCCTTGAAGCAGTGGGCCATCGCGAAGAGTTCGGTTTCAACTTCGATCCTAGCCACTTGATTTGGCAAGGCATCGATCCGGTCGAGTTCATTCGAGCTTTCCCTGACCGCATCTATCACATGCACGTCAAGGACGCGATCACGACGCTCAACGGCCGCAGCGGTATTTTGTCGAGTCACATCAACTTTGGCGATCCACGTCGCGGTTGGGACTTCCGCAGCCCCGGTCGCGGTGGCGTGAATTTCGAAGAGATCATCCGCGCCCTGAACCAAGCGAAGTACCAAGGCCCGCTGAGCATCGAGTGGGAAGACTCCGGCATGAACCGCGAGTTCGGCGCTCGTGAGGCTTGTGAGTTCACCAAGCGACTCGATTTCAGCCCCAGCGATCGCGCCTTCGACGCAGCCTTTGATGAGTAACCGTACTTAACCGCCGCAACTTTAACCTCGTCCCGAGGCTCCGCCTGGGGACGCACTGCCTTGCAGGCTCTGCCTGCTGACCCCAGCATGAGGCAGAGCCTCTCTAGCAGTGAGTTCGCAGGTGGAGCCTGGGAGCTAGTCTGTGTAACAGGCTGCAAACGCGCAGGTGACGAAACAATGACCGAACCACGAATTTCGATCCGCTTCAATGGCGAAGTCCAGGAAGTGTCGATGGGGACAACGATTGCGCAATTGCTCGAGCATGCAGGCATTCGCAGCAAGCTGGTCGCGGTCGAAGTGAACTTGGAAATTGTCCCGCACGAAGAGCACACCGCCCATCAAGTCCAAGCCGGCGATACAATCGAAGTCGTTACGCTGGTCGGTGGCGGCTGAGGTGCCGGCCGAATCCGCTTGCTAATTCGAGCGGTCCGAATTCACTTCAAACTCATTCAGTTTCCAATGCAAGATCGTCCGCTCAAAATCGGTGACCACACGCTCCCAAACCGCTTGATCGTCGGGAGCGGCAAGTACGATACGCTGGAAATCATGCGTGAGTCACTGTCGGCGTCGGGCGCTAAAGTGGTCACAGTCGCGGTTCGTCGCGAGAAGATGTACGATCGACTCGGACAGAACATTCTCGACTACATCGATCCGAAAGAGTATTTGCTGCTGCCCAACACGGCTGGTTGCTACAACGCAGTCGACGCGGTGCGCGTGGCTAAACTCGGGCGAGAGATACTGCGGGCACTTGAAAACCCAGGAGCGAATTGGGTCAAACTGGAAGTGCTCGGAGATAGCAAGACGTTGCTGCCCGACCCAGTCGCGACCATCGAAGCTTGCAAGACGCTCGTCGACGCGGGCTTTCAGGTACTGTGTTACACCAGCGACGATCCGATTGTGGCGAGGCGTTTGAAGGAAGCGGGCGCGACAAGCGTCATGCCAGCGGGCAGCCCGATCGGCAGTGGCCAAGGCATTCTCAATCCGAACAACTTGCGGATCATTCTCGAGTATCTCAAGGAAGGCGATCCGGATTATCCAGTGATCATTGATGCGGGCGTGGGCACAGCTAGCGATGTTTCAGTTGCGTTTGAGCTGGGTGCAGATGGCGTGTTGCTCAACTCGGCCATCGCGCACGCTCGCGACCCGATTCGTATGTCGATTGCGATGAAGCATGCGGCGATTGCGGGACGTGAGGCCTATCTCGCGGGACGCATTCCCAAGCGACTGTATGCGACCGCCAGCAGTCCCGAAGAGGGTGTCATCACCACGCGGCCATACACGTCGGATCGCCCGGCTGCGGATCGCCCGGATAAGCCACCGAAATCAGATCCGAAATGAACTCGCAGGAGTTGGCGATTTGTGAAGCGATTGAAGTATTCGCTCACGGCTACTGCTTCGGGCGAAGTTTGACTTATCCCCACATCGCGTCGCTCGTCGAAGGCATCTGGTGCTTGCGAGACGCGGACCGCGCCAACGCAGTTGACTATCGCAAAGAAGAGTGGATCGCGTTCGATCGCTCAGCCGCTGAAGTTGATCGCATTGCGACTCAACACGCACGGGGTCGTTACTTTGTGTGCGCGGTCAGTCGTCAGTTGGAGTCCGACCATGTACTGCGCAATGACTACAAGAACTTGGGCTATCGATTGTTGACGACGGAACCGTTTTTCGTGCATTCACTGAAACGTATTCCGCGAGTGACAGTCTCGCATTCAACAGAAACAAACGCACAGGTTTTGAAGGTCGACTCCATGGAGCTCGCAGCGCGTTTTGCGAAGTTCAGTAAGTCGCGGTCGCTGCGGCAGGACCACATTGCAGAGAACGCGCCGCTGCGGCAGTACGTAGCGATGTTAGACAACGAGTTGGTCGGTTCGGTTCGGAGTGTGCACGTCGGCAATTCGACTTGGGTCGCGAACATGCAGGTCGAAGAATCTTTTCGGCGGCGCGGGATCGGCAGCCGGCTACTTGAGGCGATGCTGCGTGACGATCGCCGCTTAGGGTTTCGCCAATCCGTGTTACTTGCCACGCACGCTGGCGCGAAACTCTATCCGAAATTGGGCTACAAACAGATCGGGCTGATGCACATCTTCGTTCCATCTCGACGAAATTTCGCTGATGCGCTGCCTGCGTCGAGCTGAACATTCGCTACACGTGGATGTGCGAACTTCCGCGCTGTCAAATTGACGCCGAACGAGCTATGCCCCGCCTGCGGTTGGCCGATAAAATAGAAGTTGTTTGTGCATCACTATCGGATTTTTCGGGACGAACATAGCAAATGCCGCTTTTGGACCGCGAAACGGACATTTTCCCAGACAATCTGCTGACTAGTGATCAAGCGTTGAAGGATCCCTGGTGGGCCATGTACACCATGGCTCGGCAAGAAAAGAAGCTGATGCGGGAGTTGATCGACGAAAAGATCGCTTTCTATGCGCCGGTGATCGAACGTCGCTATCGGTCGCCAAACGGGCGGTTACGGAAGAGTTACGAACCGCTGTTCGCCAACTATGTATTTGTCTGCGGCGATGAAGACGCGCGCTATCGCGCTGTCTGCACGGGTTGTGTAAGTCGCAATATTTCGGTCCCCGAGCCTGAAAAGCTGGTCGCTGATTTGCTGCAAGTGTTCAACTTGGTGGCAATGAACGCTCCGCTGGCACCAGAACGGCGGCTGGAACCCGGGATGAAAGTCCGCATTCGCAACGGCTCGTTTGCAGGTTACGAAGGTGTGATCGTTCGGCGCGAGAAGGAAGTTCGGCTGCAGGTTTCCGTCCGCTTCATGGAGCAGGGAATATCCGTTGCGATCGACGATTGCCAAGCCGATCCGATCTAAGCCGCCTAATCGTCAAAAGTTCTAGCAAATTCCCCGCAACACACTTTCCTAGGCGTCCCCGCTGACTTCCCATCCCAGTCCATACAAATTACCCTTTTAGATTCATCGATTGGGCGGTTGTGCGGATTGGACGGTCAAACTGTCGCGCAAGCCTCTCGAACCACATTTCTATTCCGCCGCAGGGCGAACTTTTCAGGGCAAATTGTGTTCTCTTCAGTTTATGTTGCAGGTCATCGCGGTATGGTGGGATCGGCCGTTTGCCGTCGTTTATCGCGGGAATCAGGCTGCCGTTTAATTACGCGCACGCGCGCTGAGCTGAACCTTGAGAATGCTGTGGCGGTACAAGACTTTTTCGAAGCTGAAAAGCCCGAAGCGGTTGTTTTCGCCGCGGCCCGAGTTGGTGGCATTCACGCTAACAACACTTATCCCGTTGAATTCTTGGTCGAGAACCTGAACGCTCAACTAGCCACGATCAATGCAGCGTATCGCAGCGGCGTGAAGCGTTTTTTGTTCCTCGGAAGCACGTGCATCTATCCTCGAATGGCTACGCAGCCGATAACCGAAGATCAGTTGCTTGCCAGCCCGCTGGAACCGACGAATGAAGCGTACGCGCTGGCAAAGATCTGCGGCCTGAAGCTCTGCGAGTATTACCGGCGTGAGTACGGAGTCTTATTTCACTCAGCCATGCCGACCAACCTCTACGGTCCAGGCGACAATTATCATCGCGCTCACAGTCACGTCCTGCCAGCGTTGCTCAGACGGCTACACGATGCGAAACAAGCGGGTTCACCGAATATTACGATTTGGGGTACCGGTTCACCGCGGCGTGAGTTCTTATATGTCGACGATTTAGCGGATGCCCTGGTTCATTTATTGCAAATCGAAAATCCGCCGGAATGGGTGAACGTGGGCACGGGTGAAGATCTAAGCATTCTGGAACTAACGCACATGATCGCCAAGGTCATCGGTTACTCGGGCGAAATTTTGACCGATTCAAGTAAGCCCGACGGCACTCCGCGCAAGCTGACAGATATTTCGCTGCTCAAGTCAACGGGTTGGCAACCGACCACGACGCTGCAGGACGGAGTGCAGAAGACCTACGCAGCGTTCTTGCAAGAGCAATCTAACGGTACGCTTCGCGAATACTAATCGTTACAATCTACTTTTCCCAAGTTCAAATCACACTCAGTTTCTTCGAGGTCTACATGTCGCGTTCAGCCCTGATCACTGGTATCACCGGTCAAGACGGTTCCTATTTGGCGGAACTGCTACTTGATAAAGGCTACATGGTTCACGGTTTGGTGCGCCGCAGTAGCAGCTTTTCAACGGGCCGCATCGATCACCTGTATCACGACGTTCATGAGAAACCTCGACTGCTGTTGCATTACGGCGATTTGACTGACGGGCAAGCGCTGACGAATTTGGTTCAAGAGATTGAACCGGATGAAATCTATAACCTGGGCGCTCAGAGCCACGTGAGAGTTTCTTTTGATCAGCCAGTTTATACGCTGATGAGCGATGGGGTCGGGGCGTTGAATGTTCTCGAAGCCGCTCGCCTGCTGAACAAACGCAAGCAAGTCAAAGTCTATCAAGCGTCCAGTTCCGAAATGTACGGCATGGTGCTTGAAACGCCGCAAAAAGAAACCACTCCTTTCAATCCGCAGTCACCGTATGCATGCGCGAAAGTTTACGCGTTCTTCCAAACAGTCAATTATCGACGCAGCTACGATTTGTTCGCTTGCAACGGCATCCTGTTTAATCACGAATCTCCACGACGTGGTGAGACCTTCGTCACTCGCAAGATTACACGCGCTGCAACTCGTATCAAAGTTGGTTTGCAGAAGAAACTGTATCTCGGCAACTTGGACGCCAAACGCGACTGGGGTTTTGCCAAGGACTATGTCGAAGCGATGTGGTTGATGCTGCAGCACGACCAGCCCGAAGACTTTGTGATTGCGACTGGTGAAACACGAACCATTCGTGAGTTCCTGGACATGGTTTTCGGCCAGCTTGAATTGGATTGGAACGATTACGTCGAAGTGGATCCGCGTTACTTCCGCCCCGCCGAAGTGGATCTGCTGCTGGGCGACGCGAGCAAAGCGAAGGCCAAACTCGGCTGGACTCCAGCAACTGACGTTCGCGAATTAGCTCGCATCATGGTTGAGCACGATCTTGAACTCGCTCAACGTGAACTGCACAGCGCAAGCTTCGCGGGCTAACGCGAGTTTACTGCGACTGTGACAGATTTCCGTCCTGTAGCCCAGGGTAGCATCGTTAGCAAGCTACGCTGGGCGAATTCATTCTTGGGCTAAATCATCACAACTCAAACGCTATACTGAGGTGCATGAAGCACTATCGAGCGAGTTTGTTTGATGACCTTGACGACGATCCGCGCGAAGGATCGCCAGCGGACTTCGGCGCAAAGGTTGAAAGAAGTGATGCGACGGCCAATCACGTCGTACACGATCTGTTGACTTCGAAACGCTTGCCGCTGAACGCCGGTAAAATTCTCTCGACGAATCCAGTGTCGCTGGATACCCGAGTTCTCGCGCGTGACCAGCGAATCGCGGGCATGTTGATCGGCGTCGCAGTGGGCGATTGCTTGGGACATTCCACCGAGTGGAAGTTCGATCCCGCCTTGCGAAACGAGAAGTACGGAACCATTCTCGATCACCTTCAAAGTGGGGATTCGCGTGCAGGCCGTATCAGCGATGATACGCAACTGACCTTTTGGACTGTCGAACAATTGCTCAATCGCGGCGAGTTTCAGTTCGATGACTTGGTGAAGTGCTTTGTCAATCGGCAGTCACGAATAGTGGGGCGAGGCAAAAACACATCCGCATCGCTTGCGCGTCATCAGCAACGCTTACAGTCGGGTTGGCCGTCGATCGAAGCCTGTGCGGGCGATCCCAACTCAGAAGGTCGCGGCAACGGAGGCTTGATGAGGTTTTCGCCGATTGTGCTTCCGTTCCTGCGTCAACCAACTGCGAAGCTTTACTATGACGCGGTGCTCGCGACCCTGATCACGCATGGAAACGCTTGGGCTCTCGCTTCGATCGTACCGATGACCCACTTGCTGTGGTGCTGTCTCGCAATGCCAACCGGAACGGCACCGACGGCTAACTGGTGGATCGACGAGTACCTTCGAGTTGGGGCAGATTTAGAAGTTGGTCCCCTGCCCTACCCTTTGGACACCGATCTGGTTCCTGCTTGGTTTAAGAATTTTCGCGGCGGGCTTTGCGATTTTCTCGATGGACCTGTTCGCAGCGCGTATCGCAAAGGTGTTTCACTGCGCGATGCGTGTTCGCTAGATGGCTTTGGTTCACGAGCTGACATTCTGCAAACGCTGCCAGCGGTGTTGTATACCTTAATGTGTCACTCGGACGATGTTACCTGCAGTCTGATTGCTGCGGTGAACGACACGAAAGATAACGACACGATTGCCGCGATCGTGGGTGCTTACGTCGGGGCGATACATGGTCGCGACAAGATACGCGCGAAATGGATGGAAGGCGTCACATCGTACAGTCTGCATTGCCAAGGTCATGAGTCCGATTCTGACCGGCGAGTCATCGCAAAGTTGGCCGAAGCTGCACAAGAAAAATTTTGTTAAAAATCCTGGTTCGCCGGACCAAACGTGTCTCAGACATCTCTAGAATGTCGAGATCATGGCTAACAGATTCTCCTCATCATCGAATTCTGGCAACTCTGGCGAAGGCTCCTGGCTAGTGGCTGAAGAGCTTTTCGAAGCGGGTGATCGTCGATTCGTCGATGAGATCTGCCGCATTGAAGACGCGGATCGACTCGGTGCCTTTGCGAAGACATGGTTCAGCGATCATCGAACTGAAGCTCGGCAGTTGCTGAAGGAATACTTGCTACTTCCGCTCTCCCATTTCCGTCACGAAGCGTTGGTGAAGCGATTGTTTAAGCTCGCTTCAGCAGCCGAGGACGACGAAGTCATGGGTTGGTTCATGGTTGCTTTGGACCGTAGCGTCCGGCGCGAAGTGATCACGAAGCACCGATACGAATGGCGAAGTCGCGAGCAATGGACCGAACAGGTAGTGCGACTGATTCCTAATTCTGAGTTGGGAAAGACCTACGACGCTCGCAAGCATTTACGGTTCCGCCAGTTGACTCCTGAGAAACGCGAACGCTTTGAGCGATGGCGTGAGAATGTTCGATTGTTCTCGGTTCATACAAGAAATTATTTGCGTCGTCGCGTCTGGCGTTACTTTCGCGAGATCGGAAACAAAGATCCGAAACGATACGTGGCCGCCATGGCGCGATCGCTGCCGCTTTACTCGGACACTAGTTTCCCTGACGGTCTCGCGCTGACTGACAACTGGAGTTTGACACACGTTCTGTTCCATGACAGTCAAGTTTTGGAATCGCGTTCGAGCGGTTGGCGCCTGCGAAGTGGATCATCGCTCTCGGACCTGAAGCCAACGCCCGCATTTCAGTCGGAGTGGATCGCATCATCTGATGCGCTGGTGGCTGTTCTCGGACAAGCCAAAGGGCGACCGATCCGGCAATGGTGCTTACGGTTGCTTCGCGAACATTGTTTGGAGTCGTTGCAACGGTTACCGATCGAAACCGTGATCGAGTGGCTGGGCAATGAGGATGCCGAACTAGCGGAGTTCGCTGCGACGTTGCTTGAACAGTCGACTGGTACTGGATCACTGAAGCCGGACGATTGGCTGAAGCTGCTAGTAAATGCGAACCAAGATGCACTTCCGAAAGTCTGCGAGGTAGCTGCGCGATACTTAAAAGCCGATTCGTTTTCTATCGACCAGTTATTGGAACTTGCGTGCTCACGTCCAGCGCCCGTGGTTCGATTGTCACTCGGTTGGTTGCAGCAACGCGATTTGAACGACGACGAACGAAGCAAGTCGCTTGTTTTGATCGATGCCAAGTGCGAAGCGCTGCGTGAGTCATTACTTGCATGGATGGTGGCAACCTTACGTGGTGGCGGCGGCGAGCATCGCGAGCGCTTGCTTGAACTACTCGATGCGGGACGTGAAGACGTTCGCAAGGCATCGTGGAATTGGTTCGTTAGCGACGAAAACTTGCGTCAAAACATTCACCTTTGGCAACAGTTGATGGAGTCGCCGTACAGCGATGTGCGGCTGGGGTTGGTCGAGCAATTGCGCCGCAACGAATTACCGCTAACGCAAGTCAGTCAGCGACTCGTGCGTTCGCGTCAATTAGATCCCGGCTTGCTTCGTGTACTTTGGTCGACAACATTGTTGGGTATCGATCGCGGTGGCAAGCATAAGCCCGCTGTCATCAAGGCGCTCGCGGACCGGCTTGAGCGGCAGCCATCGGAGATCGATGAACTCCTGCCGATTTTGACTGTCGCGGTGCGTTCGGTGCGCAGTGTCGAGTTCCGTGCTGGGCTTGCGGCGCTCGTGCAACTGATCGAATCCAAGCCTGAGTTGGCTGAGTTGATTGAGAAAAATTTTCCTGAGCTTGAGTTGGCTCAATATTGATACATCTGGGAGGAGAGCGACTACGAACGAGACCAATTTGCTGCGGCGATCCGCCGTGGTGTGAGTTTGCCTAGATATGCTTCCCCAGGGCCGTTGTTCGATCGCCGGATACGTCACCGTATCGGCGAGCTGAGTCAACGTAGTTCCCTCCGATACGGTGACGTATCCGGCTGAGTGAACGTCCCTGGTCGGCGCTTCGAAGTCGTTCGTTGAGCTCCCTCCCAGTTGCTTTAAACCAGCTGCTTTAAACCAGCTGCTTTACATTTGTTGCTTTCGTGTTTCGATTCCGAGCTGTAGTCATCATGAAGCTAGACCTCGTTTATCATCGACGAAGTAGTGTCGAACGCGGGACATCTGGGCTGGCCATCGCGCTCGCCCCCAATCTCCGTCGCGACCGAGTTAGCTTTGACGGAGTTCTCAAAAACCCGTTACGATTTCGTGAAGCCATGAGCGCGCTGCACGATGTTGTTATCAGCGACTTACGCTACAAACCACGCGACAAATCCGCGTACGAAGCATTCCAAGCAGCCGAGAATGAGCGCCTCGCAGTCATCAGAGCTGGAGCGGCGAAGGGCAAGCGCGACGAGTTGAAAGCGAGAGACCTTTCGGACATGCCGCCTAACCTGGAGAACGAGTTCAACGCGGCGCGACGCAAGTACTGGCTGGCGCGAATGAAATACTCGACCTACCTGATGACATTCGATCGCGAGTTATGGCGATTGCTGATGCCTTGTGATCCAGTGATTACGGTTGCGCCGGATAGTTTATTATTCGAGTGCTTCAGCGCGGATGAAAGCAGTTACGGTTGCTTGAGCGTGGGACGAGATAGCTTTGTCAGCGAAAGTGAAGTCGCTTTGGGTACGACCAACGTTGACTACACATGGTCGCTTTACGAACACTTTCAAACACTTCGCAGCTATCGCCAAACGCGGTTCACCATCGACCCACAAGGCTTCGATGTCGCAACCTCCGATGCTTCAACGCATCGCGAAGAGAAGATCGATTTACCGAACAGTTGGTTGCGCGGTTTCATGCAGTTGCAATCAGCCATGTGTCTTCCGCTGCGGCGAGTGCCGATCAGCCGCGAAGGCTTGTACAACGTGCTCGCGTTTCTTCGCCGACACAAAGCAAGTCGAAGTCCACGGGCTGTTCGTTTCGAGCTGACTCGCGGCCAACCGGTTCGAATCGTGCTTGAACCTTGGGAGAAGGCGATTGAGTTGCACTCGACGCCCTACGACGGACCGCGAAACGAAACGATTCGAGTCTGGGGCCGCGACCGCTTGCGCGTCCTCGCGCGAACGCTTCCGTTAATCGAATCGGCGAACGTCTATCTGCTTGGCAACGGCATGCCGAGTTTCTGGGTTGCGAATATGGGCGAAATGCAACTGACGTTGGGCTTGAGCGGCTGGACCACGAACGACTGGACCGCAGCATCGGCGTTAACGCAGTTGCTGCCACCAGTGGAAGTGAACGAAGTCAAGCTGACCGCAATCGCAGCCGCATTTAACACTAATCCTATTCGCACTTTCGAACAAATTGCTGCAGCGGTTTCGTTACCAAAACCTGAGGTCGCTGCCGGACTGAACCGCCTCGCACTGTTCGGTCAGGTCATCCATGATTTGCCACAAGGCGTTTATCGATGGCGGCAAGTGATGCCGGCTCCGCTGACTGAAGCACAGATCGGCAGTGAAGATACTGAAACGGTCGAAGGTCGCGGGTTGCTGAAGCGAGGAAAGTTTGAAGTTACTCGCGATGAAATGTCGCCAACCGGTATGCGTTTGATTCATTGTTCCGTCCGAGACCGCCTGAGCACGAATCGCGATATCGAAATGGTGCTCGATGCCGATGGTCGTATCGTGCGGGCACAGTGCAAGTGTTCGCATCATTTTCAATCTGGGCTGCGTCGTGGTCCCTGTCGACATCTGCAAGCGGTGCGAAATCACTTGCTCGCCGGATCGAAGGCTACGACGCTAGACGCTTGGTATCAGAGTTTCTGGAATTGTGGCGAAAGCTCAGATGGCGGATCAAGTCACAAACCAAGTTGTTCAGCAGTTGGTGTTGAACGAAGTTGCAGCCGGCAAAATGTTCACGGCTTACGACATCACTCTGCAAGCTCGAGCTCGCGGGATGCAGTTGCGTCACGGTGAAGGACGCGATCTCGTTCATCAGATGTTCACCTCCGGACGGATGGGAACGGATTACATACGAACAACCGTAAACATTGGAACCGATACTCCGCCGCTCGTTTATCATCGGCGAAGCGACGATCCTAACTTGTACCGTTCAAGTTCAACCAATGTAGTCGCTCAGCCGCCAACAACACCCACCGCACCTCAAGCTGCCACGCCAACTGCGAAACCGTCCAAGCCAAGTTTGCTAGGACGAATTGTCAAAGGCATATTTGGTGACAGCTCAACCGCCAGCTCCACATCCAATCCAACGAACAATCCAGCGAATCCGTCTGGAAAGCCTGTGGCAAGTTCAAGTGTCCGATCTGGTCCCAAAGTTCGGGCACCTATTACGTTGAACTTCGATGCATCCGATTTCTTGCCGATCAATCGCAGTGAACTGCTCGACTCCGCAAAGAAACTAACGCTGTGGGGCAATCCTTGGTTTGGGCGACGAGACATCATTCCCCCAGCCAGTGATGCTCGCACCAAACTGATCGATCGCGCGATGGTGACTCAAGGCATTTTGACGCCGGAGCAATTGAATGAGATCCATCGAATAGGCGCTGAGATGGACCACTTTCGTCCAACTCAGTTGATTGTTGAATCGCAAGCCCGTGTGGCTGGAGCGGACGCAGTCGCTGCTGAAAAGGCTCGCAAGGAGGAACTAAAGCGAACTAAGAAAGCCGAAGCGGAAGAACGCCGCAAGCAACGAAGAGTGGAAATTGAGTACCGTAAGCTAAATGACATCGTGTTTCTGGGACGATCCGTTTCAGCGCAGTTGCATCAGCGCGAGAGCGATAAACAGCAACTGGTGGCACGGGGTCTTCCGGTGCTCGAGACGCCGGCCGAGTTGGCGGCTGCACTCAACTTGACGGTGCCTAAACTGCGTTGGCTGGCTTATCACAATGAAGTCGCCACGCGCACGCATTACGTTCGGTTTCAAATTGCAAAGCGAAGCGGTGGCTTGCGCGAACTTAGTGCGCCGCATACGACGCTTGCGCAGGCGCAGCGTTGGATCTTGAAGGAGATCTTGAACAAACTGCCGGTTGAATCCTCCGCCCATGGTTTTGTTGCCGCTCGCAGTATCCTAACTAACGCTCTTCCGCATGTTAATAAAGCGGTTGTGTTGAACATGGATCTGGAGAATTTCTTTCCCACGATTGGATTCGCACGCGTCCGGCAAGTCTTCAAAGGCTTTGGATATTCTCCCGCCGTTGCGACTGTGCTCGCGTTGCTATGTACAGAATCACCTCGACGCGCTGTTACTTACGCGGGGCAACCTTACTTGGTCGCTACGGGTCCGCGCGGATTACCTCAAGGCGCGTGCACGAGCCCAGCGCTGAGTAACCAAGTTGCCAAACGACTGGATCGGCGCATTCAAGGATTGTCGACCAAGCTGAATTTGACTTACACTCGGTACGCTGACGATCTGACGCTGTCGAGCGAGCGTTCAGACTTGAGCGTCGGTTATTTGATGGCTCGTGTGCGACATATCGCTGAGGATGAAGGGTTTGTAGTGAACCACGCCAAGACGCGTGTCCTGCGCCGCAGCGCTGCACAAACAGTTACTGGCTTGGTGGTCAACGACAAACCTAGCGTCTCGCGCACGCAGTTGCGACAGATCCGCGCGATCTTGCATCAAGCGCAATACACAGGTCTCGTCGCCCAGAACAAATCCGAGCATCCGAATTTCCGCGCGTGGTTGCAGGGCATGATTGCGTTCATTGCCATGACTCGGCCCGAACTCGCTCGGCAATTTACAAATCAACTTCAGGCGGTGCGCGATTAATTTGAGTACTTGAGGAGCAAATGCATGAGTACTAAGTTGCCAAAAGACTCGTATCCCAATGGCGGAGGACCAAACGATTTTCAGTGCTTTGGTCCGCCCGCGACTAAGGATGGAGAATTTGATTTGGTTCGGATCTGCGACTTAGGCTGTTTCACTCAAGACGGCAAAGACACCAACAAATATTATCACGCCGCCGTAGTCCAACATCGCACGAACAAGAAATGGTACGCCTATTTTGAATGGGGACGTACTGGGGCAGCGCGACCTAGTTTTCAGTTTGTTGAATGCAGTAGCGAACAGGATGCCGCAGCCAGCTTTGCCAGCCAGTTGCATTCCAAGAATGATCGGCGCGGACAGTGGGTTACCATCGCTGGCATTAGAACACTGCGAGCCAAGCCTGGCAATGATTGTTATCTGGTGCGTGTCATGCGCCAATAGAAATGACCCCATAAGCGTTCATTAGAAATGTCCCCATGATTACCTCTTAGGAGGTATATTTCATGGAGACGATTTCAATGAGTAAAAGTGAGCGGAAACGGTTGGCGGTGATGTCACAGGTGGTGTCTGGGAAGTTAAGTTTGCAGGCCGCCAGTGGGCTTTTAGGGTTGAGTTATCGGCAGACGAAACGGGTGCTGAGCAAGTATCGCGCGGAGGGTGATCAAGGGGTTGTTCACGGTCTGCGAGGTAAGGCTTCGAATCGTCCCACGAACGCAACTTTGAAAGCTCAAGTGCTATCTCGCTACGTGGCTTCGTACAGCGACTATGGACCAACGCTGGCAGTGGAAGCACTGGCAGGGGAGTCGCTTGTAGTGCCGGTTGCGACGTTGCGTCGGTGGCTTCAAGAGGCGGGTCTGTGGGCGCGGCGACGTGAGCGAAAGCAACATCGCAAACGTCGGGTGCGCAGAGAAGCGATTGGCGAGTTGCTGCAGATGGATGGATCACATCATGACTGGTTTGAAGGTCGTCGTGATTGGGCAGTGTTGATGGTCGCGATCGATGACGCCAGCGGTCGGATATTGGCCCGCTTCTTTGAAGAAGAGACGTTGGCGGCAGCGTTTACAATGATGCAAATCTACATCATCCGCCATGGACTTCCACAAGCTGTGTACGTTGATCGAGCAAGCATTTATCGTAGCGATCGCGAACCGACTGAGGAAGAAATCGTCAACGATTTACAGCCTCAAACGCAATTTGGTCGCGCAATGGAGTCACTTGCAGTACGCTTGATATTGGCTCGCAGCCCTCAAGCGAAAGGACGTGTCGAACGCATGAATGGTACATTGCAAGATCGACTCGTGAAGGCTTTGCGACAGAAACGAATCAGTGATCTATCGACCGCGAACTCATACCTTGAAGCAGAGTTCCTAGATGCGTTCAATGCCAAGTTTTCGAAATCGCCCGTACAGTCGCTTGATGGCCATCGGCCACTTTCTGCTGAACAAGACTTAAACCGAACTTTGTCAGTTCAGGAGGAACGCGTAGTGCAAAATGACTGGACGGTGAGATGGCAAAACGGTTTCTTACAGTTGCGTCGCAATTGCGGAGTTGAACCCAAGCAGCGAGTAGTTGTGTGCTCGCAACTGGACGGTCGAGTTCGGATATTCGCAAGTGATAGAGAGCTTGATTACGGCACTTCGCGCACTGAACCACCGACTCCACCCAAGCCTAAAAAAGGCTCCGCCTTGCCAAAGTCCAACCAAGGCCAGAAGCCCTCTGCATCGCATCCTTGGCGAGGCAAAGCGGGCAGGATCAACCACAGGCCCACGGCCCCCAAGTAGCGAGCCGCACGCGTTTGGGAGCTGTCTTGCTTCGCTCCGGTCGCTGCGCTCCCTCCGCTTCGCAAGACAGCTCCCAAACCCTATCCTGACATGCTTAACCAGGGGACATTTCTAATGAACGCTTGACGGGGACATTTCTATTGGCGCATGACAATTGTTATCTGGTGCGCCCGATGGCAACACGAAGCACTGGCTTGCCCGACGCACGCAGCATCAAAATAAATGAGGGCGCGAAACCTAAACCCGCTCCAGTTGCAGCGGATGACGATGAACAGACGGAAGCCGCCAATGGCAAGCCTTCGAAGAAAAGTGCTGCCAAGAAGAAGTCAGTCGACGTCGATCCACAAACGCGCGATCTGCTGCGCGACCTAAGCGTCGCCACCATCGCTTACACGCCTGGAAGCATGGCCGACGCAAGCCTTCCGACCCAAGCAGCGATCGATGAAGCGCGAACCATTCTCAACGAAGCACAGAAACGATTGTCGAAGATTGGTGATGACATCAAGAAACAGATCAAGGACAAACAACTGCTTGAGATGACTACGCTGATGTACGGCAGGATCCCAAAGCGGAAGGAGTTGCGGGTTGCTGCTGAAACGTGGGTGCTTACGAAAGACAACGTGCTAGCTTGGTCCAACGACTTGGATGCTTTCGAAAGCGCACTCTACGCGACAGATATTGAACAGGAAAAGGAACCGCCTAATCCTCTCGAAGAACTCAACTTGCACATGGAGTGGATCGATCCGAAATCTACCAAAGGCAAGTGGTTGTACGCATGGTGGCCAACTGCGACTGGGAACCGGCATAGCTACATCGGCGGCATGAAGATCCGTAACCTTTGGAAAGTCGATCGACACGACGACAAGAACCGACTCGACACTTGGCACGACACGTTAAGCAAAGAAAAACTCAAGTTCTCAGAGGCCGCGATGTATCAACCGAAAACTCGCAGCGACTTGACGACTCCGATTCGAAAACGATTCAAGGACACCAACACTGCTCTACTTTTCCATGGAACGCGCAGTGTCAATGTTCGCGGGATTATGAAGGAAGCGTTGCGTATGCCCAAGGAATTGGTGGGTGTCGTTATCACGGGTGCGATGTTTGGTCCCGGCCTGTACTTTGCCGATGATTGGAAAAAATCCGCGGGCTACACTAGCCTGACGAACAGTTACTGGAGTCGCGGAAGTGGTGGTGTTGCGGGTCGAGGTGCGTTCATGTTCGCGATGGATGTTGTGCTTGGACAGCCCTTCGTCGCTCCGCAAGCTCACGGTTATACTAAACCGCCCGAGGGTCATCATTGCGTGTTTGGCAAAGCCGGCGCGTCCGGTGTCCAAAACAATGAGTACATCGTATTCGACACCAACCAACAACAGATTCGTTACCTGGCCGAGTTCGAAGTGGTTTAACGATGTCCGTTTCGAAAGTTGAGTTTCCAGATTCGCGATTGATCGAGGTAGTTCCATTTCTAAAATAGAAGTTCTGCAAGGCGATATCACTCGGATCGCCGTCGATGCTATCGTCAACGCAGCCAACCAACGTCTGTTAGGTGGCGGCGGCGTTGACGGCGCAATTCATCGAACCGCTGGCGAAAAACTCCTGGAGGCTTGTCGCGAGTTTCCGGAAAAGTCGCCCGGAATCCGCTGTCCGACAGGTACTTCGTGCGCCACATCCGCGTTTAACTTGCCTGCCAAGTTCGTGATTCATACGGTCGGACCGATTTGGAAAGGTGGCAACAATAACGAACGCGAACTGCTTGCGTCTTGTTACCGTCATTCCCTTTGGCTTGCGATGTGCCTCGGCGTCCGCACGATCTCGTTTCCGGCGATCAGTTGCGGCGTCTATGACTTTCCCATCGAAGAGGCCGCTCAAATCAGTGTTCGCACAATTCGCGAGTCGCTTGCGCAGTCGACCGGGATCGAGTTGGTAAAACTGGTTGCGTTCGACGATTCGAACTTCGTCGCTTGGCAAAGAGCGGTCGGTTAAAGATTTTCTTCCGAACCAAACTCATCGGCTGAATCAAGCCTATCCGCCGAGTCAGCAGGGTCGTCGGCAGGATCGACGGCGGCTGGGATCTCCTCCGGCTCGAACATGTCGCTCACGGCTCCATGGCTGATGGCATCGAGAAACTTGATCAGCATTGTGGCATACTGACCGCGGAGTAGCGAGAATTCGAGCTTCAACTTGAACACGTCATCGCGACCGACTACTTCGTCGAGCCCTTGTTGCCATTTGAAGTCTTTCGGCAACAGCATGACGTCTCGAACGCCTTTCGAGAAGAACGTATCGCGAGGGAATTTCAAGCGAATTTCGTGACGCTGCATCGAGTACTGAGTCAGCACTGCATCGAGCAACGAACCGATCTCCGGATCCCAGTCCTTCTGCCTTGCGGACGGTAACGGAACTTGCAGCCTCCGCGCCTTTTCAGCCAGTTCAGCGTTCATGTGAGCCGGAAACACCAGTTCGCTGCCAGCACCCTGCACCTTCAGCAACTGTTCATCGGGCAGTTGATTGCGCCACCATTGAGCGACAACTTGATTCCATAATTGACTTTGAAAAGCCGCAACGAAGATGCTTCGCAAATCGATTCGCACCAACGCCACAGCTCGTTTGAAACCGGTTGGATGATCGCAAAGATAAGTCACAACGCTGCGGCGATGCGAGCGATCAAGTATGCGTTTGCACTCGACCCAGTCGCCCCAGTGCTTTCGCAACATCTCTTTCTGTTCACGTTCACGCGGTCGATCGTGCGAGTTCTCTTCCGCGATCATCAGGAACAGCGTGCGTTCGTAATCGCCCAAGCACCATGGGTGAGCGACAAACTGCCGACTTAGGCCAAGCGAACCAAAACGTTGATCGTCGAAATAATTGGGAATGCCGCTCGCGAGCGTCTTGCAGGCTTGCTGGATAGATTGGACTTTTTCGGCACGCAGCCCGCGCAGCGTGATTTCAAAGGCGTTCGACTGAATGTCTTTTGCATTGAACTCGCGAGGAGCCTGACCAATGTACGTCAATGTGAAACTTCGCTGTTCGATATCGCGTTCGGGGCCACGATAGATAGTGATCGTTTGCGAAGTTACCGCGTGGCGATCTTTGAGGCCGCCGTAACCTATCTGCGAGCGGGAGAGGTTCCAGCACTTGATGATCTCTTGAATCGCTTCAGGCGTTCCGAGCCCTGATTTTTCAAGCAGATAAGTTGCATGCGGCCCGCCGGGAACAGCGAACTGAGTCATTTCGCGAACTACGAAATCTTCGCGAAGTCGTTTTACTTTCATCGGTCAAATTCTACTTGCAAATGCGTTCGCAACGTGGCTAAGAAATGTTACGCAAGGCCGTTCGAACCACATCGAGCACGCGTTGCTGCACCTCCCGCAATTGACCATCGACAAACGCACCCGCAGCCGCTTTATGTCCGCCGCCTCCAAACTCGCGCGCGATCTGATTGCAATCGGCCGAGCAACGACTGCGGAAACTGATCTTGAATCCACCTTTCAATTGCTCGACGAAGATCACGGCGAACTTGGTTCCAGAAACAGCCAGCGTCAAATTGATTGCGTCTTCGGTGTCACTTGGAATCGCCCCAGTCTCAGCGAAATCGTCTGCGAGCACATAAGTATGCATCAACGCGCCGTCCATCTCCGGCTCCGTGCGAGCCAGAATACGGCCGCGCAATCGCAATCGCCCCAGCGTATCGCGTTCGTAAAGGTCTGCATAAATCTCCGCTGGCACTGCGCCACTCTCAAGCAACTTGGCTGCAATGCGATAGGTCGCTGCCGTAGTGGAACCGAATCGGAACCATCCGGTATCCGTCGCGATGGCCGCGTACAGCGCAGTCGCCATTGGCTTTGTAATTTTAACGTTCAGTTTTTCAGCGAGCACCGTCACCAAATGCCCAGTCGCCTCTGCGCTGGTGTCTTTGAAAAACTCCGTGCCTAAATCATCTTCGCCAACATGATGGTCGATACACAGTTTTGGACCTTTGAAATTCCGCAGCACTTCGCCCATCGGACCAAGCTGCGCCCAAGCGCTCGTATCGAGCACGACCAAGCAATCGCCATCAACTTCGCTTTGTGAAGTGGTTTCACCCAGAACTTCGATCGCTTGCGAAGGATCAAGGAACGACAACGAAGGGGGCGTTGGATGACCATTCACGATCCGTACGTCTTTACCCAACTGCTTTAGAATTCCAGCCATTCCCAATTCGCTTCCCAATGCATCGCAATCGGGTCGAATATGGCTGGTAAGAATAAATCGTTGGTGCGGAAGAATACGTTTCGCTAGAAGGTCCCAATTCAAGGACATATTTTGGCCGATGCTGCTTTTGGAAATTGGTCAGTGAAGAACATATGGTGCTTGAAAAAAGTGCAGTTGACAACCGCACGTTGGGCTCTCAGCGGTCGACCGCCGCATAATTTTTGAAAATCGCTCGACACCGTTCGATGTCGATGCCAATTTGGTTGCGAAGTTCGACGGCGGAGGGAAAACTTCGGACCTCGCGTAACCGATCTAAGAAAATGCATTGCAAATCGGAATCGTACAGTTCGCCGTTCCAGTCGATCAGGTGCACTTCCACTTTGATCGCTTCGTCGCCGAACGTTGGATTCGGTCCAATGTGAATCGCCGCTGCGCACCGCCCGTTGGCGACCGGCACGCATCCCGCGTAAACTCCGTGTGGCGGTACAAGCACACGCACGTTGGTCAAGTTAGCGGTCGGCGTTCCAATCGTGCGTCCCCGGGCAGCACCATGACCAACTTGGCCGATAATCTGGTACGGTCGAACCAGCAATTCGTTCGCTCGCGCGATCTCACCCGCATTGATAAGTTGCCGGATCCGCGTGCTGCTAATCATGCCCTCCGAATCGTCTGTTGCTTCAACAATTGTCAGACTCAGGCCGCTAGCCTTACACAGCCTGTCGAGCAACGCGACATCACCCAACCGATTGTGACCAAATCGAAAATTCGGCCCTTCAACAAGCGCGTGCGCCCCAAGCGCATCGAGCAATACTTGTTGAAAGAACTCCTCGGCTGAAAGCCGCAGCAGATTCAAATCGGTCGGGTAGGCGACGACAACGTCCACACCGAGTTCGTGCAACAATTCTGCGCGGCGCTCAATGTTTGTTAGCGGCGCACCAAGCACGATGTCGGGATTAAGCAGAGCGATCGGTGGCGGATCAAACGTGAAAATGACCGATGGAGCTGCCAACCGCTGAGCTTCAGCCACCAACGCTCGCACCAATCCAGCATGCCCAAGATGAACGCCGTCAAAATTACCAATAGCCACAGCGCCGCCACGCAACTCGCTTGGAAGGTCCTTCAAACTGTAAAGTAGTCGCGGCATCAAAGGCATTAAACGTGGAGTAGTACTAAACAGGGCTCGGCGATTTACAACAACTTTCGCTGAAACAAGCCGCCGCCGCAAGGGTCTTGAGTTGCCGGGTCTTGTGGTTATTCAGGTCTTGCGGTTACTCGACAATGTGTCTCATAAGCGTCGTGCCAACGAACTGAATCAACTCAGTCGGAAGAACCACATGCGTTTTCAAAGTTCGCTGAGCTCCTTCAGCCGCTTCGCCATGAACATAGACCGCCAAGTGAGCCGCATCGCGCGTCGACAACCCCTGACAAATCAAGCCGGTAATGATTCCTGTGAGCACGTCGCCACTGCCAGCAACCGACATCGCGGGCGTCCCTGTCGCATTCAAGACCGCAGTATGTCCGTCGGTAATCAACGTTCGGTGACCTTTCAAAACAACCGTCAGCGACTCGCATCCTTTTGCCGCTTCGATGGCCATCAAGCATTGCGATCGGCGTTCGCTCGCCTCGACTCCGCTCATCCGATGCCATTCGCCAGGATGTGGCGTGATCACCGTCGGTTGCCGGAGCTTCCTTTGCCAATTCGTTGATTCGGCTAAGTTGTTCAAAGCATCCGCATCGATCACCAGTGGACAAGTAACCGTGCGCAGCAAACCAGTGAGCATCGACTGCAACTCGCGCGAACGGCCCATGCCAGGCCCGATTGCGATACAGTCTGCTTTCATGAACCACGGCTCAAGCTGCTCGAGCGACTTGGCAGCGATGCGACCTTGCTGATCTTCATCGAGCGGAATTGTCATCAAGTAGGGTGCTGCTGCCGCAACCGTTTCCAAACAGCGATCCGGTACCGATAAGCTAACCCAACCAGCTCCGGTTCGCGCAGCCGCCATCCCCGCCATCGCAATCGCCCCGCTCATACCGCGACTGCCACCGATCAACAACGCATGACCATAGTCGCCTTTGTGACTATCCGCGAGTCGAGCGGGCAATGTTGGCAAAGGCGGGCAAGGCAAACCAAAACACGCTTCCACGTTTCACCTTTGCCTTTTGATGTTACTTGCCTTTACGAATACGATCGGTCACTACATTCAACTCGCTACGCTCCGAATTTGCCCATGCGGCCAGCGTTCGAAAGTGCGAGCAACATTAGATATTGAGCTTCGAATTGCCCTAGCCCACCAGTGATCGCCGATGTCTCACCAAAGCTGGTATGTGGATCGGGTCGGCAACAATCGCTGACAAGCAATGTTGGAACCGGATGCCAACTGTGGCTCTTCAAGTAAGCCGGCGTTGAATGGTCGCCGGTAACAATTAATACTTCCGGATTCAAAGCGGTGATCGCTGGAAGAGCTGCATCGAGCTCTTCAGTGCGTTTTACTTTCTCAGCGAAGTTGCCATCTTCACCAGTGCTATCGGTGTACTTGAAGTGAATGAAGAAGAAGTCGTACTTGTCCCAAACACTTTTCAAGGTAGCCATCTGTTCGTCGAGCGTCGTTGCTTCGCCGACGATATCCATACCGACTAAACTGGCGAGCCCCTTGTACATCGGGTAGACGGCGATTGCAGCCGCTTTCAGCCCGTAGACTTCTTCGTACGATGGCATATCTGGCCGCGATGCAAAGCCGCGCATCGTATGAAAGTTGGCTTTCTTTTCGCTCTTTAAAATCTGCTTCGCTTGCTTCAGAAACTCTTTGGCAACTTCGGCTGTCTTACGGCTGGCTTCATCTTCAGCAACCGGATCGAGCGGCGGAACTCCAGTAGCTTGCGGATCGGTGTCCTTCACATTGCCGCTCAGGCCAGGTCCGCGGAAGACAACCACAAAGCGATGCTCTTTCACCGGTTCAACAAATATCTCAACGCCAGGAATCTTGATCTGCCTAAGCGAGATCGCCAGCGGCGCGCTCTCTTCACTGCTGATCCGCCCTGCCCTGCGATCCGAAATATTGCCCGCAGCATCAATCGTGCAGAAGTTACATCGAATCGCGACATCGCCCGGTTGCATGGCGAACCCGATACCAGTGGCCTCCAAAGCTCCGCGACCGATTTGATATTTCAGCGGGTCGTAACCGAACAAGCCAAGGTGTCCCGGTCCACTTCCTGGCGCGATCCCAGGTTTGACGGGAATACTCAACCCTTGCACGCCGCGTTTCGCCAACGCATCCAAGTTCGGCGTCTTCGCTGTTTCAAGCTCCGTCTTGCCACCCGGCTCCATTGGCAGCCCGCCCAAACCATCTGCGACCAACATCACAATCTTGGCTTTGCTTTTGATATTCAGTTCGCGAGTCAGTTCATGCATGTCCATGGCGAAGTCTTTTTCTGTTGGGGCCAACGTTGATTTATCTTAAGTGGTTGAACGACAAATTATCCCCGCGAATGAATTGACTTCTAGGGGGCGATAAGTGCGCGGAATTCCAGTGTTCAGGAATTCTAATGCTCAGGAATTCCGTCGATGCGAACTTGCGCACGCTTGGCGATTTCTACTGCTTCAACTGTTTCAGGCTGCGGAAGCCTTCTCGCCTGCGGATTGTAGAGCGTCGCCTGGTGAAGAGGCTCGCTCGGCTGGCTCCGGGATGCTCGAAAGAATTGGCGTTTCCAACGGCGGACCAGCAGGCCGCAAGCCGAAAATCCGCAAGCCAATCGAAGTGACTTTCGCTACGACAACTGGGCGGTGCGACAGCAGATAAACTAGCGCCAGTGCTCGACCAAAACTTGAAAGATAAAACAACACAAAGTAACCCTGCAGCGAAGCGTCAAAGGCGTGCAAAATCAACGCACCCACCGTCGCTCCCAAACACCATGAAGCGGTGTTGGCAAAGTTGTAGTACGTCAACATCTTCACTCGCTGTGCTTGCGGTAACGTTTCGAAGAACAGCAAGAAGAATCCGAGCTCATACGCAGCCCAGATGCATCCGTTGATCGCCTGGATAAAGACTAACCACGCAACCGATTGCGAAACGGTCCAAAGTGATGCGAGCGGCACGATGCCAACGGCACTGATCGTTAACAACCAAGTCGCGCCGCGTTTTTTTGCTACTTGCCCCCAAGCCGCCAACGATACAATTTTGGCCGTGAACGCAGTCGCAACTAATAGCGTGTAAACAATGTAAGACAACTCTAACTTCTTCAGCATATATGGTGTGAAGAAGGGACCTGAGATCTGCACAAAGCCTTGCACGACGACCAAGTAGATCAGCAGGTTGCGACCGTTGAGCGAGTTGGCCGCCGCGCTGACCGCAGACTCGCGCTTCGCCACAACCGGCTTCGCAGGCGGCGTCCGATGCGCAGCTAACATTGCCACTGAAATCATGCGAAACAAACATGCAACCAGGAAGAGAACCGCGAAAGCGGTTGTCACCCATCCTTCGCTGCGACCATACTGCAGCAGCAACCCGCCTCCAACGAACCCAAGCAACGTCGCAAACTGCGATGCGCGGGTGCGACGTGCAAAGTACCCGGCCCGGACTGTTCGGGGCACGATCTGCTCAATCCAACTGTTCCAAGCCGGCCCGCCCGCCAATCCACCTGCCCAATAAATCGATGCGACCAACAATAACCCCAGCCCGCTGATCGAACCGACACTTGCCGCATAAATCAATGGCACAAATGAAAGCGCTTGCAGCGTCGAAGCACCCACCACCCAGGCTTGACGATGATTGAATCGATTCAATACCAATGGAGTCGCCAACTGGATCAAGCCACCAGTCATTAGCGGTACGCTGGCAACTAGCCCAGCCATGACTTCGCCTAAGCCAACAGCCAGTGCGAATGCGGGCAGAAACGTTTCACCGATTCCAACCATAACGCCAAACGTCGCCGCATCAGCTGTGCTGACCGCTAAGTTGCGATGAAGTTGTTGCGAGGTGTAATGAGTTCGAGGAATCAAGGAAGTGGAGTGCGCGTTTTCCTCAGGCAATACCGAGTCTGCGGCAAGTCGAGGTATAGAAGTCAAGGTTCTGATTCATCCGTGAAATGTTTTTGTCGCGTCGTGCGAGCGTGAGGATACAAGACAAATTTGTATCCGCCTTGGTTCATCAATTATGCATACTTCACCAGAATTTTTGCAGGTCAAAAACGCATCCTTAACGAAATCGTCAACCGACAAAACGCTAAGGAATCCGACAAACCGATAGATCGCAGCTAGGGACGCCGCCTTGCCGTTACTGCAACTGCGATTGCGCATTTGACGTGAATAGAAGCAGATCTGAGTACGCAACCCGCACACAAACCGCCTGCCCAACATTGCAGGCACCACCGTGCGAAGCGCGCTCAACCAAAACTCGAATCTGTATACTCTGCCTCGCATCCGTCAAAGAGACAAAAGCTAGCGTCGCGAATCCAAGAAACTGCAATCGCTCCACTCGGCCCAGCAAGATCAATTCGCCCGATCCCGCTTCCCTTGAAAACTCCGGCTTTGCCAGCGTCGCAGATTCTGGTCGAAAGCAGATCTTGCCACTCAGTTCAGACTGCGCCGCGTTCGGCAATAACTCCCGCAAAACTTCGATTTCATTCAGACCAAACGGACTCAATATTTCAGCAACCGATTTCGAAAGCGGCTTTCGATAGATTGTGTCCGGCTCGTCAACTTGAACCAATTCACCTCGCTCCATCACGGCGAGAACGTCCGCCATCCGCAGCGCGTCGAACGGGTCGTGCGTAACCATCACCAGCGTGGTACCAAACCGTTCCGTCAGCGACTGAATCAACGCCCTCCCCTGCTCCTTCAACGCTTGGTCGAGTTGACTGAGCGGTTCGTCGAGCACCAGCAGTTGAGGCCGCCGCACGATCGCTTTCGCAAGCGCGGCACGCTGCAACTGACCACCGGACAACTGCGCTGGACGTCGAGCTCGGATCGACGCCAACTCGAACCAGCCGAGCACTGATTCGATGCGCTCGTTGCGATCTGAAACGCTTAACTTCAACGGCTCGAGAGCAACTAGTAAGTTTCTTTCCAAAGTTAGGTGCGGATAGATCGCGTAGTCCTGCGACAACAAAGCGATCCCGCGTTTGTGAGCCGCTTCGAACGTGATGTCTCGATCACCATTAGTGATCGACCCCGAATCTAACGTCTCTAGACCTGCTAGCACTCGTAACAACGTCGTCTTGCCCGCACCGCTGCCTCCGATCAAAACAACGCGTTTGCCAGTCGGAATGTTCAAATTCACATTTACCAATGCTCGCACATCGCCAAATTTTTTCGATACGTTTCGCAGTGTGATCATCGCAATCGTCGGTGTCCAAAGTCAATGCTTGCGTATCGCTGGTTCCAGCTGGCCAAACGGTGGTCGGGCTGTAACGATTGTACAACGGCTGAAGAACATTCTGATGCGAACGTCGCTTTGAGTCGAATTTTAAGATGCGTACCTGCAGCCAACGGATGAATGCGGGCAAGCGTTTCATATCGCGCACGGCAAGGAAGCTGGAGTAAACGAATGACAAAACTCACTAAAGCCATTCGCCATTGGATTGGTCGTCCTTGCCTTTTAGGAATCAAGGTCGGATGCTTGCTGGTACTAACCTTCGCTTCCTCGGAATCCAGCCATGGACAGGTCGTGCGAGCCGCGGGAGAGAAACCTGACGCGCCGCAGCGAAAGGCTCTCCTGCCCACCTCCGGTCTACTAATAGGCAACGACAGTACGCGGTTATCCTCGCGCCGCTTGTTAGTCACCTTGCCGCAAGACAACAAGTCCGACTCAAGCCCCAGCGACGTCAAGAAAGATGACGCAGCCGCAAAGGACGAGGCTGATAAAGACAAAGTGGACCAGACGGACGAAGCGTCCAAAGAAGACACCGAAAAAGACGCAGAAAATGACAATAAGGTCGATCCTATTAAGCCCGCCACTCCAGCCCAGTCAGCTGCACTGAGGCTTGGGGTTGATCCAGTCAATATCGCCACCGACTCGATTGGCAGAGGCGACTGGGCAGGTGTCTTGCCTGAAAACACAGCCGCCAATCGCGCTCCTGCATCAATGGGTTTGCCGAACGGACAAACTCGCGGAATCCCAGTTACCCAAGTCAATTGGAAACCAGCGAACATCTGCCATCTGCCGCTGTACTTTGAAGATGCAATGCTCGAACGCCACGGTCACGTTCGTTGGGGTCATGCTCAACCTGTCGTATCCGGCGTGAAGTTTTTCACAACCATGCCGTTACTTCCTTACTTGAAAACACTGCATCCACCTTGCGAATACCGTTACCAGCTCGGTCACTTCCGCCCTGGCAGTTGCGCTCCAGCGCTTAAGGACCATCTACCTTGGGATCGCCGCGCAGCAGTTGTCGAAACCGTTTCACTGGGTGCCTTCTTCTGGGCCGCGCCGCTGTAAACCGTAACCGTAAACCTTCCACGAATCGACAATTCAAAAAGTACATACGCCAGCTTGCGTCACGGATCGCAAGCTGGCGTTTTTCGTTGCTTCAACCGTTCACTCTCGGCATTACCTGCGGGCTGCAGGTGCTCTCTACAAAGCACTTGGCAGAACAACACCCGCTGACCTGCACCCATTTCTGCACGCCGTTTCGGTCGCTTGACTTTGCAGGTTATGCCAGTTGCAAGCGTGCTAGCATTAGTTCTTGCAAATCCTATTGATCTAGTAAATCGAGTTAGTCGCTCAGGCAGACCGATACGAACTGTACAGAGAGACATTCTGCGCAGCCTTGTGCGACAACCGTCGCAACCAAGGTTCGGTTCAACAGCTTCGGCTACCAAGGAAGAATTTAAATGCGATCGACCAAACGGAATCGCCTGCTGGGTTGGATTGCTGCTTCGATTGCAGTGACAACAGGTTGTGCGAAGATTCATCGCTTTCATTTCCAAGAACCGTGTCCACCCAGCTACCACAAGTCTGTCTCCACTGAGATCGAGTATCCAAGCGTTCAATCATGCTTGACGCCCGAAGTCGTTTCGACGCAACCGCCGTTAGCGTTGGAGAATCCAGCTGATATCGTGACGCGCGATATTCAGTTGGAAGAGGTGATCCGCCTTGCGCTACAAAACAGCGACATCCTTCGTTCGCTCGGAGGCAGCATCGTTCAAGCTCCAGCGGGCGTGATCACGAGCTTCGATCCGGCGATCACTGAGACCAATCCTCTCGGCGGTGTCGAAGCCGCTTTGTCCGCCTTCGATGCTCAAGTTACTTCGCAGCTATTCTGGCAGAAAAACAACCGTCCGAACAACATCGCCGTCAACCCGATTTTGCAACAGTTTCAAGTCTTCGCGACCGAGCAAACCGCAGCAACCTTCAACTATGAAATCGCCAAGCGCACTGCCACCGGTGCTCGTTTCGCCGCGCGTAACGTTGTCAATTATGACTTGACGAACACTCCTAACCGCTTGTTCAACAGCGCTTACACAGGCTGGCTGGAAGCCGAATACCGACAACCCTTGCTCCGCGGCGCTGGCGTTGACTTTAACCGTATCGCTGGCCCGAACAGCCTTGTTGGGCAATATAACGGCGTATTGATCGCTCGCATCAACACAGATATCTCGCTTGCCGATTTCGAGCAAGGCATCATCAACTTCATTAACGACGTTGAAACAGCTTACTGGGAGCTGTACTTCTCGTACCACGACCTGGAAGCTCGCGTAGCCGGACGTAACAGCGCCCTGTTAACTTGGCAACGCGTAAAGACTCTTGAAACCGTCGGTGCTCGCGGTAGTGACGCTGCCGCCGAAGCCCAAGCCCGGTCGCAATACTACAACTTCGATGCGCAAGTCAAAGATGCGCTCAGCGGTCGTACGGGCCTGTACGCTTCCGAACAGAACTTGCGTTACTTGATGGGCCTGCCAGCGTCCGATGGATCGTTGATGAAACCGATCAGTCAGCCGATGGAAGGCGAAGTCGTCCTTGACTGGAACTCGGCTCTGAATGACGCTATCACGCGCCGCGTTGAGATCCGCCGTCAAAAATGGAATATCAAGCGTCGTGAATTAGAAGTGATCGCGGCCCGTCACAACCGCTTGCCGACCTTAGATTTCCTTAGCCTCTATCGCTATCGCGGCTTGGGCGATACGCTCGTCGGACCACGCAACCCAGACAACCAATTCGATTCGCTGTATCAAAATATCTTCGAAGGCAACTTCCAAGAATGGCAAGCAGGTCTTGAACTTGCATACCCAGTCGGCATGCGTCAAGCCGGAGCGGCACTTGCCAATGCACGCTGGAATCTCGCTCGCGAAACTTCGCGATTGCGAGAGCAAGAGTTGCGCATCTCGCATGATCTGAGCAATGCTGCAAGGCAAGTCTCGCGTTCCTACCAATTGGCTCTGTCGAACTTTAACCGCCAGGATTCCGATCGATTGCAGATCGAGGCACTGCAGGCTCGCTACGAACGTGGACTCGATAACATCAACTTCTTGCTGCAAGCTCAGCAACAACTTGCTACCTCGCAGAGCGCTTACTTCCGTTCGTTGACCGACTATCAACTAGCACTCCGCGATTTCCATCGCGAAAAAGGATCGCTGCTGAACTACAACCAAGTTGGCATGAGCGAAGGAGCTTGGCCGAACGCGGCTTATCAAGATGCTTACGAGCGTGGTCGCTTCTTTGCTCCACGCGACAATCCAGGCGCCGTTGAAATGCCAAGCCCAGTGGCCAGTGGCGGATTCGATCCAACCCAAGTCGGAGCGATGCCCACCAACAACTTTATCCAGTCGAGCTCGATGATCACGGGTGAATCGTTCAGTGCTGAATCGGTAACCGGCGAACCTACCGCGCCGGAGGCTCCTTCAGCCAACAACACGGGTTCAGAAAGCGGCACGAACTCGACCAGCAACAATGATGGGAGCTCACCAGAACTCAATTTGAAAGTCCCAGCACCGACCGAATAGCTTCAGGTAGAGTTGATTGAAAACCTACTAAAACTGGCTTTCACTTTGCTTGGACGACAAACCGAGTTCTTCCGCGACTGCGTTCATCGCCGCCGCGCAGAACTCAATATGCTCATCGAGATCAACGCCAAGATCGGCGGCACCGTTGGTGATATCGTCCCGGTTCACGGCAGCCGCAAAGCTCGCTTGCTTCAGTTTCTTGCGCACGCTCTTGGCCGCCAACCCTTCCAACCGCTCCGGACGAACCATCGCACAAGCAGTGATGAAGCCGCACAGCTCGTCGCATGCGTAGAGCGTCTTGTCGAGTCGCGAGCGACGCGGAAACTGATCCGACAGATAGTCCGCGTGAGACAGAATGGCGTAGATCAATTCCTCCGGATAACCGTGCTCACGCAGTATCTTGCTGCCTTGTAACGGATGATCCGGCGGGTTCGGCCATCGCTCGTAATCGAAATCATGCAGCAAAGCCGCCGTCGCCCACAACTCCTCGTCTTCACCAAATTTCTTCGCGTAAGCCCGCACCGCAGCTTCAACCGCAAACATATGACGCTTCAAAGCAAGGCTTGAAACGTATTCATTCAGCAACTCAAGCGACTTGTGTCGATCCATTTACAGCTCAAGAAATGGGAATCAGCTTTTCAGGAGCGTTAATCCTACAAGTTTACTCCGCCTCAGCAAATGTAGGCGAAATCAATTCCAGTAACATCGCTTCCTGAATTTTGAAGTCAAGATAATGCCGAAGTTCAGGGTCAAGTTCGAATGCGTCATGATTAGTTGGCTGCCCCAACTTTGCCCGCGTCAACAATTAGGAGCAACATTTGTCCTGCATCCGCAGGCCACGTCACCCTGCCCCCCACTGATGGTGTGCGTTCCAGCTGGTTAACCGACAGTTTGAGCACTCAAACAGACCGCCGTTTTCGCAACGCGCCCGCTAAGCTTTAAAAGCAGAGCTTCGCGATGATTCGCGGTCGAAACTGGCAAATCGCGGGCTTCCCGTTGCGGCACTTGGGAACGCTCAAGAATGTTCCCCAAGCGGGCGGTTTTGACGGCTGTTTGGCATTGAGGCACTTGAAGGCTGGGGTTAAGATGCGTAACCTTCAATAGCGTTGGTGTACACCGGGCACAGCAGATTGTCTGCCAGCCACCAGCCGAGAATTTAGAAATAGATCAGTTGAGCGACCGATGAAAGACAGCATTCATCCAAAATATCAAGAGACCAAAGTCACCTGCGGTTGCGGAAACACCTTCCAAACTCGCAGCACTCGCCCCGAAATCCGCGTCGACATTTGCAATGCTTGCCACCCGTTCTACACCGGCAAGCTGAAGTACGTGGACACCGCTGGTCGAATTGAAAAGTTCCAAAACAAATTCGCCGCTGGTACCTACGCCAGCTTGCAAGCGAAAAAGAAGAAGTAGCTACGCTGGGTCGATGACGCACAGGGCTCCCCTGAGGCAGTCAATTGAGTTCCCGGTGGGCTGCAGCACGCGGCTGAATCAGAGCAACCAAAGTGGCCCGTCGTGGTAAAAATCACGTCGGGCTCTTTTTGTTTTTAAGCTGAATGAAAACCCACCGAATCGACGCGATCTAACTGCAGAAATTTACAAACTTGTAGACGCTTTTTGCCTCATAAATATTGCCTCAGAACTAGAATCCACCCCAATTCCGCAAGTAATTCGCTATGAACGTTCGTGCTGAACTCGAAGGCAAACTCAAACGCTTTGAAGATCTTGAGTATCTGATGAGCCAACCGGATGTCATGTCCGACTCAAGCAAAATCGCTGCGTATGCACGCGAGCACGGTTCCATCTCGCGAATCGCTTACAAATATCGCAGCTACAAAAAGATGAGCGACGATATGCAAGAGTTGGCAGAGATGTCCAAGAGTGAAGATCCTGAAGAACGTGCGATGGCTCAGGAGGAATTCGATTCTCTACAGAAGCAGCGCGAGGTGCTGTGGGACGAATTGCTTGAGTCGACAATCGGCGGCGAAGATGCGAATCGCAGCAGTTGCGTTATGGAAATTCGCGCTGGCACCGGCGGCGAGGAAGCTGCACTGTTCGCTCGCGATCTGTACGAAATGTACAAACGCAACGCAGACGCCAAAGGCTGGCGGACCGAAATCATGGATATGAGTGCTTCCGAACGCGGCGGTTTCAAAGAGATCGTACTCGGCATCGAAGGCGATGGTGTCTATCGCGAACTGCAGTTCGAAAGCGGCGGCCACCGTGTCCAACGCGTTCCAGAAACAGAAGCCCAAGGTCGCGTGCACACTTCAGCAGCAACCGTGGCGGTTATGGCTGAACCAGAGGACGTGGAAATCGATCTCAAAAAAGACGACTACCGCATCGATAAATTCTGCGCGAGCGGTCCGGGTGGCCAGCACGTTAACAAGACAGAATCCGCTATCCGATTAACTCACTACGAAACAGGAATCGTGGTTCAATGTCAGGATGAAAAGAGCCAAACCAAGAACTTGGCAAAAGCACTTCGCGTCCTGAAAAGCCGAATTTACGACCACCTACGTCAAGAAGAAATGAAGAAGCGATCGGACACTCGCAAGTCGCTGATCGGTTCGGGCGATCGCAGCGAACGCATTCGCACCTACAACTTTCCACAGAACCGAGTGACCGATCATCGCATCAATTTTACACTCTACAAACTTGACCAAGTTATCGGTGGCGATTTGGCTCCGATGACTAAAGCGTTGCTCGAGTACGAACGCGATCAACTGCGGGGCGATATGGAGAATGGCGGATGAGTACCACCGAAACATGGACGATAGGTAAGCTGCTCACCTGGACCACCGAGTACTTGAAAAAAGGCGGTTCCACTTCGCCTCGGCTGGATGCAGAAGTGCTGCTCGCACACGCTTGTGGTCGCCAACGAATTGAGCTCTACACAGCCTTCGATCAAGAACCCGCTGAAGAAGCCAAGGTTGCTTTCCGCGATTTCGTTCGTCGCCGCAACGAAGGAACACCAGTCGCGTATCTAGTCGGCTACAAAGAATTCTATTCGATGCAATTCGAAGTGAACTCTGATGTGCTGATTCCGCGTCCAGAAACCGAGCACCTAGTGGTCGCAGCGCTCGATCGCGCTAAGGAACTGGGTACGCAAGAACTGCGGGTCGTCGATGTCGGCACCGGCAGCGGCGCGATCGCCGTGGCAATTGCCAAGCACTTGAAGAACTGTCATGTGACCGCTATCGACAAATCGCCCGCAGCACTTGCAGTGGCTAGCCGAAACGCAGCAAAACACCAAATCGGCGATGATCGCATCCAGTTCGTCGAGAGCGATCTGTTGTCCGCCCTGCCCTCCGATGCAATGTTCGATCTGGTGCTGAGCAACCCGCCTTATGTTTCTCAAGCCGAGTATGAACAGCTTCCAGTGACTGTTCGCAACTTTGAACCACAGCTCGCGCTCGTCGCCGGTCCCGCAGGCAGCGAAGTGATCGAACGCTTGCTCGTCGAAGCCCAAGCGTGCCTAAACCCCGGCGGCTTTTGCATCTTCGAATTCTCGCCCATGCTGAACTCTCGGCTACAATCTTTCGTCGGTCCAGGCTGGGACACTCCACAAGTCACCAAAGACTTAGCCGGTCAAGCTCGAATCGTTACACTGCGTAAACCAAGTTAGTGCAAACCAAGTTACTGCCATCGCGGCGTCACCCTAACCAATCCCTGCTCCAGAGAAAAGTTCTGCTCCCATGATGCAAATGGAAAAGCTAGTTTCGCTTTGCAAGCGCCGTGGCTACATGTTTCAGTCGAGTGAAATTTACGGCGGCTTAAACGGCTTTTGGGATTACGGACCGCTCGGCGTCGAACTGAAACGCAATGTCAAAGACGCTTGGTGGCGCGACATGGTCAGCGGTCACGACGAATTGTCGATCATGGCCGGTGCTCCCGCCGAGTACGAGATGACGGGCCTCGACTGCACGATCATTATGCACCCTCAAGTGTGGAAGTGTTCTGGACACTACGACTTATTCCACGATTACATGGTCGACTGCCGGCAAACTCGTAAGCGCTATCGACACGATCAAGTGCGCGGACGCTGGGTTGAAGCCAAAGGTCAGCGTATCTTCGTTACCACAATGGTCGAAGCGGACACCGAAGACGAGGACACGCAACGCCGCGCGCTCAAGTTCTTCAACCTGCGAGGCAAAGATGCCGAGAACCTGAAGTGGGACAAGTTCATCTCGCTCGAGAAAGTCGACGACTTTTCACAAGTTCTCGCGCCTGATGCAAACGAACTAGGAACTCTAACCGAACCTCGCGAATTCAATCTGATGTTCAAAACCTACGTAGGCGCGCTCAGTGGCGAAGAGGGTGCCGCCTTCCTCCGACCTGAAACGGCACAGGGCATCTTTGTAAACTTCAAGAACGTCGTCGATAGCTCGCGTGTCAAAATTCCGTTTGGCATCGCACAGATCGGCAAGAGTTTTCGCAATGAAATCACTCCTCGCAACTTCACCTTCCGCTCACGCGAGTTCGAGCAGATGGAGATCGAGTTTTTCTGCCACCCGAACTCATCGCAACAATGGTATCGCTACTGGCGCGATCGACGCATGCAGTGGTACAAGGATCTTGGACTAGCTGGCGAACGCCTGCGACTGCGCGAACATCACGAAGATGAACTGAGCCACTATTCAACGGGTACCGCAGACATCGAATATGCTTTCCCATTCTTGGCGGAAGGCGAGTTCGGTGAACTCGAGGGCATCGCGCATCGCGGCGATTTCGATCTTCGCAGTCACATGGAAGGCAAACTCGACGAAAAATCCAACCCGCTGATCGTACAACTCGGCGAAGATGGCAAGCCGAAGTATCGCGGCAGCGGCAAAGACCTGACCTATCGCGACGAACTGACAAACGAACGTTTCACACCGCACGTGATCGAACCCTCCGCTGGCGCTGATCGAGCGACGCTTGCCTTCCTTTGCCAAGCCTATTGTGAAGACGAAGCGCCGGATGAAAACGGCAAGATGCAATCGCGAGTTGTGCTGCGGTTGAACCCTCGCATCGCTCCAGTCAAAGCGGCTGTGTTCCCGCTCGTTAAGAAAGACGGCATGCCAGAAGTTGCCAAGGATATCTATCGCGCGCTGAAAAAGAAATTCAATGTCTTCTACGACGAAAAAGGTGCCGTCGGCCGCCGCTATCGCCGTCAAGACGAAGCAGGTACACCTTACTGCATCACGGTCGATGGCCAGTCGTTGCAGGATCAAACAGTGACCATCCGCGATCGCGATTCGCTCGAGCAATGGCGCGTGAGAGTGGACGATGTCGTCAGCGAAATCGAAACCAAAGTGCTTGGTGGATAAATCATGATTCGCCGCTTGATCATCATGAGACATGCCAAAAGCGACTGGGCAAATCATCGCTTATCGGACCACGACAGGCCGCTGAACGATCGCGGAAGGCGCGCCGCATCGCTGATGGGCGCGCATTTTGTTGAAAAGAATCTGCTGCCTAACGCAATCGTTGCCAGCACGGCAACGCGCGTGCGAGAAACACTTTCCTTGCTTCTCGCAAGCTGGCCATGTGAACCGCAATTGTTCTTCGAACAATCGCTGTACCTAGCCAGCCCTTCGACGCTCGACGCCCACGTTCGAGGCCTGCACGAAAGTTGGACAAGTGTCATGCTGGTTGGTCACAATCCGGGACTTTCCGAGTTTGTTAGTCACTCCGTTCACAGGCCGATTGAACTAGCCACCGCCGTCGTGATAGTGCTCGAAGCCGAAGCGGAGTGTTGGACCTCCGCCGCCACCGCACGCAAGTGGGATGTGATCGAACAATGGCGCCCGCGCGAGCTCTTCGAGTGAGTTTCGACGAAGCAAGATCAACCGGATCCACATCTGCCGTTCGCAACGACTGTATCGCCTAAGTCACGTGCGTTTTCGACACTTCAAAGTTTGCGCAATCGAGCACGACTGTAAATTCAAACCACCACCTCGCCCCAATGCTATCAAGCGTGACTTGCGAACAGGTTTGACATACCCCTGTTGAAGCGGTGTGTTACAATGAAAGAGCCTGATTTTCAGTGTATTTTGATGGCGCACGTGCCCCTAACGGTTTTCTGCGTGAGAAATTTCCATGGATGTGTTTAACCTCCGACCCATCGCGCCGCGGCAGTCACGGCTTCTGATGACGCTCGCATGCAGCATGATGTTGGTGACCATTTGTCAACCATCGCCCGCGGACGAACCGAGCCTCGTTGCGACCGACAACGCCCAAATCGGATCACTGATTGAACAACTCGGCGCATCGAACTTTGCTGAACGGGAAGATGCAAATCGCAAGTTGTTGACAATTGGCGGGGCAGCACTGCCGGAGCTTCGAAACGCACAGCACCACTCGTCCGTAGAAGTTCGCGAGCGCGCCAACCGAATTCGCGTTGAAATCGACAAAGAAGTATTTCAACAAGTGACCAAGCGGTTCATCCTGGAAAGCAATAGCCAAGAGAGCTTTGGACTGCCTGGCTGGAACGAGTTTCGAAGCATCGCCGGTGACGCGCGAACCAGCAAACTTCTATTCGTGCTGATGTTGCGAAATCAACGTGACCTCGCACAGCATGTCGAGATGGCTTGGCATGCAAAGGGAACTGCCGCGTCAGCGAGCGCGCTCCAGCGACTTGAAGCTCGAACGATCCTTGAAGCCGAGAGGTTGCGATCACAGAGTTTCCGTGGGCAACCGCCCGAAGTTGGCGATACCGTTGCAATGCTCTTCGCCTGCTCAATGTTCAACGACAACGTTTCGATAGAAATCAACGAAACGATCATCCAAGCGTTACGATACGGTTCGCATATGGAGTACTTCAACAAAGCGGGCTACGGCCGCTGCATGCGCGCTTTAACTGGCAAGTGGATCTTCAAAACGCAATCGTCGTTGTCCGATGAAATACTCGCAATCGCGATGCAGCAGAGCATTCCAGAAGGTGTGATCGTCGCACGTCGCCACTTAGATGGTTCCAGTAATTTTGAAACACGCGTGAGCGCGCTGCAATGCATAGCCCGCTTTGGCAACGAAGCCGATATCGCCAATGTCGCTAAACTCTTGGATGAAGAAACGGTGGTTTACCAGTTCACGGATCGCAGCGAACTCGGAGCACTCCGCGACGGAATTCGAGTTGAAGATATTCCGCCGCCTGGACTCAAGAACATTCCAGTTGAAGACGAACGAACTCACATCGTTCGCTTAAGCGACATGGCTCTTGCCGTGTGTATGGTTCTATCCTCGGAAGATGTCACAAAGGTGTTTCCAAAGTACGAAGCACGCGACGCGCGAGGAATCAGTTTGATGGATGTGGCCTTTCCTTCCGATGGACAAGATCAGCATAAGCTGGCTATCGCTAACTGGAAGAAAACGCACCCGCAGTTCGTTGAAAATTCCAACTAGGTCTCCTTCAGTAACAGAGCCTAGCGTGGATGCGAAACGAAGCGACTCAGGTTGGTCAGATTATCTGGACGACGAGTTAGCTAAACTTGACCAGCGAAATCTTCGCCGATATCGAGTCATTACTCAGCACCTATCCGAATCATTGGTCCGCCGCCACGCTCTCGACTTAGTGAATTTTGGCGGCAACGATTACCTCGGACTGCGACAACATCCCGAAATCATCGCTACCTCGGCAGCCGCTTGCGCTGATGGTTTAGGCAGTGGTGCCAGCCCTGCAGTCACCGGTTATGGTCCCGCACAAGCGAAGCTCGAACAGCGTCTCGCGCAGCTGAACCACACCCAAGACGCATTGATTTTTCCGAGTGGATTTGCGGGCAACGTTGCAACGCTTGCGAGCTTACTTGCTGAAGGCGATGCGGTATACAGCGATGAACTTAATCATGCCAGCCTCATTGATGGTTGTCGGCTAAGCAAAGCAACTCGACATATTTACCCGCATAATAATATCGCTGAACTCGAACGCACGCTGATCGCGACTCGCCACCTACACTCGCGCGCACTCATCGTCACTGAATCCATTTTCAGTATGGATGGCGATGCAGCACCCTTAGTCGCACTCGCTGAACTTGCCGAACGATTCGAATGCGGTTTCGTTGTCGACGAAGCTCATGCAACAGGTGTGTACGGTGCAACCGGCAGCGGATTAGTCGAAGAACTGAATCTCGGCGAGCGAGTACTGTGCAAGCTCGGAACACTCAGCAAAGCCGTAGGTTGCTTGGGAGGCTTCGCTTGCGGTTCGCATTCGCTGATCGAGTTCATCGCAAATTCTGGACGCGCCTACATGTTCAGTACCGCGTTGCCAAGCAGTGTCTTGAAGGCAGCATCGACAGCGATCGATGTGCTTTCGGTTATGCAAGAATCGCGCAGCCAACTGCGCAGCAATGCGATCGCGTTGCGAGAAATTCTGCGAGCCCAGGGCTGGACCGTGCTTGGATATGACAGCCCCATCATCCCGATCGTAATAGGCGATCAATCGCAGACGTTGGCAATCAGTGAACGCTTGCGAACCGCTGGACTGTTCGTGCCAGCGATTCGTCCGCCGACTGTACCAGCAGGCAAATGTCGCTTGCGAATCAGTTTGAGCGTCTCACACACTGCTTCGCAGATCAACCAACTGACATCCGCATTGAAGGATTGCCCTTAGTTTCTAAAGACCAAACGCTCTGTCCTGTAAGAACTCGACTCTGCCTGTTGAAGAGTTGTAGATCGCACCGATCAGTGCGACTTTCTTTTCATCAACAAGCTGTTTAATGCTTGGACTTTGTTCTAGTACTTGCTGCAACGCTCGAGTGACATTTCGATGCGCAATTGTTCCGAGAATTGACTGTTCGTCCGTTGGTGATCCTGACTTCAGAACCTCTAACTCACGACTCTCAATGGACTGCTGAATCTCGTCCACAATGCTGTTCAGATTGGAAGCGTCCACTTTTCGATTGCGGCCTGTGGACTCCTCCACCGTAAGCTTGATTAGACCGCTGAAGGTACTTCCCATAATCACAATCAGCTTCGCGCCGTTCACCAAGCAACCGTACTCCATACTTCCAAGCACTCGCGGACCAATGACATTACCTGCCAACCGGATGCTCACCAATTCACCGAGCCGCAAATCGAACACCAGTTCAGCAGGCATTCGAGCATCGACACCGCTGAAGACGACTGCCAGCGGTTGCAAACTACTAAACTCAGCGATCTTCAGGTTCTGTAGATTTCGATCTAATCCCCTACCTGATGCGAAGCGCTCGTTTCCTTCTTTGAGAATTTTCAAAGCGCCAGCGGGCGTTAGCTGGGCCTGCGACTCACGGGGCGTAAAGTCAACGAATTGCACATCGTCCGCCATGTTGTAGTGTTCGCGAAAGCCTCGCAGACTCAACCGAACATCAAGAGCTGGCGCGGTGATCTCCTTATACTCGCGAATGAAACTCAACACATCTGGATCGATATAGTCGCTGCTGCGGGCATCAAGTATCGCGTCGGCTCCTGACGGTACGCTGCGCAGCGCCCTTTCAAGTGCTGCTTTGTTTAAAAAGCTAACTTGATTCGCCAACTCAATATGATGAATCTGTCCACCGACGTGTGTTTCGATGACCTGGCGAACCGGCTGAGTTAGATTGCTTTTGAGAATGAAAAGCAAGCTTACGACCATGCCAATCACAACACCGATTAGCAAATCAGTTGTAACGATCGCAACCAACGTGATGATGAAAGGTAGAAATTGATAGACTCCCTCACTCCACATCTGGCGAAATAGTTTTGGACTGGCCAATTTAAATCCTGTGATCAACAAGATTGCTGCCAGGCAGGAAAGCGGAATCATATTCAGATAGGCTGGAACCAGCATCACACAAAACAGAAGCAGCACACCATGAAAAACGGCTGAGAGTTTCGTTCGAGAACCCGCGTTAACATTGACCGAGCCGCGAATAATAACGCTGGTAACTGGAATCCCACCCAACATCCCACAGGTGATGTTTCCGATACCTTGAGCCCACAGTTCTCGGTTAGGTGGCGAGAGTCGCTGTTGTGTATCGAGCTTATCGACTGCGTCGAGGTTAAGCAGTGTTTCCAGCGAAGCTACGATAGCGATCGTCACACCAGCCACATACACCCCAGGATTCAGCAATTGCGTAAAATCGGGCAGTTTCACCAGGCCAAAGAAACTACTAATACTCTCAGATACCGGCACCGTTACCATATATCTCGCTTGGTCGCTTAACGCTAATTCACCCCCAATCGCTTTCAGCAATAAACTAAGTGCAACCCCCAGTAAGACGACAACCAGAGGAGCAGGCACTAGCGATTGCTTGAGCGCCTTGATCTTGTCCCAAGTGATCAACAGCGCAAGCGAAAGTGCACCGATGACAAACGCGCCCCAGTGGATCTCGCCCGTAAAGATCCTTGCAATCTGCTCGAGAATATTCGCGTGGCCATGCGTCGACTCTTTCGGAACCATGTCGTGACCGAGCAGGTAAGGCGTTTGCTTGATGATCAATATGATTCCGATCGCCGCCAACAGTCCTTTAATGATGCTCGAGGGGAAGAATGCCGACAACGCTCCAGCACGAACCACTCCCATAATGACTTGAATGACCCCGCCAATCACAACCGCCATCAGGAATGCTTCGAAGGTCCCTAACGCAGCAATCTGCGCCGCAGCAATAGCGGTGAGTCCAGCAGCGGGTCCCGAGACACTGGTGTGCGAACCACTTAATGCACCGACGACGATTCCACCAACGATGCCCGCGATCAAGCCAGAAAAGAGCGGAGCACCGGAAGCGAGCGCAATCCCTAAACAAAGTGGTAAGGCCACCAGAAAAACGATCGTCCCCGCAATGAGGTCGCGAGGAACAGTAGACATTAAACTCTTCGATTCATTCATGATTAACATGCTCTTCTGTCTTGTACACCACTACGCGGTGTTGGGGTGAAGCGATGTGGTGCGAGGTATTACTTTCGATACCCGATTCTTTGCGTATGCGAAGTAATGTTTCAGCGGCGTGATAGCGCGAGCGAATCGCAGATCCAGGCCAAATACCGACTCCCAGTATCAGGAGACTCAAGGTTATTGCAACAATGCGTTCGGAAAGTCGAGCGGTCAAGGACACAGTTGCGATGTGACGAGTACCGGTAAAAATTCGAAAGTAAGCTCGCAAGACCGCAACACCATTCAATGCTGCCGCTAAGACAATGATCGCTCCCACAATCGGGTACACCTCCACCGTTCCCTCAACTAGCAACTCCATACCAACAAATGCCAGTCCACCTGGGAATCCGATAGAAGCGAGACTCGTCAGTAGAAACAACGACCCCAAATGCGGGACGTGATCAAACAGCCCATGAAACTGGTCGAGCGAAATGCGGCCAATTCGAGCCTCAACCGCGCGGAGAATCAAGGCCAATCCCCCAAGCGACAATCCAGTTTCCAACCAAATACAGAGAGCACCAGTCATACCGATCGGATTCGCAATCTCTAAGCCAGCTAACACTAGCGATGAATGGCTAATGAATAAGTAAGCAAAGAACCGCCGTGCTTCAATCTGTACCAGTGCTAAGCCAGCCGCGTACACGGCAGTCAGCAACGATAGTATCGCAACGCCGTGCAAAGCCCAAACCGGCACCGCTGGCAAAACCATACGCATGACAACATACGCGCCCGTCATCGGTGCAACAAAGAGTATGGCTGTACCAAACGTCGACTTTTCAAACATATCGACAATCCAAAAGTGACCAGGAAAAATTCCCGCGCGGATCATGGCGGAAAGCACTAGTAAACAAGCGGCAATGTTGGCAAAGATCGAGCTCTCGCCTCCAAGCCAAAGCAAAAGGACACCACTGATTAACAACCCTATGTGAGTTGTCATGCAAATCGTGTAAACGCGAGTGTCTGCACCCCTCGACCGCATTTCCATCCAGGGAAGAATGGCGCTGATCATGAGCAAGATGATCAGCAACGGCACGTACGTGCAGCTCAAGATCGCCAAGATAATCGCCTCGGCCTGCAACGTTCTGCCAAATGAAAATCGCTGCGCCTTGGACCGCATCGTCGCGATTATGGTCAATCCAAATAGCAACGAAACCTTTGGTAGCAACGGAGCGGTCAGCTCGTCGATCACAAAAAATTCACTGCCAAACAGCATAAATACGACGCTACCGCTATCCTGTGCCGAGAATGTGCCAAGCGTGCTAAAGTCGAACCACTCGCCAAGCGTCAATGCGAACGTGACCCCGCTCGCCGCAATCGCAACCCGCTGCGCAGTGAATTGACTTTGAACTCGAAAACAAAACATGGCTGCGATCAAAGGGACAATGATCGACATCTCCAACCACGGTAAATGCAATTCACTGATCATGGTACCTCCACTTCAACAGTAGTCGAGTCAACGTCGATTGGAGTCAACACTCCAAGATCGCCTGAGGGCGGGTTTACCAGTCGCGGCTTACCTGAAAGACGACGAACCAAACTTCGCTCCATCCGATCGAACCAACGAAACAGCGCGACGACTGGCGCTACAATCCACTCATCCAAGACGGTATCCAAGTAACCTCGTTCAATGGCGAATCGATATCGCCAAAGTCGAAAGGCAGTAACTGCTTTGCTTCGCGGGGAGGATTGGCTTTGAGATAGTGTTCGTCCCAGATCGTCTTCTAACTTGCGATGATCGCGAAGCACAGAGGGTGCGCGCAGCAACTGCAGCGAACGCATCGAAGCGTGACCAATGATGTGAACCAAGGCTATGTAGCGAAAACCAAGTCCGATTTCTATGACGATGATGCTTACTTGCAACAGCGACGCAAAAGCCAGCGCGCTTTTGACGTCAGTTTGTACGCGCCCGGTCAGCCCCGCATAAACGGCCGTAACGCATCCCGCCGCAACGATAACATATTGAAGCACCGGAGACTGGTCCAGCATGGGGCTAACTCTCAACAACAGATAAGCCCCAAGATGCACCGACAAAGCTCCGTAGAAAATGGCACTCGATGGAGTCGGACCCTCCATTGCCCGCGGCAGCCAACCGGAGAATGGTACCAACGCCGACTTCCCCGCGGCTGCGACCAAGAGCAGCAGTCCCACTAACAATGCTTGCGATGGCTCGATAAGACAAGCACTCTCCGGCCAAGGCTTGTGCCCCATCATCAAGTCGAGCTCGCCGCCACCAGTCAAATGATGCAGTACCAACGCAGCCAAAAGAAAGGCGCTGTCAGCAAAGCGGTAGATGCTCCACACTCGCAGACCGTTGACAACTGGATTGATCCGATTCTGAAAGAACGCCACTAGCAGAGCCGATGACAGCCCCACTAACTCCCAACCCAGGAACATCGTTTCAATCGTTCCCGCGACGGAAGAGAGCACCATCCCCAACATGAAGATCACGTACAAAAAGAAAAATCTCGAATAACCTTCATCGCGATGCAAGTAACGGCTCGCGAATGCACCAATGATTCCACAGAGCACTAGTGAAAGCACCACGAAGGGTATCGAGAGCCGATCGAAAAGAAACGTGAACGTAAAATGAAAGTGCTCAATGGGTAAATCCACCCAACGACCCAGTTCCAAGGTGTACTGCACTTCACCCTTCAGCAGCATCCTGATTAACAATGTTGTAGCAGCCAGCGTTGCGGTAATAACCAAAATCTGAGTCAAGCGACCTAAATTGCGTTCACCAAGCCGAATTCCCAACAACAGCGACAACCCAGTCAACAGCACCAGCACCGCAGGAGCCGCAACCACGGTCAATCCACAAGCGTACATGATCATATAAGCCCCCTCGCATCGAGCGCATCCGCTGTAGTTGCATCAATCGTCGACATTGACATCGAAGGCTCTCGCTCCACCGCTTTGATGAATGCGAAAGGCAAGTGCTCTCGTTTTCCTTCGTACCAGTCGCGCGACTGAGCGGCAGTCGGCAAGTCGCTCAGTTTCGTTTCTCGCGCGTCGGGCTCGTACACCACAAAACGATCTTTGCTAAAGCGATGTATTTGGTTTGATCGCGGATCGAGTACTGCTAGATGCGCCCAGTGATTGCGAAAGATATTGTTGAGCGTGGGATTCTCTTTCATCAACTTTAATAGCGACTCGGGAGTCGCTTCGATAATGAACAGCAAGCGAACCGGTTCGTGAATATCAACGCCCTGCCACGGCAAACCAGGCCTCAAGTCACTTGCCGCTCCATCCATAACGCCAACAAGTGATGTAATGTTGTGGGGCAGTTTCGTTCCCGATCCCCATCCACTCGGGTCGATCGCCGAAAAGGAATACAGCAAATTGATCCCCTCACACACCGGAACGACCGCAGCAAGAATTCGAGCTAGGATCAATGACTTGTCGCAATCTTGCGAAGCGTCGTAGGACATGAGGAAAGAACGACGATCAAGGTACAGACCACGAATGCGCTGCCGTCTTCCTACAAAGCAGATCGCATTGCTGCCGTTGCCGTACTCAGGACGCGTTTGCGCCAAGTCTTCACTTCGATTCTGCACATGTAAAAGTGCATCTTTGTTCGTGATCGTCAGATTCGCCGATTCAAACCGACGACAGCGTTCATGCGCATTGCGTCGAGCTGCTTCAGCCAACAACTGGCTCGCCGCACGTACCTGTTTGACTTTCCGAGTTGGCAGCAACTCGAGATCGAAGAACATCATCTCTTCAGTTGCCGTATTATGCTGGCCACCGATAAAGTGCGTTTCATCTGGTATCGCTATTCCGCTGTTGGATAGATTGCGCCGGACTCGCACATCGTTCAACATCATCGCCAGCGCTCGAGCATTAGGCCCCCCGGCGTTACCTGCACAAGCTCCGCAATGATAAGCCGACTCGTGAGGGTTGTTGATGCAACTGGAACCATGTCCAAGCAGCAGAATAAGCGGTGCAAAATTCGCCGTTAATCCGATGTCACGTAGCGCGC
Source organism: Pirellulaceae bacterium (assembly GCA_041739135.1). GTDB lineage: Bacteria > Planctomycetota > Planctomycetia > Pirellulales > Pirellulaceae > Aureliella. The sequence continues at coordinate 72,327 of JBGSOM010000020.1, forward strand.
GCTCGGCCAATTCCGTCATCTCTTCCAGTGTGAATCCCACCCCCGCGTCATTAACAGTGCCGTCGTTGTTTGAGACCGGTTTCGCGGGATCAAAGTCAGCAGAGCGTTCCAAGTTCAGCCGTGTTATCGTTGGCGGAGCAATAAACTGTCGCGCAGTTTGATTCATCATGGCAGTTGTGCGCGGCAACAATATGCGACTTAACATCGGAATGGTTGCTAACGGGCCGACCAGTGTCGACATAATCGCACCGCCGATAGAGCCGCGTGACTGCGACTGAAATCGACGCTGCGCAGTTCCGAGAAACCGCCGCGCTTTGGCGCGAGTTCGATCCACCTGCTCAAGCGAATAAACTGCGTCTTCAGTTACCCAATGTCGTGGCTTCATGATGATCGGACAAAGGGCGGAAAAATCTGCGTCACCTGCACCGCGATAGTACATGGCAACGCCAAAGAACCCAGCGATACCGAAGGTTTCAACCGATGGATCCAGCTCTTCTAGATGCCTTCGCAACGACTCCTCACGAGCATCAATACAACAAACGACCTGTAAGCTCGGCAGCTTCGGTTGTACCGTTGGCTCGTTTGTACGAATCCAAAATGAACGCAAAGCCATCTTTGCAAGCTGGCGTTCAAAGGCTGCATGAAAGATCTTCCGCCGCTGATGATCGCCAAATTCATCCATTTCGCCAGTTAGCGTGATCCACTGATCGCGCGAAAGTCCAGCCAACGTTTTGGGCGTCCATTGCAAAACCTGCGCAAGCTCAAACAGAAGAAACGCGAGTTGTTCGGAGTCGATACCACCAGGTTTAACTGAATCCATCAATCGCGTATTGACTGACGAAGAACTCGCTGGCTTTCTCTCCGGTTGAAGACGAGCAAGCTTCAGCAGCAAGAGCCGAACAGCGAGAAACTCAATCAACGTTCCCGGCGGCGAAGCCTTCCGAAACAAGTCCGGACGCGTTTCCGTTTGCCAAATCATCCCGGCATAACCGCGCAGCGAGAGCAGTGTAGCGGAGATAAAAGCTGCGGTTTCATCCGCACCTACATTCATACTCTGAAGTGAACACCGGATGCTCTCTAGCGGTGCAGTGGCCGCTTGCGCGATCAACTGCAACTCGCTCGCAAGCGACTTTCGCCACTTTGGAGCAAGTCGCGAGGGCCGCGAATAGAGGGTTTGGAAGCACTGCCAATAACCTGACTCAACAGCCGGCAGTGCTGACGATGCATACCCCTGATCCAAAAACGCGGCCGTAAACTGAATCATCAACGAATCGACGCGACTGTCTGCACACGCAACGAGAAACTCACCCATGCGAGGCTGCGACAAGATCGAGGAACTTTGAGATTCGCAAGCTTCTATCGATTCAGTCTTTAGTAATCGGTCTTTGCGACTGCTGCGTACACCTTCAAGAATGATCTTCCACAACGTGTGCAAATAGATAGTTTCCCAGCGGGGCTTCGGTACCGCATCACGAAAATCTGTATCCGGTAACTGTCGCAGTTTAACTTCTGACAACCCCAGCAGCTCGGCGATCGTTGTGATTGAAGCCGACGGTCGTGTTTGAATTGCCCAATGAGCATACTGACTCAGCAAGCGATCTCTATCGGCGACAGAGACTTCTGGTCGAAACTGTTTTAATGACTCAGTTTCAGCAAGTACCCAGTCGAGCTCTCGTCGTTCTCCGAAGTGCAGCGGATTCAGCAACATCGCGAGTCGCAGTTCAATGCGATCGGTCAAGTTAACCACTTTCTCATTCGCACGTGCGCCTAGTTCTTCGGTAAGCACCTCGCGCAGATCGCTCTCGACAATGCGTCCCCGCCAGAGCTTCTGACGATAGCGATTGTCATCGAGATAAGTCTCATTACCGTAGACCGATCCAACGTGCCTCATGACTTCATCGAAGTGCTCGTGCTCAAGTCCTTGCAATGGATTTAAGAACGCAAACTTGGTTATGGGACCCTGACGCGGCAACAAACCGGCGGCCTCGCTAACCGCTTGCGCAATCTGTTCGAGAGTTAATGTCATTTAACAACCCTTTCGTCGAACTCAATCTCTATCAAAAATCCGCGCAGTTCGATTGCGAGTCACGCCATTCGATCCGATCGCGCAGAAGCCATCGCAACACGAACGAAAACGGCTGGTCTGGTGATCCCATACAGGAAATCTACCGACCGCAAAACGTAGCAACTGGCATTCAGAGAACTTCACAGTTCAGGCGCTACCGCTGTCACTTCGTACTAGTAAAAGAGTCGTGCAAGCTGTAGCCCACAGTCGATTAGCAGCTCGGTGGTCCGCGCTCGAAATTCAGCAAAAGGTCGACCTGACCGGTCAGCGAGCAGGTGAAAACCTGGACTTCATGCCAGGCTTGAGAGGTAGATCTTTCTTCGATCTGGGTAAAGAGGATAAAGTCCGGTCCCCGCGGTTCGGATCGTTCATCGTCGATTTCCAACTCGACAACACGCTCTTCCGCACAGACAAGTGCCGCCTTAGACAGCGGCACTGAATTCAATAGACAACACGCGAGCAGCACCCCGGATAGCAACCAGGTAACCGAAAAACCGTTCTTATGTTGAGACGAACTTTTACGCATGGGCTAGATACTAGCCACCGGCTGCCTGGCCGTCAAGCAATCTGGTTAATCAGGGAACGCACCAGACTCTCGCTGACTGTCGCATTTTGAAGGAATCCGAGATTGCATGCAGACGCCTGATTCACCTGGCACATCAGTCAAATCCGTCAAAGTCCGCCAATCGATTGAATCCCTACTTACCGTCTGGAACCTCACCGCCTGCTTTTCAGTTTGGTCGGCATACGTCGTTTAAGTCATTGCGCTGAAGATGACGCTCACTCCAGACGATGAGTTGATCAAGGAGTATCGTCATCTGCGATGCTTGCGGGGCAATCGAACAACGAGGCTTTGTAATGTTGACCATCGTTGGTTTCATAGTGGTAGTGGGTTCCGTCTTAGGCGGATTTTCGATGGCGGGAGGTCATTTCGGTGCGCTCGTTCACCCGTCGGAAATTGTGACGATCGGTGGCGCCGCGCTCGGCGCGATGATCGTGATGTCACCGATGAACGTTCTCAAGGACTTAGCGAAAGGGCTCCTGCAAACGGTGAAGGGCAATCCCTTCTCGAAAGCAATGTATGAGGAGCTGTTCAAATTACTCTACCAGTTGTTTCGCAAAGCCCGCCGCGATGGGTTGCTGGCGATCGAACAGGACATCGCGAATCCTCACGATAGCCCAGTCTTCAAACGTTATCCGCTGATCGCACACAATCACCATGCATCCGAGTTTATCAAAGGTGCGTTCGGTCCAATGGTCGACGGCAGTGTCAATGCAGCTCAGATGGGCACGCTGCTTGAGTTCGAAATCAAAGCCGCTGAAGACGCACACCATGCGCCGATGGGTGTGCTCGCCAAGACAGCCGACGGTTTGCCGGGCTTCGGAATTGTGGCCGCGGTGCTTGGTATCGTTATCACGATGGAACACATCAACGGACCTCCTGCCGAAATCGGTCACAAAGTGGGTGCCGCTCTGGTCGGTACGTTCTTGGGGATTTTGCTCTCCTACGGCTTCATCGCTCCACTCGTAGGCAAGCTTGAGTTCATGGGCATCAACGAATCGATCTTCCTGCGCACAGTCGCATTCGCTGTTACCTCTTACATGAACGACATGCCTCCCAAGATCGCCGTTGAAGCAGCTCGACGCGGACTTCCGCCTGACGTACGACCGTCTGCTGAAAAGCTCGATGAGATGTTTAAAGAGGTCGACACGATCAGCGACTGACGCACTGAAGACTCACCTGTGAGGCTGGGCTTCTCAGCTTAACTTACCGCGCCCGTCTCGCGTCAACTCAGCGGTGCTTCCATGACATGCAAAGGATTGAACAATGGCCGGTAAAGGTGGTGGTGCATGGAAAGTTGCGTACGCTGACTTCGTAACCGCGATGATGGCCTTCTTCATGGTGATGTGGCTGGTGGGTCAAGACGCTGAAAAGAAGGAAGCGGTTGCTGAGTACTTTCAGGATCCGTGGGCCAAGACCATCATGAACTCAAAGAAAGGTCGCAAGCCCACGCTCAGTAAACCGAAAGCTGGGCAGATTGACCCTGGCAAGAAGTTCGACGGCAGCAATCCGCGTGAAGTCCCTCACGATGATCCGGAAGCACCGGACTGCGAGCAACCGAAGCTGGTCACCATTCGCGAACCCGATCGTTCGACCGCCGGAACCATTGTTGTCTTCGAACTGGGTTCAGCAGAGTTGGATCAAGAGGGTCGCGAGCGACTGAAGAAGACGATCCCGCAGTTCGTCGGGTTGCCTCACAAAATTGATATTCGTGGTCACGTCACGCCCACACTCGACGACGATGGCACAAACTCGGATGCACTCTGGAACTTGTGCTATAAGCGCTGCCTAGCCGTAAAACGATTTTTGCTCGACAACAAAATTGATGAAGTTCGGCTGCGCGTCAGTGTAGCTGGCCCGCACGAACCGCTGGCACTAGACCCCAAGAATCAAGATCCGTCGAAGAATTCTCGCGTCGAAGTGTTCTTGCTATCGGAAACGATCAACGACTTCCAACCAGTCAACACAGTTGGCGCCAAACGAGAAGATGCACACGCCACCAAGTCATCCGTACATCCCGAGTCACACAACAACGCATCACACAGCCAAACGACGACTCCCAAACCATCTGGTAAAACGAAAGCCCCTATCCACTAAGCTTGATCCGGCGCGAGCTTTTTAAGATGCAAGTTTAAGAATCGATGCCCGGAATCTTCTTGCCTTGCAACTGGTAGACGTAACGCAAGACTTCGGCGACCGCTTTGTATTGATCAACGGGTACGATCTGACCGATATCAACCGTCTTGTAAAGTGCTTGAGCCAGGGGCTTGCGTTCGACAACCGGAACGCCGTGCTCCAAAGCGATTTTACGAATCCGAGCCGCCACTTCACCCGCGCCCTTGGCGAGCACAATCGGCGCTGGCATCGTCTTTGGATCAAACTGAATCGCAATCGCCAACTCAGTTGGGTTAGTAATGACAACGTCCGCTTTGGGTACAGTTGATTGTATGCGGTTCATCATCAACTGACGTTGGAACGCGCGGCGCTTGGCGGCAATCTGAGGATCGCCATTCATCATCTTCATCTCTTCACGGACTTCTTCATCCGTCATCTTCAAATCTTGCTCGATCTTCCACCACTGAAATCCGTAATCAAAGATCGACAAGACCAACAACATTCCCGCGGTGCGCATGCACATATCCAGCGTTGTATTCCAGATCAACGTTGCCACTTCGCCAGCCGTTAACTGCTGTGAACCAAGTATGGTCTCCCATCGCCCCCAAATACCGAGAGCAATCACCACGATCACCAAGCCGATTTTGAGAATCCCAAAGCCGATGCGAGCCACGTTGGGCAGATCGAACAATCGCTTGAGTCCAGATAGAGGGTTGATTCGGTTCCAGTCCAAATTGAGCTTTTCGGGCAAGAACAAGAATCCCACCTGTAACCAGTTGTTGATAAGGATGACCGCACAAACGCTGAGCATGATCGGCAGAACCGCGTAAAGGCAATGCATGAAGCTGATGTTGATCAAACCCGTGGCCGATCGATTACTTATGGTCCAGTAGTCGGATTGCTTGAAGGCGGCGATCATGATCTCGGCCAAAGTGTTGGCAACATTTGGTCCCCACCAACCAAGTACCACCACAGCGATTAACAGAACAAGCGCCGATCCGAGGTCCTGACTGCGCGCGATCTGCCCCTGCTCGCGCGCCTTCTGGCGGCGATGCGGAGTTGCATCGTGCTTTTTGTCTCCACCGCTGTCCCCCAACTAGCTTCCTCCGCCTTGCGCTATGCGGTGGCAACTCTCGAGCCACGCAGACAACTCGACTTGATAAACCCAGCCGATACCGCCAATCGAAATCGCGAGTACCGACAACAAAGTCATCGCGTTAATATTGAATCCAATTGCGAGCACATTCAGTTGCGGAAGAGTTCTCGCAAGCAAGCCAGCGACCAAGTTGCTAAGCAGCAGGGCGACCGCCAGCGGTGCAGCCGCTCGAATCCCAATCAAGAACGTATGCCTGAGGATTCCATCAAGCTCATCCAGCCAACTTGTCTGAAACTGCACAACGCCAGCAGGATAGTTCGCGTAGCTTTCCATGCAACAATCGAGCAGTTGTCGATGCCCACCGAGCACGACGAAAATTGCGGTCGCCAACCAACCCAACATGTTCGCAATCACCGGCATCTCTTCGTCGGTGTTCGGATCCGCGCTCGTGGCTAGATCCAACCCCGCTAAATTGCCAACCATCTGTCCCGCAATTTGAAGACTCGTCACGGCAAGTAAAATGATACTTCCCAGCAACAAACCGAGGATCACTTCGCCCGTAAGACCCAATACGATATTGATCAAGTCTTGCGGAATCGGCGACGCATTGCTGTAAGCGAGCGGTGCAATCAACGCCGACAATCCGATAGCAATTCCAGCTCGCACCCGCATCGGAACAGAAGCCGAACGTGTCGGCGGAGCCATCATCAGCGGTGGACTAACGCGCGCCAGCACTGCCAGGAAAACCCATAACGGTTGACTCAACAGTGATAACAGCGCATCGTTCATCGACTGATGACTTCCGGAATCTGCGTGTAAGTCCGCTTCGTGTATTCGACCATGCGATCTGCAATCCAAGGTAGACAGAATATCAATGCAAGGATCATACCCACGATCTTGGGAACCGCCGCCAACGTTTGATCTTGAATTTGCGTCAGCGCTTGCAACAGGCTCACCACCAATCCAATGATCATGCCAACGATCAATAGCGGTGCGCCGATCATCATCGCGGTAAACACCGCTTGACGTACCAATTCAACTGCGTTGCTAGTTTCCATAAAATCGCCTCGCTACGTGTCACGCGTCAAACTTGTGTTCCAAAACTCTCGAGCAACATGCCAACCACAAGATGCCAACCGTCGATCAACACAAACAACAGCAGCTTGAACGGCAACGAAATCATCGCTGGCGGCAACATCATCATGCCCATCGAAATAGTAACCGCTGCGACAACGAGGTCGATTAGCAGAAACGGCAAGAAGATCTGAAACCCCATCAAGAATGCGGTCTTCAGCTCACTTAACATGTAAGCCGGTAACAGCACTCGCAACGGCACTTCTTCAAAACTCTCCGGAGGCGTCGCACCAGGACTGTAGTAACTAAAAAACAGATGCACATCGTCATGATTGTTGGCCATGTCAATCTGACGACTCATGAAACGGCGAACGGGATCGATGCCAGCTTCCCACGCCGACTCCATCGACATCGTCGATCCTTCAGCCGTGTAAGGTGCAATCGCCTCGGTATAAACTTCGTTCCAAACCGGCGTCATAATGAACAGGGTCATGAACAGCGAAATCGAAGTGATCACTTGGCTAGGCGGTAATTGTCCCGTGCCAAGCGCTTGCCTCAGCAATCCCAGCACTACGATGATGCGCACATAGCATGTCGTCATCAGCAAAACGGCTGGGGCCAGACTTAGCACAGTTAGCAACATTAAGATTTGCAAACTACTCGATAGCCCTTCGCGGCTCGTCCACTTCTCCGGGCCACTCAACAAAAAAGACGAAACAGACGCTTCGTCCCCGCCCTGCCCTGCCCGCTCGGAAATACGCTCGAAAAGAGTCTTGCCCGAATCGATCTCATCGCGATTCGGTGAGTCGGTCGCGGAATTGCTTTCTGCGTTCAAAAGACTTTGGGATCGCAAGCCGGATTGTGCAAACACTGCACTATCGCCACTAAATGCACCCATGAACACCGCGAAGCTTATCATCCAGCTGATGCGTCGAGCGATCATACTGCACCTCCGCCGTTTTGGTTAAGTATGCTGCGAAATGAATTCGTCAAACTGTGCGGTTGATGACTCTCGCACGCTCCGGCCAACTGATCGACTTCAAGCGGATCTGTGATTTCGCTGATCGTTCGAGTTTCGCCTTGCACCATACTGACGAGCACTAACTTGGATCCAAATCGAATCAAAAGCAGTTGTTGCCGCGGTGCTATAGCGGTTCGACCGATCACGTTGACCACATGCTTTGGCAGACCGCCCATCGATGTGTTCAGCGTCTTGCGATAACACCAAGCAACACCCAAGAACAACCCGATGACAACTAGCAAACTGGAGCCAACTGAGAACAGCATCCTGATCGTATTGCCGCTCGACGACTTGCTTGAATCGGTGATCGCCTGCGCTTTCGGTGGATTCAATGGCGTGCGTGTGGCAGTTGGTGTTGCTTGTGCCGCAGTCGCGATTGGCGCTGCGTAGCTCGCAGGAGAAACGTTCGGCGTTCGTTCACTAACCCAAGCCGCGTTGGAGCCTTGATTCGGTACCGCGCTAGTCGAATTTAAAGGCGGTAGCGGGACGGCAGCAACACGCTGTCCACTGTTGTGAATAGTCGGAGCTGGATAGTTCAGCTCGTTGTTCTGCGCCGTCGCTAGGCTGGCAACACAAATGGCGAAGCAGCAAACGAATTTGCCAACGGGTCTCATGTCGACTTCCTTGTCGATCAGCGTTCGAACCAGTGAGCTTCGAACGGGTCGCTCGTCACGAACTTGAATTGCGGGATTCAGGTTGCGTGTGGGCGACGCAGTATTAACTGGTAAGTTACCAACTCAGCTACGTATCTCGAAAGATCGTATCCGAGCCAACCAACTCAGCGATTCGAACGCAAAAATTATCATTCAGTACAAGCACTTCGCCGCGAGCGACCAAGCGACCATTTACGTAAAGATCAACGGGATCACCCGCCAACTTATCAAGCGTCACGACCGAGCCCTTGCGCAACTTCAGCACGTCCTCCAAGAACATGTGCGTGCGCCCGAGTTCAATCTTCAAATCCAAATCCACATCGCGCAGCAGATCAATCGAGCATTTCTCTGGCGGTCCACCATTACCGATCAAGTCTTCCAACTCGAAAGGGCGTGCCATCGGCGCATCGATTTGGTTCAATGCCGATTCAGCTTCTTCGAGCAACTGAGCCGCTTTAGATTCGGTTCGCTCGGAGCTAGAACGCTTAACCGGCGCAGGCGGTTCTGGTTCATCCGCGACTTCAGGAGCTGCTACTTTCGGCGCAGCGGGTTTCGTGGGCGTCGCGCCCCCAGCTTTGCTCGCTTGCAGAAGTTCTTCAATTTCCTCAGGTGTCATCGCTTCCCTGCGTAACGCGGTATAGAGCGAAACGCCGGACGAGCTTCGCTACTTACAATCTGAATTGCAAAACTTGCCAGAACGGTCCGGTCAATGGATCAATTACTCTTCCGTGAGTTGATAATCTTGAAAACCGACACTCAACAGAATCGGTTCTTCGAGAATCTCGTTACTTGTCACAAAAATACGTCTTTGAATCAAGCCCAATTCGTTCTCCGTCAACTCGCTGAGCGTCGCATTGCGAATCTCCAGAATCATCCGATGGCGAAAGCGTCCCATCTTTTCCGTAAACAACGCTTCCACATGCTCTTTGTCCTTCGCCTTCACCGTCCCAAACAAACGAAACTCGACTCGATAATTTCGATCAGCACCCGGCGGAACGAAGGAAACACCATACTCGCCCAAGCGAAACTCAACAATCTTGTCTTCATCCTCGTCGACAACATGCTCTCCCTCGTCGCTCATGTGAGCTTCGAGCTTCTTGATCAGTTGCGATTCGGCCAGCGCAGCCACTTCGTCGCCACTCGGAACCATAAAGAAAAAGATCAGCGTTTCAGCAATGACGACAAAGCTGATAAAGCCAGAGATAATGATCTTTGGCAGCATCGAAGGTTTGCTAGCATGCTGCTCCGGTGCCGCGGCTGCTTTATCACTCATGGGTTTGCTCAGTTACCGCACTAGAATTTGTAACTCATGCGCCATCCGCGAAAAGAAATCGCAAATCTGGCTCCTAAGTTGAAGTGTAGGTTGTGCTGAACAGCCGGATTTCAGAAAGCACATCTCTTCAAGTGCATTTCAGCCACACGAAAGACCTTACAAACCGTACAGACCTCACCACCAGAACTTCATCCGTGTGCCACTGGGCTCTACCAGTGCGAACGAAGTCACTCATCAAGGGCCGACTGACGACGTCGCAAAGACTCGAAGTAACCAAAGCACACAAACCACAGCACATCCTGTCGGCTGAGTTATCTCAAATTGGCCCGCCGAGATGGCACTAGAACGAAGCACCAGGATCTTCAATCAGGTGCACATAACTGTTATAGCGACGTGGATCGATGCGACCATCCGCAACCGCTTCGAGCACCGCACAGTCGACTTCATGAATATGCGTGCAGTCAGAAAAACGACAGTGGCTAACGTAAGGCCGAATGTCGCGAAACAATCCACACACCTCTGCGGCTGATACGTCCCATAACTCAAGCTGCCGAATCCCCGGCGTATCGACTAAGTATCCGCCCTCTGCCAACGGAATTAACTCGGCTGTCGTTGTCGTGTGCTTGCCCTTCATATTCTCCCGACTGACCTGCTGCACGCGCAGCGCAAGCCCCGATTGAATCGCATTCAGCAACGAACTTTTGCCAACGCCGCTTTGCCCAGTCACCACACTTTGCCGACCGCGCACCAACTGTTGCAACGTCTCAACGCCCCAACCCCGCGTCGCGCTGACCATCAAAGTGCGATACCCCATCTGAGCATAAACCCCAATCACCGGTTGCAACTCGACAGGATCGATCAAGTCGACTTTGTTGATGATGATCACCGGCTCCAGATTCGCTTGCTCAGCCGTTACCAGGAATCGATCGACCAAATGAGGTTTCAGATCAGGCTGCGCAGCGCTGGCAATAATCAGCAGTAGATCCACATTGGCAACGATGATATGTCGCTTGCCTTTGCTCGTGCGACTCAAAACCCCGTGCCGCTCCTGAACCGCCAGAATGATTCCTTGACTGCTTCCTTCCGCTCGGAAGTAAACACGATCGCCCGCAGCAATCACATGGCGCTGGTCCGTTGCGAGCGACTTGAGCAAACCGCGCACGGCGCAGCTATGCTGCGTCCCGTCATCGGCGCGCACAATGCAATTCAAACCGTGAACTCGCAGAACCCGCCCAGTGATAATCGACGGGTCATCAAACTGCAGCTCAACCCCAAGTCCATCGCTGCCCGAGGCTGAAACCTGTCCAACCACCGTCCGATGCCTGGTCAGCTCGCCTTTGCCGCTTACGCGTTCATGCGAACTCATGTCGCCTAGCTGATCCTGCTCATACTTGCGAGTTAAATCCGTAGCTCGCTTACGCCCTTGGTGGTTTTTGCGGAACTCTGTGCGGATCTTGCTTTGCGACTTTTTCTTCGGCATACATCGACCGCAATTCCACTCAAGTTGGCGCTATCGTCTCGGCAGGAACATCGAACGCTTCGGAGGAGGGACCATGCACTGAGACTCCGATTAACTCTTCAATCTCTTTCTCAGTCAATTCCTCGCGATCGATGAGCGCTTCCTTAATCAAGTCCAGCTTTTCGCGTTGCTCGCTCAGCAACTCCATCGCGCGGGCGCTGGCTTCATTTAAAATCACAGAAACCTCGTCATCAATCGTCTCCTGAGTGTGTTCACTAAAGGGACGCGATTGGTGCATCTCTCGTCCCAAGAACGGATCATCTTCTGAAGACTTGTAACTAACAGGTCCCAACCTTGGGCTCATGCCCCAGTGAGTTACCATGCGTCGCGCTGTCCCAGTCGCTCGTTCGAGATCATTCTCCGCCCCGACAGTAATCTCGTCGTAAACAATCTTCTCAGCCGCGCGGCCGGACAACAGCACCACCAGCGAGTCTCGCAACTCACTTTCACTCGTGCTCACACGATCTTCCGAAGGAACGATGTGCGTGCTGCCCAACGATCGCCCTCGCGGAACGATCGTAACTTTGTGTACTCGCTGAGCTCCCTTTAACAGCCACGCGGCCAAAGTGTGCCCCGCTTCGTGATAGGCCGTTTTCTCTTTTTCGTCTTGCTTCAGAACTTCTTCGCGTTTAGCACCCATCAGCACTTTATCACGCGCGTAATCGAAGTCGACCATCGTCACGCGAGTCTTATCATTCCTAGCAGCCCACAGCGCTGCTTCATTCACCACGTTGCGAATGTCCGCACCCGTCAAGCCGATCGTAACGGCCGCTAACCGGCGCAAATCAACATCGTTGTCCAAAGGAACATCGCGTGTGTGAACTTTGAAAATCTCTAGCCGACCTTTGTAAGTGGGGCGACCGACTGTAATGTGTCGATCGAATCGACCCGGCCGAAGCAAAGCGGGATCGAGCACATCGGGACGGTTCGTTGCCGCCACCACAATGACCGAATCAACTCCGGTGAAGCCGTCCATCTCACTCAAAATTTGATTCAACGTCTGCTCGCGTTCATCGTGACCACCACCAAGCCCCGCGCCGCGCTGACGACCAACAGCATCAATTTCGTCGACGAAAATAATCGCCGGCGCATTCTCTTTTGCCGTTTGGAAAAGATCGCGCACACGACTCGCACCCACACCGACAAACATCTGAATAAACTCGGAACCGTTGACTGAATAGAACGGCACTCCCGCTTCGCCCGCCACAGCCCGCGCAAGCAACGTCTTTCCCGTTCCTGGCGGTCCGTTCAGCAACACACCCTTCGGAATGCGACCGCCCAGTCGACGGAACTTGTCTGGACTCTTGAGAAACTCGACGATCTCCTGCAAATCCGCCTTCACGCCTTCCAGTCCAGCCACATCTGCGAACGTGGTCTGTTGATCGTTAGGTTCATAACGCTTCGCAGTCGACCGACTAAAGCTCGACAGGAACCCACCGCCACCCATGATCTGGTCACGCGTACGCCGAAACATAAACCAAGCGATCACCAGCACAACGATGGGCAATCCAATCAACAAGAACAGCATCATGTTCTGCGCCGGCGCGGAACTGATATAGCGCACTTGCAGCGGCTTTTCGGACTTGCGACTCTCCAACTCCGCAGCCCTGATTTGCTCCTTGGAACAGTCTGGATCCAATTCAACTCGGAATTTCTTGCTCAACTTGGCGGGTTGGCCATCGGCGGTCTTGGTCGGAATCGGTTCGCCGGAGGCATTCAATTTCAACGGCTTGTCCGGCGGAATGCGGAACGTTCCAACCGCTTCGGTCCCACTAATTTCCAACAACTGAATATTGTTCTTTTCCAACTGGCCAAGGAAAAAACTGTGATCAATCTCATCGTAGGCAAGCGAAGCCCACAATGAATTCAACAGCAAGAAAGCCATCAGAATGATCACTAACAGCAACCAACCCTGTGTACGTCTCGGTTGCTTTTCGTTCGTTTTGCCAGTGGTTGGCCGCTCGGGCTTTTCCATTCCTTAACTTTCTCTCAGTTAGATTGCGCGGCGTTAAATCGGAACCGCGAACATTTCATTTTACCCGACTTTACAACTTTCGTGAGCAGGCGTGGACTATTCCGCCAACGATCCCAGGAGTTCCAACCAAGCGGTTCAACGAACTCCAGCCGCCGAACGGCGCTGCAATTCGCGGTGCACCCGCTGTTGACCTACCGTCCGATCGTTACCGCCATCCGGAGCTGCCAGCCAGCCGCGATCGATCCGCTCGCCCTGCTGCAGTGCGCTGATCAAGCTCCCCGCCAATTCAATATCCGTCATCCGCCGAATCGCCATCACAGAATTCCAGTCGTGACCTGACGTAAACAACTTTACGGACCAGGTCCAGTCCTCGACAACCTCAGGCGATTGAATTGCCCGCTTCTCGAACAGTTGCTCAGGTGCGGGCGAAGCCAGTTGCGAGGGCGTTTGTCCGGGCGACTGTGCAAGCCGTTCCTTCGACGTGTCAGCCCGCGTTACCGTCACATCGGCCTGCCGACCAGCGACATCCGGTGCCGCTTTCGACTTTACGACTTCCGAAAAGTCCGATAACTGATCGTTCGCGCGCACAGGCTTAGCATCTGGTGGCGTCGCCTGAACCGTTGGAGCAGCCACGGGCGCAACCGGCTTCTCTGCCGACCCCTGCTTTAGAATCACCGAACCAAACTTGGCTAACAGCTTAGGAGGAAACTGCACACCAGCTACCAAAGACCTACGCTGCTTTGGATCCTCCAGCTCAGGCGCGACTGCGACAGTTGGTCGATTGCGGTTCACTTCCTGTTGTTTCAGCAGTCCGTTGGCCAGCAACAAATCCAACAACTCCATCACGTCAGCTTGCTTCGATCCCTCCAACATTCCAAAGCCGCTCAAACGATGGAGCCGTAGTTTCTGAATTTTCGCATTCTGCGAACCGCTCAAATACTGCGAAATCAAGATCTTGCCTAACCGGCCATGAATACGTTCGATTGCATCAATTAACCGCAGTAAGAATGCAGTCTGCAATGGTTGCGGGATCGCAACTCCAGGCAACTCTTTCTCTGCGACCTGAGTCTCCGGTGCAGCGGCTTGTGCAGAGGCCTGCGCAATCGACGAATTCGATGCAGCGACTTGTTCACGCACCGGTGGATGAATCTTAACCACAAATTTTGGCCAACCAGGCTGGCCGCAACAGCGATCACATTGCCCACAATTCTCAGCTTCTGTGTCGCCAAAGTAACGCAAGATCGTCGTCTGCCGACAAAGTGGCGCTTGCGCATAGTGAACCACTTGATTCAGCCGATCGTACTCCGCTTCCTTGCGCCGCCGCAAATTCTCGAAATCGATTCCAAGATCCGCAAACGGAACATCGCGGCGAGTAAAGTGAACCGCGCGACCGCGAAACGGCGGCACGTAGTCGAACTCAGCGATCTTGCACAGTTCGCGCAAAGTGCGATTGAGCGCGTCGCGCTCCATCTCGCAAGCTTGAAGCAACGTTCGTGGGTGAATGAAAACCGTCTCGCCGCGACGATCGCCAATGATCCGCTCAACCACTCGCAGCACTTTGCGCCGCACCTTGGCTTCCTTCGGCAACATCTCAACCAAAGTCGGCAAGTTGCTATCGATCCTCAAACTCGCCAGCCCCGCACCCGATTCCAAGCGATCAATCACATCCGTGCGTGACAGCGTCTGCAACGCACTGCCGATCGCTTCCGGCGATATCTGCAATCCCAACGCGTCGCGAATCTCCTCCAACGTCAACTCGATCGGATCCTCTTCACGCTTCTGCAGAAACTCGTAAGTCTGCTGAATCACTTCGCGAGCCGGGTAGTTGTTCTCGATAAAGAACTCTTGAATGTAGCGATCTTGATACGAGTACAGTAACACGCACTGCGAATCCGCTCCGTCACGCCCCGCACGACCAGCTTCTTGGTAGTACGCTTCAAGCGAACCTGGAATGTTGTAATGCACCACAAAGCGCAGATCCGGTTTATCGATCCCCATTCCAAAAGCATTCGTCGCCACGATCACTCGCAATTCATTCTTCATGAATCGCTCTTGAATCGCGCGTCGCTGATCAGGCATCAAGCCCGCATGATAAGCACCGATCTGTATCTTCAACTTCTGAGAAACCCACTCCACGATCGCTTCGCAACGTTTGCGAGTCGCAGCGTAGATGATCCCAGAACCCGTTTGCGTTTTCAGAAAGTTACCAAGCTCTTCGTCCTTCTCGCGATCCGTCGGACGCTGCACTACTCCAAAGTGCAAATTCGGTCGCGCAAAGCCGCTCATGAACTGCTTGGGGCGTTTCAGTCCAAGTACCTTAACGATGTCCTCGCGCACCCGCGGCGTCGCCGTTGCTGTCAACGCAACTGTTTGCACTCCACCCAACCACTCGCGGAACTTGCCAAGTTTGGCGTAGTCCGGGCGAAAATCGTGCCCCCACTGACTGATACAATGCGCTTCGTCAATCGCCAGCAACTGGATCGGCGTCGCTCGAATCGCATCCAAAAATTTTGGGTTGCGCAGTCGCTCCGGGGCAACGTAAACCAACTGATACTTGCCAGCCGCCACATCCTGCAACCGTTCACTCTGCTCGCCCATCGACAACGTGCTATTGATCAGAGCCGCCGGAATACCGCGCTGCCCCAGCGCGTCGACTTGATCTTTCATCAGCGCGATCAACGGCGAAACGACAATCGTCAAACCTTGTCGAAACACACTTGGCAGCTGGTAACAAAGACTTTTACCACCACCGGTCGGCATCACGCACAAACAATCATCGCCATCGACGATCGAAGAAATCACTTCGCGCTGCCCAGGCCGAAACGACTGCAGGCCGAAGCGAGGCAAGGCACTTTCTAAGTCGTAATGGGCCGGTGACATGCACGAAACTCAACTGGGCGGAATGGTTCAAGCGATTGAAGCAGCCGAGGCCATTGGCTCGGACGCTCATTGTAATGAAACTCGTCCGTTTCGCACGCCCTTACGGCTGCCGCGGCGGCGAAACCCAGCCCCATGCGAGCTACCGAACCCCAGCCCTCCCCTACCGCTTTGCTTGCGAATCTGCTCAAAATCATTCCACCCCAACCGTGAAATGATCCCCACACGCCGTCCCGTTTTCTGTCGAGCCCGTTTCTAATGCCATCTAAAGTTCAATTGTTCGTCGCTCAGTTACCGCAGCTCTTGCCCAGCGATTGGTCATGCGGCGCACCGACGATGGCAATCGTGATCGACACTCTACGATTTACCTCCACCGCCTGCATTGCACTCGACGCCGGCGCACGGTCGATCAGCGTTGCCGCGGAGATCGAAGCCGCTAGACAACTTGCAGCCAAGCTCGGCCCCGACACGCTGCTGTGCGGCGAACGGCACTGCCATCGCATCGAAGGTTTTCAACTTGGCAACAGCCCCCTCGAATACACTCGCCAGACAGTTCACGGTCGCGATCTCGTTTTCTCAACCACCAACGGCACGCTCGCTGTCGCCGCCAGCGTTGCCGCTCAGCAAGTTCTGCTGGCCAGTCTCTTGAATCGTGCTGCAGTGGTCGACGCTATTCACAACAGCGGGTTCGAAAAAGTCTGGATCGTCTGCGCCGGAACCGATGGCCAAATCGCAGCCGAAGACATGTTAACCGCAGGCGCCATCGCCTCACTCTGCCAACAACAAAATCCCCTAACCACGCTCGCCAACGACTCCGCCGTCATCGCATGTGATTTCTTTCAGTCGCTTCCCACGGAAAGCGACTTACGCATCTCAGCCCTAACGATTCTCCTCACCCGAGCTGCTGGCGGTCACAACCTCATCCAATCCGGCTACAGCCACGACCTAACCGCCGTCGCCCAAATCGACTCCGTCACCACCGTCCCAAGCAACACAGCAGAATCACCAACACGATTTGTTAGTTGTTAGTTGTTAGTTGTTAGTTGTTAGTTGTTAGTTGTTAGTTGTTAGTTGATGGTTGATGGTTGATGGTTGATCGTTGATCGTTGATCGTTGATCGTTGATCACGCTCGCAACATACTCCGAAGGAGTTTCGCCTTATAGCCCAGGGTTGCTCGCAACGCGAGCTACCCTGGGGAACACGCACCCAACCATAACATCTACCGCAACGCGGTTACGCCATAAAAAAGCGGCCATGACAAAACCCCGTTGGGGTAAAATCGCATTCCAACCAACATCTCCCAGGGTAGCCCGCTGCGCGATCAACCCTGGGCTGCAAGGCAAAACCCCTGTGGTGTAAATCACACACGGCATCGAATTAAATTCGACGAACGCTACAAATGTGATCAAACCTCTGCTTACTACTCCGAAGGAGTTTCGCCTTATAGCCCAGGGTTGCTCGCAACGCGAGCTACCCTGGGGAACACACCCGGCAATCGCGTCTACCGCAACGCGGTTACGTCATAAAAAAGCACGCCATGACAAAACCCCTGTGGGGTAAAATCGCATTCGACCGACGTATCCCAGGGTAGCTCGCTGCGCGAACAACCCTGGGCTGCAAGACAAAACCCCGTTGGGGTAAATCACGCACTTTATCAAATCGAATTTGAAAAACGTTACATTTATCCTCGCGACACACCCAACAATCGCATCTACCGCAACGCGGTTACGTCACTTACCCCAACGCCGCGATCAACTCTTTGGCCAACTGATCAACACCGGCCAATGCCAACTCGGGATCCGTGACTTCGGCGAATCTGCGAACGATGGCTGAACCGACGATCAAACCATCCGCGACCGGCGCGAGCAACTTCACATGCTCAGGCCGACTAATGCCAAACCCAATACAAATCGGGATCTCAACGCGCTCACGCAACCACGAGACCTTCTCCAGTAATTCAGGCGGCAACTCGTTTCGTTCACCGGTAATACCCGTGATCGAAACGAAGTACACAAACCCGCTCGACAACTCAGCGATCCGCAACATACGCTCAGGGCTCGTTGTCGGCGTTACCAAATGAATCAAACTAAAGTCAGCCTTGCGACAAACCTTGCGAAGCTCATCCGCCTCCTCAGCTAACAGATCCGGCACGATCGCCCCCGAGAAACCGGCTGCCTGCGCATCGGCCACGTAGCGTTCCATTCCCAAACGATGAATGACTGCGTAGCTGACCATCGACACCAGAGGCATCTGCAGTCGCGGCGAAACTTCGCGGACCGTCGCAAAGATATCCTTGAGCTTGATCCCAGCATTCAAAGCTCGCGTATACGAAGCTTGAATCACCGGCCCGTCAGCAATCGGATCGCTATAAGGAATTCCAACTTCTGCGATCGCGCTACCACACGCCGAGAGTTGCTCCAGCAACCGCGCCGTCATCGGCAGTGAAGGATCACCAGCGGTTACAAACGGCAAGAAAGCCTTCCTACCAGCACTGCGCAGTTGCTTGAACCGATCGTCGATAGCGGACATGAATACTTTCTATTTCAAAGATGCAATGCGTCGTTCTTCAGTACTCTAACCCGCGCAGCCGTGCGATTTCAGCCGCGTCTTTGTCACCGCGACCACTCAAACAGACCAAGACAATTTTGTCCTTAGGCATCGTCGCCGCAATTTCCATCGCTTTGGCAATCCCGTGCGATGACTCAAGCGCTGGAAGAATTCCTTCCATGCGAGCTACTTTGTCGAACGTCTCAAGAGCAGCTCCATCGCGGCAGAAACTATATTCGACGCGACCGTTATCTTTCCAGTAGCTGTGCTCTGGACCGACGCCGGGATAATCCAGTCCAGCCGAAATCGAATGCACGGGCGACGTCTGACCATCTTCGTCTTGCATCACATAGCTATAGCTACCATGCAGCACGCCGGGCATGCCATACGACAGCGGCGAAGCGTGCTCGCCCGCTTTGCTCGACAAACCGCCAGCTTCAACACCGATCAGTTTTACTTCGTCATCATCCACGAACGGATAAAACATTCCAGCCGCATTTGATCCTCCGCCCACACAAGCGATCACCGTATCCGGTAATCGATTGAATACTTCCAAACTCTGCTCTCGAGCTTCGCGGCCGATGACCGATTGGAAATCGCGAACCATCATGGGAAACGGATGCGGTCCAATGACCGAGCCGATAATGTAGTGCGTCGTCTCAACGGACGACATCCAATCTCGCATCGCTTCGTTCACTGCATCACGCAACGTCTGCGATCCGCTCGTCACGGGTCGCACCTCTGTGCCCATCAACCGCATGCTGAACACATTCGGACGTTGGCGACGCACATCTTCAGCGCCCATGTAAACCACGCACGGCAATCCAAAGTGCGCACAAGCGGTCGCGCTAGCCACACCGTGTTGACCCGCACCCGTCTCTGCGATGACTCGCTTTTTCCCCATCCGCAATGTCAGCAACGCTTGGCCGAGTGTGTTGTTAATCTTATGAGCACCGGTGTGATTCAAGTCTTCGCGCTTGAACCAAATCTGCGCACCACCCGCCAACTCGCTCAACCGCTTAGCATGGTACAGCGGTGATGGTCGACCGACGAAGGTCTTAAGCAAGTGATCCAGTTCGGCTTTGAATTTTGGATCCTTCTGCGCCGACGCATACTCGGCTTCCAACTCGACAAGTGCTCGAGTTAGCGTTTCCGGCACAAAGCGTCCGCCGAATTCGCCAAAGCGACCGCGATTATCCGGAACTTGACTTAGCGATTTATCTACAACAGACATGATTCAATCAATTCAGTGAAGAGTTCGGTGTGGTTGCTAGTACCAATATGCTGAGGCCATTGAGCTTGTCGGCGAATCTCGTTCCAACGCCGCTGCTTTCTAGCTGGTAACATCGAAGTTAATCAGGTCGATGCATTAGCCAACCAGCGATACGCGTCCAGGCGCCAAGTCTCACTAACCTTGCAGCCAACTTGGAAGCTGACCCGCTGCCGGCAATTGAATCGTTTGCACTCGGCTAATACCTCGCAGTGCTAACAACTCTTGCAACGAAGCGACCGTCGGCTGACTATCCAAGTTCAGTACCCCAATTGCGTCGCCACCTTGCTGCGTGCCACTTCGACCGACCGACATCTGAGCAATGTTGACTTGATGCTTGCCAAACACGGTGCCGACATGGCCAATGATCCCCGGCATATCAGTATGCGTGAAGATCAAGAGATTTCCATCGATGTAAGCTTCTAATCGATAATCATCGAGCATCACCAGACGCGGCATGTTGTGACCGAAGACGGTCCCTGACGCTTTCACGACACGTTCGCCACCGCGCACCTCAGCCGTAATGGTCGATGAGAATGCACCTTTATCGTGTGTGCGAACTTCATTCAATTCGATGCCACGCTCGCGCAGCAACATCTCGGCATTAATGATGTTCACATCTTCCATGGCTCGTTCAAGCAATCCGACGCAAAACGCATTGGTCAATAATTTCACATCGCGGTCCGCAACTTCGCCACGGTAAGTCAATGTGCAACCCGAGATCGAACCGCCATGCCACTGACTGAGCATCAATCCCATGCGGTGTGCAACATCCAGATAACTACGCAGCGCGTCGAGCGTCTTTGGATCAATCGAAGCCACGTTGACGGCGTGTCGAATTTCGCCAGTCTTGAAGAAGTTGATCAGCAGTTGAATGCCTTCTACAGCAACTTGAGTTTGAGCTTCTTCAGTACTCGCGCCCAAGTGCGGCGTACAGACTACGTTGGGCATGCCAAACAGCGGACTGTTCGAACAAGGTTCCTCTTCGAACACGTCCAGCGCCACGCCACCGATCTTGCCGCTCTTCAAACCCTCAACAAGCGCCGCCTCTTCATAGATGCCTCCGCGAGCACAATTAATCAACCGCACTCCAGGCTTGAGAATGTCCAGTTCCTTCATGCCCACCAAGTGCTTGGTCTCTGGCGTCAGGGGCGTGTGAACTGTCAGGTAATCCACTTTAGGCAACATCTCAGCCACCGTTTCGGCGCGTTCGATGCCCAACTTCGTGGCTTGCTCAGGTGCCAGAAACGGATCGAACGCGATCACGCGCATGCCGAACGCCAAACCACGCAACGCAACTTCGCGACCGATACGACCAAAGCCAACCACGCCGAGCGTCTTGTCAGCGACTTGAGAACCCATGTAACTCTTGCGATCCCACTTGCCATTGCAAAGACTCTGATAAGCCGGTGCGATCGAGCGCGACAGAGCCAACAATAATGTGAACGCATGCTCAGCGGTCGACAGCGTGTTTCCGGCCGGCGTGTTCATCACCACGATACCTTGGCGAGTCGCAGCGTCCTTGTCGATATTATCCGTCCCGACACCAGCGCGAACCAGCGCCTTCAAACGCTTGTTCCCTTCCAGCGACTCGGCCGTAATCTTCACACCGCTGCGAAGAATCGCACCATCGAACTGACGCAACGTATCGCGAAGTTCCGTCCCTTTCAGTCCAATGCATTCTTGATATTCGAAATCAGATTCTGTCTTCAGCAGAGCGATGCCTTCGTCGGCGATAGAATCTAAAACAGCGATACGAAACTTTGCCACAATCAAACCTTTTAATCATGAAGTGCGGTACAAACCAACAACTGGACTGAGCGATAAAAACAGCAGCTCGTCCCCTGCCCCACAGAATTGCTACGCATTTTTCTTTGCGAAATCAGTCATATAGTGAGCTAGCGCTTGCACACCTTCCATCGGCATCGCATTGTAAATGCTCGCGCGAATTCCACCGACACTGCGATGACCTTTGAGGTTGTCAATGCCTTGATCAGTTGCGCCTGCCAGGAATTGCTTCTCTGCTTGTTCATTTGCAAAACGGAACGTGACATTCATTAGCGAACGATCGGTCTTCTGAGCGTGACCGATGTAGAACTCAGGAAATTGATCGAGCACGTCGTAGAGCAACGCAGCTTTCTTTTTGTTGATCGCCAGCATATTCCCCAAGCCACCCACGGTGTCTTCCAACCATTCCGCAACTAAGCCAAGCGCATACACGGCGAAAGTCGGCGGAGTGTTCCACATCGAGTCGTTTTCCGAGTGGTTCTTGTAACTCAGGTAGCCCGGCAGGTCCTTCGCGGATCGTTCCAGCAGTTCACGCTTGATGACAACCACCGTCACGCCCGCCGGACCAGCATTCTTTTGGGCACATGCATACAACAAACCGTAGCGGCTGATATCGTACGGTCGATACATAAAATCGCTCGACGAATCGCAGACCAGCGGCGCACCGCCGATATCGAGGTCCGTGGGAAACTGAACGCCTTGAATCGTTTCGTTGCTGGTAATGTGCACGTACGAAGCATCCGACCTGATCGCAAGCTCGCCGACTTTCGGCAGTCGGTCGTAATTCGTGGCTTTCGAATCGTAAATGACTTCGACTGGACCCTCTTTCTTCGCCTCGTCGAGCGCCGACTTGCCCCACGTCCCAGTCACAACATACTGCGCGGCTTGCGAACGGGCTTTCAGCAAGTTGATCGGGATCATCGAAAACTGCAGCCGCGCTCCGCCTTGCAGAAAAAGAATGTCGTAACTCTCGTCGACTCCAAGAAGTCGAGCTAAACGCGCCTTCGCCCCCTCCTGAATGTCGATAAACTGCTGGCTGCGGTGGGAAATCTCAAGTATCGACGCTCCGGCGCCGGGCAGACAGAGCATTTCTTCCTGGATTCGTTGCAGTACCGCAACTGGCATCACTGCCGGCCCAGCCGAGAAGTTGTAGATGCGCTCCTGAGTTACCTGAGATGCCATGAGCGAGAGTTCCTACGGAAAAAGTCGATAGAGAGGTCAAATTTGCGTTTTGAAGAGCCTCATTCTACGAACGAAGTCCAGACCGCGGAAGAACACGCCGGGTTCACTGGCTACCGCCTGGCAGATCGCCACAAACAAGGACCATCGGTAAAAAATGGCGGTCTAATACCGCGCTGGACCGGCTGGATTCGGATTCTGCACTGTCCAGCCGCCGCCAGGCTGTGCGCCGGGTTGCCCGATCATGGAATTCTGAGCGATCTTCACGTTCAAGCTGGCCACGCGTTGATACAAATCCGGCTGCAGACTATTGATCGCCAAGCTCTGCTGGTAATTCTGAAGAGCTTGGTTCAAATCGCCGGAAGCTTCGCGCATCTGCCCGCGCGCCGTCCAAGCCCGGTGATCGTTGGGATTGATGGCCAGCGCTTCGTCGAGATACTGCTCAGCTACTTTCGTCTGCCCGAATTCCTGGTGCAGGCGACTGAGTTCGATCCGCGCGTCAGCCAACTGTGGATTCTTCGTGGCCCAGTTTTTCAGCAGAGCCATCGCTCGGTCCGGTCGATTCGACTCAGCCAATAGAACCGCCAATCCGCGATGGCAATCGACATGATTCGGTTGCAAGTCGAGGCACTGATTGTACAGCGACTCCGCTTGTTCGATCAGTTTTGCGTCCTTTTGCGCGATGCCCAGCTTATGGTACGTCGAGCCAAGGTTGTAATAAGTGTCAGGATTCGATGGGTCAGAGACTTGCGCGGTTTGGAATTGTTGCAGCGCTTCCGAGTAGCGACCTTGTTGGTAGAGCCGCACGCCCAACGTGTTTTGCCCCATACTGGTCACGCGACAACCGCTCGCACACAGCACGCACAGCAGCAGGCCAAACAGTTTTCGAGCTGGTTTCATCGAGCCTTGCATGCCACAGTTCCTCTAAGTGATCCGATCTGATCGCTCTCGCCAAACCGACCAACTTGAGAAAATCTGGCGGTTCCGAAGCGACTTTAGTAAAAATCCTCAGCCGAGCTCAAGAGGAGTTACTCGCTAGCATTCG
>JBGSOM010000040.1:0-30497 GCA_041739135.1 Pirellulaceae bacterium
CTGGCACGTCGGGTCGGTCTGTTTTAGTCTTGATCATGGCGTATTCCTTTGCCCATTTCGGGCCGTTGGAGGGTCATAGTTCCAACAGGATGCGCCACCTTTTTCATTCACTCAAGAACACAACTTTTGACAATACCTCGCGTACGGTAGCGATCAAGCGAAGGGAATGGATTTGCAGAAAGGCTACATGGATCTGCTTCTCGGCTTCATCGGTTTTACTGACACTCAATCGATCCTCGTCGAACCAACGCTGGCCGCACCCGACGAGGTCGCCAAGGCAGAATCCATCGCCAAGGAACAAGCTCGAGCCGTTGCAACTCATTTTTGATCACGAGCGTCGTGGGACTTCACATCAGCCGTATGGCACAGCACAGGCGTAGCCTCCCCGGCTGATGATGCGGAGCGTGCTACCAGTTGGTGACAAAGGCGACGCGATTACCAAATTTGACTTCAAGACTCGTGACATCAATGTTGTTGCCACGAGCCAAGATGCGTCGAATCTTT
The DNA here is from genome assembly GCA_041739135.1 of Pirellulaceae bacterium. GTDB lineage: Bacteria > Planctomycetota > Planctomycetia > Pirellulales > Pirellulaceae > Aureliella. The sequence continues at coordinate 505 of JBGSOM010000040.1, forward strand.
GGCAACTTGTTCAACTTCGCAAGGCCTGTCGTCGAGACCGCTGAACCATCCAAGTAGATTTCTTCCAGCGATTCGCACAGCAAAATTGTGTCCATCGTGCTGTCTGAGATTCCGGGACATTCACAAAGTCCAATTTCTATTAAATCGCAATTTTCTAAGATTTTTGCAAGCGCTCGATCGTCGACACCCGTCTGCCCAAGATGCAAGTACTTTAGCTTGTGGCACTTTGCAAGTTTTTCGATCGCTCGCGCCGTCAGTTCAGTGCATCGATTCAATACTAAGGACTCCAATTGGTCACAGTTAGCGATATAGTCGAGCGCGGCGTCGGTGATTGAAGCCTCTTGAAGTGTGAGTTCGACAAGCTGTTTGTTCTTACAGAGTTGCCCGACTCCGTAATCAGAAATGGGAGAGCCACCAAAACTGATACTTGTCAGCTTTGTTCGATCTGCCAAGTAACCGCAATCTTCATCCCGAATCAATGTACCGCCTAGATCCAGCCTGCGAATGTTCTCAGGTAACTGCTGCACACCCGCGATTGAGATGTTCGTCATTTCAAGCAGCACTGCGTCCAACTGTGTGAATGCCGTCAGATAACGCAGGTCATCATCGACGACAGGCGTGTTGTTCAAATTAACCGCAACGACCTGGACTTCACGCGTCTTTATGATGCCACCGAGTTGCTCAATTTTATCAAGCGCCTGTTGCTCATCGAACTGAGTTGAGAACCACGGCGAGTCCGGCGCGATGGTCGGTCCATTCGCGACCGTTTCCTGTTTTAGCTCACTCGTCCTCGGCCACAGCACCATCGCGAGCAGTGCGGCGCCGAAGCACAATGCAACTGCGGCAGTTTGTCGGCGAAACCGAAACACGGACCGCTGAGGCAGACGCACGGCTCGAGCTTGAACTACTTTGCCGTCTCTAAAATTTCGCAAGTCGTCGTACAGCGCAGTAACTGAAGGGTAGCGATCACTTGGATCGCGTTCGAGGCACTTCAAACAGATTCGCTCAAGCGGCTCCGGAATACTGCGAAACACAGACGGTTTCTCAAACATCCCACGCGCCGACTTGGCGATCACTTCGATGGTTGAACCACCTGCGAACGGCCCTCTGCCAGCCAACATCGAATACAGCACGACGCCGAGCGCATAAACGTCGGTCGCTTCACCAACCGGAGCATCGATCAGCCCCAATTGCTCGGGCGACATGTAACCAGGCGTACCGATACATCCTACGGAATCTGAAATAAGCGTTTCATCGACGGCTCGCGCGGCTCCGAAGTCGGCAAGTTTTATTTCTCCTCGCGCGTCGACCAACACATTGCTAGGTTTGATATCGCGGTGCAAAATGCGTCGGTCGTGAAGCGCCGCACAGCCCAGTGCTACTTTGCTGACAATCTCGGCGATTTCGATGGGGGGCAGCGTACGACTGCGAATTAGATCGGCCAAGCTGCCGTGTTCGGCCCATTCGTAAATGCAGTAATCGAATTCATTCGTGCGATCTGCGGCAAGCACTTTGATCAAGTTCGCGTGCTCAATGCGTCCGACCAATCGAGCCTCGCGGCGCCATGCGGAAAGGCTGGCCTCAGAGAATTGGTTGCGCATCAACACTTTGACCGCAACGAACGCGCCAGTACCGTCGGTCGCTTTGTAAACGCGCCCAGTCCCGCCTTCACCGGCTGCTTCCGTCAAGCGATAGCCGCCCAACTCGCGGCCAAGGAGATGATCTTCTTGATCTTGATACTGCATCGCAACTGCGTTCCTAGGTTCGTGTGAAATTCGCAACTGTGCTGAAGCATCGATTCGCGTCGTCGCCATAACCTATTGGGTCCAATCGACGTGCGCTAAGCCTCCATCACTACATCCTACTTTCACTTCAATGCAACTCAACGGGCAAGAAAGCGAACGGAAATGGTACGGAAGAAACAAATAAGAGCTACGACGCGGTATCGGACTTAGTCTCCATCTTACGGCGCGGTTCAGCAACATTGGAGTTCGACGATTGAAATCGGTGGTGCGCGGGCTGCTTCAGGCAAATATTCAGCTAAAATCACCGATTACTCGATAGTGGGATTGCGTTTTCACTTCGACAAACCACCAAGCTGCAGGCTGGATCTATGAGCAACACGCATTCGACATTCGATGATTCACCAACTGAACAGAGTTTTCCCTGGAGTTGTTTGCTAGGCGGATGTGCCACAGTTTTACTGTTGGTGGTGCTTGGAATTGCTGCGACGGGTTATGCAACGTTCCGAGTTGTTCGTGGTCAGATCGATGCCTACACTTCGGACAAACCAGTCGTAATTCCAGTTGCTGAGTACTCAGAAGAGGAGATTGCGGCCGCGCGGAAACTAATCGACGACTTCAAAGCGGCTCTTGAAAAGGGCGAATCGCAAGATCCCCTCGTACTCACCGCCGACGATATCAATGCGATGATCAGTAGTAAGAAAGAATTGGCTGGGCGATTGTTCGTCAAAATTGAGGAAGGTGAAATATCGGGAGAAGCGAGTTTCCCGGTGGATGCGATTCCGTTTCTGAAAGGTCGCTACTTCAATGGCTCCGTGTCGCTGAAAGCTTCACTGCAGGACGGCGTGCTGGTCGTCACGCTCGATGAAGCGACGGTCAATGGTAAACCGGTTCCCGAAGAGGTCATGAAGGAAATCCGCCAGGAAAATTTAGCGAAGGACGCACTAAAAGACCGCGACTTCGCCGATTTCCTGCTCAAGTTCGAGAGCTTATCAATCGAGGACGACAGAATTATTCTGACGCCGGCAAAGAAGAGCAGCGAAGAATCGGCAACTGATTCAAAAGCCACACCTGCAAATGCCGCACAAGCGGAGATCACCGATGCGCCTGACTACAACGCGCCGGTCTCAGACGATTCCGAGCCGTCCCGAAACCGCGATTAAGAACGGCGATCAGTTCAAGGTGCGAACATTGGTTTGATAAAGGAGTCGCCCGCAGCCGGGGCAATTCACCGGCAAGCCACCGTTCAACTTGTCCAGCAATTGAGTAGTCAGCGTTTGATAACATCCGCCGCAGCTATTGCCTTCCAGCTCCGCCATCGCGTCTTCTCCGCGAGCGGCAACCAACCGGAAATAGTCACGCTTGAAGTCGCCATCCAACTGCGATTCGACTGATAGCAGTTCACTTTCGACGCGCGCCAGTTCCGACTCGACAATGGCCATTCGCTCCGTGACTTGCTTTTCTACCTTCGCAACTTCCGCTTTCACCTCTTCGACAAACTGAATCGCGATTTTCAGCGACTCGGCTTTCGAGTCGATCTGATCAAGCAGCTCTAACGTCTCGTCAGAAAGCACGATATTAGCTTGATGGTCTGCTGCAATCTGCTCCTTGATCGTTTGGTATTCGCGATTCTCTTTTGCCGCGTTCAGCTTCGCTTCCCACGAGTGGATTTTCTGCTCGCGTTCCTTCAAGAGCAACTGCTTGCGATCGGCGTCCATGCGCATCTGCTTATGCTCGCTCCGAATCTGCTCAACATTCGCTTCGGCAGCTTGCAATTTTCGCTGCGCCGCAAGAATGGTCTTCGGACCGCGATCGAGTTGCCCGCGCAAATCAGTTTTCTGACGATTGATGCGATGCAGTTGCTGCATCACAGTCGCACTAACAGCCATCGTTGCTCCCGATGTTGCGAAGTTATCAATTGGTACGCCGTTGGTGATTCACTTTCATCACCAACATGGGGCTGCACCAATCGTAACCTAAGACGCCGCAATTCGATACCATCCAATCTGTCTGCATCGGCAAGATACCCACGAAACGCGGTCGCTACCGCTACGAATTGCAGGGGCGGATCAGCGATTGTTTTCCGTGCTGATAAATTGTCGAATGGCTTCGAGGCCCACGATCGGGGCTTGGCAAACAAAATCGGTGCAAGCGTACAGCGTAACTTGTCCGTCGACCGCTTTGCGACCTTCGACCAGCGGACAGAGCGGTTCCATCGCAGCTCGGACCGCTTCATCTCGGCAAACAACGGTGACCGTTTGCGGCTGAAGGATCTGCAGCAACGCGGGCCGCAACACATCGAACGCCGCTGGATCATCGCCACCGATCAGCGCCCACTGGCGACTTGGCAACAGCCCTCGATGCAAAGCTCGCAGCGATTGACCAGCCGCTTGCGGTGTCGATGCAACGACGCCCGAACAGGCTTGCAAAGTGCGCTGCGATGCGTCGAGCCATTCCGTTTGGTCGGTGAGTCTTCCGAGCGTCAGCAGACCTGAAGCAGCCATCGCGTTGCCGCTTGGAACGCTGCTATCCGCCATATCTTTGTTGCGCGCGATTAATTGCTCGTGATCCGCCGCCGTATAAAAATAGCCACCTGCCGGATCTTCGAAGTGCTTCTGCATATCTTTTGCAAGCTCAACAACCCACTTCAGCAACTCGGCGTCGGCATGAACTTGAAGCAATTCAGTCAACGCGTCAATTAGATACGAGTAATCGTCCAGATAAGCCGCAAAGTTGGCTTTGCCATGTCGCCATGAATGATACAGTCGTCCGTCATCGCGGCGCATCCCAGTCCGCATGAACTCCGCATTCTTAACTGCGGCTTGTAAGTAACGCTCGTCGCCCAATGCGCGATAGCCTTTAACCATCGCTGAAATCATCAGTGCATTCCAACTGACGATCACCTTGTCATCCAGGCCCGGTCGAACGCGTTTGGCTCGACGCTCAAACAGCTTGCTGCGACTTTCGCTCAACCGCTTTTGCAGATCGCCTTCGTTTATTCCGCGGCCCTTCGCATACTCGGCGATCGAAGTTGGTAGGTTCAAAATCGTATGGCCTTCGAAGTTGCCTGCGCTGGTCACGTTATAGATCTCGCAAAACTCTGCCGCGCGATCTCCAAGCACTTCTTCGACTTCCTTCAGTGTCCATACATAGAACTTGCCTTCCTCGCCTTCACTGTCCGCGTCTTCACTGCTGAAGAAAGCACCGGTCGCGTCGGTCATCTGAGTCAGGACGTAATCAAGCGTCTCGCGCACAACTTGCGCGTAGGTTGCTGTACCCCACATCCGAAACGCGTCCGCATAAATCGACGCGAGCAGCGAATTGTCGTACAGCATTTTTTCAAAGTGCGGTACCAACCATCTCGCGTCGACGCTGTACCGTGCAAAGCCACCGCCAAGGTGATCATAGATGCCGCCCGCCGCCATTTTGTCGAGCGTCAGCGTTACAACCTTCTTGCGCACATCCGATGGTTCGTCAACGTTTAATTCAAGCAACAGCGACAAATCGATTGCGTGCGGAAACTTCGGCGCGCTTCCAAATCCACCGTGCTTTGGATCAAAGTTCTCAGCCAACCACTGTGATGCATGGTTAAGCAGAGTCTTCGACAGCGCAACTTCTTTCGCCTCGGGACCGCGACACAACTCTTGCAAGTGCTCCGTAATCTTTGCACTCTGCTCTTTCAATTGCTCGCGTTTGTTCTTCCATGCATCCGCAACCGTTGTTAAGACTTGTGCAAATCCAGGCCGACCAAATTTCGTCTCCGCTGGCCAATAGGTTCCGCCGAAAAACGGCTCGCCGTTTGGCAATAGAAACATGCTCATCGGCCAGCCGCCACTGCCGGTTAACATCTGCACCGCTTGCATGTAGATCTGATCTAAGTCTGGTCGTTCTTCGCGGTCGACTTTAATCGATACAAAATTCTCATTCAGAATCGCGGCGATACGCTCGTTCTCGAAACTCTCATGTTCCATCACATGGCACCAATGGCAAGCCGAGTAGCCGATCGATAGAAAAATCGGCTTGTCCTGTGCCTTGGCTCGCGCGAGCGCTTCGTCAGACCACTCATACCAATCAACCGGATTGTCTTTGTGTTGCAGCAAGTAAGGACTGCTGGCTTTGGCGAGTCGATTTGGCATAACGATCCCTATCGAGAGTTGGAGTCATTCGCCTGATGGAACGCGCAGACGCAATTAACCGCAATTAACTCGAAAGACTCTGCGCTTGTTTGACAGCGACTTTAGGTGGTACGACTGAATTTGTACCCGCATGAACTCTTACGCTTTGCAGGTTGCCAGTCGCATTGTCATCCAAAGCACCGGCAATGACGGGCTTGGGCCAAGTCGTGGACATCATGACCGAGTTGATACCGGATCCGATACCCAGCAACGCGACTCGCGAGTTCCTTGCCAGGCCTTCCGATTGCAAGCCGAGCGCGAGGGCAAGCGGCAAGGCGACCGAGCCGGTGTTGCCGAGCCAACGGAATGTCGTGAAGTCTGTTTCAGTTGGCATGTTCAGGGATTCAAGCATCATTTTGCGATGCGTTCCGCCCACTTGATGACAAACCGTTGCATCGAAGTTATCGCGCGACCCAGCGTGCTGCAGCAACTGTTCGAACGTCCGCTGTCCAACAGCTAAACCGGCATGTAGCAATTGTTCCGAATCGGTTTGCATCAGCGGTTGCATATCACTACCCGCCTGATCGTGATCGCTCTGACAAAGAGTATGGTGTTGGCTCTCCGCACGCGCTACGCAACTGAGCAAACGATTGTCGGTGCGACTGAGGCTGCGCTCACACAGCAGAACGGCACAACTGCCCGATCCAATAGTCAGCGATGCGAATGACGGCTTGATTGTTTGCCGTGTCAGCGACTGATCGGCATTGAGTGCAGCGATCGTCGATTCAACCAAATTGCGTGAACTCTCCGTCCCCACCACAATGCCCGCCCGGATCGCGCCTATTTCGATCATCGTCGCGATTTGCACCATGCCGCTCAGCAACCCGAGACACGCATTCGATAGGTCGTAAACCCAGCAGTTCGGGCTGAGCCCCAGTTCGCTGTGAACGCGACAAGCCGTTGCAGGTTCCAAGTAATCGCGACAGACACTAGCGTGAATCAAGCAGCCGATATCTTCAGCCGCAATGCCGCTGGCCTCAAGCGCCAGTCGAGCACTGTTTGCGCTCGGCGCCCCAATCGCCGTTCCGCGTGGCCAAAAGCGCCGTTCCGCAATGCCGCTCATCAACTCCAAACGCCCCTCCGGCAATCGCAATCGCTCATAAGTCGGAGCCAGTCGCGTTTCGATGTCTTGCGAAGTGATCACTTCCGGTGGCAATGTAAAGCCAAGAGTTTCGATGGCGACGCGTTCAAATTGCACGTGGACAGTTCCAAATCAACGGAAGAAGTTCAAATCGAATGGTGGATGCCTGGTGCTGCATGCCTATCGATGGGAGCTGGGCGAAGGTAGCCAGAATTATACTACTCGCCCCCACAAAGTCTAAGCCTAACACCTCAAAACCCGAAATCCCCGAACCGCTCTCCTCGCCTTCAACTTTCCTAGCACCCATTCCCACCAAATCTAAAAATCGCTCCGCCCACTACCAACTACGCACCATCTTCCTGCCGCAGGCATCTTTCTGCCCACCATCTTTTTGCCAGCTTTTGCCAACTTCTTTCATCTTCGAAAGCCAATTCCAAACCTAATAACCGAAAATGGTCTCAACGTTTCCGCGAAGGATCTGTTTGCCAAGTTCCAGCGCACGGGTTTCGCTCCAATTTTGAGCGATCACGTAATGTTCAGCCAGAACACCTGCTAAGCAACGTTTGAACATGTTGAACTTTGGCAACGCAAATTCCAACTTGTACATGTCACTGTAGTAACCGACTTGCTTGTTGCGTGGGATCGCTTCGAGCCTGGCGGTGAGATCGCGAGTGATGAAGCTGGGCGTATTGCTGTACCACCAATGCCCATTGGTGACAACATTCGGGAAAATCCACGAGTAACTGACCAGCTCTTGATTGGTGACGCTGGCCAACACAGAGATTGGAAACGTTACATCAGGGAATGCGTTGAGCAGTTCGCGGTACTGAATCAGCGACACACGACTGTCGTACAGGTCTTGCCCCTGATAAACACCGCTTGGATACACGGCGCGATTGACACCGATCATCAGATCGAACGGCAACGCGAACTGCTGGCAGTTCTTCGCGAGTTGCCAGAAAATCCAATAACCAAGTGCTGAGCGATCATCGGCCGATGCCTGCTCCCCTGATTGCAGGACGCGTGCAAGGTTCGCTTCCGCGGCAGCGTCGCTGATCTCGGTCGGTGTGAAGAACGGTGGGAGACTGATCGCACATGCCCGTACACCTTTGGCTTTAAAGTGTTCAAAGCGTTGGCGGATGGCTGCCTTCAAATCGGATAACGTCTGGACACTTACTGACGAACACTTTGCTAGTCGCTCGCGCACGTTTGATTTAGCAAAGTGGAAAACCAACTCGTCAGTACGCAAGCATGGTACGTAGCGATTGGTGTCAAAGCCTGCGAGCTCGTCATCGAAGTCGTTGGTAAGGAACACCGCTTCAAGTTTCGAGGCTGTTAGAACTTGCTGTTCCCAGTCGGCTTGATTCATCTTGGCCTGGGCAGCATCGTAAAGTGCTTCCCAGTTGGAACCATCGATGCGTTCTGCTTCGAATCCAAAGAGCTCGCGCGAGAGTTCGAGCAACCAACTGAGCTGCGCGGTGTTGTCGATATGCTCTAGCCCCGCCGCGATGCGTCCAACTTTTTCCTTGGGCGTAATGCCGGGTTGCTCGATGTGTTCGCGTGGCATTCCAGCCGAGTGAGCGAGTTCAGTGTAGTAATGATAACCAAGTATGTCCGCAAGCGTCTGGCTGGCAGGGCTGTGCGGATTGATATGAGTGTGTGGATCGATCAGAACCAACTGGCTGAGTTCTTGATACAGAGTTTGTTGAAGTGAAGTTGACATGAGGTGATTTCCAGGAGGAGGTGCTTTCGGCTTCGTAACTTAGTCGCCCCGTGCAGTGGAGCAACTGGACATTCAGCTCCGAGTGCTAGGGTGACTGCAGAGCCCGAGATTATCGGTGATCGCGTTCGTTTTCTGAAGACCCATTCCGCGCCTTGCTGCAGCCGCTTTTGCGCAAGCCCAATCTCGCAATTCTCGGCGACGCGACACAATTTGCCTCGCGGTAAGCGAGCTACAGCGCACTGACGATTGTGACGGTTGTAGGCATTGGCCAAGCTTTCCGACCGCCTTTGGGGCCATTCGAACATTTCGTAATAAATTCGGAAATTCGTTGTCCCCATGCTCTACCCTGGCGAAGTATATCCCTCTGACAGGCTGCGGAGGTACTCGCTGTGGCCAACGTGTTGCCACAGTGCATGACTGTTTGGCTGAGGTTGCGGGAAAAACGTTGTTGGCAGGAATTTGGTTGTCATTCTGCCCGACTTTTTCGAGACCTCAAGAAATTGTGAGATTGTTTAGGTGAACCGGTCGCTTGATCGGCGGCCTGCAAAACCGGAAGACAACAACTTAGAGGAAAACTTCATGAGCTTGATCAGACTACGATTAAGAACCGCCCAATTCCTAGTGGTCTGGGGCGCATGGGCGACGGCCCTCAGTTCGCTGACGCCAGCACAGACCGCGCGGGATCTCAAGCCACTGAACTCAGTCGCTGTTCCGATCCCTTCAAACATTGACGACTTTGTCGCGAATCGCGAAGCTGCAGTGGCACTCGGTAAAGCCCTGTTCTGGGATATGCAAGCGGGCAGCGACGGCAAGGTCGCATGTGCAACTTGTCACTTCCATGCTGGTGGCGATGCACGAATCAGCAATACACTCGGTTTGCCAAAAGACAATCCGAATAACGTGCGACTGCGCAGTCCAATTACCAAACTGAAAGAAAGCGATTTCCCATTCGCGCGCCTCAGCAGTTCGAACCCACTTGATCCGACGTCGGTCATTATAGAGAACCGACAAGAAATCGTCGGCTCCAAAGGCGTTGAACTACGTGATTTCAAACGGGTCGACATCGGTCGATCGGCCGAACAAGGTACGATCAAACCTGACGATGATTTCAGTTTCCATGGAACGAACCTTCGAACTGTCACCTCACGCAACTCGCCAAGCGTGATTAACGCGGTCTTCAACCATCGCAACAACTGGGACGGTCGCGCGAGCTTTACGTTCAACGGTGTCAATCAGTACGGCAAATTCGATCCGGAAGCGCGTGTGCTTCAAGCTACGTTTTCCTACAGAAGTTCATCTGACGCTTTGATCGATAAACTGCGAGGCACTCGTGACCGCGCAATTCAATCGCTTTACAAAGTTCAAGTTGCTCTCGACAACGCGTCGCTGGCTTCACAAGCTGCCGCGCCGCCAACCGCTTCGGAAATGGCTTGGGAAGGACGCACTTTCCCAGAACTCGGTCGCAAGCTACTTTCGCTTCGTCCTCTGGCGAAGCAAGAAGTTTACTTCACCGACTCCACGCTCGCTCCGTACGATCGTTACTATGGTACAGGCTTGAACGTCTCCTATTCGCATCTGATTCGCAAGGCCTTCAACGAAAAGTGGTGGGGCTCACGACTGAAGGATGCTAACGGCTACACACAGATGGAAGCCAACTTTTCCTTGTACTGGGGCATTGCGTTGCTGATGTACCAACGCACCCTTGTGTCAGACGACACTCCGCTCGATCGCTTCTTGGCGGGCGACACATCGGCTCTCAGCCCTCAGGCTCAGCAAGGTCTTGGAATCTTCCGTCTCGGATGTAACATATGCCACTCTGGACCAGAGACTACCTCCGCAGCGATCGCTGAAATCATGGTTCCGCAGTTGGATGGCAACAGCAAACCAGTCGTCGATTCCAATGGCAAGACAGTGCTGCTCCAGAAGCCTGTTCAAATCATGCTTCGTGGCGAGAACTTCGATAAACCGACGTTCTATGATCGCGGTTACTACAACACGGGCGTGCAAGTCACAACCAACGATTTGGGGTCTGGTCGAAAAGACAGCTTCGGCGAATTCTCGATGACCAAACGCGCAAAACTACTTGGCAATACCGGTCGATCCCTGGGCGAGTTCGTAGATGGCTTCGCAATCGATGCACCAATCCAAGCTCTGCCAATCGCTGTCGACGGAACTTTCAAGACGCCTATGTTGCGAAACGTCGAACTGACTGGGCCTTACTTGCACAACGGCGGCATGCTGTTCCTGGAAGAGGTGATGGAGCATTACGGTCGCGGTGCTAACTTCCGCTTCGAAAACGTCGGCAACTTGGACCAAGGTGTCAGCGGCATCCCAGGGCTTCAAGATCCACAACAGGGACCTGGCGGTATTACGGTTCTAACTGCGTTCCTGATGTCGATGACAGACGAACGCGTTCGGAACCAATCAGGTCCTTTCGATCATCCACAGCTTTTGTTGCCAGACGGTGTGAAATCGATTTCACGTGGTGTCGTACTCGAGAACTTTACCAACTTCCCAGCAGTGGGAAGGTACGGCGTGCGGTCGAAGTTCTGGGGAACGATCTCGGGTCAGATCATCAAGCCGTTCCATCAAATTCTGCGTGAATCAGTTGCCAAGAAATAATTCGCAACGGTCCAGCTAGAAAACTTCAAGGAGCTTGGCGGCAACGTCAAGCTCCTGTTGTTTAACGTTTAGAAGATCTCGGAGTCCTGCGTTCTTTCGACTCCTTCGCGCAGCGACTGCCCCAAGGAAACTTGAATCAGTTTCTGTCCTTCGACCAGAGTTATCTGATCACTTCCAATTTCAGCGACTCGACCAGCAAACTGATCGACACGCACCTCTTGATCCAATTCAACGACGACGTCGGTGCTCTTGAGGTTGTCTCGGAACAGCGCGCGAGGATTGCCATTGCGTTGAACGATCCCGATCAACACAAAAGTCTTCAAGGCGTCTGGTCGAGGCGGCATTATCGGCTCCGTTGAGACGGACATCGAATTAGCTTCACTTGCTTCTCGAATCACGGGCTGAGGCGGAATGTAGCGTGAGAAACTCTTACGCTCGTCTACGAACTGACCAAATCCACGCGGTTCAATGGTTTGGGTCAGCAGAGTGGGATCAAACGTCGGATTTTCTTGTAGCGAAAGCGCATCCAGATCGACAGACACACCAATTCGATTGCTTGAACTTTCCCAATCTTTCAGATCGATCTTTACGATTCGATGCGTAATGGATGCGGCGGATAGCAAGTCGATCAACTCACCGACTGCGGCTAGCGGTGCTTTGGATTGCATGTTGATCTGAACTCTTGCACCAACGCCTTCTTCTGGAAGCGGTTCTTTGATAGTGATATTTGGGTCCGCTATCCCAACCTCTTCACACAGTCCCCGCAGCCACTCTTGATAGCGAATCGACGCGGCCATGGCGTCCGGTTGCAAGCACTGTTTGCCTGTCTCGCGAACTTGCCGTAAGTAACCGGTGTAAAGTCCAAGTTGATCCTGCAAGTGCTCGAGTTCGCGCGCTTCCTTGGCAATCGCATCGCGTTTTGTTTGTAAGGGCCGCGTCATGATAGGGTAGAAGAACTTCCAACCAATCACGCTGACAAGCACCAGCACTAGTATTCGTCGCGTGTTGTTGCGCATTTTGGTTGAGTTCATGCGTTTGCCTCTTGCCTGATAGAGCTTGATCGGGAATTGGTAGTCAAATTCCCGTTGCCGCATCGTCGGCGTTTGTCTTCCGTTCCAATTCAATCGTGAAACGATACGCGTAGTGTTCGTCGCCTCTGTTCACCTCAAGCTGAGGAGCTCGCAATCGGTAGCGTTCTGTTTCGATTAACAGATCGTTGGTCAAGCTGGTCCAAGTTTCGCGGTCCTTGATCAGGCCATTGAAACGAAGCAACACGATGTCGCTACCGGGCGACTCACTGATCTCAAGATTCGTTAAATGCATCTGCTCCGAGGATTTCAACCGACTGAGCAAATCTTGAAGTTCACTCGCATAGTCGACTCGAGCGCGAGTGAATGAAACCAGCTTCTTCCAAGTTTGTTCGAGCGGTTCGAGCCGTTCGACTTGCTGTAAAAGATCATTCTTCTCCTGCCTGATCTTGGCTAGCTGGCGATCCAATCGGTAGTTGTTCCACGCCAGCGGTACAGTTACCAATGCGGCCAGCATCGCTGCCACGGCGATCGCAATCGCCACGCGTTGACGGAAACGAGTTGCGGGATCGATTGGTTTGCGCGGATTCAAAAAGTCGATCGACATTTCCGGCGCGTCGCAGGCTGCGAGTAACGCGAGGTCTTTGACATCATCAGCCGATCGCTCAGCGTGAAACTCGATCGGAACTTGAATCGCACGTCGCATCTCGATTGCCGTCGCATCGTCGAAGTCGCCGAACGCGTGGATGCGAGTCGTTGTTAATTCGGGCAGACGCTGATTGGCCGCCTGTAGCAAACGTTGTGTCGTAGCGCAGATATAGCGAGTGCGTTCGCTTTCGGGCTCGGGAGCTTGCCCTGCGTGGCTGATCACCGGCAATTGGCCACGCGAGATTAGAAACTCAAACTTTTTATCGCTGGCAAGCAGATCCAATTGCAATTCATCAGAACCATTCGAAGGCGACAGCAACGGCACACCAAGCTCACTTACGCCCAGCGCGAGCGGCTTGAGTCCTGCATGCTGCAGCGTACTGAGCAGCAACTGAATCACCGGCTTCGGAACGGCGACGACCAGGATTGAAGTATCGCCATCGTTCGCCGCAGGATGCTGCAGGAAGTCGACTTCTAAAGTCGTGCGACTAACCGGGAACAGATTCTCGCATTGCAGATGCACTATGTCCGCGATCGATTCAGCTTCGGTTGGCGGCAACTCGAGATTCTTCAACACGACGAATCGCCGCGGTACCGACACGATTGCATCCCGTACCGCTATCTGTCGCTGACGCAGTTCAACAGCGATTCGATCGCCAATCACTTCAAACGAATGCTGCTCCGCCTCTGTCCATTCGATCGTGAACTTGTCACTACACGTCTGACGCAATCCATGACGTCGATACGTTGAAATCGTCGCAGATGAAGCACCCCAGGCAACAACTAGGACTTGTGATGGTATCGGACCGCGCCGTGAACGATTAGGTAGAGCTAGCAACGATCGCAATCGTTCCCAGGGACGTTCATCGGATTTTTGACCGATCATTTAGAACATCCTGTTCCATCAATGGTGCAAAGCCAACTTCACTTTGATCTAAAAGTCGAACTGTTGAACCTTCCTGGCACAGCGTAAATTTAATGAATGCCGACGAACGCGAACTGCGATCATGACCAGCGGCATAACCTGAATAGATTGCCCCGTTAACGGTAGCCAAACTGGATATCTGCCGCAGCTCTTCGACGCTTAAAACTTGATTCTCGACCAACCAGTAGATGGAGCGAAAGCTATCATTCGCGGCACCTTCCAACATCCGCTCACGCACTGCGACTGCGGCTTCTGCCTGCGCCCGAGTAAGACCAGGAATCGTCAGCAGCACTGCCAACGGAGCTTGATTGAAATCGATGCGGCCGATCAAGCGATCACCATCTACTGTGGTCAGCGCGGCTTCTAGTTTTAATAGCAACTCATGCGAGTCTGAACCACCAAATTCCCAAGGGCTATTCAGCAGTTTTTCTTCGCCGTCAATGATCGTAATCACGGAAACACCGATCAAGTCGATAACGGAATCGATACGAAACAGCGGCGTTCGATCGAGCGCAACAGTACCTTTGCGTTTAACAATCTGGCGTGTCGGCTTGCGGACCTCCGCTCCTTCTCCCACATCATCAAGCTGTTTTTCCAATCGCGAGTCGAACGTCCGATCAAGTTCTTCGCGAAGCGATTTCGCATTGCTGGAGTTCTCACTTAAAACTGGTCCGTCTAAACGATAAGTCGCAATGAAGGATGCAACTCGCTCGCCAAAACGATTCTCCAGTTGCAGAAACATTTCGGACAGATCTGCATTGTTAAGGTAGATTTTGCGATTGCCATTCGAATCCAGATTGGATTCGAACGCGTCCACGCTAAGGTATTGAGATAGCCCGCGGTCAAGCTTGCCGTCGTGGTTGTCACTCGGAAGTTGCGCGTCCCCATCGTCTTCATTCCAATCCAGCCATCCGTTGTTGTTAGTGTCCTCTCCAAAGACGAGACTTTCGTTGAAGCCGCGAATGTAGGTCAGTTGATACAGGTGCTGAATCGGTCCGTTAGCTGGTCGAGTCGCTGGCGAGTGATCCGCGTACCAAGCCAACTCGGCACCGAATGTCCGCGGTTCATCATCTGCGTCCAACCAGTCAAGCAACGAATCAGCCATGTAGGGTGTCATGTTGGGCAGAGACATCAAACGACTTCGCGATTCAACTTCACCGCTGCGGCTCAGGTCGAGCGAATGGATGTTGAGTTTGGCGGATTCTGAGCTCAACCCTGGCGTTAGCGACTTCCGTGAAACTTGGCGGTACAGCCCGAATTGATACTCGGGCGGAAGCATTCCGAGTTCGAGCACATTGCGGTTGGAAATATTGTTAAGTATTTCGTGTCTCTGCTGGCGAGTCGCGTCTTTGAGTTGACTGCGCAGCGCATCAACCGCGCTGGCGGCGGTGAGTCTCAATTGCGTTTGACGCAACGTACTGCGAGTGGCTGAGTGCTCAAGGAAAGATTGAGTCGCAAAGGTGTAGACCACGAGGCTGAGCGCGGCGATGACGAGCAAGACCAATACAGTTGCGAACCCGCGGCGCTGTAAGGTGATCTGCCGAAACTTAATCGGTACACTCAAGTGTTTGATTGGCCTGTTATGAAATTGCATGGCTAGTGTGCGGGAAGTGTTATCCAGTGTTCGGACCGTGCGCGATCTTCTTGCTGGCCGACAGCCAACAGAACTTTGATAGCCATTGGAAGTGGTGGCTTTGCGTCTTGTCTATCACCGACTTGTTCCTCAGCGACTTGTCCCTGGCTTGCGAGTTCCCAGTTATCGAGCAACGCGCCTTCAACAAAGTACTGCAGCTTTAGATCTCTGGCTTCAGGCAGAATGACTTGACTGGTTTCCACTTCCTTGCCATTTGCATCGATGAAAAACTGAGTGCGTATAAGTCCGCTTGCCTTGTCTGGAACTTTAAGTGACCGCACGATCGGCAACTCGCCGCTGCGCCAGCCTTCAATGCGGGGCGAACTGCCTCGATAGATCCACCACACGACCAAGCTTTCACCGGATCCCGTTACGTTCGCTGGCGTGCGTGTGAAACGCGAATTCCAAGCTTTGGTGCGAAACGCAACGTAGTCACGCTTTCCAACAAACTCAGTCCATTCGGTACTTGCACTGCTTGCGAAGGAGTCTTGTAAATTGAACGGCTGGGCAAGTAACTTGCTGCGCAATGTCGACGAGTTGCGAGTGGCTGGTCTTTGTGGCTGTGGAGGCTTTTGGAGTTCGCTGGTGATCGCTGCAAAGTCGCTTGAAAGATCACGAACTGCATTGGAAAGTGCTAGTCCACTAGCGTGATTTTCTCCCACCAGCATCCGATAGCGGGCGGCGACGAAGAAGGTTTCGAACACGGCAAGCATGAGGAACATGCCCAGCAGCATTGCGATTGAAACTTCCAGTAGTGAGAACGCACTCCGTTTTTGCGTGCCTGTTCGCATGTTATCGACCCTCGATGAAAACAAGGCGACTGTACGAAACCAGCGACGGAGTGAATGAGTCAGCGCGCGAAACGTCGACCGCTACTTGAAACAAATGCGGTTGTTTCGTCTCGCTCCAAGTGGCGCGGAGGGAGAATGGAATGCCCTGCACGACATCGCGCCACACGCGTGGCTTGTAGTTCTTCGGGCCGCGAGCGATTTCCTCAGCCAGCGTCGATTCCGCTTTGATCGCCGCCAGTCGCTCGAGCGCATTTGTATTTGCAAGTTGCAATGATTGCGAACCGAGTTGTCCGATCGCTAGCACGCAAGTCGCAAATATCAGCGTTGCCAGAAACAAGTCTAGGAGGATCGCACCGCTTCGCAGTTTACGGCGACGTTGTTTCCAGCGTTTACGGTTTGATTTGATGCGCATTGTTTCCTCTACATGCTTGCGACGCGTTGAGGAATGCCAAGTCGTCGATGAACTTGAATGGCTTGCGATTGCGTTGGACCGACAACCATCAGCGTGATGCCTTCGGTGCTTCCATCTTCGCGAAAGATGGCGCGATTGGTGCTCAGCGCACTTTTACCATCAATTTCCAGATGCACGTTTTCGGGCAGTTTAATCACTTGACGGTTAGATTCATCCATCGCACTAACTGGATAGATTTTCTGCACATTCGAACCCGGAGTGAATTCGTAGACGACGGGTGTGGCGGTTTGTACAGCGAGCTGTCGCGCGGCAAGTATCGATTCCATGACCTGCGAAACCGACTTGTCCATCACACGGTGCTCGAAGTAGCTTCGAAAGAACGACGGTAGTACAACCGCAGCAAACACGGCGAGCACTGCGAGCGCAAGCAGCAGCTCGATCAGCGTGTAAGCACTTCGGGGTCTGTCGTTAACTTCCGCGCACATGGTTTTCAATCCTGATCGGCCGACCAAGTGCCAATGTCATCCTCTGTTCCCGGTGATTTGTCTGGGCCCGCCGAGAAGACATCGAATTCGCCTTGCCCATGCTTGCTTGGAATTTGATAGACCAAATCATTGCCCCACGCGTCTTGCGGCGTGCCGGTCAGGTAGGGACCACGCCAGCGACTGTCTTTGCCACGTGGCGGTTGGATCAACACGCGAAAACCTTCTGACATCGATGGATATTCGCCGAGATGATCGAGCGCATACATCCGAATTGCTTGCTCGGCGCCTTTGACGCTGCCTCGCGTCGCGTCGATGTTGGCATACTTCTGACGTCCCAATAAATTCGGAACGACCATCGACATAATCACACCAAGAATCGCAAGCACTAGTAGCAATTCGATCAAGGTGAAAGCAACCCGTGGTGCGTGAGTCGACCGCAATGTTGCGTCTGAACGCTTGGTTGAGTTTTTCTTCATATCAGTTCCTATTGAAACGTTGTGCCTGAAGCGTTGAAGATCGGCATCAGCAAAGCGATCATCACGAAGCCAATCAACAGTGCCATGACGACCATCAACATCGGCTCGAGCAATCGCAGCACGAGGTCGAGCGAGTGTTCGTTGCGAGCTTCGAGTCGAGTGGCGGTTGTTTGAAGTACTTTTTCGAGTCGATTCGTTTTCTCACCCATGCGAATCAGCTCGATGATTTCACGCGGGAATACAGCCTGCTCGCTTAGAGCGTCAGCGAGATTGACACCTGCGGTCAGACGCTCGACGGCGTGTTCAGCAGAGATCTCGAGCATGCGATTTCCTGACGCTTGCCCCGCGATTAAAGTGGCTTGTTGAATTCGCACGCCACTTGAAAGCAGGCTGCCCAGGATGTGGCAAAAACGCGACTGCGTGATTCCACTTACCAACTGACCAACGACGCGGTTCCTCAGCAGAAAACGATCACGAATCAACTTTGATTGCGGCTTCAGATTCCAACAGATCATCGCAGCAATTGTCGATCCAACGACCAGCAATGCGATCGCCCAATGGCGGGTCACGAAGTGGTTGATGGCAAAAAGCATTTCAGTTGCCCACGGCAAACCTTGTGTTTCACGCATCCTCGCAAACAGCGGTTCGAACTTGGGAACGAAGAACATCATCATACTTGCGAAGACAATCGCGCCGACAATTAACAAAAATACTGGATAGGCGAATGCGGAAGTTAGGCGCGAGATCAAACGTGACTTGGCATCTTTGATCGCTGCAATCTTTTCGAGCACTTGATCGATGAATGCGCCTTCTTCGCCGGCGGCTACCAAGCACTGCGCGAGCGAATCGAAAACGCGTGGATGATAGCGCATCGCTTGACTTAGCGATTCACCTTGGATGATACGACTGCGAAGATCGCGAGTGGCTTCGGCAAGTTGCGGATTAGTGGTGCGCTCGATCAGCAATTCCAATCCGTCAGCGATCGGCATGCCTGACGCGAGCAGATCAGCCAGCATCGAATACCACGCAACTTGCTGAGACAACGCGACTGAACGCAGCGCGGGCAACCATCGCTTCGGCGGTTCGAGGCGAACGGGAACCCAACCACGTTTCGAGAGCATTTCAACGGCGTCGGCGGTCGACATCGCGAACAGATTGCCTTGTGTCTGCTTGCCTTCCGCAGTGACCGCTTTGAATTGGTAGTGGGGCATGGCAAATTTCCTATTGTGAGTCCGCTGCAGTGATGCGAAGCACTTCTTCGACGGAAGTACGGCCCTGCAGAACGTTTTGCCAACCCGAGTCACGCATGCTAGTCATGCCGCGCGAGCGCGCGTAATTCTGAATCTCGTAAGGCGATTCGCCTTTCAAAGTCATTTTGCGAATCTCATGATCGAGTTCCATCAGTTCGAAAATTGCAACTTGACCGAGGTAACCGATACCATGACATTGACGACATCCGTTCGCTTCATAAATGACACTCGCGTCGCTGCGAGGGAAATCAACTGGCAACTCCGCGTTTTCGATCTGGACAGGTCTTCGGCAGTGTGGACAAAGCGTGCGCACCAATCGTTGAGCTAGTACGCCGGAGAGCGTCGCGGAGACTAGAAACGGTTCGATGCCCATATCGACCAGCCTGGTTACGGCGGTCGCAGCATCGTTGGTGTGCAGCGTGCTGAAGACCATATGACCTGTCAACGCAGCTTGAATTGCATTGACGGCGGTTTCCTTATCACGAATCTCACCGATAAGGATGACGTCGGGATCGTGCCGCAACAGACTGCGCAGCCCCGTTGCAAATGTCAGCCCAACGCTGGGTTGCACTTGAACTTGATTGATGCCGCTGAGCGTGTATTCGATCGGATCTTCAATCGTGATGATCTTCAGTTCTGGACTGCGCAGCGACGCGATCGAACCGTACAGCGTAGTTGTCTTTCCGCTGCCTGTCGGACCGGTTACCAAGACCATTCCGGAGGAACGCCGTATCAAGCGCTCCCATTGCGCGCGAAAGGCAGGCGGGAACCCAAGATTGCTCAGCGAGTAATCGACTCGGCCGCGATCCAGAATGCGCAAGACGATCCCTTCGCCATGCTTCATTGGAATGACGGATGTGCGCGCATCGATTTCGCGACCCGATATTTCAAACTGAAAACCGCCATCTTGCGGTAAACGTTTCTCAGCGATGTTCAATTTTGAAAGGATTTTAAAGCGACTGATGATTGCATCGCGGTGCGCGTGAACTTCGGCTGGAACCTGTTGCAATCGCAAGACACCATCAATGCGAAAGCGAATCGTCAGTCGATCGTCCTCGGGCTCGAGGTGAACGTCGCTCGCTCCCTGTTGGCAAGCGTCGCGCAGCAGTTCACGCGTAAAGCGGACAATGGCTGCGTTCTCTGTCGAATCGAGAACTTGTTGCAACGGATCGCTCTGCGACTGCGACAGCAACGAATCACTTGCGACTGAAACCATGCCGCCGCCAACGCCCAGCGTTTGACGCAGCAGCTGACGAATCAACTGCGGATCAGCAGAAACGGGTTCAAGCAAGAATCCAGAAAACGCGGTGAGTTCGTCGAGAGCGGAAAAGTTGTGCGGGTCGCTGACCGCGACGCGCACGCGATCACCCGACCTGTCGAGCGGCAGTGTGCCGGTCTCGTACAACGACTTTGCTGGGAAGGCAGCGATCAACTCTCGGTCTACTGCGAAACCATCCAAATCCATGAAGGCCATGCCCCACTGATTGGCTGTCGGAGTTGATGAGGGGTTACCAAGTTCCACGAGTGCATCTGCTTTAAAAATGACTGCATTCGTTTCGATACGGCTGCAGCGAGATTTTGTTGAAGGCTAGCATCGAAAGTATTGGTGAATCTGAGCGTGAAGCTGGCTTTGAGCACCGAAAATGCCGCTGAAAGTTGGGAAAGCGTTTAGCGATAGGGTCGAGCTTGCCGATTGTTCCGATAGTCGCAGTTAGGGAACTTGTCAGTAACGATTGGATAATTCGAAGTGGTCAACCGTCGATCCATCGCCGTAGTAATCATCGGCGCGATGCAAGTCGTCGCGGCGAATGCTTGCTTGGGACAGTCGATGTCTGCCTCGCCTTCGCAGACGCCCGAGAAGATGAAGGAAGCTGCGAGTATTCAGTTCGATTTGGATAAGTTCGTTCCGTTTGGAGTCGATCCGAAGTCGGTGGTACCGGGTGCGAAGACCGTTTTCACGCTGCCCGAAGCACCTCCAGGAGAACCGTTGCCGGATGTTGGCATGGCGACCACGCCCGCTTACATTCCACCACTGCCAGCGCGGGCTGATGCGTCGCAATACGCTTCCGCTGGCGTGTCGCAAACTGAAATGCAATCTGAAATGCCAACTCCTAACGTAGCTGGCATGTGGCAGTTCAGTTTCTATCGCGCACCGTGGGAATCGGTCATTAAGAGCTTTGCGCAGCAGAACGGATTTTCGCTGATCATCAGCAGTGTTCCGCAGGGTGAATTCAATTACTTTGACCAACGCTCGTATACGTTGCCCGAAGCCATCGACATTCTGAACGATCACCTGATCCCGCTCGGCCATTTGCTCGTTCGCAACCAAAACAAATTAACGTTGCTCGCGCGTCAGAATGGAATTTACGAAGGTGTTGCACCGTTCGCCAGCATTCGCGACGTTGCTTTTCTAACCAGAAATGAACTGGCCACGGTCGCTTTCCCGATCAAGGCACAGTCGCAGCAAACAATCATGACGGAGATTCAGCAGTTGATGAGCGCCATGGGCTCCGCGCGACTGCTTACAAATTCAAATCGATTGATTGTGACCGACACAGGCGCTTACCTGGCACGCGTGCGCGATCTGCTTGGCGGGTACGGGTTAGCTTCTGGCGAACAAGATACCTTGGTCATTCAACTGAGAAACACCAAAGCCGAATCGATCGCAGCCACGCTCAATCAGCGTATCGCAGAGGGTGCTCAAGTTCGGTCGGCTTCGACGGCTGAGACGACTGCCAGTGGGCCGATTTCGGCGATCATTGAAACGAATTGCTTGGTTCTGTCAGGTCACAGTGAAGAACTGGCGCGCCTACAAGCCTTAATAGCTGAGATTGATCGCGCGCCAGCTCAAGTGGTCATTCAAGGGCTGCTGGTCGAAGTGAACCTTGGCAACACCGATGAGATGGGTGCTGAACTCGGGTTGCAGGACAGCGTGCTGTTCGATCGCAGTGTCGTCGATAACCTCGTCACACTTTCACAAACAGCCACAGCGCCAAACGGCGTGCAAACAACCGATCAAAACATTATTTCGCAAACCGCAGCGCCGGGATTCGCGTTCAATCAGCCGTCGCTCGGGAACAATGTCGCTATCCGCCCGAACACAATCGGATCGCAGGGGCTTTCGTCGCTCGGCGTTGGTCGGGTGAACGGTGACCTCGGGTTCGGCGGTATGGTGCTTTCGGCAAGTTCCAATTCTGTTAGCCTCTTGCTGCGAGCCTTAGCGGCGAAGTACAAGACAGATATCCTCAGTCGGCCGCAAATCCGTACTATCGATAACAATGAAGCGATGATCCAAATCGGCCAGCAAGTACCCGTTGTTGACGGTGTCACAGTTACTGCGGTCGGCAGCGCGAATCCAATCATTCGACAAGATCGCGCAGGTATTATTCTGCGAGTCACTCCGCGGACCAGTCCTGATGGATTGATTCAGATCAAAGTGGAAGCGGAGAAGAGCGCATTCCGCTTGGCTCCCGGCAGCGGAGTGCCTGTGTTTGCCGATGCGAAAACCGGCTCGGTTATTCAAGCACCGATCAAGGATCTTACCACCGCTCAAACGACTGTTTCCGCACGCGCCGGACAAACGATTGTGCTCGGTGGAATGATCACCACAGAAGAACAGGAAATCCATCGCAAGGTTCCTTTCTTGGGTGATATCCCGCTGATCGGAAGACTATTCCGTTACGACAAGACTTCGCTTGCACGCAAAGAGCTGCTTATCTTCTTGACGCCGCAGTTGGTGATTTGCGACGCTGACTCAGAGGTTCAGAAGACGATCGAAATGCAACGGATGCAAATCAACATGGACCGCGTTACACAAATGCATGGTCCAGTGCTTGAGCAGAATCAATTCGCACCCGTGGATGGAATGCAAATTGTTCCTGGTTCGGAATTCATCATTCCTACATCGATCGAAGTCAACAACGTTACGACGGCAAACAGCCCCGTTCGATAGTCGGGATCAAGCGCAGAATAAGTGGTGGCGACTTTCAGTCGCCAATCTACGAAGAAAGACCACACTTATTTGTCGCGCGATCCTCAGGCTTTTTCGTGACTCTCTGCTGGATCGTTTAGTTCGCTGCGGCTTGCGCCGATACACTTGGTGTCGCTGGCTTGGCGCCGGGATTGCTTAGAACCACTTCATAAACTCTGCCGACTTCGCTGACTTGAACATTCAACTTCAGTTTGCGAAAGTTCAATGGCAGGAGATTCTCGACATCGTAGGCAGCGTCAGTCGACTGGATATCGCAGTAGAGACTCATCGGTGACAAACCGCCGTCAATCTTGTTGCCAACGACTTGTCGCAGCCGTTCGCCTTCGTTTCCAACACCTAACCAAAGAACTTGATTGGCGATGCGGATATGCAATCGCGGATTCTTTTCGCTGTTGGCGCTCAGCGTCAGTAAACCTGAGGGCAAGTCGATTAGATAGTCTGCCTGTGCATCCGACGATTGACCGTTGGCTTTGAGGTCGGTGAAGGCTAATCCAAGGGGTCGTGCCGCGTTAAGTGCATCGGTTAGCAGTGACGCAATTTTCGCGCTGTCGTTCAATGCGACCGCGCCCGCCAAGTACTCATTGGCTTGGTTCGTGCTTAGCGAAATGTAGCTATCGATTTTACGGTTGACTAGAGACTCGCTGACGAGCGCGGTGAAGAATTTAACAACGCGCTTGGCTGAGTTGAGATCCGACTTATCTTGAATGGAATCATTATCGATGGCAGCGAGAATTTCTTTCTCCCAATCCGCTGCCCATTTCAAAGCGGTTTGCGTGTTCGCTTCCGATAGCTTGGAGGTAAAGTCCAACGCGAACGAAGCGTTCGAACCGATGTGATTGGTGAACATCGACGGTGTGCGGAGCGTGGTCGTATCTTCCTGTGTGCTGAGTTTGACGTGAACTTCACCGGTAGCTGGAATGTTCAGTGCGAGTTCGAAACTTCGGCAATCGAATAGGGAGCTGAAGAGATACTTCTGCAATCCGAACTTCAGATACTCTCGCATCGATTCCGCATTGAAGTACAGCCCCGAAGTGGGCTCGACGGTGGTCAAAGACAACAGCTCTTCCATCAACATCGCCTTAGCAGGCGCCAGTAATCGCTGGAAATCAGCGGTAAGTTTGATGTCGTCAGTGATACTCGCCCACGGCTTGAGCGAGAGCGTGCTAGCAGCGTCGTTCAAAAATTTGGGGCTGTCGCTGAGCAACAGCATTGTGCCGGCCTGTTTGGCGTAGAACTTGTCTTCCTGTCCCATCGAATACACGCCGCTCGCTTCGAGAGTTGGTGAGTTCTTTGAGAAAGCTTCGAGTGCTGACATGAATCCGCCCGCGTTAGACAACGGAAGGCAGACAATCAGGTGAGGTCGTTCAGGTGTCACATAAATTACGCCGCCCGAAGTAGCGTTCAGAGAAATGGCTTGACTCATCCTTGCAAGCGTGGTTTGAGTATCCAAGCCTGCCGAAGTAATCGGGTCGGGCAATCCAATTTCTTGCAAGACTTGCAACAATCGCACGCTGCCTGAAGACTGCACAACAAAGATCGGTTCTTCAGCCCGAATACGTTCGGTTGAAGATACCGCGAATGTTACCAGGCAAAAAAATGCAAGAAACGGTCGAAGCATGATTGGGACTCTGAGGAGAAGTTCAATTGATTCCTCCCGTCCCGGTCACAGTGTACGAGTGTTACATGTAGGACGGATAGGAGAGCAAGATCGTGCCTTTTGCAAGTACGCGGTCGGTGGTCCGTGCGCTTACTTGGAAGTAACGAAACTCAGCTCGTTGCATGGCAACCTTACTATGCAAATATATGGAGTCCCCCGGTTGGGCAAGCGATTCGTGCTTTATGTGGCTTTCAGCCAACACACTCAACGGAACTTCCGGAATAGTCTGCCGATACGCGGGATCCGGCAAACTCCGTAACTCCACACCCAATCGTTGCAATCCTTCCATGTTCATCATGATGCCCGAAGTCTGCGCAAGGCATTCAGTCAACAGTGTTGGAGGGAAATAGATGAAGTCTGTTCCAAGGCTTTGTATTGAAAACTCATTCATCGGAACTTGTTTGACGGCGACGATCGTTCGCGATTCAGGATGGTATTCGTCGATGCGGTCGAGCAAAGCCATCACGTCACGGTGCGGCAGTAGTTTGCGAATTGCATCTGCATCCAACTGAATCGAAGGAAGCTCTAAAGTGGTTTCCGTTTGTGTCAAAGTTCTATTCCTTTACGATGCAATGATTCCAAAGTCCTGCTCTGCGCCCGCACGACCTCCGTCCACAATGATTGTGACTGCGTTCAAGTACGCCGCATCTTCTGAGGCAACGAAGCCGACAACTTTCGCAATTTCCTGCGGCATTCCCCAGCGTCCCATCGGAATCATGCGCAGCGATTCCGCAACGGCAGAAGCGCTTACCGAGTCCGCCATCTCAGTTCGCGTGAAGCCCGGTGCAACGGTTAATACACGAACTCCGTTATTCGCAACCTCGCGCGCCAAAGACCGCGTGAATCCGATAATGCCTGACTTGGTCGTGCTGTAGTTCGTCTGACCCAAGCGTGGCGAAATCCCTGAGCCCGAACCGATGTTGACGATGACACCGGATTTCTGCGCGATCATGTAACGTATGACAGCCTTACAGCAATGAAACACAGAGTTCATGTTTGTGTCGAGAACTTTCAGCCAGTTCTCGGAGTTCATCATCATGAAAACGCTATCGCGCGTTACCCCTGCGTTGTTGACCAGCACATCGATGCGGCGCTGTGATGCTGCGATCGCTTTAACCATCGCTTGGACTTGTTCTGGCACAGTAACGTCCGCCTGAAACAGTGCGCCGCTACCACCGGCTGCTTCCAGTTCCGCTAATGTTGCTTCTGCACTCTCGCGATCACGAACGAAGTTGATTGCAACGAAGTAGCCCCGCGCTGCCAACTCGAGCGAAACGTGCCGACCAATGCCTCGCGAGCCGCCGGTTACCAGTGCAACTTTTCGTGGTGTGCTCATGCTGTTGGCAATCCCGCTTTCGCTGAGTTCTGCCACGGAATGCGTGCCATCGTAACTTGGCCCTTCGACGCTTCACGACCATCGACAAGTGCCACCACTTTCGATCGACACATGTCTTCGCGCCGGAATTCGACGACACCTTCAAGCCGAATTTGGTCGCCGGGGAATACTGGGCTGGTATGCTTAATCTTGCTTTCGACTAGCACAGTCGCCATTTTGTTTGCCACATGAATGTTGGCAGCAAAGTCCTCGGGAGCGATACCAGCCTCGATCAGTTCATAGATGATCCAGCCGCAGCCTGCCGCCTGAGCTAGCGCTTCAATGATGAGCACGCCGGGGAAAATCGGGTTGCCAGGAAAGTGCCCTTGAATGAACGGATCGTTTTGGCAAACGTTCTTGATCGCAACCATTTTGCCTGCGCTGTGGTTGTACGATTCGACTTTGTCGAACATTTGAAAAGGATAACCGTGCGGCATGATCCGGCGGACGGTTGGCCCATCAATTGATATCGAGTTAACATCCGTTAATTGTGAATTCCCAGTCATATTGAACTCTTTCGTACTAAGTTAAGTAGCAAAGAACTTCGCAGTTTTCTGCAGGTAAAAACGCTCGCTGCGGCTACTGCAATACGAAACCAACATCGGGTTCGACTGCGTTGCGTCCACCGTCGATCGTGATTGTTTGGCCAGTCAAAAAGGCAGCATCATCGGAGCAGACGAAGGAAACGAGTTTGGCGAGTTCTTCCGGAAGTCCCCAGCGACCGAGAGGCGTGACGCGAAAGGTCTCTTTGATAAACTCGGCGGTTAATACGTCGCTCATTTCTGATTTGAAGAAGCCGGGCGCTAGGTGCATTACGCGAACTCCCTTGTCGGCGACTTCGCGAGCGAGCGAGCGAGTGAATCCTAGCAAGCCAGCCTTCGTCGCGCTGTAGTTGACTTGTCCCGGCATTGCTACGACCGCTGAGCCCGAGCCGATGTTAACGATGACACCACTTTTCGCCGCACACATTTGCCGAATCACCGCTTTCGTACAGTAATAGATGGCGTCGAGATGAACTTCCATCAGGCGTTTCCAACTGTCGGCTCGCATAACCATGAAGTATTCATCACGGGTGAGTCCAGCGTTATTAATTAAGAAATCAACTTTTTTGTAAGTCTTGAAGATTGTTGCAAACATCTTCTGCACCGCAGCGTTGTCACTGACGTCGGTCTGATAGATCATTCCGTCGCCACCGACGTCACGGACCATTTGTAAAGTCTGCTCCGCTAGTGGAGTACTGCTATCGGCGACGTAGTTGCAGATAACGGTCGCGCCGCGGCTTCCTAGGTCAACTGCCATCGAGCGACCGAGTCCACGCGATGCGCCGGTCACGACCGCAATTTTGCCTTTGAAATCATTCACTGATTTTCTCCTTCACGCACCACGCGGGCTTGCACCATTCGCTTTAGCGGTCGGAGGCCGCCGTTGCGATCTTCTACGCACACTGAGCTGTATGTCTGCAATTGATCTTCGTTCCAACGCATCAAACCAAACAAAACTCGACCTGAACCGCATTCGCAAAAGTCATCTACGCCGGCGGCGTGCAGCTTTTGAACGATTTGTTGCCATTGGACCGGGCGGCTCACTCCGAATGCCAAGTCATGGATTAAGTCGTCCGGACGAGCACGGAATTCCGCACTAACGCTTGTGAGTATGGGACATGCGGGGGGCGAAAATTCAAATTTTTGCAATTTGTCTACCAGGATTTCACTGGCCGAGGCAAGATGAATTGAATGCCACTTACCGCTGACGCTCACCTGACTAATCTCCGCACCCTGCATTGAAAGCTGTCTTTCAGCTTCGAGCACGGCAGACTCTGTTCCCACGATAGTGGTGTGACGCGAACCGTTTCTGGCGGCCAAGTACACGGCTTGCGTGATATTGCTAAGGCTATCAATAGTTTCCCGTACCGTTTCGAATGGCACACCGGCTATGGTGACCATTCGGCTGTCGCTAGTGCAGTAGTCTTCGAACAGATTTCCCCGTGTGGTGGCAACACTGATAGCATCCTCCAGACTCAAGATACCTGCCGCGTAATACGCCGCGACTTCACCCGCGCTGTAACCGGCGACGAAGTCGGGAGCAAAACCCTGTGATTTCAAAGCATCGACATAGCCGATGCTGATCGCCGTGATCAGTGGTTCTGCGACACTTGGACGTCTAAGCATCGCGTCTGGACCGCGGCGTCGAAATTGATCTAAAGGCTGGCCGCTAATTTGTTCGGCCAATTGCAGTACTGCACGAGCATCTGGGAAATCCTCTAGCAACTGGCGGCCCATACCAGTCGCTTGGCTCCCCTGACCCGGGAACATCCATGCCGTCTTCTTCAACTCACCGCTCCGTTGGTCATAACTTCCTTGATGAATTTGCCGTTGTCGACTCCGCAGATCTCATAATTATCGGCAGTATCAAAGATCTTGCGCATTAAACCTCGCAACACTTTTCCAGGACCGCATTCAATATATTGAGTAACACCCGATGCTGCGATGGTGCGCACGGCGTCAAACCAGCGAACGGGGCTGCATATTTGATCCCTAAGCAGTTCGCGGATACGCTCCGGATCGCTCTCGGCGGCGGCAGTCATCCCCATATACATCTTGCATTTCGGGGCTTTGAAGGTGACCGAATCGATTTCGTGTTTAAAGGCCTCTGCGGCCGCGGCAACGAGCGGACTGTGCCAGGCGCCTTGCACGTTTAGTCGCACACACGACCCACCGCTGGCCGTAAGTCGCGGCATCAGTGCATCGAGAGCGAGCGTTTCGCCAGAAACAACCAATTGGTTCGGCGAATTGTAGTTCGCGGCAACGACGACACCTTCTTGACATTCGTTAATGAGTTCTTCGATCCGTTCGATCTCCAAATCCTTTACAGCCACCATGCCACCAGCGGCGGCTTGGGCCATGAGGCTTCCTCGTTTGGTGGCCAACTTGAGAACATCATGAATGTCGAGCACTTCAGCAGCATACAGTGCAGATAGTTCGCCTAAGCTATGACCTGCAACTGCGTCTGGCCGATGTCCATTTGTCTTGAGGAAATCAACAAAAGCAACGCTGAGTGCAACTAGTGTTGGCTGCAGATAGTCGGTGCGAATAAGGGTTTGCTCTGGTCCTCGCTGGCATACAGTCTTAAGTGGAAACCCACTGTACTCTTCGGCTAAGTCGAAAATCTTTGATGTTTGTGGAAAGGCGCTGAAGAGTGCGCGTCCCATGCCGACTTCTTGCGAGCCTTGGCCGGGGAACAGCCAAGCAGTCTGTCGTTGTGCCTTCATGATGTCTCCTCTGACACCGAGGAAGGCCTTGGTCTGCGGACGCCACTGAAAGGCGAGCATATTAAGTACTGCGGCTGATACGTTCCTCGGGTACTTAGTGAGACGCGACAGTGGTGCCTCGCAGGGACAACGCTTTTACGACCTTTAATTTAGTGAAGAGCTGCAACGCGGCGTCGAAATCGGAATGCAAAGGATGTAGCGATTATCCGTTTGTAAAAGGCGTGCGACCGCCACCAAAATAGGCGATGTAAGCGGTAGGACCTTCAACATCGGAATGATTCAGCGGTGAAACCACTCCAATTGCTACTACAAACAAACTGAGAACGGCCCACCGATTTTCATGACGTAAGATTCAATGGCTTCAAACTGTATTTTGCTACAGTTGCGCGAATAGGGCAGAAATGCGAGAAATCAATGAGCGCGTCGACGACATCTGAAAATGACTTATCCTTCACTTCCATCGCTGAAGAGTTCGTGTGCGCGTTGAGAAGTGGCGAGAGTCCAGCGATGGAGGAGTACATCCAACGCTATCCTAACTTCGAGGATGAGATTCGAGATGAATTTCCTCTAATGCTGATGGCTGAGGAGATTAACTTACATACGAAGAAGGAGACTTTGGTCCCACCATTGCCGACATCGATTGGAATATACCGTGTCAAGAGCGAGATAGGTAAGGGCGGAATGGGACGCGTTTATTCCGCGATTGCACCT
>JBGSOM010000074.1:0-17719 GCA_041739135.1 Pirellulaceae bacterium
TCTCGCGCTGAACATTTTGCAACGAGACACTACCATCAAAGACTCGATCCGCGGCAAACGTAAACGCTGCGCGTGGGATAACTCGGCGATCGAAAAGCTTATCGCCAATTTTTCAAGCAATTAACATGCGATTGCCCTGGCGCAGATTGTTTGGCATTCGTGGCAGTTTTGAATGCATTCTTTCATGGATGCGGTTGCATTGCTCATTGATTCGCCTCCTCGATAGAAATTGGTATGGCGACGCCGTTGCCGCTGCGAAACGAGGATGCATCTTGCATACCACGACAGGCGATATCGCAGTGACTATTCGAAAGCGCAGCAATTATTGACCGTGGCGAGCTTGTAGACTTGCGGCGGTTAGCGTGTTTCGCAGAAGCATAGCGATTGTTAGTGGTCCGATTCCGCCGGGAACGGGAGTGATGGCTGCTGCGACTTGCTTGATGGCGTCAAAGTCGACGTCGCCGACGAGTTTATCGCCTTCGCGATTGATACCGACGTCAATTACAACTGCACCGAACTTCACCATATCAGCGGTGATCAAGCGCGGGCGTCCGACCGCTGCCACGAGCACGTCGGCTGTACGTGTGATCGATGGAAGGTTTGCACTTTGGCTGTGGCAAACGGTAACGGTCGCGTTAGCGTACTCACGACCCAAGCCGATATCGCGCTGCATCAACATATTCGCCAGCGGCTTGCCAACGATATCGCTGCGACCGACGACGACGACGTGCTTGCCTGCGACCGTGTGACCGTAACGCGCGAGGATTTGCATGACACCGTGCGGCGTGCAGGGCAGGAACCGGGGTCGACCTTGAACCAGCAGGCCTACATTTTCCGGTGCAAATGCATCGACATCCTTCAGTGGGCTGACGGCGTCGAGCACCTTTTGGGAATCGATCTGTGGCGGCAAAGGCAACTGCACGAGAATTCCGTTGACTTCGACGTCCGCATTCAATTCGCTTAGCAACTGGAGCAGATCTGCAGTGGTCGTTTCGGCTGGGCGGCGAATCAAGCAGCTGTGTATGCCAACTTTTTCGCAGGCTTTCTCTTTGTTGCGGACGTAAACTTGGCTGGCTGGATCCTCGCCAACGAGCACAGCGGCCAGCGTTGGGACTCGATTGCCGGCGGCCGACCATGCTTCGACTTCTGCGGCGATTTCTGAGCGAAGTTGGTCAGCGGTCAATTTGCCGTCGAGGATTTGAGCGGTCATAAATGTGTTTGATCCCAAAGTTGAGAGGCGGAGTCAGGTTGTGAAGCGACGCGTGCTGGGAGGCTGTGAAACGGTATTTTTCGACGAATTGTTTTAGCGGAAAGCAGATGATTTGCAGTAGGGTGAACTCGGGTGTACCATACACCTTCGATCACATGTTCGCGATAGCACCCGCGCAGGGCGTTGAAGGGGATTTCACCGCCCGTACATCCGTTTTGGCAATCGCAGATATCAAAATCGAATTGATTTTCCCACCTTGAGTCGCCTACCTTCCAGTGATGGAGTTTTCCGTTATGCGTTTCGTGATAACAGCTTTGGTTCTGTTTTCTGTCTGTGGCCTTATGTGGCCCGCTTCTCCAGTTGAAACGGCTCGACCAGAAAATCTAGGTCAAGACGGCCAATTGCAGACCGCGCAGGATGGCAAGAAAGTTGGAAACCCGGTCGTCAAGACAGCTAAAGAATTCCTCGCGACGCTGGATGAAAAGCAGAAGGCGCAGGTATCTGTCGCTTACGATTCCGATCAGCGCGTGAAGTGGCATTTTATTCCGATGGACTCGCGCAAGGGATTGCCGCTGATGGAAATGGAGCCCCCGCAGAAGGAAGCGGCGATGAAGTTGCTGAAGACTCTGGTAAGCGTCGTCGGCTACCAGAAAGCGACGAAGATTATGGGGCTGGAAGCGGTCTTGCGGAAGCTGGAAGGACCGACCAGTGAAGGTAGACGTAACCCTGAGAAATATTACTTCACCGTTTTTGGAGACGTTGGACCGAAAGCTCATTGGGGAGTCAGCGTTGAAGGGCACCATTTGTCGTTGAACTTCGTGATGCAAGGCAACAAGATTGTCGACTCGACACCGCAGTTCTTTGCAACCAACCCGGCTGAGCTGAAAGAGGATTACCTGCCCGGTTACGCCAAGGGTCTACGCGTCTTGAAAGAAGAAGAGCAGACCGGTTTCGATTTGCTGGCCAGTTTAGATGCTGAGCAGAAGAAGCAAGCGACGTTGCCCGGCGAGCTTCCGCAGGAGATTCGTGGTGCGGGCGAACCGCAACCGCCAAGCAGCGAATCGGTCGGCTTGGCTGCTGCGAAGATGAAGCCGGAGCAGAAAGAAATGTTGAAGGCCCTGATGACGGCTTACACGTCCAAGATGCGACCAGGCGTTGCGAAGGAACGTTGGGATTTGATCGATAAGGCTGGCTTTGACAAAGTTACCTTTGCTTGGTCCGGTGCAGATCGCTTGGGCGTTGGTCATTACTATCGCGTGCAAGGTCCGACGTTTGTGATCGAGTTTATCAACGTTCAAGCGGATGCGGCTGGCAATCCAGCAAATCATATCCATTGCGTATGGCGCGATATGGAAGGCGATTTTGATCTGCCAATCGCGGCGAAGTAGATCAATTCATGGTTTCGAAAATAGTCTCGGCTTGAAGGGTTCTCGATGAGTAAGCAAAAGTCACAGGTATCGCGTCGAAGTTTTGTGAAGACGGCTGCAGGAGTTGGGCTATGTGCGGCGACTGCGCCGACGATTTTGCCTCGTCTGTACGCTCAGGATTCTGCCAACGATCGCTTGGCGGTCGCTTGCATCGGCGTCGGTGGGCGTGGCAGCGGCATTGGCGGTCAAGCGGCGGATCTCGGGCAATTGGTGGCTTGTTGCGATGTGAATGCGCCGAACGCAGAGAGCTTCGCGAAGCAGCAAAAGGAGAAAGGCCGCGAATGCAAGATCTACTCCGACTATCGCGAAATGCTCGACAAGGAATCCGGCGTCGACGTCGTGACCATTGGGACTCCGGATCACTGGCACGTCAAGATCGCGATCGAAGCGATGAAGGCTGGCAAGCACGTTTACTGCGAAAAACCGCTTACGTTGACTTTGGCTGAAGGGCAGATTGTTCAAGAAGCGGTCAAGAAGTACGGCAAGACGTTCCAAGTTGGAACACAGCAGCGCAGCGAATTCGATATGCGGTTTCTGAAAGCTGTAGCGATCGCACAAAGCGGTCGACTGGGCAAAAATCTGGAGGCGATCAGCTCGGTTGGCAAGTCCGCTTCGCGAAGTCCTGACAAAGACAAGCCGTTCGGTCCCTTCAAGTCGGCGCCAGTGCCTGAAAATTTGAATTGGGATTTGTGGTTGGGGCCAGCTCCGGCGGTTGAATTCTGTCCCGAGCGGATTGGTTGGAATTTCCGATGGTGGTTCGAGTACTCCGGCGGACAAGTTACCGATTGGGGAGTTCATCACACCGATATCGCGTTCTGGGCACTTGCGGGTGCGGACGGTCAAGCGATCGAGGCGAAGGGAACTGGCGGATTTATGGGTGTCGAACAACCGCAAGTTCTCGACTTCCTGCTTGGAAAGATTCCGCCGAAGGACATGCCACATGCGTTCAATGTGGCCTATACGTTCGATGTCGACGTCAAACTTTCGACCGGAAATACGATCAAGATCACCAGCGGTGAAAATCAGTTGTTGATCTCCGGCGAACTTGGTCGAATTCGCGTAAATCGCGGAACTTTGACGGGCAAGCCGGTCGAAGAAATCGATGCGGATCCAAAGGCCAAACAAGAGATCGAAGACTTGATGGCGAAACTGTACGGTGGTGAATTACCGACTGGGCACATGAAGAACTTCTTCGATTGTGTGCGCAGCGGCAAACAACCGGTCGCAAACGTGAAAGATCACGTGCGAGCCGTCAATGCATGCCACTTGGCAAACATCGCTCTGGTGACGGGCCGTGGCGTTAAGTTTGATCCGGTGTCGCAGAAATTTGCTGGCGACGACGAAGCGAATAAGTTGATTGGTCGCAAGAATCGCGAAGGTTACGAGATCAACGGCTAGCCGTTCACAGCATTTACCTCCGAACCTCACCCTGACAGGGGCCGGCGTATTGCTCGCGACTAAACGCGGGTTCCTCGAGGGGTGGTCGGAGTTTTTTGAACGGCAACTCTTTCGGCCCACCTGGCCAGCCCGCGTAATTGCATGTAGCGGGACTCGCCAGAGTTCCGTTGCATGGCCACCGAAGCAGGAACTCTGGCGAGTCCCACTGACGCAACCGCGTCGCGGTAGATGCGATTGATGCGTGTCGTCCCAGGGTAGTTCGCGTTGCGAGCAACCCTGGGCTATAGGACGAAACTCCTTCTGAGTATTGCCCGCTGCGCAATGCCAGACGTACCGTTCGTCGAATTCGATTCGATGCCGTGCGTGATTTACCCCACAGGGGTTTTGCCTTGCAGCCCAGGGTTGGTCGCGCAGCGAGCTACCCTGGGACAAGTCGTTTGGAATGCAATTTTACCCCAACGGGGTTTTGTCGGCGTGCTATTTTATGACGCAACCGCGTTGCGGTAGATGCGATTGCTGGCTGCGTCCCAGGCGCTCGCGTTGCGAGCAACCCTGAGCTATAAGGCGAAACTCCTTCGGAGTATTGCCCGCTGCGCAATCCCAGACGTACCGGCTGGCAATCACTTCAATGCAGCGGGAATTCACCGCTGCAGATCGCTCTCCCCAATAAGGCCGGTTGGCTCTATAATTCCGGGCTTCGCTCGCGTAGCAAAGCACGGACAGAGAAATCTACAGGAGTCATCCCGGTGACCAGCGCCCCATCCACTTCGACCATCGAACCTGCCGCAAACAAGCAGACAGCAATTCGCGTCTACAACACTTTGACGCGTCAGAAAGAGCCCTTTAAGACTTTGGTGCCGGGCAAAGTTGGAATGTACTTGTGTGGTCCGACGGTCTATGCCGAAGCGCATATTGGCCATATGGTCGGCCCAGTCATTTTCGACACCATCAAACGCTATCTTGTATACAGCGGTTTCGAAGTCACGTTGGTTGTCAACATTACCGATGTTGACGATAAATTGATCGCCGCAAGTCGGAAGCGCGGGATCACGATGTCTCAGGTCGCAACTGAGATGACGATGGACTACTTAGCGAATCTTCAGTCGCTGGGAGTGAACCAGATCGATCATCTGCCGCGTGCGACGGATTACATGAACGAAATTATTTCGTTCGTCGCTGAGTTGATCGAAAAGGGGTTTGCGTACGCGAGCGGCGGTGATGTTTTCTTTGATGTCACGCGCGACCCCAATTACGGTCAACTGAGTAATCGGACCGCGGACAGCCAGCAAGGTGAAGGTGGCGAAGCGGCTTCGAAGAAACGTTCCTCAGGCGACTTTGCATTATGGAAGTCGGCGAAGGAAGGCGAACCGGCTTGGGATAGTCCTTGGGGCAAAGGGCGGCCGGGTTGGCATATCGAGTGTTCAGCAATGAGCCGCAGTATTCTCGGTAAGACATTTGATATCCATGGCGGTGGTTTGGATTTGGTGTTCCCACATCACGAGAATGAGCTGGCGCAGAGCCGCTGTTGCCACGGCGCACCGATGGTCAGCTACTGGATGCACAACGGTTTGATGAAACGCGACGCCGGTGCAGGCAAGCTTGGCGGAAAGAGTGACCGTGCGGAAGCGAATGAGTCGGCTGAGGCGGATGCTTCGACCAAGATCAGTCGCAGCAAAGGCGCGGGCGGGTTGGCGAAGTTGATTGACGCGCAGACGGGCGAACGGATTCGATTCTTTTTGCTACGTTCGCACTATCGATCGACCAATGTGTTCGGTGACGATGGACTTGAGGAAGCCGGACAATCGCTCAACGCGTTTTACCGTCTCTTCCAGCGCTTCGAACGGATTACTGGCGAGTCGTTTTACTCGCAAGTCGGCAAGTCGGGCGAAGTCGAAGAGTTGTCGTATGCTAAGTCGCGCGCCGCAGGCGATGCAGCTTTGGCCGACGTTGGGACCGAGGGGTTGCTTTCCGAAATCGCCAAACTGCGAAGTTCGTTTTTGGAAAAGATGGACGATGACTTCAATACGGGCGGCGCGGTCAGTGATCTGTTCGAAATGTCGCGATCTTTGAATCGTTTCGTCGATCAGAGTTTCTTGGAAGATGCAAAGAAACGAACGGCTGAGAACGTCGATACTTGGCGGACCGGCATGAGCGTGCTGCGCGAGTTGGGTGCGATTCTTGGCTTGTTTGTGAAGCCGCCGAAGAAGACAGGTGGAGGTGATACGCAACTGGTCGACGGATTGATGTCGCTGCTGATTGAATTGCGTGCCAACGCTCGCAAGAACAAAGACTTCGCGACTTCTGATTTGATCCGGGACGGATTGCTAAAGCATGGCATCACGTTGCAAGATCTGAAGGAAGGCACGACTTGGGAGAAGGCGTAACGGACCGTGCGCCGCTGTGGCGAAGATTGTCCGTGCAGCAAAGTAAAGCGTGCGCGAGTGGCATGCACTTGCGATTCGGTTATATTCGCTTAGAGGGATTGTGGGCGTGAAGCCGTTGCCAGCGCGCGCCAATACACTCTCGTTGGCTTGGCGAGTTGAATTTCAGTTCGACTGAATCGGCGCGCGAAGTATGGCTGTGCAAAGTGAGCGATGCGAATTGCGGGAGCTGCTGTGACGAAAGATTCCAAAGTGTTAGATGGTCAGATGCTGGTCACCGCTCAAGACGACGAAGCGGCACTTCAACAACTGAGCGGCGCGCTCGCTGGCATTCGTTCGCAACTTGGACGCGTCATCGTGGGTCAGCAGGATGTGATTGAGCAATTGCTTGTCGCGCTGTTGGCTGGCGGTCACTGCTTACTGGTGGGTGTTCCGGGGTTAGCCAAGACGCTGATGATTTCAAGTCTCGCGAAAGCGATCGCGCTGGAATTCAACCGTATCCAGTTCACGCCGGACTTGATGCCGGCGGACATCACCGGAACGGAAGTCATTCAAGAGGATCGCGATACGGGTGCGCGAACGTTTCGCTTTATCGCTGGCCCCATTTTCGCGAACGTGATTCTGGCTGACGAAATCAATCGCACTCCACCGAAGACTCAAGCTGCGTTGCTGGAAGCGATGCAAGAGAAGCAAGTGACTGCGGGCGGCAATCGACACTCGTTGCCACGGCCCTTCTTTGTGCTCGCAACACAGAACCCGATCGACCAGGAAGGCACTTATCCGCTGCCGGAAGCGCAACTTGATCGATTTATGTTCAACGTGTTGGTGAATTATCCGAGCCAAGAAGATGAGTTGGAAATCGTCTTGCGGACGACCAGCGATGTGACGCAAGAGTTGACGACGCAGATCAGTGGGCAAGAGTTGTTAAGTCTGATGCATGTTGTGCGTCGCATTGCGATCACGCCGCATCACGCTTTACTGGCTACACAATTAGCGAGGCTGTCGCGACCCGACGATAGCCAAGCGAGTGAACGCGTGAAGCGTTGCGTGCGTTGGGGCGCGGGTCCGCGTGCAAGTCAATACATTGTGCTCGGCGCGAAAGCGCGAGCTGCGATGCATGGCAGTCCCGTTGTTCGCCGCGAAGATATCGTAGCGGTCGCGCCTGCGGTTCTGCGACACCGCATCAAGTTGAACTTTCAAGCGGAAGCGGAAGGATTTAGCGTCGAGCAGATAATTCAAGAGATCATTCAGGAAGTTGACAAATCGATCGAAGCTAGCCAATCGCGCGAAGGTATCGCTAAAGTGCTACGCGCATAAATCCATTGCTCCTTGTGCTTTCTCAACATTTAGTTTTGCGTGCCACCCAAACACGAACAAGCCTAAAATTAAGCTGCGCAGTGCGTGCAGCGGGTGGGCTTAACGATCAGCAGGGCATAACAAACGCGTGAACCAAACTCAAAAGTACTTTGATCCAGAAACGCTGGCGAAGATTCGGCCGCTGGGATTGCGAGCGCGTACGTTGGTCGAAGGTGTTATGTCGGGCTTGCATCGCAGCCCGCTGCGTGGTCATTCGATCGAATTCGCACAGCATCGAGAATATGTGCCGGGCGACGATTTGCGGCAAGTCGATTGGAAAGTGTATGCGCGCAGCGATCGTTACCACCTTAAACAATACGAAGACGAAACAAACCTGATTGTCTACCTGATGCTCGACACGAGCGAGAGCATGCAGTATCGGGGCACTCGCAGTCCACTGACGAAGCTTGAGTACGCGCAGTTGATCGTCTTCAGCGTTGCGTACTTGGTTATTACTCAACAAGATTCCGCTGGGCTCGCAACGTTCTCATCGCAGTTGGATGGATGGTTGCCACCGCGCGGCGTTGCGGCTTACTTGGACGATATCATTCGATTGATGGAATCTGCGCCGACCGGTGAAAGAACTGATCTAGCGCGTGTCGTTGAATTGGCGGCCCAGCGTTGCAGTAAGCCTGGCGTGATTGTGTTGGTCAGCGACTTGCTGGACGATCAATCACGATTGCTGACTGCGTTGAAGCGATTGCGTCATCAACGCCATGACGTGATTGTCGTGCATGTGCTGGACGAAAGTGAGCTGACGTTTCCGTTCGACCGTTCGACGCGATTCGAGGGGTTGGAAGGCTTACCGGAAGTAATTACTGATCCGTTGTTGATCGGAGGTGCCTATCGCCGTGCCATGGCTGCGTTTTGCAGCGACCTCGAAGTCGGTTGTCAGCAGTTGGGCGTGGATTACCATCGCATGCAGACAAATGAGTCGTTAGCCGCGACCTTGCCGCAGTTGCTCGCACGTCGATTGATGCAAAGGAGATAGCGTGGCTGGTATCTCTCTTATCGGTGTGGCTGGTTTTGCAAGCGCATGGATGTTGCTTTGGGGCGCAGCGGCAGCGATTCCTATCGTGCTCCATCTGCTCAACCGTCGTCGGCAACAAACGGTGACTTGGGCGGCTATGCGTTTGCTGATGCAAGTGATCGAACAGCAATCGAAACGCGTTCGCATTGAACAGTTACTGTTGCTGTTTTTGCGCACGTTGATACTGCTCACTTTGGCTATCGCACTGGCTCGACCCTTTTTCGCGCAGCCGACCGAAGCGGGAGTCGTTGCAGCGCAGCGGGCGCCGCGTCTGTGGATACTGGTCATCGATAACTCCTATTCGATGGGCTACCGCGCAGAAGCGGGAGTTCGTTTCACAGTTGCAGTGGAGCGGGCAACTGAGATATTGAAGACTTCGAACCGGGGCGATGCATTTGCAATTCTCACGCTAGCGGAACCGTCGCAACCAGTGGTCTTTCGGCCGACTTTCGATGCGGTCGCCGCCACAACTGCGCTGCAGAAAGTGCCGTTGCTCGACGGCGGCGGGGATCTGTCGAGTGCGGTGACGCTCGTCAATGATGTGGTGACGGAGGCCGCTCGCGACGCGAATTTGCCGACCGATGTTCATGTGATTTTTGTGAGCGACTTCGGGGAGGATACTTGGCAGGAAGCGCTTGCGGCGGGACGCGCACAACGCTCGCTAAAGCAGTTAGCTGATACGCACTCAGTCGCGTATGAACCGGTTGCATTTTCGGAAGCGTCCAATGTAGCGATGATGTCGTTGACGACTGCTTCGTCGCGCGCGTTGGTTGACCGCCCGCTGGACGTCGACGTGACGGTGTCGAACTTTGGGCCTGTCGCACTTTCCCAAGTGCCTCTGCAAGTTTCGGCGAATGGGCAGAGCGTTGAGTCGCAGTTTCTCGACCTGCCTGCTGGAGCGACGCGTGCAGTCCACTTCACGGTGCGACCTGTTGCGGCAGGTCTGCTGAACATCACCGCTAGTTTGCCAGATGACCGTTTAGCCGCGGACAATCAGCGCAGTAGAGTCGTAGAGGTGCGCGAAGGCTATCGCGTGCTGTGCGTCGAGAATCCGTACTCGGATGAACGTATCCTGAAAGCCGCGTTGCAACCGCCGGTGGTTTCGCAGGGAGCGATTCGAGTGACGTCGGTTTCGCAGTTGGAATTGAATTTGACGGACACCGGTCAGTTTGATGTTGTCGTCTTGAATGATGTGACGAGTCTGGGTGATGCCGAGTTGGATCGCTTGTTGCAGTTCGTGAAATCGGGGCGGTCGCTGTTGTTTTTGCTTGGCCAGCATTCGGACGCGGAATTCTGGAATGCGCGTTTCTCGGGTTTCGACAACTCGCTTGGATTCCAATTGCTGGAACCTTCTGAGTTCGATGATTGGCGGATCGACGCGATGGAATACGCAAGCCCAATTGTGGCTCCGTTTGCGGCGCACCCCGATTCAGGCTTGCTTACGACTCCGATCTTTCGATTTTGGAAAATCGAACTGGACGACGATGTGGCGTTGCGACCAGAAGTCGAGTTGCGAGTGCATGATGGGTCGCCGCTGATCCTACAAAAACGCTTGGGGAAAGGGCGTGTAGCGGTGCTCCTGAGCGCTCCGCAAACGGGTTCGATGAGCGGTGGCAGCGAGCCGTGGAATGCGATGGCTGCGTGGCCGAGTTTTGTTCCTCTGATGCAACAATTTGTTCAGGCGACGATGGCTGAAGGCTTGGCGAATTACAACTTGAAAGTGGGTGAGCCGATCGGCGGTTCGCAACGAGCGGAGGGGGTTTCCAGTCTTGTGCGGATCCTAAAGCCGAATGGCGATGTCGCTGAAGTGCAAATGTCTGAGACTGACGAGAGCGGTCAACGCAATTGGAGTTACGCTGCGACGGATCGCCGAGGCGTTTATCAAGTGATGATCGAAGAATCCTCGCCTCGACCTTACGCCGTAAACATCAACCCAGTGCAGAGCGACCTACGCACCGTGAGTGTTAATCAAATGCCGAAGTCGATCGAAAAGTCGGCCTCGCAGGTATCAGCCGGTTCCGATTCGAACGCGATCCCGACTTCCAATGTATTGGTGCAGTGGTTGTTGGGAACGCTCGCGGTGTTGTTGGTCGCTGAATCCTGTTTGGCTTGGCAATTGGGAAGGAGACTTGCATGATGCAATCAACTTCCAATGCCGGTAACCCAGGTAACTCGCTCGCAGGTAACTCGCTCGCAGGTAACTCGCTTACGGGGAACTCGCTTACGGGGAACTCGCCGGAAGTTTCGACGGGTGCGCAGAGTGTAGAGTCCGTACTGCAAGCCGATTGGCCGTTGCCGATCTGGTTGACGATTGTGCTGGCGATCTGCGCGATGCTTTTCGTCGGCTCACTGTACTGGAGCGAGCGCGGCAACGCAGGCCGACTGATGCGCGTGTTTCTTGCCGCGGTACGCTTTACATTGCTAGTGCTGGTCGTTTGGATGTGGGCGGGTTGGAGTTGGTTGCAATTCCGCAGCGACAAACCCGAATTGCTAATCATGCTTGATCGCTCGGCGAGTATGGACACGCCGGACGGGAAATTGGATTTCGCAAGCGGTGCAGGTGCGCGAACGGAATCGGTGAGCCGACTGGAGGCGGTGAAGCAAACGCTGGCCCGGATGTCGACACGCGATCGCAAGCGTCTCGAGCGCAGTTATCAACTTCGTTGGTTGCTTGTCGACGAAGCGGTTGAGCAAGCCGGTGTGTCGATTGAAACTATCGAGAAAGACCTTGAACAAGTCGTTGCATCCGGAGCGCAGTCACGCCTTGGCGATTCGTTGTCGAGTGTCATCAGCAGTCAGACGGGGCGCGGTACGGCTGCTGTCGTCTTCTTTTCCGACGGTATCAACACAAGCGGCTCGCCGTTATCTTCGGCCGCTGCAATGGCTCGATCAGCCGCAATTCCAATCTACGCAGTCGCGACTGGGCAGGAACTTGCCTTGCCCGACGCGCGACTTGCGGATCTCCTGCTCGACGAAGCGGTGTTTCTGGGCGACCAAGTTACGATGATGGTCACCGTCAGCATCAGCGACTTGGCTGAAGCGAATCTCACTGTGCGATTGCGGGATCAAAGTAGCGGCGAGATCTTGGATCAGCAGCCAGTGAAACTTGACAAACAACGCAGTCAACAGCAACTGAGTTTGGCGTTTGTTCCGAAGAATGCTGGCGAGTTAGTCTTGCTGGTCGAGGTGAGCGAAGCTGCGGGCGAAACAAATCTTGAGAACAATGTCTTGCAACGGAGTATCCAAGTACAGGACAAAACTCTGCGAGTGCTGTTGGTTCAGCGGCAACCAAGTTTCGAGTTTCGCTTTCTCAAGAACTTGTTGCAACGAAGCCAAGCCACCGATGCGCGGTCCGCAAGTTTTGAACTGAATAGTGTTCTCCAGGAAGCGGATGCTGAGTATGTCGAACAGGATACAGCAGCGATGCGCTTGGTTCCAAGCGATGCGGAAACGTTGGCGACTTATGATGTTTTCATTTTTGGTGACATTAATCCAGATTTAATAAGTCGTAGTGCGCAGCAGGCGATATTTGAGCAGGTCACTGCTTCGGGGGCGGGAGCGATCTTTATCGCGGGGCGCGATACGCCACTTTCTTCGCTAGTAGGTTGGCCGCTGGGCGATCTGTTGCCCGTGCAGATCAACAACTCGATCAATAACAAATTGAACGCGGGCGAAGGCGATGTGCTACCGTATTTCTGGTCGCCAACAGCGCTCGGTAGCTCGGCGCCGCCATTGCAGTTGGCGGAGAGCACCGAAGCATCAGCGAGAATCTGGTCGGCGATACCGCCGTCGGTTTCTTTGTACACTGCGTTCAGTCCCAAGGTTGGTTCGCAGGTCCTGGCGACTGGCAACGCGCGAGCCGCTGCCGAGCAGACGGGTGCGGGCGGACCAGTTCGCGATGACTTGGTTCAGCCTCCGCTATTGATCAGTCAGTTCGCCGGTGCGGGTCGCGTGGCTTTGCAAGCCACGGATGAAACGTATCGCTGGTCCA
Organism: Pirellulaceae bacterium; assembly: GCA_041739135.1. GTDB lineage: Bacteria > Planctomycetota > Planctomycetia > Pirellulales > Pirellulaceae > Aureliella. The sequence goes on from JBGSOM010000074.1 coordinate 12,794, forward strand.
GTTTCGGTGGCAGTGACCGATATCATCAGCGATATTGGGAGCAGATGCTGCGTTGGTTAAGTCGTGGGCGTTTGAGTGGTGATGGCGCACAGTCGAGATTGGTTATCGAGCCGCGACGAGCGAAGTTATCTCAGCCGGTTCGATTCGAATTGCAACTGGGCAAAGATGCGGAAATAAAACTCAGCCGCGAGAATGCTGAGTTGACGATCGAAGATAGTGCGGGCAAGAAATCGGTGCTGTCGCTTGCACGCGACGTGGGGGCGAGTCGAACTTATTCGGCTGTGAAATCGGATCTTCCGCCGGGAGCTTACCGCGCGGTCGTTTTCCAACCGAGTTTGCAGCAACCGCCGAGCGAGAGTTTCAGCGTCGTGACGCCACCTGGAGAGCAAGCTAACTTGCGATCAGATTGGACAGCGATGCGGCAATTAGCGGAGCAGTCGCGTGGCCGATTTTATTTGGCCGATCAAGCGCAGCTTTTCGATGAATTACCGCCCGGTAAAGCGGCTCGATTGGGAACGTTGCCCCCGCGACCGATTTGGAATTCGCCATGGGTTGCAGCCGCATTTGTCTTGCTGTTAACTAGCGAGTGGTTGCTAAGACGCAGAGCTCGAATGCTCTAGAGTTGCTTTGAAGACACGCATTCTGTTACTTGCGAAGCATCCGGGACTCGGCGAGCCCCGGGTGCGAATTGATGTTGGGTTTGACGGTTGAAAACGTCGAACTAGTTAAAATTAGTTCCCGAACGCATCACCGGTTGGAGTTCCATCGCTTCGCGAGCAGACGAGCATCAAGGTCTTCAGATCGATCGTGGCAGCGAGGAATTTGACTGAGCAGTCGCCAAGGATCACGTTCGAACCGCCGGTGTGGAACGAGTAGATCTCGCCTTGATTCGTGCAATTCAATGCACATGCGGAGGGAACGTCAGCAGCGTTGGAAAGCGTCGAAGCGGTGCGGACGCTTCCCGTTACTGTAACTCTCGATCCGTCCACGGCGATATCGTTGCCGGAATGAGCCCAAGGACCGTTCATGTAGGCATTTGGTTGCCCAGCGTATTGTTGACTCTGTCTTGCAAATTCCCAGCGCGCGGGGCGACCAGCGGCTTCGGCAATCATGATCGTATTGGTTAGTCCATCGGTGATCGCAGAGATCTTTGTGTAGGCGTTTGTACCCAAAACCGCTTTGATCGCATCGGCGCCAGGATAAACAGGGTTCGACGCAGTAATTGCATTCCAAACTGCGGCACGATTGTTTGCACGGTTCACGGCCATGTAATCCGAGAGAGCTGGACGCCAATTTCCACCTGCTGCAAACGTTGTCTGTTCGCTTGTCGAGAGCTGAGCGGTATCCAAAACCCGTTCTCCACCGGCCGATGATGGGCAGAGGTAAGTAGGGATTATTGTTCCGGCTGCGACGCGATTACCTGGATCGAACCAGTCGAGTTTCTGATTGTAAAGATTCGTCACATTCGATTGCTCAAGGTAAGGCAAAACACTAGTTAGAAAACACTGTTTTGCGAAGTGAATCGGCAAGGTGCCGTTGGTTCCATCCTTGCGAAAATCGATCATGTCGGAGGGTACCGTGATCGTAGCAGTTCCAGCGAATTGAACACTGGACGGCGGAAACTTCTTCCGAGCGGACTCGAAATTGTACAGACCGAGTCCGATCTGCCGCATATTGTTTGAGCACTGCATACGCCGAGCTGCTTCGCGGGCGGCCTGTACGGCGGGGAGCAGCAAACCGACTAGAATTCCGATGATGGCGATAACCACCAGCAATTCAACCAGGGTGAACGCGCCGCGTTTCACTTGACTCAATCTACCCATTTCACATACCTCGACATAAGAAAGAAAATGCTATTCCAAGCAAGCTGTGCTTGTTGCGAATTAAATGCACACAGTCCAAGGCGAAGAGGATTAAGAACTCGAACTTATCCAAAAGAGTAACGACTTGCTAATATTCCGCAACTGATTTTCTTAAGGCATTGTCGACAATTTTAGATTGGTGGCCGTTTGATTCGCTAGGAATTTGGTGGTTTGCTCTCAGCCGCAAAATGGGCACGCGTTAGCATCGGTTTATGGCTGTTAAGGGGACGTTAACGCAGGACGTTCTTGCTTAGGCTTAGTTAAATCCAGTTGGAAAAAAAGCCGCTTGAATTCTCAAGCGGCTGGAAGAACGGTTGGTTTGCGAAGCGGGCGAAGCGTTACTTCACCAGGTCTTCGATGATGCCATCGATTTCGGTCCAGTGGACGCCGGTCTTTACTACTTTGCCGTTCTTATCCACGATGATGTTTACCGGCAGCGTCAGAATGCCGTAAGCGACCGCTACGTTGCTGTCGAGGCCACCTTCATCGAACAGATGCATCCACGGGAATGAATTCTGTTTGAGGAAGTCATTGGCGGACTGCTTGGTGTTGTCGAAGTTGATGCCCACGATACTCAGCTTGGACTTGCTGTATTTGCTCTGCAGTTCCTTGAGGCCACGCATTTCCGCTTTGCAACCTTCGCACCAGCTCGCCCAGCAATGGTAAACGACTGGCCCGCCAGCCAAAGCGGGCGATGAAAAAGTTCGACCGTCGAGTAGTTTGCCTTCGAGTCCGAATTTTTCGCCAACGAGCGCGAGGCGGCGCAGAGCACCAGCGGCTTTTTTGCCCGGCAGTGTATCAGCGAATTTCGTGGCAGCTTGATCGTACCACTTCTCAGCCAGTTTCGTATCGCCCGAGAATTCAGCTGAGAGCGCGATTTGGATCATCGCTTCGGCGGTGTCGTCGGTCGCTGGGTACTTGGCGATGAAGGCTTCCAGGTCAGCCAAGTAGGCTTTCTGGAGCGCGTCAAAGTCGGCTTTCGGCTGCTGCATCTTGTAGTTGTTATCCGCTGTCATGGTGCGAAAAACAACGTAAGCGATATCGTCTTGGGTCGCATTAGCGCCGGCGAGCTTGCCGACAAAATCCTGCAGACGCTTGACGCCCTGCGGATACTCACCGACCTGAGCGGCAGCGCTGACAGTGTCCGCAAACTGACGAATCCAATTTTTTCGTTCCTCGGCATCGGTCGACGCGGAGATCAGTTTCTCGAGCGCATCGGCGCGACGCGATTGCAGTACCGCTCTATCGGATTCGCTGAGCGAGCGCGATTGCAATTTTTCATCGACGTCTTGGAGATCGGTGACCAACTGTTGCATAGCCTTGCTGATACCGCCGGCTGATTCAGTCGAGCCCGACGCGCCGCGAGGCTGGAACGAGACGCTGAAGAACACGCCGGAATCGGAGACTTCAGCGCCTTCGCTGACCGTCTTCGGCAGATCGACTAGACGCCACGTCGGGCCGACTTGGATCATGGTGCCGACCAGCAATTGTTTCGATTTGCCAGCGTCTTCAAGCAATGCGACGACGTTTTCATAGACCACGATGTCGTTCTTGGAACCGTCGGTTCCAGCCGGCACGATGCCCGGTTTGTCAGCTCCGAAGTTCGTCCACTTGCTTTGCTTGGAGATTACATTCTGGCCAGCCGTCCATGCAGCGAACTGCTTCCTCGCATCCGCGACGCGATTCGTCAGCATGTCGACTTTCTCTTTGCCCAAACCAAGCGAAGCGATTTCGCTATCAGAAATCAGCAAGCGTGCGAATCGGTCCGCGTCGCGCGTCGCTGTCGCTCGCACAACTTCGGCGGTCACTTCTTCCGCCGAAATCATATTCCACTGATCGATCGAACCATCTTCGTCTTTGTCTTTGCCCCAACGCAATCCCTCGGTGCTCAACCAACGGAACTCGTCAGCCACTTCGTTGAAGTCTGTGTCGGACTCGCGGTAGACCTCTACGCCGGCGTTGTAGTAGCACCAGCGATCCAAGCGGTTATCGCCGTTGGTATCTGCGAACCAACGCAGCGGAACCGCTCCTGGTCCAGTTACCAAGAAACCTTTTCCGTCCGCGCGAACGGTTTCTTCCAGCGAGCAATCTGCCAACTGATCCGGCTTGACCAGCTCGTAGTTCACGTCAGCTTGTCGCGGTTTGAAGGCGAGCGCTTTGGCAAGTTTCTCTTGAGCGTGAACGGTGGCGGAACTGCTTCCGATCAAACCGACGCCACAAGCGAACAGCCACGCGCGACGCATCAACTTAGCACGCTGGGAAAACATTGAACGCACAGGTTTAACGATTGGCATGCCCACCTACTCCTTGGAGATTACATTGCACCATTGACGTCAGCCACGCACGTTGGCTGAGAATTTATAGTTTAGGCCTCAGCTCCGCGTCGAACGTCGTAGTATTGAACGCCGCTGAGTCAGCCTTTGGAAGCCTGCAATTTATGGTGTAGCAATTCTTCGCCTCGAAGTGAATGCGATTTTCTTCGGAAGGCGAATTTACGCTAGCAAACTTTCGTCAAGTTCCGTTTTCGGACCCAATTTGCCACTTTTTGACTTAGGTCTGCCCGTCTAAACCGCCGATTCCGACCAAGCTTAGCAAAGAGACAAGAAAAATCGCACCAGCGGCAAGAGTTCTCGGGTGAATGGTTGACATCCCCGAACCATTGGCTACGATTTCCCAGTCTAGTTTGTAAGCGAAACACTTTGTGCTAGCTCGCAAAACTAGCATCGGCGATCGAACCGCAGCCAAGATCGCAAAGCTTGGAAGCGGTTCGAACGGTCGCAGAGATTCATAAGGGCGCGTAGCTCAGTTGGTTAGAGCGCGTCGCTGATAACGACGAGGTCCCAGATTCGAATTCTGGCGCGCCCACTTGTGAATCTTCGCAGCAATCGCCATATTGTTAGCGCTGTTTCGATGCAGCCAAATTCATCGGGGGTGTAGCTCAGTTGGGAGAGCGCTTGCTTTGCAAGCAAGATGTCGTCGGTTCAAGTCCGTCCACCTCCATTCGCCTTCGGCCAATAGAGAGTAGACAGGAGAAAGTAGAGAGTAGAAAGATTCGAGACCTGGA
>JBGSOM010000092.1:0-18724 GCA_041739135.1 Pirellulaceae bacterium
AGCAATTACGGGTATGCTTCAAGCGCCTTACCAATCCAACGGCGGAGGTGAAGAGCGCACAATCAATACCGCCTACCCTGCTCGAGTAGACGACATAACCACCAAACGATGAGCAATCGATGCGTGTTACTGGGACGCAAAACGCACCTTCGGGGGCCGAAAACAACCGCTACGATCGCTCTGCGACCCGACAAGGACATGCGGGTCGATTATAATTGCAGGCAATACCGATGCAAACTTCGGAGTCTCGCTAGCTATCCCAAATAACCTAAACGACTCAAGATAACAGCTAGTGCGCACAATTACTTCGATCGTATCGACTATCACCCCACCAATGCTGATTTCCATCCGTTTGGAGGAACAAGGATTAATTGTCGAGCCTTGGACGCGCGGAAGAATCGGAAGTTCCCATTAAAACGCCTACAGGGAGTTCTCCGAAGAAAACGTCACGCGAAGTCAACTCGAACGACGGCAAACCGCCACTCTGAGCCGAGGAGAGCCACCAAGTAGCCCTCGCAAAGTGTCGAAATAGCAAGCTATGTCGGCCGTACCAACAACCAACAACCTGCACTAGCCCAGTGACGCAATCTGGTACGCGCGAGAACGGAAAAGAAACTCTGTAAGATTCCCCTCGTGTGGCTGAAGCCAATTCAAACGGTTAGTTGGAACCGGTCCAATATTCAGTCGGTCGATATGAATGCTTTCGGTCAGCGAGTCCACAAACTGCGGATCAGCAGTGAGCGCGGTGCAAACCAAAGTCGAACCGATCTTGCTGAGCATGTCCTTCTGCGAACATTTCACAACGCTCGTAAACGGAAACATATATTCTTTCGAAGCCACTGGGCAGTCAGGCGAATTCGCGTGCACAATCACTGGTCGCAAGTAGGCACAGTGAGGTCGTTCGACCAGCCGGTCACCGAATCCGGCCGTCATGTCTTTGACCCCAGAACCAGCCATGTCCTGCTGCACCATACCCCAAGTTCCCGTAGCCATTTTGGCGTTTGTAAAGGCCGCTAACCCAGCATTCGGATCTTGCGGAGGCAGTACATCGACCGGCCCCAGCCGCTCTGCAAGCGCCTTGGCGATCTCCTCAGTATGCCTAGACGCCCAAATGCCCGAGCAATTAATGCAGCTTCGACCACTGTTCGAAAAGATGCTCTCGACCATCAGATCCATATAGTCTTCCCAGCGATCGACGACATCGTCCCCGAACAAAATCTTCGAAAACCCAGGACCGTGAGCTTGAACGCGCGGATTTCCCGCATACTGCTCGACCGTCTGAGCACTTCCGAAAATCATCGAACGTTGGCAGCGAGTTAACAGAGTCTGCCCGACATCATGCCCGCCGGGATACATCGCAATCGCTTCACCCGGAACGCCTGCCGCCATGAATGCCGCTGCCATCCGATACGGCGTCCACGGCTCCTGACTACCAGGCTTGAGCAACAAACCAACCTGCAGCGGTATTGCAGGCAACCACAATGTGTGCACTCCCGGTGAGTTGTTCGGCAGCACAGCTCCCAGCACTGGCGACTGGCACTGGTAACTGACCGTCACACCGCGCCCCTCTTCGCCATGCCCGCGGGTCAGGATGTTCAAATCCAACCCGCGTGTGAGCGCGGCCAAAATCTTATCCATGTTAGCCAGCACGAACGAGTTCTTCTTCATGTTCGAGAGGCACATATGCTCCGGAAGACCGGTGCTCGCCGATTGCTGATGGATAAAATCGTCGACCGACTGCACTCCGTCTCCAACTGGCAATTCTGCCGTCTCAAACAACTCAGCGGCCTTCTTGCACTTTTCCAGCAACTCGCTGGGCGGAATCGCTCGCAGAACCGCCCGAGCCCGAGCCGCATGCTTCATATCCAATTGCAGCATGCCGCCATTGACGTTGCCAATCTTCGCAATCGGCTCGCCGGTATCAAAGTGCACCACTTCTTGGGCTTCGAGCGATTTGTAAGGTTTCCCCCAACGAAGAGCAGATAACGTGAGCACGAAAGTACCTTTAAGTTCTGGAGAGTTTTGTAAAAGCGCGTGATCGCCGCGTCAGCCAAGAATTAATAAACGCCGACCGTCGTTTGCGAAGCGACTGCATGGTAAGGCCGCACACCGCTGACGCCATCCCATGGGAACTTGGCGAAGGGCAATTCACGTTCGCCCTCGTCCCGCTCGAGAAAACCAGGAATGAAAAATTCCTTGGTCATCGTATAAAGTTTCACTCGGCCGGTTCCACCGTACGGAACGACTTGCGTATGGTCTTCGAAATCCACCACCTCGACGACTGCCCGCGGCTGTGGCGCATAGTACGAAATCTTGTAATCTTCCTCAGCCGAAATCGGCTTGCTGCACGCTAAGCCCATCAGCGTGTTGCCGTAGGTGGGAGTCATATAAACCCCGCCATCCTCGGGCGATCCACCCAGTAATTCCTCGACGCAGAAACGCGTCCACTGCGGCGTGAATTCAGTCCCGCCAGAGAAAATCCCGGTGATCCCCACTTCCTGAATGCTCGTTCCCTTCTCGGCCAACCCGTAAGCCAGCGACTCGAGCAACTTCGGCGTGGTGAACATGCACTTGATATCGTGACCAGCAGTCAAAATCGTGATCGCTTGGTCAATACAGTGCTTCTTGTACTCCTCAAGATGCTCCATCCAGCCCTTCTTGATCAACTTGATCACCCAGCGAGGGTCAAGGTCGATACAGAAACTGATGCCGCCTCGATGTTGGCACAAATGCTCAACCGCCAAACGCAACCGCCGCGGACCTGAAGGCCCAAGCATCAACCAATTCGCGCCGCGCGGGAAATACTCATCCGGCAAAGTATCGCTGAACATTTCGTAATCAATGCGGAAGTCATCGATAACTACACGACTTTTGGGAATGCCCGTCGTGCCACCGGTTTCAAAAACATAAGTCGGGCGACCTTCCAAGCCTTTCGGAACCCAGCGGCGAACCGGTCCCCCACGCAATAAATCATCTTCGAACAGCGGAAACTTCTTCAAATCTTCAAAGCACTTCACTTCTTTCAGCGGGTCGAATTTGAGTTGGCTTTTCTGCTCCAGCCAAAACGGTGATCCAGTCGACTCGTGGAAATGCCACTGAGTCATCTCAACAGTGTGTTGGTCGAGTTTCGCTTTTGCTTGTTGTCCCAAGTCTGCGACTTCGGGGGATATCGCCGCGGTCATATTGAAATCACTTTCCAGAGAGCAATGGATTGCCAGGCAGTTTCATTCGGGTGCAGTTGAAGGTCGATGCGTTTAGCAAGACTATAGGTGGGTCGCCAACTGAATTCAAACAGCGGCCCACATTTGAACGAGGCCACCTTACACAGGGCGAACCGAATTAGAACCTCCAAATTCACCGCCGTCGAGCATACGAAAGAAACACATGCAAGAAAACTCATCTTCACGCCGCCAACGCAAAGCAACAGCACTGATAGACTTCGTTACCTGTTTGGAATAGCCTAACTGTGTTCAACACCTCCACTTAACACTAACCCAACACTTCCTCTCCAATTCTTGAGGTCCCACGCCATGCGCCGCTCAACATTCCTTTCTGTTCTACTCCTCACAACAATCACTGCTTTCGCTCAAGCAGCCGACCCAACCAGCGAACCATTCGGCAAAACCGCCGCCGGCGAGTCGGTCGAAATCTACACGATCAAAAACGAAGCGGGCTTCACCGCCAAAGTCATGACGCGCGGCGCGACGCTCGTGCAGTTGCTCGCACCAGACCGCAACGGCAAATTCGAAGATGTCATCCTGGGTTACGAATCAGTGACCGGTTACGAATCCGCCGACAATCAATTTTTCGGCAGCACCACAGGGCGCGTTTGCAATCGAATCGCCAAAGGCAAATTCACGCTCGATGGCAAAGAGTATTCGCTGGCGATCAACAACGAACCCAACCACCTGCACGGCGGCGCGAAGCGCAGCCTCGACAAAGTCATCTGGACCGCCAAACCATTTACAAACGAACGCGGGACCGGTGTCAGCTTTACTTACACCAGCCCCGATGGCGAAGAAGGTTATCCAGGCACCGTCAACTTGACCGTGACCTACTTAGTCCCCAAAGACAAGAACAACCTCAGCATCCGCTACTTGGCCACGACCGACAAAGCCACACCGCTGAATCTGACCAACCACGCATACTTCAATCTCGCCGGAGCCGGTTCGCCTTCAATTGGCAATCACATGCTGACGATCCACGCCGATCAATACACTCCCGTTGACGAGACTCTGATCCCAACCGGCAAACTCGAAAACGTCGAAGGCACAAACCTCGACTTCCGCAAAGCGACAAAGATCGGCAAGCGTATCGACGAACTAACCGACACGCCAACCATGGGCTACGATCACAACTACGTTCTTCGCGCTCCCGAGGAAGGTAAAGCGATGCGGCCAGCAGCCACACTCGTCGATAAAGACTCAGGACGTCGAATGAATATCACCACCACCGAACCTGGCGTCCAGTTCTACACCGGAAACTTCCTCAAAGGTCAAGTTGGCAAAGGTGGTAAGACCTACGCGCATCGCAGCGCACTGTGCCTTGAGACGCAACACTTCCCTGACTCAATCAATCAACCAAGTTTCCCTAACACTGTTCTAAAGCCAGGCGAAAAGTTCGTTTCACAAACCGTGCTCAGCTTTTCTGTAGCTACGGAAAAGTAGCACACCTAGAAGTAGCCGTAAGCCGGCCGCCCCCCGCGACTCGGCTCCCTCATCCGCTTTCATCCGTGGGACCACAATGTCATCCGTGGCCAAACTACCTCCACGGATGAAAGCACATGCTCACCTCAAAATGAGAATTCACTCCCAGCCTTAAACTGCTGCTTCGAACCCGCCCGTGTTGCGGAGTCAGCCTTCAACTCATCGCTGACCTCGTAGCTCGGATACAGCCACACCGAGCCGCTTCCAAGCACTTCGCATCTGTCCCGAGCCGTAACGACCAGCGCCGTTTGCTCATCGATCCCAACTCCGCAAATCGCTGGATACTCCGCCAGACAACCTTCAAGTTCCGCGAATCGATTCCGCTGAAAGAAGTGTTGATCGATCGCCACTCCGGGTAACAAACCCAAACCGCGTCGATAGCCGTCCGCAATCATGATGTGATTTCCAGCCGGCGCGCCGCGAACCAACAAGTCACCCTGAATCGTCGCGCCCGCTGAACTGCCACCGATCACACCGCCGCGCTCGCAAACTTTCAAGAGCCTCTGCCAAGCTTCCGTTCCCCAGTACGCATCTACAAAACGCCACTGACGTCCGCCGCCAAACCAAACGCCCGTCGCTCGATCAAGCTCCGCCAAGAACGCCGCATCCTCAACTTCGCTCCGCGCGATCTGAGCCAACGTGACGACGTGCTTCGCACCAGCTTGCCGCATCACACGATCTTCAAACCCGGGTTCGCCACTTGGATCTTCGACCGCCGTCGGCAGAATCACAATCCTCGCTTGCTCGCCACCAGCCAACTTCACAAAACGCTGCCAAACTGACGCCGGCATTCCACCTCCGCCACCGATCACCAGCGAACCGTTCTGCAACGCGTGCTCAACGCGATCGGCACCTGGAAACCGCGGACACTGACGCTCCAGCCGCGCGCGCTGCCACTGCACCCAATCCATCGAAGCTCGCGGCTTCTTAAGCTCTTGCGTTAACGGTTCAGCATAGTTGTCCGTCGCCGGCAAACTTACTCGCAGCACTTCCTGCTCGCTCAAGTTCGCCAACTGCCGTTTCGAAAGTTGACAAACGGCACCGGGCGGAATGCAAACTTGCAGCAACGAATCACCAAAGCTCGCCGCGTTCCCATCCGCGCAGATCAAACAATTCGGCAGCAAAGCCAACCGCTTATCCGGCGACTCACCCAACCAACCCAGCTCACCAGCAAACCGAACCGTCCCGCCATTCTCCAAAACCGATTGCCAACACTGAATGAACTTCGCGTGCGACTCAGCATCCAGACTCGCGATCGCCTTCGCAGCCTCCTCATCCACGTCCACGGAAATCGATCGACTCTGCGACCAAGTTGCAACGGACCCCGCCGCAGCTAACTGACTTACGAACTCAGCGGCAGACAACTGAACATCAAACGAAACCGAACCGCGCTTCCTGGACCCCAACTCGCCCGCTTGCAATCCCGACTGCAAAATTAAGACGCCGGGCCACACAACTGGATTCACATAGACCTGCTCGTTCGTTTCCTCGCCAGACTTCTGCTGCACTGGCTCTTTTTGCACTGGCTCTTTTTGCACTGGCTCTTGCGCAGGCAGCCGCGAAACCGGAACCTGCAGCATCATCGACAACGACAACACCAACTGAATGAACAACCAACTGCACCGGAGATCGCTGCGTCGCCATTTCATTCTCAGTCGCATGTCAGTCATCGGTACCTTCGCGTTCTCGATAGAGATCTTCTCGAGTTCGGAGTTGACAGAACAAAGCTCGTTTTTGGTCGGGCAGCGAATAATCGAAGCCTAAATTGTGCAGGAATTTCTCTGAACTGCTGATGGCCATCACTTCCATAATGCCGCGTTCGCGCGCCAGCTCGACGCAGCGGCGCACCAGATCACTCCCCAACCCTTGCCCTTGGTGCCCTTCCTTGACAGCCAAGCACTGAATTTCCGCTAGCTTCTTCGAATAGATTTCTACGCAAGAAAATCCAATAATCTCGCCGTCCATCTCAGCCACAAATCCGGTGTTCAACAAAGCTGCCGTCTCAGCCCGAGTTCGGCGCAACAGTTTTCGTTGCTCAACAAACGGACGCAATAACGCCACCACGCTCGCCAAATCACCTTCCGTAGCGGGCCGAATAACGTACTTCACGGCAGAATTTTCTATAGGAGAATCTGTAGGCTGCAAATTAAATCCTCGAACTTGAAACATGCGAGTGGACGGCTCTGATCGAATTGTCCGCGAAACATCCTGCAGAAACTATACCACCGCACGACTTGGCGAAAAAGATCTTGCAAGCGCGCCAATGCCAACAGGGATCACAAACGAAAAACGGCAACGGAGAAACTTGCCCCCCGTTGCCGCTTGAGTTTGGTGTATCGACGATCGAGTCTCTGAAAGAGATTGCCTACGCTCGTTGCATCGAAACCACTTGAACTAGTAGTTGTACTGAGCCCCCAAGTTCACACCGTGGAGAATCAGAGCTGCGTTGTTATCAAAGTCGGCAGCATTACCGAGGTGCGACATGTTGATCGGCAGTTGATCAACCGCTGTTGCAACTCCCGAGGCTACAATCGCTCGGTAACCGAAGTTACCGCTCCACTTTGGTGTCAAGCGATAGTTCACGCCCGTTCCCATTTCGCCGAGAAACGCCACGTCGGTCTTGCTAGCCGAAATCATGTACGCCTCAGTTGGACTTCCCGTTAGATAAGCGCGATGGCCGTTACGTGTGCCAAGATCCGAGTTGAATCTTGCATGGTTGCCATAGATACCCATCTTCGTCGTCGCATACAAACTTGCACGTCTGCCGGTGCAGTAATTCAACGTGCCACCGATCTGGAAACCAACTAGGTCGTTAACAACGTCCGAGTTGTAATAGATATCGTCGTTGCCGTTGCCGAACGCTGTATCCGTCAAGCTCGACATGTAAGTCAGGTTGTCTTCGAATCGGAAGTAACGGATACCAGCCAACCATGTCATGTTCAAGCGGCTACCGCAACCTGGCGTTAAGCAGCAAGGTCCAGTTGCAAATCGCGTCGGAGCACCACCATAGCAGTCGCCGCAGCCGCCGGTTCCACAGCTACCAGTACCGCAACCACCAGCACCACAGCTACCAGTACCACAACCACCCGCTCCGCAGCTACCTTGGCTTGCACCACACATGCCACAGCCAGATCCGCCGCAGTAACCGCAACCGCCGCCATAGCCACCACCAAAACCGCCTCGCGCTCCGCGTGTTCCGGAGAACAACGTGCCAGCGGTCGGCAGATAGAACGAACGCGCCGCGCCGCCAGTCATAAAGCCCAACAGATTCGCTTCGATGTTATGAAACTCGCTGCTGCGATCGATACGCTGTGCTCGCGATGCGATTCCCGAACCCGATGGGTCCGTTGTGTCGTACCAATCGTAGACCGGCGCCGAATCATAGGGGCCGATCATCGGCATCGAAACACCAGTGAACTGATAGCGAGACCGCAAGTCACGACCACCGTCCGTCGTTACGCTCGCCATTTCATCTTCTGGGAACAATCCCCAATAGCTCGCCGTAATCGCGTTCCGACCGCAATTAAAGTAACGACCAAGAAAGACCTCGAAGCCAGGCATCAAACCTGACCGTGCGTCTTGCGTTCCAAGCAGATTATTTTCTGGCATGTTGACGTCGTAAACCAAGTTAACGTTGTCGTCGTCAACTCGATGGAACAACAGCACACTGCCACCACCAAAGAAAGGCTTGGCTTCGGCAGGCATGCCCGTGAACAATGAACCTCGTGCATAGTTGCTTACGCGGCCACCGAACGGCGCTGCATAAGCGGTCGGACCGCAAGCGTTTTGCGAGTAAACAGGATAACCATACGACTCACTCAACGGAGCCGATCCGCAACTGGTGCATCCCGGTGCAATCGCTTGACCGTAGACAGGGTTCATCACAGGTGCACTTGGCGCTGATTGATACGACAGTGCCTGCCCATGGTTGTGCTCCATCGGCTGCTGATGCATCGGCGCGCCGTGCTCCATGATCGACTGCGGAGCACCTTGCATCGGTGCTTGCATCGGAACCGGAGAGATCCCGTGCGGAATCGCATTGCTAGGAGCCGCTGGCATCGGAACTGCGTTCACACCTTCTTGGATGCCAACAAGCTGGAAAGGCGCGTTGCGCTGACCAAACCAACCCGGTTGTGACCCGCCAACTGACTGCGAAGCGAACCCAGGTTGCACAGAGTTGTTCTGTTGCAGCCCAGTATTCGAAGCCGCTCCAAAGTTGGGCGCTGGCACTCCACCCACAAGTTGCCCTGGCACCGAATACGATTGACTCGGCGAACCATAAGCCTGGCCAGGCTTTTGCACGGCACCCCATTGTCCCTGCTGCGCCTGCGGTACCTGAGGGAACGCTTGGTAGTTTACTTGAGGCTGCGTCTGCACAGGGAAGGCGCTAGGTGCTAAAGAACCGTAGGCGCCGGGATATTGACCGAATGCAGTCGTCGCACTCAGGCAACCTAGCAACATCGCTAGATTCGAAAACCATATTTTTCTCACTTCGATCCTCCTTGATACACGTTCAGGCAAGCCAGCATTGCTGTGCATCGCTAGCCTTTTTTCGGACTTCATGTCCAGCGTAGGCAAAACAGTGAACAAATAGACGCTCACCATCCGCTCCTACCATCGACCACCCGAAGTAGGACTACTGCCTGCTAGTCGCGTTAATCCTTGAAAGTCATTACCAAGCAAAATGAAAATCGTTACGACCGAACGCAATTTGCCTCGCAGTTAAAGTCCACCTAACCCCTACGCGACCATTAATCGTTAGTGCTTCTCACTTTCGACGCGGAAGTTAAAATGCACCGCTCCCCAATATCCTTCGAACCACCCTTCGCTCGATACCAAACAGACGTTTTCCGCAATCTTAAAAATCTGGAGCATCTGGTGACCAACAGTCCCGCCAATGCGATCGACGACCAAACACCTGACCGTAAATCCGATCGCCACCAAGCTCTCGATGTGCTCGCGAATCCAGTTCCCTGGCAACAATTGGTCCCCGCCGAAGCCTACGTCGAACTGGAAATCGGATCTGGAAAAGGCCTGTTTCTTCAGTCCGCTGCAACGCAGCAACCGCAGCATTTCTTTGTCGGCATCGAACTCGCCGTGAAGTTCGCGAATCGCGCCGCCGAACGTCTCGCCAAATCGAATCTTCAAAACTGCAATATGCTCAGAGGCGACGCGCAAGCCTTCCTGCGCGACACCGTACCCGAGCGATCCGTCGACCGCCTCCACGTCTATTTTCCCGATCCATGGTGGCGCAATAAACACAAGAAACGCCGCGTGCTAAACGATCAAGCTATCCTCGATATCGAACGCAGCCTTAAAGTCGGCGGCGAATTTCATTTCTGGACCGATGTACTCGACTACTACGAATTGATTTGCGGCCAAGTCATGGACTCGACCGCTCTGCTGGGTCCCAAGTTCATCGCCGAGCGCCCCGCCGAACATGGTATGGACTACACCACTCACTTCGAACGACGCGCGCGCCTAAACGGCCAACCCATCTACCGCGCCCTGTTCATCAAAGCCTAAACCTCACTTCACCCGCACTTTTAAAAACCCAGCCAACTCAGGCAACTTATCCGTGTTGATCAAATCGACTTCGGATGCGGCCAGTTGTTCCCAAGTCGCAACGTTATCAGGCGCTGCCCAGAACCGCAGTCGACGATGTTGCTCGTGCGCTTTCACCACCATCGAATTCAACTTCTCAAGTTCCGCTTGAGGCATCTCGCCACGACCGCGCCATTTGAAATGATTCCCCCAAGCGTCGCTCACCAACGGTGCCAACTCAATCGGCGAATTCACTTCAAGATCATTCATCCGACCATCCAAGAAAGCTAACCGTGAACGCTGCTTAGCCATCGTCTCCACCGGCCGATTTCCCGACACAACAACCAAGACCGCACCGCCTTGCACTTTACCATCAACCAACTGCGTCAACATCGAATCATACTTTGCCAACTTCTCCAGCAACTTTGCATAAGTCGCTTCCGCATCTGTCTT
This sequence comes from Pirellulaceae bacterium, assembly GCA_041739135.1. Lineage (GTDB taxonomy): Bacteria > Planctomycetota > Planctomycetia > Pirellulales > Pirellulaceae > Aureliella. The sequence goes on from JBGSOM010000092.1 coordinate 10,704, forward strand.
CAAGTCAACCAACAAAGTTAACTCTGGTCCGTCGCGATAGACTCGACCACCGTTCGCTTTGCAGCGTTCCGCCAGCGGATCTAAATACAGTTTCTCTAACGTCCGTTCGCGTCGCACTTCGAAACTGGAATGCGCCACCAGCAACTCGCCATCGACCAAGAACACATCCGCTTCGACGCTGCCAAACCCCTGCTCAAGCGCATCCAACAACGGTCGCTTGTGATAGTAATCGTTGTGCGCATGAGCATTCACATGCACCGTAACCACTTTATCTGATCGTTCTTGAGCACTAACCCGGAACGGACTAACTCCCACCAATAATGCCAACCCCAGACCCATCATCAGCTTCAGTTTCACAGCAATGTCCTTCCGAACCGCATAGGATTTACTCATTCCCAGCCTCCGCCGGCTCCCGCCTTCCCAACGCACGAGACTCCCCGCCAACTAGCCCAAAACACCCTCAATCACCTGCCCATGTACATCCGTCAACCGACGCTCAATGCCGTTGTGATAATACGTCAGCCGCTTGTGATCCATCCCCAACAGATGCAAGATCGTTGCATGAAAATCGTACACCGTTGTTACGTTCTCAACCGCCTTGTATCCAAACTCGTCCGTAGCCCCGTAAGTGAACGGAGCCTTAACGCCCGCACCAGCCAACCAAGCCGTGAAGCCAGCCGGGTTGTGATCGCGACCACTCGCACCAGCCTGAAAAGTCGGCATGCGCCCGAACTCAGTGCACCACACCACTAACGTATCTTTCAACAATCCGCGTTGCTTCAAGTCACGAAGCAACGCGGCCGTGGGTTGATCCAGCACCGGACCGTGCTTGCTGTACTGCTCCTGCAACTGCTTGTGACCATCCCAGTTGCTAACGCCCTCGCCGCCCGTCTGATAAGCCCCGTTGAACAACTGCACGAACCGAACTCCCTGCTCAACTAATCGTCTCGCCAGAATGCAGTTCTTCGCATACTTCGCTTTCAGTTCGTTCGATGCATCATCAGCACCGTACATCGCCAACGTAGCCGCCGTCTCAGTCGAGAGATCCGTGACCGCCGGAACACTCAACTGCATCCGAGCCGCCAACTCGTAACTAGAAATGCGCGCCGCTAACTCACTGTCACCAGGAAACTCTTCCAGATGCCGACGATTCATACGCTGCAGAAAATCGCGAGTGGCTTCATCCGTCGCTGGATCGATCGCAGCGGGACGCTCCAAATTGCGCAGCGGTTTCGTCGCATTGAAATCAGTACCTTGAAATGCCGCCGGCAAGAAACCAGAGCCCCAATTGTTCACGCTCGACTGTGGAGTGCCACGCGGATCAGGAATCGCAACATACGATGGCAAATCCTGATTCTCTGTACCTAGCGCCCAAGTCACCCAAGCACCCACGCTTGGAAATCCATCAAGCGTAAACCCGGTCGACATAAAGTTTTCGCCCGGTCCATGCGTGTTCGTCTTGCCTGTCAACGAATGAATAAAACACATCTCATCAGCCAATTCACCCAACATCGGCACGAGATCTGAAATCATCTTGCCGCACTCGCCACGCGGTCGAAACTCCCACGGGCTCTTGGTCAAATTGCCCTGCTTGCCCTGAAAAGTCACCAACCCATCCGCGCCCGGCATCGGCTCTCCATGCCGCTTAATCAACTCCGGCTTGTAATCAAAAGTATCCAATTGGCTGCACGCACCCGCGCAGAAAATCATCAACACGTTTTTCGCGCGAGCCGGGAAATGCGACGCGCGAGCTGCGAATGGTTTACCTGGATCGATCACCGGCCGCAGTGGTCCTTCGTCCGCAGCCAACAACCCTTCACCACTTAGCAAACTAGCCAACGCAATGCCGCTTAAACCCTGCGCAGCATGGCCGATAAAGCGGCGACGATCGAGCATGTTAGAAAGCGATCGAATCATAGCCAAGTCCCAACTCTGCAAGGTGCACTAAGGAATAAACACAAACTCGTTCGCATTCAACAACGCCCTCGCAAACTGCACCCAACCAAACTGTTGAATGAAAGCGACTGCATCTTCCAGCTCATCGTTTCGAACTTCGCGACCGAAACTCAACTCATAAACGTATGCGACCCGTTCCGCAGTCGACTCACGCTCCCTCTGCACCCGCTCCGCCAACATCTCCGCTTGCTGCAACACGAATCGACTGTTCAGCAAATTCAACGCTTGCAACGGAGTCGTCGATCGACTGCGTCGCGGCGTGACTTGACTACCATCCGGACAATCAAACACACCAAACACTGAGTCTTTTTCCATCCGCACCTTGGTCATGTAGACCATCCGCCGCCAATCCTCGGGCCCATAATCCGCCTTCGGAAAATAGTGACGAACATTTTCAAGCTCCACTTCAAACGCGCTGAACCCCGGTCCACCAACTCGCAAATCCAACTTACCAGTTGCCGCCAAGATGCAATCGCGAATTCCCTCCGCCTCCAAACGCCGAGTTGGAAATCGCCACAGCAATCGCGAACTTGCATCTACATTCATTCCCGCCTCACGCGGTCGACTGTCCTGCTGCCAAGTTCGGGAATTCAAAATCAATCGATGCAGTTTCTTCACCGACCACCCGGAATTAATCAACTCACTGGCCAACCAATCAAGCAGCTCTGGATGAGTCGGCTGAGTGCCGTTCGCCCCCAAGTCCGACGGTGTATCGACAATCCCTGTACCGAAGTGAAATTGCCAAACTCGATTAACCAGCACCCGCGCTGTCAACGGATTTTCACGACTGGCAATCCAATTCGCTAAGGCCAAACGTCGCTGTTGCTCCGGTGCATCCATTTGTAAAGAAAGCGAAGCGAGCGTTGCGATGGCTCCGGGGGCGATCTCTTCACGCGGGGTCGTTGGATCGCCTCGGTAAAGCCGCCGCGTTGGCCCAGGCTGGTTGAACGCACCCACATAAACTCAAGACGAACTCACCAATCGCCGCTGATCTTCTTCAGCCGCACGCAGACGTGCCACCTCTGCCCGTACCGCATCCGCTTCCTCGGGCGACAATCCCCTCAACTCAAAGTTGTCGATGGACGTTTCAACGTGCTTCACCGGTCGACGATCTTTCGAACTTGCCACTTCCTTCCATTCGTCGCCATCCAACGAAAGCTCAATGCGATACGCCGTCGCTAACCGATCCGCAAACTTTCGCTCACGATCGCGCCCCCATACAACGCGCTCAATCGACACCGGCCTCGCAAACTCCACCTGCGCCCAAACGCCTGCTCGTTTACTGGCGATCCAACTGCGACCGTTACCAAATTGTCCGTCAATTAAGTGTTCCAGCTTATGAAACGGATGCACGAAATCGCCCGATGAACTCGCCTTCGCACCCGCAGACGCTAGCGCCACATTCTCGTCACCAACGAAGACTTGAAGCTCGTCGATACAGGGCTCGCCACCTGAAGTGTCATCGATGGTGAATCGAAGAAACCTAGCCTCAGTCGGCTCGAACATCTCAAAATTCTCTACTGCATTTACCGGCTCACGAATGCCTGCAGACTTCGAGTGCTTCGCCAAAGCAGTCCGCATGCGCGCGATTCGCTTGGCGTTTTCTTTCACTTGCATCTGCACGTCAGCGCTCAGCGGAACCTCTCTCTCCGCATGCTCTACGCCCGCGAAAACGGCTTGCATCGCATAGTAATCCGCCTGCGAGATCGGATCGAATTTGTGGTTGTGACATCGGGCGCATCCTGTTGTTAAGCCCAAGAAGGCGGTGCCAGTCGCATTCACCATGTCCGCAAGTTCGTCTTGGCGTTGCATCAGTCCCAGCAGTGCGTCCTGCCCTTTCACAATGTCATTCGGCCCGGCCACCAAGAACCCTGTACCCACCGGTTCGCCCAACGCATCGCCGGCAATCTGTTCGCGGACAAACTGATCGTACGGTTTGTCGTCATTGAAAGCTGCGATCACCCAGTCGCGATACGGATAAGCGTTCGGTCGCTCGCGATTCGTCTCATAGCCGTTCGTCTCGCCGAATCGAACCAAATCCAACCACAGCGACGCAAACCGCTCGCCGTACCGCGGACTCTCCAGCACACTGTCGACCAATCGTGACCAACTATCCTCGCTCGTGTCATCGACAAATGCACTGATTTGTTCAGGCGTCGGTGGCAAGCCATGCATCACTAGATAAAGTCGTCGAATCAATCGCCGCTTCTCTGCCGTCGCAGACATCGCCAATCCGGCCGCTCGCAAACGGTGCTCAACAAAACTATCGATCGGATGTTCGCACTCGGACTTCGGAATCTCGGGTCGCCGCACAGCTTGAAACGACCAATGCTGCGGCTTCTCTTCAGCTAAAACAGCCTGCGCTGCAGACCATTGTTGCGAATCATCAATCCACCGCCGCAGCAACTCGACATCTGCGCTTTCCAGCGGCTCAGCGTCAGGCGGCATTTGCAGCCGCTTATCGCTGCTAGTCACCCGCTCGATCAGATGGCTCTGCGAACTATTCCCCGGCCGAATAACCGCTTCGCCGGAATCGCCGCCGCGAAGCGCATCGACCAAACTATCCAATCGCAACTTCGACTCTTGAACATCCGCCCCGTGACACGCGACGCAATGTTCTTCGAGAATCGGAAGCACTTGCGTTTCAAAATCGATCGAGCCAACCTGCGCGCACGCGAACCTCGAACTCAACCAAAAAAACGCGCAGGCAATCTGCAGATAACGCATGATTGAAATCTACTTCGGTGGGATGACCAGCCACAGCGCGCCGCCCGTAGGCCGCAAGCAAGCCGGTTGTGCAATGGTAGGCTAAGCAAAAGGAGGGAACCGCTCGATTATAGTCCAATCTGCAATGTAGCGAACGAAACGCCGCCACCGTCTCTTCACTACCACTTCACCACCGTCGTCGCGCAGTTCAACTAAATTCCCATTTCAGACAATCTGTCTGCGATCTGCGAAAGCGTCAAAGTCAACTGCGGATGCTTCGACTCAAAGTCTTCAATCAAACTTTGCAAGCGACCTGTAACGGGTGGTGCGTCCTCGGTTGCCGTCTCTCCGCTGGGCTCTGAATCGTCTGCAACATTGTTTTCGACCGTGCGATCAAGAGCTGATTGAATATCACCCAAAACGGTCTTGAGCGCTCGCAGCGCGTCTTCATCCAGCTCGGGATGGTTCACCAAATCCGCATGCAACTTCGTCAATGTCCGAGTCAATTCTTCAGAACTCATGCTCTCGCCAATCTTCAAATCTATCCGCCAATGCACTCTTCGATCCGAACCTTCACGCAGTTCGCAACCGCCACTAACCTTAATCTATCAGCCACGACGCTTCTCGTACTCGTACTCAATGAAATGGTAATCGTACTCGTACTCCTACTCGATCGACTGCACCTCGATCGAGTACGAGTACCGGCCGAGCCTGAGTACGAGTACGAGTAAGAGTAAGAGTAAGAGTAAGAGTAAGAGTAAGAAAATCATCGAAATCCGGTAGGTTGCGCGTCGCGCAGCAAAACGGCCACTATCGCGTAAACGTTGTCACCGTTGCATTGGACTGCGGATCACGAACCGTAACTGAGTTATCACCTGCGAGCGATACATCCAACTTCCGTTGGCCGCCAGAACTGTACTCGGTACCTTGAACTTGATATCCACTCGGCAAGAAATCGGACAGCAGCACGCGTCCGTCGGTCAAGTGAATCGCATAGTTGAGCGTATAATTTGGTCGCGGAATCGGGTTGGTCAACTTATTGACGTATGCCACCGAAGCCGGTCCAGAGGAAGGCATTTGTGCTGAATAGGTTGGAATTGGAGCCGAGTAGGTAGCCGGCGGCAAGTAAGCCGGAGCCACCGGCATCGCCCGGACCGGCATCACCGGTACATAACTCGGAACGCCGCAACCGCATTGAGCTTGAGCCGCGCTCGCCATCAATGCCAACCCCAAAAACGCAATCGCTGAAGTCTTCATGTCTATCTCCTCGGTGAAAAAGTGTGAGCCCAGCGAAATTCATCTTACCAGTGGTAACCCACACATGAAAGCAACCTGACTCGCCGAGGAGCCGAGCTGCGTGCCGCAGATTGGCGACTGAAAGTCGCCACCACTTATTTCGCCGCCTGAGCCTTAGTCTTTGGCCAGTGCGATCAAACTGCTATGCTCGTTATCATTTGTGACTTGACGCAGGAGAAGCGTTCTATGAACTTCAAGCCAGATGGATACACCTCAGTCGCTCCGTACCTAATAGTGAACGGTGCGCAGGACACGATCGATTTCCTTGTTCGCGTGTTTGATGCGACACCATTGCGAATGATCCCAGGTGCCGCCGGCAAACTTGCTCACGGAGAGGTCCGCATCGATGACACGGTTGTTATGCTCACCGACGCCGTAGAAGGCTGGCCAGCTAATCCAACCCATGTGCACATCTATGTCGAAGACGTGGATGCAATTTTCAAGCGAGCCGTAGCCTCAGGAGCCACCGTAGTAAAAGAACCGGTGCAAGAAGGAGATCCTGACAAACGCGGCGGATTCATGGACGCGGGTGGAACCACGTGGTGGGTAAGTACCCAAGTTGAATAGCGCGTAACAAAGCCACAATCTCGGCGTAGCTATCCGACCTTCACACCTTCAATCATTAACCCTCTCCAAACGCAGTTTGGGGAGGGTCAGCCCGCGACAGCGTGGCTGGGGAGGGGCGTCCGCATGCTGAAGTGCCAGTCGACCGAGGGCATCCCGGGCAGCCCTCCCCGGCAATCTCGCTAAAAGCTCGCTTGCCAACCCTCCCGGTCGCTTCGCTGGGAGGGTCAAGCCAGTTTGCTTACGACTTAAGCTCAAAATCGAACGTATTATCGCCCGCTTTTACGTCAGCCTTCAACTCGCTTTGCAAGTTGTAACGAGCAGGAATCTTTGGCTTGCCGGACTTAGCAGGCGTTGCAGCTGCGGCGCCCTCTTCATCTGAGTTCTCGGATTCATCAGCTTCGCCCTCTTCACTGGGCGCAACCTCGACGCGATTGGGACCTACCTTGGTCCCTTTCGTTTGCCGAATGTAAGTGAGTTCATACTTTCCGTCTTGATCGGTCATGCCTCGAGCCGGGCGGCCGCTGTCTGGCTGAAAGACTACAGCAACACCGACGAGCGGTTTGCCGTCGAGTGTGATCGTGCCAGTCACCTGCCCCAATTCGGGTTGGTCACTTGGGCCACCACATCCCGGTTGAAAGAACAACGAAATTCCGACGACAAACAGCATGCAACAAAATCGATTACGACTCACCGTTCAACTCGCTCTCTGGTTTACTTGTGCCTGATTGGTCTTCGAACTACAGCACGCGATTCACGCTACTGTTGGATGCTGACAACTTCGCCTTCGGCCCGAGTGCTGAGCGCTTGGTAAGTCTTCATGTCCATGTTTTCGGACAAGAACTGGACGCTACCGTCTCCCATTGCAAACTGAGCTCCACCGGTGTGCCAGCTTCCTGCCGCTTCCTCGGCTCCACCGTTAATCGGATCATTGCCTTCCGCAGCGATCAGGAACTCTGACATTTCCGTAGGTGGATTCGAGTCTGCTCCGCCCGAGAACATCGCTTTGCGATCGGCGCCGGCGCTGAATCCGCCCATCGCATCGCCGCCCGAATCGGGAACTTCACTGACAAAAATGGTGTTACTCAATCCGTCGACGACATCAGCAAGCCTAGTTCGGCTGCGAACGTAGAAGATACCATTGCCGTTCATGCAACCCCAAGGCTTGGTCAACATATCGTTCAGATTTGCAATGCCGGTACAGATGCAGTCATCGTTGCCATTGCCAATCCGAGTTCCCATGTTGCCGTTGTAGTTGGACGGTTGGTAGCCGCCCTTCTGAGTACCATTGCGAACGTCTGGCTGCGATGGACACCAGAAAATCGGCAAAGTCGTCTGGCGGACCACCAGGGGCTTACCACTAGTGCTTCATCCAAGTTTAATTTTGGGATAAAGGGATCGCAGTTTTGTCCTGGCATCGTCGACTTTGAATTGCCAGTCGACACCTCGTTGCCGTGAATTGGTTGCATTCTCCCAAGCCTTCGTTTGCTCGCGAATAG
>JBGSOM010000105.1:0-12884 GCA_041739135.1 Pirellulaceae bacterium
GTTGGCTTCATCGCAGTTTGGGCCTCGACTACTGCGCACATTCATGCGCGATACTGCGAACCAGGTTGTTCTCGGCACGTTTATCGCCACGTTTCTCTACTGCCTACTAGTTCTGCGAACCATCCGCGGCCTCGATGAACGCGAATTTGTACCGCACCTTTCAGTCACAGTCGGAGTACTACTTGGTGTCGCTAGCCTTGGCGTATTGATCTACTTCATTCATCACGTTTCAGTCTCGATCCAGGCCTCTTACATTGTCAAAACGGTCAGCCAGGATTTGTGCGGCGCGATCGACCGGTTGTTTCCTGACGAAATTGGTTACGGACAAAATGACTTCAAGAACGCCGACCTCGACACAACTATTCCAAGTCCATCGGAAGCGCTAGGTCAGCGTGTCGATTCAAAGCACAGCGGCTATGTGCAAGCGATCAATAACGATCGCTTGCTTGAGATCGCCAGTGAGCATGATCTTGTCATCAACGTCTTGCTTCGTCCTGGGAACTTTGTGGTTGTAGGCGCTGAAATTGCCTCGATCGTGCCAAGCGACCGTTGCAGCCCTGAGCTCATTAACAGCGTCAGCGAAACTTTCGTTATCGGTCGGGAGCGAACTTCGTCGCAAGATGTCGAGTTCGCGGTGAGTCAGTTAGTTGAAGTTGCGTTTCGCGCCTTGTCGCCCGGCATCAACGATCCATTTACTGCCGTCAGTTGCATCGATTGGCTGACCGTGGGCCTCTGCCAATTGGCTGGTCGCGAGCTACCTTCTGAGCGCCGATTTGACTCTGACGGACAACTTCGAGTTATCGCGAATTCCGTATCATTCGCGGGCGTGGCGAACATTACCTTCAATCAAATCCGGGATGCTGGTCGCGCTACTCCGCTGATTTCTATTCGGCTCTTGGAAGCGATTGCCGCAACCGCTGAGCGGACACAAAGAAGCGAGGATATACAGACTCTGCGCACGCATTCGCAGTTGATTTGGGAGAGCGCGCAGGAGTTGTCGGTGGTGGGCTCCGACCGAGTCAAATTGGAGCGGGTCTTTAACGACGCGACCCGCATCTTAAATGAAAAATCGCTCGCAACACTTTAAACTCGTATTGGCTGAATTGCCGGACACGATTTTAGAGCAAGCCTAGCTAGGCCGCGTTATAATGGAACGCTAAATTTAAGCGACGGAAAAGTGGCTACAGAGCTGAGAATCCATGGCTGTGTTGTACTTGCAGCTATAATTTCTCAACTTTTCAATTTCTGACTTCTCTTCATACTGGAACGGCTCGTGAGAACTTTGCTGAATGAGCAGCAACTGCAGGCAGGCGTCGACGCTATGGCGGCTCAGATTTCGGCAAAGTACGGCAATCAGCAATTGACAATCGTTGGTGTCATGACCGGATCGCTTGTGTTGATGGCCGATCTGATTCGTCGATTGTCCATGCCGGTCCGCGTGAGCCTGATTCAAGCGAGCAGTTATCGGGGCGGAACACATTCGGGCGATTTGTGGATCCGCGACGACATGATGCTCGACGTGACCGATCGCGACGTAATCGTGATCGACGACATTTTCGATACGGGCAAGACTTTGCAAGAAGTGTTGCGGAGAATCGAATCGATGGGACCGAAGAGTCTCGCCAGTGCTGTACTGCTGCACAAGGAAGGGCGTCAAACCGTTTCGATGGCACCGGATTTTGTTGCCTTTCGAATCCCGGACGAGTTTGTCGTCGGGTATGGACTAGACTATCAAGACTTGTATCGTAACCTGCCGTTCCTGGCAGTTCTCGAACCAGCAGAAATTGAGGCCGAACTGGTATGACCGCAGCGGCGAGCGTAGTGGCGAGCAGGGCGCCAGGCGAATTACCGCGCGTTCTTATCGTGACTCGCCGCTTCTGGCCCAGCAGCTCCGATGGCACGCAACGATTGATGAGCTGGAGTAGTTCACTTCAAGCTCAAGGGACCAGCGTCTCCGTTACTACTGCGCGGTGGCATTCGAGCTGGTCGACGCGTGTCGATTTTCGCGAGATGCCCGTCCATCGATTGGAATACGCTCCGACGAATCCGATGCGTGCGGCGCGTTACGGTCGCGGGTTAGCAGACTGGGTTTCCAAAAATGTTGCCAACTTCGATTTGATCTATTGCGATGCGGCAGACCTCGAAGCTCAAGTGATCTTAACGCAGGTTCCCGGATTGCACCGACCGCCTGTTATCGTTCGCTTTGACCCAGTTGAATTGGCTGAAGGTTACGATGCGCGCTGGCAACCGGGAACGCGGACTTTGGATGCAATTCGCCGTGCGTCCCTGATTGTAGTCCCACGGGTTGATGCGCTTCAGCGTCTGCGAGCGATCGGAATTCAAGAAGATAAGATCGAACGCATTCCGGATGCAAGTGCACCGATCAGTCGTACCGATTTGGCGCGTGCGGCGGCTAGAAACGCGGTGGCTGATATTAATCACGATCTTTTTGTGCGCAGCACAGATCGAGTTGTGGTGTGCCCGCTGGAATTGACGCGCCGCGCGGGCGTTGAACTGCTGATTCGCGCGATTGGCCCCTTGGTTCAGGAGCATCGCGCGCTGCGAGTCTGGCTACTGGGCGATAGCGCCGAGCGTTCGCGATTTTATGATCAACTGCGCTACAACGGCTGGCATAATCTAGTTGTCATGCCAGGCGCTTTCGAAGATTTGGATGAAGTGCTACGAGTCGCCGATCTGTGCGTCATCCCCGCGCGCGGACACGGACTGGGCTGGTTGATTCCCAAGTGTGCCGCCAGTTCAATTCCATTCTTAGCCCCGGATAGCCCTGAACTTCGAAACGTTGTCGACTGTGAACCAGCAAGTGCATTGACGTTTCGCGACGGCGACGTCGAGAGCTTGCGTAACAAACTTAGCCAATGGCTCAACGAACCCCTTCCGTTTCGTCAAGCCGTCGCGCGTGCCCGAGAGCAACAGATCAATCAGGCATCTCCTCAATGGGCGGCGCTACTCTCGAAGTGCTCCGTCGCTTTTGCCAAGAATTAGGCTCTGTATGGGCTTTGCGACAAAGTGTGCTGTAACGCTGATTGCTCGACCTTAGTTGTTCGAGGTGCTGAAGTTCTGAGGAGAGCCGTGAAGCGCAGATGCAAACGCGGCCAGTTGCTGCATGTTATCGCAATGCGCCGTGTACTTCAGCTTGGGACGCAAGCCATCATGCAAGGCGCGACCTCCGAGAATCACCAGCGTTTGAGCTGGCAATTGCTCGCGAAACGAAGCGTAATTTAACACGAACTCGGCTTCGTCCTCCAAATGCGAAACACTCAACCAAAGCAGCTTTGGATTATATTTCCGAGCGGCCTGGGCAATCGTTTCGAATGGGAGGTTCGCACCCAAGTTAGTCGCTCGCCAACTGCATTCTCGCAAGACCAACTCAATGATCTGACCCGGCAGAGTATATTGGTCGCCTGAAGGAGATGCACCAATCGCTACCGGCGCGTTCGGTGGTGCTTCTGGAATAAGCCGGTGGAACTCATGCAACACTCGATGACAAACTTCACATCCACGTCGCTCTTGGTACACCTCAAGACTGCCGCAGTCCCACAGTTCGCCAAGTCGATGGAAAGTCGCAGCGATGAATTCGTCAGCGAGATTGGCGAAACTCTCGTGCTGCGCATAGTACTTCGTCAGCAACGTACGGCACGATAGTTCGTCGCCCTGAATTACCGCTTCCACAAATTGGGGAAGCAAATCCTCCAGTGGCTCAACGCGTTCGGGCAGCCGCGATTTCGGCTCGACGCTTTCTTTGAGCTTGTCCGGGACAAGTATTTGACGATTGGTCTCTTCGAGGAACTTCATCAAGCCACCGAGCGGAATGCGGCGATGGCCTCCCAAAGTTCTAATCGTTGGAATCGCCCCCCGATCGCACCAACGCTTAACGGATGACTCGGAGACTTTTAGCGCTTCTGCGACCTGTCGAGTCGATAGTTGGTCTTCCACTGTCCGTCCAAAATTGAAGGGTGCGAGGCGCGTTTTTCCGGGAGCCGACGAGCTGAGCGTTTTGAACGCTTCGTAAGTATAGTGCGCCGTCTAGTAAATCAAGAACATTCACTGCCAAAAAGGTGGTTTTCTGGAAAGTGTGAAAATTTGCACAAAAGCCATCAAAAAACAGGTTGCTCGGCGGCAGCGATCGCGGTAGAACGTTATAAGCGGATTGAATGATTTGAACGATTTCAACGAAAACGCAGGTGACCAGATGATCCTCACAGCAGTTCGTAAGAGTGCCCGATACGTTAAGACCGCAAGCCCGGCGCGTACGTTCCAACGCAAGTCGCTCGAACTCGCGTTCCTTGAGTATTGCCAACTAAGTATGGAACCGGGGGAAGCAGAAGTAGATGCGAGCCGCATGGCTGAATTGCGGAAGGAAGCCAAGGAACACATACCGAACGAGTCTTTTAAATTGCGATCTGCTGAGACCACGGTGCTCGGCGATGAACTACTGCTGACGTTGGAAGTGGCTGCCAAGCGATCGGCAAAATTGACCAACATGCCAACTCACCTCGCTGGACTCTGCGAACGAGCCTTGTTGACACCTGATCAAGAACGCTCGATGTTTCAGCGAATGAACTACCTTCGCTACCGCGCTTCAAGAATCCTCGGCGACGAGGCTGAGCCATCGAAAGCAAAGGTTGGACAATGGGACTTAGAGCGAGCGGAAGGCCTGCTGCGAGCCGCCAATTGGCATCGTGACAACATTGTCCAAGCGAACTTGCGGTTGGTCATTTCAATCGTCAAGAAGTTTGCGAACACCCAGTGTAGTTTCGATGACTTGTTGAGTGACGGCATCATTGCACTAATGCGAGCGGTTGAGAAATTTGACTACGATCGCGGTTTCCGCTTCAGCACCTATGCAACTCAAGTCGTCCGACGCAATTGCTACCGCATGGTGATGGAACGGCAACAGGAGCGTTTGAAAGTGACAAACAGCGTTTACGAGCCGGGACTCGATGTGGCTGACGATATCCACAGTCCATCGATGAGCGAAGGCCGCTGGTCTACAATGCGACAGCACCTTGGCGCGCTGCTCGATCAACTCGACCGTCGGGAAAAGTTCATCATCAGAGCCCGCTTCTCCCTCGGCGGTCATCGCCGAGTTCAGACGTTACAGTCACTCGCGGATGCACTCGGTGTTTCAAAAGAGCGCGTTCGACAACTTGAGAAGCGAGCGATGGATAAACTCCGCCTGCTCGCCGAATCCCAACCGCTCGAGTTTGCAGAAGTCGAGTAACGTCCCCACCAACGCGAAACGCAAGCGAGCGATCAACAGAACTCACTCTCGCTTGCGAAGTTTGACAACAGGTTCAACGTTTCCATTGAACACCGGGCTTACCAATAAAACCGAGCTGACATGAAACCGAGCTGACCGACTAAGTTCCGAGGCGTGATGGTCGACGACGTTCCGACTCTCGCAGCTTCATCTTGCGTAGGCGAATTGATTTTGGAGTGATTTCAACCAATTCGTCGTCTTCGATGTACTCCAGGGCTGCTTCAAGAAAGATAGCGCGGGGTGGTTTGAGAATGATGTTCTCGTCAGAACCAGCCGCTCGCACGTTAGTCAACTTCTTTTCGCGGCATGGATTTACGACCATGTCAGAATCTCGAGCGTTCTCACCTACGATCATACCTTCGTAGATTTCTTCGCCTGGCCCCACGAACAACTCAGCGCGATCCTGAAGCCCGAACAACGCAAAACCGACGGCTTTGCCTGTTACCATCGACACCAACACACCGTTTGCGCGACGCGGAACGTCACCTTCTTGCGGCCGGTAACCGGAGAATCGATGGTTGATGATCGCCGTGCCTTGAGTTGCATTGAGCAATCGCGTTCGCAACCCGATCAAACCGCGAGCAGGAATCGAAAATCGCAACAACGAATAGCTACCTCGAGGAATCATCTCCTCGATTGTTCCGCGGCGATAACCAGCCAGTTCCATTACCGGTCCAACTTTGTCGGTCGGTACTTCCACGGTCAGCGTTTCAAACGGTTCGTGAAGCTTGCCATTGATTTCTCGCACGACAACGCGAGGCTTACCTACCGAAAGCTCAAAGCCTTCGCGTCGCATCGTTTCAATCAGAATTGCGAGATGCAAAACACCGCGACCGCGAACTGCATAACCTTCCGTGCCTTCGACCGGCGCCATCCGCAGCGCAACGTTTCGCTCCAACTCTTTTTCGAGCCGCGAACGCAACTGTCGCGTCGTTACGAACTTTCCTTCACGCCCCGCGAAACCGGATGTGTTGACACTGAACACCATTTCCAGCGTCGGTTCATCCACTGTCAGACGCGGCAGTGGTCGCAATTCGCCGCGAGTGCCAATCGTATCCCCAATTTCAACATCTTCGAGACCAACCACAGCGGCGATATCACCTGCCGTGACTTCATTCACTTCGACTCGACCGAGCTTATCGAAGGTCGATAGCGAAGTAACCTGCGCTTGAGCGATTCGATCGTGAGGCTTCGCCAAGTCAATCTGCTGGCCCGCTTTCAATGTGCCAGCTTGTACACGGCCAACAGCGATACGTCCGACGTACTCCGACCAGTCGAGATTTGTTACCAACATTTGCAAGGGAGCATCCGGCTCGACCTCCGGTCCCGGAATACTCTCCAAGACCAAATTCAGCAGCGGCTCCATCGAATCCCCGCGCACGTTCGGATCGTGCGTTGCATAACCTTCCTTCGACGAAGAATAGATATGCAGGAAGTTATCCATGTAATCTTCGCCGCCAAGATCGACGAGCAACTCAAGAGCTTCGTCGAGCACTTCTTTCGCACGTGCGTCCGGTCGGTCGATTTTGTTGATCACGACAATTGGCTTCACGCCAACTTCGAGCGCCTTGGAAAGCACGAACCGAGTTTGCGGCATCGGACCTTCTGCAGCGTCAATCAGTACAAGCGCCCCGTCAGCCATTCGCACCACACGCTCAACCTCGCCTCCAAAGTCGGCGTGGCCAGGGGTGTCGATGATATTGATCTTCACACCCTTGTAATGCAACGCAATGTTCTTGCTGAGAATCGTGATTCCGCGTTCGCGTTCCAAATCGTTGCTGTCAAGAATCTGTTGTCCCTGCAGTTGCGAATCGCGGAACTGGCCGCTTTGCCGCAGCAAGCAGTCGACGAGGGAAGTTTTCCCATGGTCGACGTGGGCAATAATAACAATGTTGCGGAGGTCACTACGACGCATGCAAAAAGCCTGTCAATAAAAAGCGGAGTATTCGGAGGACACATTTTGTTCGCTAGGGTGAAATTGCGGGAGGGGTCGCATTTTTTTGAACCTCTAACAACATCCCCATGAATTTCTCCTCAAAACACCTCTGCATTGCAGGCATTCGAGTGGCCGTTTCTTCTTACGAAAAAGATTGAAACGAGCTCGTAAAGCGACTTATTGGCACGTGAACCGCTCTTGTCGTTGCCTAAACTGCCGTTGCGGCGATGACGCGCCGCCGCGTTCCTCAATTTGGCCCCTGCCTTGACCGTGGGTATAATCAGCCCTGTCGATTCACCCTCCAACTCGAGTCCCAGCATGTCGCAATTTAATCTAAATCGTCGTCAGCTTGTCCAGACTTCCGCAATCGTCGGACTCGCCGCGGCAACACTTTCGCGCACCGCCAGTCCAACTCACGCAACCAATCCAGTTCCAGCAACGGAGGATAAATCGCTTCCTGTTGGCAGCCGCATTCTCTTCCAAGGCGATTCGATCACCGACGCAGGTCGCGATCGCAAATCGGACAAAGCCAACGACGCTGGAGCACTTGGCAAGGGTTATCCGTTTTTCGCTGCAAGTGATTTGCTGGCCGATCAACCGAATTTGAAATTGGAGATTTTTAACCGCGGCATCAGCGGCAATAAAGTTCCTGACCTCGCGGCGCGATGGCAAGCCGACTGCGTCGACATCCAACCTACAGTGCTCAGCATCTTGATCGGCGTAAATGACATTTGGCACAAACTGAACGGTAAATATCAAGGCACAGTAGCGGACTATGCGAGCGGCTATCGTAAGTTGATCGAGGAAACGCAAAGCAAATTACCCAATACGCGAATTGTCATTTGCGAACCGTTTGTACTGAAATGCGGCGCAGTTAACGATAAATGGTTCCCTGAGTTCGACGAGCGCCGCGAAGCTGCAGTGAAGCTTGCTACGGATCTGAAACTGACGTTGGTCGAATTTCAAAAGATGTTTGATCGAGCGACAGAGCAAGCACCGCCGAACTACTGGGCAGCGGATGGCGTACATCCAACAATCGCTGGGCACGCGCTGATGGCAAAAGAGTGGCGAAAAGTTACCGGAATTTAAGTCTTCCGACGTCAGGTCGGACTTTCAGGAGCCTCAACCTCCGGAGAGGGATAACCATGAACGACAATCACATTTCGACCAAGTTGATGGCATTATTTTGTAGCGTTTTGTTCTTTTCTATTTTCGTTTCGGCCGGCGTGTGCGACGACAAAAAGCCGGAGACCAAAGGCGAAACGGCTTCGGCGCAAACGAAGCTTGAAGACCCACCGCGAGCGTCCGCCGTTTTCGCTGGTGGTTGCTTCTGGTGTGTGGAGTCCGATTTCGAAAAAGCGCCGGGTGTGATTGACATCATCTCGGGTTACAGCGGCGGACGAACAAAGAACCCAACTTATGAGAGCTATGCTTCAGGTGGACATCGCGAAGTTGTGTTTGTTGTTTATGACCCAACCAAAGTCACTTATGCGGGACTAGTCGAGTACTTGCTGAAGCATATTGACCCCACAGATCGCACGGGCTCATTCATCGACAAAGGTGCGCAGTACACCGCAGCCATCTATTACGCTTCACCGGAAGAAAAAGCGGAAGCGCAGCGCGTCGTAAAAGCCATCGACGCAATGAAGGTTCTGCGTGGACGTGTAAATGTTCCGATCTTGCCACGTCAACCCTTCTGGCCCGCCGAAGATTATCACCAGGATTATCACGACACCAGCCCCGGTAAGTACGCGGGGTATCGCGCGACCTGCGGCCGTGACCAGTTCGTTCAAAAGTTGTGGGGACCTGCCGCCGCGCAGTTGACGATCCCGGGTGCATTCCCAGACGAAGCGCAAATTGCAACTGCTAAGCAGATTGCTAGCGCTAAGCAAACTGCGGCCGAATCAGAGATGTCCAAACCCAGCACGGATTTGGAAGCAGACAAAACGGCAGCCGAGAGCAAGTCAGAGTCACCGTGGCTCAGCTTTAAGAAGCCCGCCGAACGCGAGCTTCGACGAAAACTAACCAACCTGCAATTCGAAGTGACTCAAAACAGTGGAACCGAGATCGCCTTCCGCAATCCGCTCTGGAATCATCACGAGGAGGGCCTCTACGTCGATATCGTTTCCGGCGAACCACTGTTCGCGTCGACCGATAAATTCGATTCCGGCACCGGTTGGCCATCGTTCGTTAAACCGGTCGACCCCAAGTTGATCGTGACTCGCGAAGATCGAACAGAATTGCCTGTGCGAACCGAAGTTCGCTCACGAATTGCTGACTCACATTTGGGGCACGTCTTCACCGACGGCCCTGTGGCTCGCGGCGGTTTGCGCTACTGCATCAATTCCGCCTCGCTTCGCTTCATTCCGAAACGAAAGATGGAATCCGAGGGCTACGGCGAGTTCCTACATTTGTTCGAATCAGAATCAAACTGAGTTCGGATGCTTGTTCTTGCCAGTCATCAATGACACCGAAATCAAGGTCACGAATGCAAGCGGTATCGTGACTAGTCCAGGTTGACTGAATGGCATCCAACTGGACTCTTTGGGCCAACCATAAATCGCCGCATAAGTGTCGCCGGAAAGCAAAATCCACGCGAGCGAAGTCGTCATACCGACGACGATACTTGCGATGATTCCTTCGCGCGTTGTCTTTGGCCAGAACAACAGCATGACCAGCGCAGGCAGGTTAGCACTCGCAGCAACACTAAACGCCCAACCGACTAGATAATTCACATTGAACTTTTCGAACAAAATCCCCAACACAATCGCAACTAGACCGACGCCCACCGCCGCAAACTTGGCCACTCGGATCTGCTCATGCTCGGTGAATTTCATGCCGAGCACACTGGTCAGCAAGTCGTACGTCACAGCGCCGCTTGCCGCTAGAATCAATCCGCTAACGGTACCGAGCACAGTCGTGAATGCAATCGCAGAAATGATCGCGAACAGCAATTGATTGATGCTCTTGGCGAGCAGCGGAGCCGACATGTTACTATCGGTCAAGTCCAGCGTTCCGCTAGTCATCGCACCCAGTCCGAGATAGAGCGTCAAGACATAGAACAATCCGATACTGGCGATCCCGACGATGGTGCTTTTGCGCGCCGCGGCCTCATTCTTCACCGTGTAGTAACGAATAAGAATGTGCGGTAGCGACGCGGTGCCACAAAAAAGCGCCAGCATTAGCGACAAAAAGTTCGCGCGGTCGCTCCACTTGTCGCTGCGAATTCCGGCAAACATCGGATGCTCGCCGGGACGCAGCACTCGGTTTCCATCAGTAGGCTTCTGGAAGAAAACTTTGGTCTTTGTCTTGTCGCTATGCACGACATCGGCACTTCCCCACAGCACGATCTTGCTTTGCCGCAGCACGCTGAAGAACTCGATCGGACCCAAAGGCCCGGTGCTTTTCTGACCATCCGGAAGGCTCTCAAGATAGCCGACCGGATGCAATTCAGGTTCACCTTTCTTGCTTCCCTTAGACTTGCCATTCACCCACTCCTTGCCATCAACTTTGCGATACGTCTGAGCTTCACGTAGAACAACTTGATCATCGAAGTTGTTACCCTCAACCGGTTGCTGACTGAAGACGATGACCTCTTCGTCCAGCGACGCTCGCACAAAAGGACTTCCCTCCCAACCATCATCGGCGGCCATCACGATACCACCTCCAGGCAATTCGAACCCCGGGGTCAGTTTCGATTTTTCAAGCGGGCCGATCTTCTGAAACTTGTGACCGTCGACGCCTCCTTCTTGCACCTCAAAGCCGCGCGCCAGCAGCATCACAGTTAGGAGACCGCTGAAAGCGACCAACAACGTGCCTTTAATGAACTGCACCCAGGTAGTCGAAACCATTCCCGCCGTCACCACAATGAGAATGACTACGGCACCAACCAAAACAACACCAAACCAATGCGGCCAACCAAGCAGCGGCCGTACCAGCGCACCGGCTCCCACCATTTGCGGAATCAGATAGAAAAGACTGACCGCCAGCGTCGCAATACCCGCCGACAGTTTAATGCCGCGTGAACCAAATTTGGCATCCAACGCATCCGCGAACGTGAACTTGCCGAGTCGCTTCATCGGTTCTGCGATTACGAACAAGGCAACGATCCAGCCTGCTAAGTAACCGATCGAATACAGGAAACCGTCGTAACCGAACGAAGCGATCATTCCGCAAATACCAAGAAAAGATGCGGCTGATAAGTAGTCACCCGCAAATGCAACTCCATTCACGACCCAGGGAATCTGCCCGTGCGCAGCAAAATACCCAGCCGATGATTTCGCTCGACTTCCGAGATAGAAACTCAACCCCAGCGTAATGCCGACGAATGTCATGAACACAATGACGGCGACCAGCGATGGCTCGTAGATCATTGCTTGTCTCCCGACTGGCTCGAAGAATCCGCCGCAGGTGACGAACACAAAAATCCATAAACCAGAGCTAGGATCAATGCCAGTGCGATCAAACCAAAGCCCCAAATGATGGCCAAGTTCAAACCAAGAAACGGCACCCACTCCACCCAGGTCGACGCAAACGCATTCACAAGCACAAAGCCGAGATAGAAAACAGAATAGATTGAAAACAAAATCAATCCGTACTTCGAATTACGAGCTTGAGAAGAGGGTGTATCCACGCTGTTGGCCTTGATGAGAAGAATGCGGCTGGTTTCGAAATTGCGCAAGCTGCGTTTCGTCCGTACTCGCGGCGTCGCGCTTACTTTTGCGGATCCAGCAAGCCGCGTATCTTAAACCATTCGGTTGCTCGTGAGGGCCAGGTTGAAATTACTGAGTTCGGACGTTCGCGAACTCCGTAGCCGTGACCACCATTTTGATAGACATGCAGTTCTGCAGGCACGTTGAGCTTCTTCAGTTCGATATACACCTTGGCGGCACCGATAGAACTCGAAGCATCGTCATGGGTATGCACAATGAACGCCGGAGCTGCTTTGTCAGTGAATTTAATCGGCTCGAGCAACTCGTCACGTTCATTGATGACTCTCCACGGATAAATGAGCAGTGAGAAATCGGGCGCAAAACTCTGCTTGTCAGTCTCATCGCTGCTTGGATAAGCGGCTTGCGTGCTGGCATGCAGAATCGTGGCAACCTGGCCCCCAGCCGAAAATCCCAATACACCAACGCGATCCGGGTTGAGTTTCCATTTTTCAGCACCTTGTCGCACGAGACGAACCGCGCGCTGCGCATCTTGTAGCGGTCGCTTCCAAGCCGCCTCACCTGGCGCAATCGCTTCGTTCGTGCGATATCGCAGCACGAAAGCTGTGACGCCGATCTCGTTCAGCCACTCCGCCGCTTCCGAACCTTCCAAGTTCGGCACAACATACGAAAACCCGCCGCCTGGAAGAATGATTACCGCAGTGCCCGATGGATTGTTCTTGGCAACGTAAACGTCCAAAGTAGGTCGACGCACACCTGACACTCGATCGATCGGTTTGATCTCGCCCTCTCTACGCGGCATCAAAGTGCCTACATCACGACTGGTTTCGCCAGGCGCCAGATCACTCCACACATCAACGTTTGTCGGTTCGTCCCCGCAAGAGTAGTTGGTCCAGCAAATATGGAGGCAAGCCATTAAGCCAAACTGCAGGCAGAACGCCAAGCCGATTTCATTCAGCCATCGAAAGTGAAACCAAGTCGAGTACTGCATACTTTT
>JBGSOM010000115.1:0-3419 GCA_041739135.1 Pirellulaceae bacterium
CGAGTTCGCGCGACGTTATGTGAACGAAGGTTTTTCGGGTGGCGAGATGAAGCGAGCTGAGATTCTTCAGCTAGCGATGTTGCAGCCGAAGTTCGCGATCCTCGATGAGACCGATAGCGGACTCGACGCTGACGCAGTTCGTCTAGCGAGCGCAAGTATCGCTGAGATCGGACGCGAAAAGATGGGGCTGCTGATTATTACGCATCACGACAAACTGCTCGAACACAATCCGCCGGAGTACACCCACGTGATGCTGGGTGGTCGCATTGTCGAAACGGGCGGTGCCGAGCTGGCTCGCGAACTTTACTCGAGCGGTTACGAGCGCATTCGCAACACATACCCTGATGCTGAAGCCGCCAACCAAAAGATGCTCAGCGAAGAGAACGCAGAAGTCGCTACGGCTTAGGTATTTCTCGTCGCTCCGCCAAACGAATTCAACGCTTACTGAAAGCCCAAAAATATGTCGACTGACTTAGCACTAGAATCTCAAGACTCGATCGGCGAGATCAACAAGTACAACTTCCGCACCGAAAGCACCGCTGTCTTCAAGGCTCGCAAAGGTATCGATCGCGATATCGTTTGCCAGATCTCGGAGATGAAGAACGAGCCCGCATGGATGCGCGACTTCCGTCTCAAGTCGCTCGACATTTTCAATTCGAAGCCGATGCCGCATTGGGGCGGAGACATCGGTGTGAATTTCCAAGATATTTTTTACTACCTCAAGCCGACGGATCATCAAGGTCGAACTTGGGATGACGTGCCACAAGAAATCAAAGACACGTTCGACAAACTGGGCATTCCCGAGGCGGAACGCAAGTTCTTGTCAGGCGTGAAGGCACAGTTCGAAAGCGAAGTCGTTTACGGTTCGCTCAAGGAAGACCTCGCTAACCAAGGTGTGTTGTTCACCGATACCGATACCGCGATTCGCGAGTACCCGGATTTGGTGCGCGAGTACTTTGGCAAAATCATTCCGCCAACGGATAACAAATTCGCTGCTTTGAACTCGGCCGTGTGGTCGGGCGGTTCGTTCATCTACGTGCCAAAAGGCGTGAAGATTGAATTTCCGCTGCAAGCCTATTTCCGTATTAACGCTGAGAACATGGGCCAGTTCGAACGCACGCTGATCCTGGTCGACGAAGGTGCTTCGGTTCACTACGTCGAAGGTTGCACCGCGCCGATGTACAGCAGCGAAAGCCTTCACTCAGCTGTCGTGGAAATCGTTTGCAAACGAGGCAGTCGTTGTCGGTACACAACGATCCAGAACTGGGCCAACAACATTTATAACTTGGTCACCAAGCGCGCGATGGCTTACGGCGACGCGACGATGGAATGGGTCGACGGTAACCTCGGCAGCAAACTGACGATGAAGTACCCAGCGGTTTACATGATGGAACCGGGAGCTCGGGGAGAGATCCTTTCGATCGCCTTCTCAAGCAAAGGTCAACATCAAGATGCCGGTGCCAAGCTGGTTCACTGTGCTCCACACACAACTGGCCAGATCATCAGCAAGTCGATCAGCAAGAACGGTGGCCGCAGCAGTTACCGCGGTTTGGTCCGCGTCGAGAAAGGTGCCAAGCATTCGAAGTGCAATGTGGTTTGCGATGCGTTGATTCTCGATCCTCGCAGCCGCAGCGATACGTATCCGTACATCGAGATTCTTGAGCAAGATGTCAGCGTTGGTCACGAAGCGAGTGTTTCGCGCATCGGCGAAGAGCAACTGTTCTATCTGATGAGTCGCGGGCTGAACGAAGCCGAGGCGAGCACGATGATCGTCAACGGCTTTATCGAACCACTCGTGAAAGAGTTGCCGATGGAGTATGCAGTCGAGATGAACCGTTTGATTCAGTTGCAGATGGAAGGTTCCGTCGGCTAGCTCGCACCGCAGTTGTGTTTACGTTCTTTCATTTGTTTTCAGCCATAGATCACTCAACCGATGTCTTCAACTCCTTCTTTGGTTTCCACCGACGCGCAGCATTCATTCGATTCAGCCGGTTTCGAATCGTTCAAAGCTTCCTTGAACGAACCGACTTGGTTAACCGCCCGTCGCGATGCGGCTTGGCAACAATTCGAACAGACCGCGTGGCCGGACCGGAAACAAGAAGATTGGATGCGTAGCGACTTGCGTGGTTTCAAACTGGAACGCTTTCAGTTTCCGAAAGCTGCGAGTGCGATCCAGGGTTCGTTGGCAGATCATCAAGTGCCTCAGTACTTGAGCGAAGGCGTCGAACTGGCTGGACAACTCGAGACGCTCGACGGCGCCGTGCTGGGCGAACGACTGGAAGAACGCTGGGCGAAGAAGGGTGTGCTGTTTGGCGACCTCGGACGCCTAGCCGCTGAGCATCCCGAGCTGGTCGAACGACATCTGTTCTCAGTGGTCGATCCAACGCAAGATCGCTTTGCTGCGTTGCATGCGGCGAGTCTTTCGGGTGGGCATTTTCTGTATGTACCTCGCGGTGTTTGCGTCGATCAACCGCTGCATGTTGTCTCGGGCTTGAGCGAAGGTGGCACGGATACCGGTCACACGTTGATCGTGATCGAAGACGGAGCTGAAGCGACTTTCCTGTACGAAGCCAACAGCGCCGAAGGTGCGAACAACGGCTTGCACCTGGGCAGCGTTGAGATCATTGTTCGTCCCGGCGGCCATCTGCGTTACGTGAACCTGCAAGATTGGTCGCGCGGAGTTTGGCATTTCGCTCATCAACGAGCGACGGTTGATCGCGATGCGACAATTCAATGGACTATCGCAGCGATTGGAAGTCGTTTTTCGCAAGTTAGCCAACGCGTGTCGCTGGTCGGCAAAGGTGCGTCGAGTCAAGTCAACGGTGTGTTGTTCACTCAGGACCAGCAGCAATTGACTTACAACACGTTGCAGCATCACGAAGCCGCTTCGTGCCGCAGCGACTTCCTGTATAAAGCCGCTTTGCAAGACAAATCGCGAACCGTGTGGCGCGGCATGATCCAAGTTGATAAGGCTGCACAAAAAACGGACGGATATCAGCGCAACGACAATCTGTTGCTCAGCGATCAAGCTCGCGCGGACTCGATTCCGGGCTTGGAGATTCTGGCGGACGATGTGCGTTGCACGCACGGTAGCACGTCGGGCAAAGTGGACGAAGAACTGATCTTCTACGCGCAGAGTCGCGGGTTCACTCGCAAAGAAGCGGTACGCATGATCGTTACCGGATTCTTTCAGCAGATCTTCGATCGCATCAATATCGAAAGCGTCCGCGAAGCACTCGGTCAGTCGATCGCTCGACAAGTTCGCGAGTACCGCTAATCCCCATCACCGTGCCATTCACGCTTCTTGAAACTTAAGTAACTTCATGTCCGAATTTATTGTCGTTTGCAAAACGACCGATATCCCCGCTGACGGTAAACTGAGCATTGAGATCAACGAACGCTTTGTCGTGGTCGCTCTC
>JBGSOM010000122.1:0-33672 GCA_041739135.1 Pirellulaceae bacterium
AGGCTGGACGATTCGTTGGTTTGTTTCAAAGGTTTATCCAAGATTCATTGGCGCGCCGATGATTTACTTTGGTAAGAAACTTGTCTGTATGACAACGACAGAGTACCTGACCAAAAGATTCAAGAGTCCGCTTCTTCGTTCGATTGCCGCTGGTCAGTGGCCCGATTATGGTACTCCGCCGCGCGATAGCGCCTTTGGAATTCATGCCACAGTTACTGCGGACTACTTTCACGGGGGCTTCTATCCGATTGGCGGCTCGAAGGAAATCGCAACTCATGCCTGCAAAGCGATCACGGACAACGGCGGGCGCTGTTTGGTCAGCCACGAAGTCGTAAAGCTACTTGTTGAGAATGGAAAGGTAGTTGGAGTCACGGCGAAGAACAAGGGTAAAGAGATCAACTTCTTTGCACCCAAAGTGGTATCTAACGCAGGCGGTGTTACAACGTTCGGAAAGCTCGCGCCACAAGAAGTCTGTAAACCAGAACTTGAACAGATTTCTAGGATGAAAAATGGTACTTCTGCACTAATACTGTTTCTTGGATTGAACGATGATCCGCGCAATCATGGCTTTGACGATTGCAACTATTGGCTTTATGCGTTTAATGATCACGACACTTTAACACCGAGAGCGATGGGAAAAGCGGGCCCCGTCGACGGTGAGTTTGTGTCCTTTGGTTCGATCCGTAACCCTGGGCAAGAGCCGCATACCGCACAGGTCATTTCGTTTTGTGATGAAAGCGCTTGGAAAGAATTCGACGGAACGGACTGGAAAAATCGCGGTGACGAATATGAGCGACGTAAGGCGGCGATTGCCGAGGAGATGCTAGAGTTCGCTGAAGCGCGAATGCCAGGATTGCGAAAGTTGATTGCCTATCAAGAGCTTTCAACGCCGCTGACGGTAAAGAGTTTCACGGGCAGTTGGGGCGGTTCGATTTACGGGCAAGCGTATGACGTGAATCGCTTGTTTCGCGACAGTTGGCCTATCACAGGTTCGATCCGCAATTTGTATCTGACGGGATGCGACGTCGGAACCTCAGGAATCAACGGTGCCCTGATGGGCGGCGCGATGACTGCGGCGAAGGTGTTGGGAGCGACAGGGCTGCCGCAAGTCATGATGCGCGCGATGTCGCTAAAAGATAAGTAAACGCGAACCAGCCGCATCGCTGCTATCTCCAGCCTTTCTCGCTAGTTGCCAAGTTCACTGGGCGTTCGACGAAGAGAATGATCCGCAGGAAAATGCGGGTCGGCGGTCGCGATGGCATTGTCATTCGCTATATTGACGCGACAAATCTTCTATGACTTCCTTTTATAGTGAGCTGACGATATGCAAAGTGACTCACCGGTTGCGCAACCGTTTGATCCACGTACGATCGAGCGACCTGACCCGATTTTGCTGCGGTATTACCTGTGGGTGGCGCTGCTGACTGGACCCGCTTCGCCGCTTGTGTTTATCAGTATGTGGTTCCGTTACACGACGCTGAGGTACAAGTTCACTGACGACGGAGTCTCGATGAGCTGGGGAGTGTTCTTCAAGCAAGAGGTATATCTGACTTATCGTCGCATCCAAGATATTCACCTGACTCGCAATATCCTGCAGCGTTGGATGGGACTGGCAAAAATCAGTTTGCAGACCGCTTCTGGCAGTAGCAAGGCGGAAATGGCGATCGAGGGCATTCTGCAAGCGGAGGAGTTGAGGGATTTCCTGTACAGCCGCATGCGTGGTGCCAAGAACGATACGAACCAGCGTCAGCACTTGACCGACGATGCATTGGCGGCGCAAGGTACTTCACAGGACACTTTACAAATCGCTTCACCGGAGTCGCAGCGCGCGACGAAGGCACTTGAGGAAATTCGCGACGCGCTGCAGGCTCTCGTAACGAAGGGAGGCCTGTGATGTTGGTAAGTGACAAAGTGATTCATCGAGCGAGTAAGTGGTGCTATAAGGGCATCTGGTCGGTCGCAACCAAGTGGTTTCATGTGCCAGAAGAACCGCCACACATCCAAGGAGCGGATGACGACGACGTACGGAGTTTTCGACCGGCGGAAGGTTACCTACGCTATTTGAAGCTGTTTTTTTGGATAGGCTTGGTCGCCTTCGATGCGGTGATGACCGTAGCTTGGCTAGTGCTGCTCGTCGCTGTTCCCATAGCGGGAATCATTGTTGCGCCGCTGGCATTTGCGATTATCGTTCTGCCAGATGTCGTCGCTTACATCGCGATTCACTTGCGATATGACACGACGTGGTACGTTCTAAGCGATCGAAGTATGCGCATCCGTCGGGGAATTTGGACGATTCATGAAACGACGATCACCTATGAAAACATTCAAAACGTTTCCATCAAGCAAGGTCCGGTGCAACGTTACTTCGGCATCGCGGATGTTCTCGTGGAGACAGCTGGCGGCGGCGCATCGACTGGTGGCGAGCACGGAGCGACGGTCGGTCACTTTGGGTTGCTAGAAGGTATTTCAAATGCAGAGGAAATTCGCAACTTGATTTTGGCTAAGTGGAGTGAGAGCAAGTCGGGCGGCGTTGACGAAGATCATTCACACAGTTTCAAAGCTCAAGAAGGCATATCCGCCGTGCGCTCAGCGTCATGGGATCGAGCTCACGTCGAGCTGCTGGAGGATATCCGAGATTTAGCCGTGCGACTCGCACAGCGCTAACAGCACGAGCCAACCAAGTTTTCGACTCGATGGAATCGTACTCGTACTGGTACTCAATGGAATGGTACTGGTACTCGATCCTATTTGAACCACGGTACGAGTACCGGCTGGCGCCTGAGTACGAGTACCGGCTTACGCCTGAGTACGAGTACGGTTTGTCTGGTAGCTTCCTCGTGATCAATTAACGCTTTGTTCGCCGGACAATCTATGGGATTGGCGGAACTGTCGCGGAGTTGTTCCCATTCGCTTTCGAAACTGCTGCGTGAAATGGCTTTGGTCGCAAAAGCCGTGTGTGATTGCGATGCTGCTGATACTGTCCGAACTCTTGAGCAACGATTCGGCGGCCGCTTGGACGCGGATTCGTAAGATCAATTCGTAAGGCGAAATGCCAAGTTCTTGGTTGATTCTGCGATTCAATGTTCGCGGAGAAACGTGGATGCCTCGAGCGAGTTCTTCGATGGTCAAGATGCGATCGAAGTTCTTTCGAAGGAATGCGACTGCGCGCGTGGCTTCGCTGTCGGGCTGCAATACCGATTGGTTCAAGTCGCGGCGAGAGACGCCCATCAGTCCAATGACTTTGCCATTCTTGCCGAACAGCGGCACCTTGGTTGTAACGCACCAATCTGGACGCCCTTTCTCGTCGAGCCACACTTCCAACCGATTCACTAGCGGCTTCTTCGTTCGGAACACCCATTCATCATCGGCGACGTACGTGTCCGTCATGTGCTGGGGATAAAACTCAGCATCCGTTCGGCCGACAAAGTCCGATTCGCGGCTCAACCCCAGCCGCTCAAGTACGGAAGTGCTTACGGCTACAATTCTTCCTTGGCAATCTTTCACAAAAAAGGAAATCTCGGGAAGATACTCGAAAATCGTTCGCAAAGCCAAAGGATCAGCGAGCTGAGCGATAAACTGGGACTGAAATTGAGTGTAGTGCATGGCCAGATTATAACATTTTTTGGCAGCGAACCACAATCCTTTCGATCTGCTTTCATGCACAATAGACGCTCCTCTCACCCCTACCGCTTGGACTCTAAACATGAACCACCTGCAAACATTCTTCGCAACGATTGCTATGATCGCGGCAACCTCGGGACACTCACTTTGCACAGCCGACGATATCTTGATCGCGGATTTTGAAGGAGCAGACTACGGGAGTTGGACGGTCACGGGCAGCGCTTTCGGAACTGGACCTGCGCAGGGAAAACTGGCTGGGCAAATGCCGGTCGAAGGCTATCAAGGCAAGGGCCTCGTTAACTCATTTGCGGGCGGTGACGATTCGAAAGGAAGTTTGCGTTCGCCTGAGTTTCGCATCGAGCGTAAGTTCATCGCCTTTCTCATCGGCGGAGGCAAGAATGAAGAGAAGCTCGCTTTGCAATTGTTGATCGATGGCAAAGTCGTCCGCAGCGCGACAGGACTTAACGACGCTCCAGGTGGCAGCGAATCGCTTGAACCAGCGTCCTGGGAAGTCGCTGAGTTCGCGGGTCGAGTCGCTGAACTACGTATCATCGACGAAGCAACGGGTGGTTGGGGGCACATCAACGTCGATCAGATTGTTCAAACGGACTTGCGCCCCGCAGGCTTCTTAACCAATGTTGAACGTCACTTCACCGCAAACGCTCGCTACCTGCATATTCCGATTCGCAATGGAGCACCGAAGCGCAAAGTCACTTTGCTGGTCGACGGCAAGCAGGTCGTGCGCAACGACGTCGAACTGGCCGATGACAAGCCTGATTGGTGGGCACCAATGGACGTGAGCTTGTGGAATGGCCAGTCGCTGACATTGCGAGTCGACAAACTGTCCGAGACCTCCTCAGCGCTCAGTGCGATTGAGCAGAGCGATGAACTGAAGGACGCCGAGAATCTATATGGCGAAGCGTTGCGTGGTCAGTTTCATTTCTCGCCGCGCCGTGGATGGAATAATGATCCGAATGGAATGGTGTATTACAACGGAGAGTATCATTTGTTCTTCCAGCACAATCCGTACGGCTGGGGTTGGGGCAATATGCACTGGGGACATGCGGTCAGCAAAGACATGGTGCACTGGCAAGAATTGCGAGACGAGTTGTTGCCCGACGAAATGGGTCCGATGTTCAGTGGTAGTGCAGTAGTCGATTGGAATAACACAAGCGGATTCGGTTCAAAGGAGCAACCGCCGTTGGTGCTGCTGTACACTGCCGCTGGCAATCCCACGGTTCAAGCGATCGCATACAGTACCGATGGCCGCAACTTTACAAAGTACGAAGGCAATCCAGTCATCAAACAAATGACCAGCGGCAATCGCGATCCAAAAGTGATCTGGCATGAAGCGACAAAACGCTGGGTAATGGTGCTGTATGTTGAATGGCAGGGCAAGCATACGGTTCACCTCTTTACGTCACCGAATCTGCGAGATTGGACTCTGGCGAGCATCACAGAGGGCGACGCGCCAGGTGGACGCTACTTATTCGAATGTCCGGATTTTTTTGAGTTGGCTGTAGATGGCGATCCGACTAACAAAAAGTGGGTGCTGTTGGGCGCTGATAGCAATTACGCGATCGGAACATTCGATGGTCAGCGATTCACGCCGGAGCAAAGCAGAATCACAGGCCAACTGGGACGCGGATTTTATGCTCCGCAAACTTTCAGCGACATTCCTGAGAACGATGGACGTCGCATTCAAATCGGTTGGTGGCAAACGGAAACTCGCGGAATGAGTTTCAATCAAAGCATGACGATTCCGCTGGAACTGCGACTGACGAGTACCGTGGCTGGACCGCGAATGACCTGGACGCCGGTCAAGGAACTTCAGTCGCTTCGATCCAAGTCGCATCGATTTGATGCAATGGAACTCAGACCCAGCGATGCAAATCCACTGGACGCGATTCGCAGCGAGCTGGTTGAAATACGCATGGAATTCGAGCCTGGGGATGCCAGCGAAGTTGTACTGAATGTGCGCGACGTGATGTTTGTCTACCAACCGCAATCGCAGCAGTTGCGAGTCGATGATCGCAACGTTCCTGCCCCGCTGCATGAAGGCAAGCAACGACTGATCATCTACTGCGACCGCACTGGCGTTGAAGTCTTTGCGAGCGACGGACTTTGTTATGTTCCGTTGCCGTTCAATACCAAAGCCGATAACCAGCGATTGTTCCTTGAAGCACGCGGCGGTGCTGCCAAGATCAATTCGTTGGAAGTGCATGAGTTGCAATCAGCCTGGCGCTCGGCTGCGACACGCTGATTGGAAGCGTATTCACAACTCGCGGCCTTTTCGTTGCCTTTGTCATTCTCAGTCTTCAAACTCTTAGTGGAGATAGGTTCCTTGCGATCATTACCTTTACGATCAGCGATCATGGCACTGCTGGCGTTCTCGCTCGTCACAACGTCACTTGCACAAGCTCAGACTTCTCTACGAGCTCCAGCGGTGCCGCTTGTGACCTGCGACCCTTACTTCAGCATCTGGTCGCCAGCCGATCGACTAAACGAAGCTGACACGACGCACTGGACCGGAAAGCCGCATCGTTTGATGAGTTCCATCACGATTGATGGAGCAGCGTATCGGCTGATCGGTGGCGCGCCCGCTGACCAACTGAAAATGAACCAAACGCGCGTATCGATATTGCCGACCCGAACAATTTACGAAT
This sequence comes from Pirellulaceae bacterium, assembly GCA_041739135.1. Lineage (GTDB taxonomy): Bacteria > Planctomycetota > Planctomycetia > Pirellulales > Pirellulaceae > Aureliella. The sequence goes on from JBGSOM010000122.1 coordinate 6,288, forward strand.
TTGAATCCGCGGGCGTTGCGTTGACGTTAACGTTCATGACGCCCGCTTTGCCTGAGAGCATCGATCTGCTTTCGTGGCCGGTTACTTACCTTAGCTATTTCGCACGCAGCACTGACCAAAGAACGCACGACGTTTCGCTAAGTTTCGAAGCATCCTCCGAGATTGCGGTCAACGAGGCGAAGCAGGCGACGACTTGGTCAACTCCGAAGATTCTTGGCTTGTCGACCATCGCAGTGGGCAGTGAGTCGCAAGATGTGCTGAATCGTAGCGGCGATGATTTGCGGATCGATTGGGGACATCTGTATGTCGCTTCGCCGGTCGAACAACAGCCCGAGTGGCACAATCATCAAGTGAAATTCAACTTGAACACCGTTGATTCAAAAGGCGTTTCGCGGTGGTTGATTGTCGCGTACGACGATGAGTATTCGATTCAGTACATGAAAGAGAACTTGCGGCCGTATTGGCGTCGCGACGAGTGGGAGGCGGCCGATCTGCTGCAAGCTGCCGCAAAGCGTTACGAAGAATTCGTAGGTCGCTGCGCGGAGTTTGATCTTGAACTGATGGATGACTTGCGCAAGGCGGGCGGTGATGACTATGCGAATTTGGGTGCGCTGTGCTATCGCCAATGTTTTGCAGCGGGCAAATTCGTTTCCGACGCGAATGGCCAACCGCTTCAATTCTCAAAAGAGAATCACTCCAACGGCTGCATCGCTACATCCGATGTCTTCTATCCGATGGCGCCGCAATTCTTGCTGTTCGGTCCATCGCTTGCGAAGTCGTTCTTGGTGCCGTTTATGAATTACGCAGCCAGTGATCGTTGGAAGTTCCCGTTCGCGCCGCATGATCTCGGGCAATACCCGCTGGCAAATGGGCAAGTCTATGGTGGTGGAGAACGTTCCGCAGAGAATCAAATGCCTGTCGAGGAATGCGGCAACTTGCTGCTGTTGATCACCGCAGTAGCCGAGATGGAAGGCAACCCGAGCTTTGCGAATCTGTACTGGAAGCAGATCGAGCAGTGGGCAGAGTACTTGAAGAGCAAAGGTTTCGATCCAGAGAACCAATTGTGTACGGATGATTTCGCTGGGCACATGGCACACAACGTTAACTTGAGTGCCAAAGCGATTTGTGCGATCGGTGCTTATAGTCGTCTCTGTGAGATGCGCGGTGAAATGGAGAAAGGAAGACAATCGCTCGAGGTCGCTCGGACTTTTGCTAAGCGTTGGATCGAATCAGCAGACGATGGCGATCACTTCCGGTTGGCATTTGACGCCAGCGGCAGTTGGAGTCAGAAGTACAACATTGTGTGGGACCGAATACTCGGCTTGAATATCTTTCCTGCCACGGTGGCTGAGAAAGAGTTAGCCTACTATCGCAAACATCAAGGTGAGTATGGATTGGCGCTCGATAATCGTGCGAGCTATACCAAGTTGGATTGGATTACTTGGACAGCCACACTTACTCAGAACCGCGAAGATTTCGATGCGTTACTGAAGCCAGTCATGAAGTTTATCAATGAGACGCCGGATCGTTCGCCGCTGACCGATTGGTATGAGACAAAGAGTGCGAAGAAAGTTGGCTTCACGGCACGTCCAGTCGTCGGTGGTGTTTTCCTACAGATGCTTTACGACAAAGCTGTTTGGTCGAAGTGGGCTTCGCGAGACGTTACAAAGGCGGCGAACTGGGCGCCGATGCCGAAGCTGCCGTTTGTTACTGAAGTGGTGAAAACGGCAACCTCCGAGCCAGCACTTTGGCAATATACGACCACTCAAGCCGCTGCGAATTGGAACTCGGCAAACTTTGACGCTTCATCATGGACGAGCGGCAAGTCCGGTTTTGGTACCCCCGGAACTCCGAGCGCGACGATCAATACGCCTTGGTCATCGGCCGACATTTGGTTAGTGCGCGATATCGAAGTACGCGGCGAACTCATTCCGCAACTTCAATGGTTCTTGCATCACGATGAGGACACCGAGATTTACATCAACGGTCAATTGGCCGCAAAGTTTTCCGGTTACAGTGTCCAGTACGATCTGCAACCGCTTTCCGCCGAAGCGAAAGCGCTGTTAAAGCCTGGCAAGAACCGCATCGCTGTCCACTGCCATCAAACTGGCGGCGGCCAATACATCGATGTTGGTATGGCAACTGTGACTAAGCAGAAGTGACGTGCATTCCTGGTTCCGGGTGGCACGCCTTTCGCAAAGCCTTAGAGCGTGCCACTCTAAAATCCACTTGGAACGAAGTACTACTGCAAATCATTGCGGTTGTATCGGGTCATAACGGCTGTTTATTTGCGTCTGGCCAGCGTGAACAGCACGAAGCCCATCACGGCAAAGAAGCCAACGCCAATCAACTGATAACCGCCATGTCCGACGCTGGCAGTAATCGCTTCTTCAACTTTGATACTTTCAATCAACTGAACCAAACCAATACGACGGAAGAAGCCCATCAGCCCCCAACCTTCAAACGAAGCGATCATCTTCGGAAGGCTGACGGTTAGCAGCGCAATCACAACTCCAGCCAGCGCTCCGCCGGCTACTAACCCAGTTGCGAAGAGGCTGCCCTTGCCGAGTTCATCTTCTTCATGAGCACCCGAATTCGGTTTGCCACGATTTCGCATCCAATCTGCTGCACCGCGAATCACGCCACCGATCCAGATGGGTAACGTCGTTGCCAACGGCAGATAAAGTCCGACCGCGAACGAGAGGCTCTTGATTCCGCACAGCTCCATTGTGACTGCAATGAAACAACCGGCGAGCACGAATTGCCAATCGAGATTGAAGGATAATAGGCCTTTGATCAACGTCGCCATCAACGTCGCTTGAGGAGCGTTGTATGTCTCCCCGATCGCATGCTGAATGCCATCGGCAAGCATCTCTGGTGTTGGTGTGTCCAGATACTTGACGGTAAAGCCGATCACGAGCGAAGAGATGATCACGCCGATGAAGAGCGCTAACTGTTGATACATCGGTGTCGCACCGACCAAGTAACCTGTCTTCAAATCTTGACTGGTTGCGCCTGCGTTTGCGGCGGCGATGCAAACCATACTGCCGACCACTAGCGCCATCGGTTCATAAACGGTACCGGTCCATCCCATACCGATGAAAACGAGAGACGTTCCCATGATTGTCGCGATCGTCATGCCTGAGATGGGACTGTTGGACGAACCAATGATCCCCACAATACGACTGGCAACGGTCACGAAGAAGAACCCGAAGATGATCACCAGCACGCCGATCATCAACTTGTTTGCCATCGAATCGCCGGGAATTCCAGGCAGTATCGCCATCAAAGCGATCAACGCGATGCTGCCAAATACGACTACAAAGATAGAAAGATCCCTTTCTGTACGGGCTCGGTTCGCGGCTACTCCACCTGTCAATGAACGAAAGGCTTCGAGGAACGAAGCGACGATGGTTGGCATCGTCTTCAGCAAAGTGATAAAGCCTGCGGCTGCAACGGCGCCAGCGCCGATTTGTCGAATATAAGCACGGTAGATCGCTTCGGCAGAATCACCGAAGACTTTCGTATCCGCATCCCAACCAAACTTGGTCGGAGCCATGCCCAGTTTCTCTAGCTGAGCCGCGATCGTCTCTTGCGGAACGATTGTCGCCAGCAGCGGCGTGAGCGCGAAGGCAGCGAAGATACCACCCGCCACCAAGATGCCTGCGATCTTCGGTCCGATAATGTAACCGACTCCCAAGTACTCCGGAGTAATCTCACCAGCAACCGAAGCGGAAGGCAGATACTTGTTCCCAAGTGAAGTCACATAGCGCGGCGTCTCAGCGATCAGATGCACAACCTTTTGCAGCATCGCATACACGATCGCAAAGCCGAGTCCGAAGAAAGCTGTTTGAGCGAGACTGCCGCCTTTCTCACCGGCGATCAGCACTTGGGCGCACGCGGTGCCTTCGGGATAGGGCAACGTTTCATGTTCTTTTACGATCAACGGCCGACGCAGTGGAATCATCATCAGCGTACCGAGAATGCCACCGAAAGTGGCGATCATCATGATCGTTCCAACTTCGAAGTACCCTGTTCCAACTCCGCCGCTGAGGAAGATAAACGCAGGCAAGGTGAACACGACGCCTGCTGCGACGCTCTCACCAGCCGAGCCGCACGTCTGAATGATGTTGTTTTCAAGGATGCTCGTGCCTAAAAAACGTTTGCCGATCGAGATCGCCAGCACGGCAATTGGAATCGAGGCGGAAACGGTAAGACCAGCTTTCAATGCCAAATACACCGTCGAAGCGCCGAAGAGAATTCCGAAGATTGAGCCTACGATGATTGCCCGTGCGGTGAACTCCGGGACGGAATTGTCATTTGGTGAGATGTAGGGTTCAACGACAGTACGTTCAGACAATTCAGCTTTATCACTCATTCGTTTCACCTTCGACACTGTGACTTCATGTTTGGCAAAAATTGCGATGCCAATGATACAAAATGCCGATGCGCGGCCCTACCCCAGACGCTTCTAACTTTCACTTTGTTTCGCCAGTTACCGAACAATCGGTTTGAAAAGCTACAATGCTGCGCCCAACCACCTGCGTTCGCCGTAAACGCCTATCCCCGAGGAAAGACCAATCATGAAACCGCTGCAACAACTGCTCGCCTTGATAATGTTGACAGGCTTGCTCGCACTCAGCGTCAGCGCCCAACAATCGCCAGTTCAAAAAGACGCTGCTCGAATTATCTTGAATTCGCCTGTCGATAAAGCCCTGTTCAACGACAAACAACTTCCGAAAAACGAGTTCGATGCTACGCTCAATCCGTTTGTTGACAAGAATGAAGTCGCTGGCATGGTCGTGCTGGTAGCGGACAAAGAGGGCATCATCGCCGTTCGCTCACTCGGGTTGGCTGATGTGGCGAGCAAGAAGGCGATGGCGCGCGATAACATTTTTTGGATCGCGTCGATGAGCAAACCCGTAACCGCTGCTTGCGTCATGATGTTGCAAGATGCAGGCAAACTTACGCTGGACGACCTGATCACCAAGCACTTGCCCGAGATGAAGAATCTTAAGTTAGCAGATGGAACAGCGGCTGCGATCACTATTCGACAATTGCTCAGTCATACTTCCGGCATGGCTGAGTTGAAATCGGGCGAAGCTTACACGTCACGCGACTTGGCGGAAGCCGCTTCGCGCTACTCGCGCGTCGAAGTGCTGTTTCCACCGGGCACTAAGTGGCAGTACAGCCAGACGAGCATCAACACCGCTGCACGTATCGTCGAAGTTGTTTCCGGTATGGCGTTCGATGAGTTCATTCAAGAACGACTGTGCAAGCCATTGGGGATGGTGGATACGACGTTCTACCTATCCGATGACCAATACGCGCGGCTTGCAAAATCGTATCGACGGACTGGAGACGGCTTACTTGAAGAGGCGCAAATTGGATTGCTGGCTGGCCATTTGCCAACGGATCGAGAGAGAGTGCCTGCAGGCAACGGTGGGTTATTTTCAACCGCGGATGACTACGCCACATTCTGTCGCATGCTGCTGAATGAAGGAGAGCTGAACGGCACTCGCATTCTTACCGCTGAATCCGTGAAGTTGATGCGAACGGTTGTCACTGGCGATTTGAAGACCGGCTTTACAGCTGGGAACGGCTGGGGAATCGGTTGCTGCGTAGTACGTGAACCGCAAGGCGTTTCTGAGAAACTTTCCGCGGGCAGTTTTGGTCATGGTGGTGCATATGGCACTCAGGCTTGGATTGATCCCGCGCATGAACGCATCTACATTCTTATGACTCAGCGAGCCAACTTTCCGAACTCGGACGCTTCTGACCTGCGCCGCACCTTTCAAGCGGTTGCATCGGAGTTGTCGCGCTAAGTTACAATAGCTACACACTACCCTACCCAACTGTTTTCGAAAGCCCACCATGAGAACTCACTTCACTTTCTTCGTCCCTGCTGCGATCGCCCTGTTTTCGTATGTTCAATGCACGTCGGTAAGCGCTCAAGAAAAATCGCCGTCCATCCAGAAGCTTGACCCTGCGATGGATGTCAATAAAGCGGCAGCCAAGGATCTGGCTTGGTATGACGTCACCGAATGGGGCGTCGAAGGTCGCATTCTTCCCGAACAGGAGCGAAAGCAGTGGTTCGATCGTTTGCCAGCCGCCGCAGAAGGCAATGTGACGCCAGCCGTTTGGAATCTCAGTCACGATAGTTCCGGCATGATGTTTCGCTTCAAGACCGATGCGACTGCTATCCACGTGCATTACAAAGTGAAGAAGGCCAATCTTGCGATGCCGCATATGCCAGCCACGGGTGCCAGTGGCGTCGATCTCTATACGCGTGACGAGGACGGCAAGTGGAAGTGGGTTCAAGTCACGAAGCCATCATCCGCTGAAGTCAAAGCGGAGATTATTAAAGACCTAGCTCCCGGCTTCCGCGAGTACGCAGCTTACCTGCCGCTCTATAACGGCGTTGAGTTCATGAGTATCGGAGTTGCGAAGGGCAGCAAATTCGAAGGTCAAACCCCGCGGCCCAAGCCTATCGTGTTCTACGGCACGAGCATTACGCACGGTGCCTGCGCCAGCCGTCCTGGGATGGTGCATACTGCTATCCTCGGTCGCCGCTTGGACATGCCAGTCGTTAACCTTGGATTCTCAGGAAATGGACGGATGGATAAGGCGGTTGGGGATTTCCTCGTGCAGATCGACGCAGCGGTTTTCGTCATCGACTGTTTGCCGAACATGCGACCCGCCGACGTGAGTGCCAAGTGCGTACCGCTTGTAAAACAGCTGCGCGATGCCAAGCCGCTAGTTCCAATCGTTTTAGTTGAAGATCGTCGCTTTACGAACGACTGGATATTGCCGGCCAAGCACAAGTTTCACACGGACAATCACGCTGCCCTGCGCGCCGCCTACGAACAACTGCAGAGCGACGGTGTGAAGGAGCTGTACTACATTCCAGGCGACAAACTCTATGGCGAAGATACGGAAGGTGCGACGGACGCTTCGCACGCCAATGATTTAGGTTTTATGCGACAAGCGGAAATCTTCGAACCTGTGATTCGTTCCGCGCTCAAGAACTGAATGAGAGATTCGAAGTATCGCTGCGCTACTTTTGCTCAGAATCCTTTTTCTCAGCATCTTCGTCAGCAGCTCGCAGGTTCGCGGCGTCGCCCAACAGCTTGCGAATAAATTCGACTTTCGGTTTCACAGCGCCCTGAGGATAACGCTCCTGCGACTTTGCGAAGTCGTTCAAGTATCGCAGCAGGTCCTTATCCTCAGGCACTTTGAATCGGTCGCCCTTTTGTAGAATAGGAAGATACTCGGGCATCGATCCGAAGTTGCGAGTTCCAGCGGCTTGGCACGGAAACCAATGACCATTGCCTTCAGCGTCTTCAAGATAGAATTCTGGGTAGCAGTGATTGGGGATCCACACGCATCGTGCAGGCACATCGGCAGCGCGGCATAGAGCGACGAACGTGCTCGTCATCTCTTCGCAATCTCCCGTCTTGTCTTTGATTGCTTGACGAACCGACTTCAGTTCGCCGCGAGTGTAGATGATGTTTTCGCGAACCCAATCGTAAAGCATCTCAACGCGCTGCCACTCTGTCTCGGGCTCTTTCGCGTCGATCTCACGCACGATTTTCTTCACTTCAGAGCTGGAAGTCTCGATGAAAGGACTGTTTCCTGTAAAGACCTTCACCTCGCGACTTAAACGCTTTGGGCGAACGAATGTCGCGGTATCGGTCGGTCCAACCGTGTGAGCCTTTTCGACGCGGACTTTAATGGTTGCTTCAGTCGTTGAGCCAACCGGCAGGAATGGAGCTTGGAAGAGCAGCTGCTTGTTGCCGCCTGGCAAGTCGCGGAAGCCATGTTGCATAGTCTGCGGGACAGTGACTTCGACTACTTCAACCTTTTGTTCCGGCCAATCCGTCGGGAAGACGGTTGTTGCAATCGACGAGACCATATTTAAATCGCCTGGTGTGATTCGAACACCAATGAGCATCTCGATCTGCTTCGGCGCAACGTATTGTAAGGGTGAAGTCGCGTCCGATTCTGAATCCGATTTTGGATTGTCTTTGACTGTCGAATTCTGCGCGAAGGTGAATGAGGTGAGCAGAAGGTAGATCGGCAGCAGATGGATGGCCAAGCGCTGAAGCGGCAAAGTTGACACGTAAGGTTCCTCCGATGACGAAAGCGTACACGTCGCTGGTTCGAACAAGCAGTGTTCAATTCTGCTTGCGGCGTTAGCCAAATGCAAACGGGGAGGCGAGATGATGACACGGTACAGTTGCTTCCGCTTCGTCACCGAGTGTCCTGCGATTAATTGCGTCGCCGGCTTTCACTTCGTAAAACGCCGACTAAATGAGTGTGAGCAACAGTACCTTCGCAGGAATCGCAGAAGTCAGTCGAAGTTTCGTGGATTGGCGACTAGAAGTCGCCACCACATAAGCTTCGTATGATCTAAGGCGCAGGAACTGGCGCTGGCAAGCCTTGCATTGTTGGGCCAACGATCGTTCCGCTGCCGTAATTTGGAACAACTTGGCCGCCAATGTAGCTGTCGCCTGCGTAGGTATCGCCTACGATGGTTTCGCCACCGTAGTAAGAGCCGCCGACGACTTCGCTTTCGTACGAGCCGTAACCAGCGCTATTACCGCCCACGCAAGCGTTGCATCCTTGAGGGAGTGCCGGCGCTGCGCCAATGCAGCTACCATTGCCGCAGGATGCACCGCGGAAAAAACCTGGCAACCATCCCCTTCCACATCCGGTGCTCAGGGACAACAACAATCCGATCAATAGTAACTTTTTCATCTTAATTTCCCCTGTGGCAAATTCTCGGCAACCGGTAGACTCGATTCCCATCCGCACAAACTCTACGACACGGCAAACGATGTGCAAACGAAACATGTAGAAAATTTGCAACATTGTGAGACTTTGACTGTCCTCTTGCCGAAACAAGCTCTTAGGTAATGACCACAATCGCTTGATGTGACATTACAATTGAAACGATGCGTGCAATCGAATCTTGCAAGGATGCGAGACGATATCGAGTAGTCATTGATGACGTCCGGTCCTTAACGAATTCCAGCCGTCATGAATTCCTTCGTTTCAGCAGTAACGTATCTCGTTGCACGATCCTTCGCAGGCTTGCTGGTCGTTGCGTTTGCGTTTCCCACGTGCGCTTCCAGCTTTGCGGCGTTCCCGGTTCGTCCGGGTGATAGCGTCTGGGAAGTCAGCTCGCGGCATCTGAGCGGATCGTGCCAGATTGGTATGCCGCTAAGAATTTCAAAAGTGGTTGGATGCTGTTTTCAACCTAGCAGCCTTGAAGAGTTCATCGCTGATCCAACTGCTTTGACAGCTCCGCAGACGGTGATCTATGTTCATGGCAACTGGATGGAGTGGGGCAACGCGCGTGAACGCGGTTTGTACGTCTACCAGTTGCTTGCCGCCCAAACATGCGAACCGATTCGTCTGATCCTTTTCAGTTGGCCGAGCGAACGTGAGGGGCGAATCGGTCCTGATGTCCGCGAAAAAGCTTCTTTGGCTCACGTCGAGTCGTTCTACTTAGCCGAATTTCTAAAGCACCTTCCAAATGACCGCCCGCTAGGTATGCTTGGTTTCAGCTTTGGAGGCGCCGTGATCAGTGGTACGTTGCAGTTGCTTGCAGGCGGTTCGTTAGACTGTCGCGTGCTTCCGCAGCCGATGGCAGAGCATGGTAATGTGCGAGTGAGTTTGGTTGCACCCGCTTTTGATCGCAATCAGTTTGGCAACGGCGGCAAGTACCAGTTAGCACTCACGCAGATTGACAAACTAATCAACCTTTACAATTCCTCGGATCCAGTCCTAAAAAGGTTTCGGTTCATCGATCGTGGTGAACCTGTCGCCGCTGGATTTCTTGGCATCAATCCCCGAGCCAATTCCGCTCTCGCGAATGATCCAAAGATAATTCAGTTCGATTGCACACGCGCCGCCGGAAGAACCCATTCGGAAGTCGAGTACTATCGGCATTGCCCACACTTTAAAAAGTCATTGCAAAACGTGCTCGCGCAATAGTGCCCAATGCTGCAATCTACGATCGCTTGGAAAAACGGACAGTGGCTGCCAATCCATCAAGTGCAGTTATCGCTTGACGATTGGGGCGTCCTGCAAGGTGCAATGCTTGTCGACCGCCTGCGGACTCTCAACGCGATGCCACTGGATGTCGAACTGCATGTGGCTCGACTGAAAGCGAATTGCGATTACGTTGGCATACCGTTTGACGAACTGGGGCCGATCGCCAACACGATCCACGAGTGCGTTCGACACAATCATTCAAGACTTCCGGATCGCGACTTTTCAATCGTCGTGCTCGTAACACCCGGACTTGCGGGGCAGGCGGGTTCGCCAACTGTGATCGTGTACGTGCAACCGCTGAAGCGCGATGCAATTCTCCACTGGTACGCGCACGGCCAGCAACTCTACATCGGCGAACATCGCAACGTGCCATCCGCCTGCTGGAGCCCGACAGTGAAGTCGCGCTCACGGCTGCACTATTACTTGGCGGACCGAAAAGCGGAGGAGCAGTTTTCAGTGCACGGTTCAGTGTATGGCGCTGCTGTATTGCTCGACACGGAAGGAAACACTACCGAGACGTCAGCCGCAAACATTCTGTGCGTTGATCGCGAAGGCGCGCTACACTGTCCACCGCTAGACAATATCCTGAACGGGATCAGTCTCCAGCGAACATTGCGGCTAGCTGAATCGTTATCGATTGAAGTGAGATATCGACCGCTTCCTGTCGACTTTGTTGAAACCTCGCGCGAAGTTATCTTGACCGGCACGTCAGCTTGTATCTGGCCGGCTTCCCGCTTCGGTCGTACTGAGTTTCACAACGCAACTGAACAACCGGTCTACCAGCAACTGCTAGCGGCCTGGATCGAGGACGTTCAGTTCGACTTCCGTAATTTAGAGTCCAATTAGCGTCCAATTACAGGAGTCCGCCGGTTCCTCAGCCCCCGCGTCGGCCGCCATTCGCCGGTCGACTGAAAGTTGCGTATTACTATCGTTTTGGCCTGTAGAAGAACTCGGCGTCGCTGCGGTTATCGAGCGGTGGCGTGACGGGATGGCTGCCGTCGTACCAGGGTTGGTTCTGATACGGCGGCGAAAGCGGAAAACCATTGCTTGGAGGTTGAGGCATGTAGCCAGGATTTGGAAATCCTTGGTTCGAATTGCCGTAGTACGGTGGATAGTTCGGTGGCACAGCAGCGTTCGGTGGCACTTGTTGCGTGCCTTGTGGCGGCGGGAAGTTGCCGGGATAACCAATGCCTGCGCCGAAGTTGCCGTTGATAATTCCGTACGGAGCTTGCGGTCCCCACGCATCGTAAGGAACGCCATACGGCCGAAACGGAAATCGCCATTGCTCATACGGTACGACTGGAGCGCCCCACTGTTCAACGACATGCATATTGTCGGACGAATCGCCGCCCTGCAAAGTGCTGCGATAATGCCGATACCCGCTTCGCTGAAAACTCGGATCATGCGGAACAACTGGTTGCACCGGAACAGCGTACTGGTCAATGCGTTGACCATGCATCGGTTCGTGAGTGTAAGTTGAGGCCCAAGTCATCCAATCGTCGGCGAGCAAGTAGTTGGTAAGAGACGCAAACGTGCTCCACAGCACAAGCAATGCGACTGCGAAACGACGAAGCGACAAGACAACAGCGGTTTTGAAAGCGATGTTTTGCATAGCTTCCAGAATAATTGCGAGTCGAGCGCTTTCATCAGTTTCCGTTTGCTTCCGTGAGAGTCAAGTCATTTTCGCCACTGTTGTGCGGGCTATGGCGATTGTAGCGGAGGACTCACTAGCAATCCGTTTGCCGTTAAAATGTTTGCCTTACATTGGCAACGAAATTCGAAGCGAGGAAACCTGAGATGATCGAAGTTGCAGTTTTTGACGCGAAACCTTACGACCGAGAGTTTCTTTCTCGCGACGCTGGCAGTAATCAGATCAAATGGCGTTTCTTGGAGACACGACTCAGTGCCGAGACAGCACTTATGGCTAAAGGGGCACAGGCTGTTTGCATTTTTGTGAACGATCGAGCTGATCGTGAGTGCTTGCAGACACTTGCAGACCTGCAAGTGAACTTCGTCGCTCTGCGCTGTGCAGGCTTCAATAATGTCGACATCAACGCAGCGAAAGAACTTGGACTAAAGATTGTCCGCGTTCCCGCCTACTCACCTCACGCCGTTGCAGAACATGCCGTCGGGTTGCTGTTGACTCTCAATCGCAAGATTCATCGCGCGTATAACCGTGTTCGTGAATCGAATTTTTCGCTCAGCGGTTTAGTCGGCTTCGATGTGTACGGAAAAACTGTTGGCATTATTGGAACAGGTAAAATCGGTCGCATCGCTGCTCAGATTATTCGCGGCTTTGAAGCAACTGTGGTGGCTTATGATCCATTTCCGACATCGGACTGGGCGGCGCAGCATGGCGTTCGCTACTGTGAGCTCGATGAGCTGCTTCAAACTTGCGATATCATCTCATTGCACTTACCCCTGACGCCCGAGTCACTGCAGCTACTGAACGCGAAGACACTTCGCCAAACGCAGCCTGGAGTCTTCATACTGAACACAAGTCGCGGCAAACTTATCGACACCCAAGCGCTGATCGCGGGCTTGAAGTCAGGACATATCGGTGGCGTTGGCTTGGATGTATACGAAGAAGAGGAAGGAGTTTTCTTCGAAGATCTTTCGGGGCAGGTTCTCTTAGATGATGAACTGTCGCGATTGCTAAGCTTTCCGAACGTGCTGGTCACTTCGCACCAAGCGTTCTTGACTTACGAGGCGCTTACCGAGATAGCCCGAGTCACAGTTACCAACGTGCTGGCTTATTGCGGCGAAAGTTCATTGATCGAAGGTACGGAGCTTTAATTCGCACTGACACTTTTCGAGTTTTTCGAGTTTTCCTAACGCAGCGTTACCTCTTCGAAAACAAAAGAGTGCATCCACCAGACCGGTGAATGCACTCTGCGTTATTGACGAGCGATTCGTACACGACGAATTGTACAAGCACTGGTTGGCTCTCGATTACGGATTCTCAATCGAGAACAGGTTCAGGTCTTGGATATTGGTAGCGTTGCGGCGAAAGCGATCGGTCCCTCCATCGCCATAGATGTTTGCTGTTTGAATCATCGATCCTCGTACAGTGAAAACATCACTGTCTGCACCACCGTACGCGTTCAGCAGACTGACATCACTATCCTCGATAACGAGTGAGTCGACACCCGAATCAAGAAACGTGCGAATTGTGTCGGCGGTCATCAAGGAAAGCCGAACGCGATCGTTGCCGCTGCCTGCGAAGATCTCGAGCGTTCTACTTTGTCCATTGAGAGCGACGATGTCGTTCGCGCCTTCGGTGAAAACTTGGAATAGAGTTTCGACGTGCAAGTTAATCCCGCGTACAAAATCCGCTGCGGAGGTTGCATAGATAAACGCGTTGCGACCAACATTTACATTGATCATATCCGCCTCAAGCGCACCCGCTGGATCGTCGATGATCAAGTCCAGTGCGAGGTTCGTCTCGAAAATATCGACGAGATCGGAACCGAATCCCGGGAACACTGCAAGCGTATCGCCCACGTTTACATCCGTAACGTACGCGTCATCGATTCCATCACCGAGGTTCAGGGTCGTTCGACCTTCAATACTTGCGTTATCAATCTGGACGTAGTCGTTACCAGCGCCGCCCAAAATGAAAAGTGAAGATTCGAGTTTCAGCTGCGAACTCGGACTAGCCGCGTTGCTGGAAAGTAACGTGGCAACGCTGTCCTCAAGCGACTCGCCCAAGATGGCATCGTCGTTGCCGTTTCCAAGATCAATGTGCACTGGTCCGTTCACTCGTGCGTTTAGTAGTCGAACGGCATCTGTTCCATCGTACAAGTAGATGAAAACACCGCCGGTCCAATCGCCAAGTACCACCGGAGTCGTGCGCGAGTTGACGGTCGTTGTTTGCCCTTCAATATTGCGGCCGCGAATTCGAATGCGGTTAGGTAACGGCGAGTCGACGACGATGCTGCTCGCATTATCGTCCCCATAGATATATAGGCTTCCACCCTGAATTGACGCCTGTACGTTTCCTGCCAAGGCCGAAGCCGAATCGAGATTAGCTAGCGCGACAAACACCATCAACCACGCGACAGATTTCATGTTGCACTCCTTAGGAGAGGATTTATTTCGAACGAAGCCAATTGCTTTTATCGATGCAACCGCAAAGCAATGCGCATACCGCCTAATCGAACCTTCTCATCGCGAGCGGAGAAACCTCATAGCTGTTCGACTTCAAATTACGTCGAATGCGTCGGAATAGTCTCAGGAGCTGCGTGACGCGATTGATGATCGGCCAACTTGAATGATCTCTAAGCAGTTGGCTGGTGCGTTGATGTCGTTGGAACTTCGGTAGAGCCGATGCTGCAAGAATGCGGGGCGTTTAAGTCCGCCCCGCTGTCCAACTGAATGTTATTGAAAAACTCCCGGCTCCGACGACTGATCAATACTCGCTTGCACGCGGCAACTTGCGAGGGTACGGCAATTCTTCGGTATCGGGCAATGGTCCTTCGTTGTGCTCAAGCCACTGGAGCCGATCAAGTTCGGTGGCGTAATAACGCAACCAAGTGTCTTCGTCGGTCTCATCCAGACATCGCCAGCATAAGAAATTGCCGGGCAAGTTCACCTGTTTCTCGCAGGCGGGAAGTATGTCTCGGTAGATAACTGTATAAAGTTGGCGGTCGGTCAAGTGCTCGGTCATTTCAAGCACTACGCGAACTTGGAACAAGCGGTCGACGGTGTCGTACAAAAGTTCGCGCAGTACGTCGTCGTCCAGTCGCTCGGGACTGGGAACGATTAGCGGCGGAACCGACCAGCGACTGATCGGCAACGCGGGAGCTCGCTCCCACGCCAACATCGACTCGAGAAAGTCATTTTCTTCGCGCAGATTCATCTGCCGGAAACTAACCAGCGCAACGGACTCATCTACATACGGTTCAAGTTCGTCGCGCAGGCGGGCATTGCGTAGCAGCAACTCGACTTCTTCAGGGGCGGGGGAGAGGTGGCTCATAGTCTCGGTTCTGTTTTGAGTGGCAAGGTTGATGCTCGGAGTCCGATCCGAGAACTTGGACATTCAACTCGCGCTGACACGTTCGACTTTATCCGAGTCGCTCAAAAGCTCAATCAGATTCTTGAGCAATTACAAGTGAAGTTCGAAAACGATAAATCAGCCCTCCGTACAAGCCACATGACCCTCAATTTTTACCAGAAATTCATCCGCTTTTGCTTGCTTTTCAGCGAACGCAAAACTTTTCACGCCAGAGCAAGGTGATTCGCTATGCACAGACGGCAACGCGTTCAATGAACTTTGCAGATGCAGGGAAGTTAGACTCAAGCGCTGCATTTTCGGCGTTTTACCCAAAATTGGAGCAACCCGCACAAACGAACGTTGGGCAGAGGCTCCGGGTGGGCTGTGAGACAAATAGGAGTTCAGCAGAAAGGCATTGAATCGAGTTTTGTTCCGCTCCAGTCGCAACGCGACGACATGCATTAGCCTGGGACGCGAGTCGACTTGCGTCCCAGGCTGATGCTCTCAGTCGCGTTGCGACTGAGAGCAAAAACCAATCGAAAAGATGTCGCCGCAAATAGCGGCTTGGCAGAAAGACGTTTACTCGAGTGATGTTCCGCTTCAGTCGCAACGCGACTGAGAACAAGAGCCGATCAAAAAATTTCGCCGCAAAATCACAGCCCAGGCTCCCGATGATTGCGACGTAGATAACCGCTTAGCCGAGGAAGCGTCCGTGCTTCCCGCCTTTAGGCCGCGGCATTGCGATCCAAAACCGAGGAGGGTTTTGACCGCAATTCTGCTTGCCGCAATCCTTGGGCAAGCCGATGAAGTCCCTCGAGACTTGCGTCTCGTTTGTGGCTATTCAGCTCGTGGCCGGAGACTGAATCGGGACTTCATCGCGAACTCGTACAGTTAATTGGATTTAGTTAATCGTATCTAGCTTAATCACACCTATGCGAGGCTCTCCCCCGCACCCCGGATAACTCTCTCCGCCAGTTCGTCGTAACTCGGCTGCGTTGCCGCCAAGAACTGATCCCAAGCACTTGCGCTCCACAACTCAAGGTGATCTCGCACGCCTAACACAACGATTTCTGCACTCAGTCCCGCCAATTTTGCCAATTCTGGAGGCACTCGCAACCGGCCTTGACTATCGATTTCCGCCGGCTGAGCCTGAGCGTAGAACAACCTGCTGAAAGCCCTCGTGTCTTTCGCCGCAGGACTGCTGGTCGCCAAACTCTGCCCCAATGCCTCGAGCACACTCTCAGTGTAAATTGCCAGCGATTGATCGGTTCCAGGTGTAATAAACAGGTTGTTCAGTTGGTTCTCGGAGCCGAGGGCATCGCGCAGCGCTTTGGGAATTGCCACCCGCAGCTTGTCGTCCAAACTGCGTCGATAACTTCCAGTAAGCAACATTTAATAGCGTACTCGCAAGCCAACTCGTGCCCCACAAAGCACCACTGAATCCCACTCAGCCCCAAGATATCGCTATCCGCGCCCCAGTCAACTGCGAAAGCTGGTCGGCGATCAGCCACGAAGCACTCTGGCGCGCCTAACATTTGACCTGAGCGGAACTTCGGGAAAAAGAAGAAATTTTCGGAAGCGGCAAAAGTTCTCGGCCGAAACGGACTTTGCGGCCACGGAAAATTAGGAACGCTGCGGTCGATAAGTCGCAAACCATTACGAGTAAACGGTTTGCGACACCCTGAGGTACACAGTCGCATTTTCTTGGCGCTGAAGAAACGTCAGATCAGGTGTGTTTTTGGAAGATATCCCACTCGTCCATCGTGGCGAGCGTTCTGACGTCGGTCATGTCGAACTTCAAGGGCGAAACAGTGATATGACCGTCGGCTAACATCGTCAGATCGGTGGGATGGTCAGTTCGACGAGGCGGGGGATCATTGGTCGACCAGTAATAATCGCGGCCCTTGGGATCCTGACGGCGTATGTAGTGTTCGCCATAGCGTTCGACGCCCATCGGCACGCAATGCACTTCGGGCGTTCCGCCTTGCCGCGCGAGGACTGTCGCTGCGGTTGGAATGTTGATGTTGT
Organism: Pirellulaceae bacterium; assembly: GCA_041739135.1. Lineage (GTDB taxonomy): Bacteria > Planctomycetota > Planctomycetia > Pirellulales > Pirellulaceae > Aureliella. The sequence goes on from JBGSOM010000122.1 coordinate 23,374, forward strand.
AAAGCTGAGGTTCGGCGTTCTTGCGACTGAGAATCCTCGCAATCAAATCGACGGCCAATTCCGCAGCGATCTCGAAGTCGGCGTGCGGGTCATATTCGAGCGAAACGGCGAAGCTGTTGTGACGAAAGAATGCGCCTTCGATCGCTGCGGCGACGGTCCCCGAGTAAAGCACATTGATCCCAGCGTTCAGACCTCCGTTGATTCCGCTGACGATCAAATCAACTTTCTCTTCAACCAGCTCGGACACACCCAGCTTCACGCAATCCGCTGGACTGCCCTCAACCGCGTAGCCGCGAAATCGCTTGCCATTAAAGACTTTCTTGCAAACCAATGGTTCCAAGAAAGTGATCGAATGGCCGACGCCGCTCTGTTCCGTTGCTGGGGCCACAAGACTGACCGCGCCAAGCTGCGGCAACTTTGCTTCGAGCGCCGCCAATCCAGGTGCGTAGATCCCATCGTCATTTGTTAGCAGAATGTGCAAGGCAGTTTCCTAGTTATCGGTCCTCGATCGTTACTTATTCATTACTCAATCGTTCGCAGCAACGCAAAGTTCTTCTTTCCGCGTCGCAGAACCATCGTCGTTTCGCTGGCCAAATCGCTGACACTGAGCACTTGATCCACCGAAGCGATGCGACGGTTGTTCACGTACGCACCGCCTTCTTGCACCGTTCGCTTCGCTTCACTTTTGGTCTTGCAAAGCCCCGACGAAACGAATGCATCGCCAACACTCAACCCAGACTCTAAAGTTGAACGCGGAATTTCAGCACTTGGCACGTCGGCAAAGATCTCCTGCAACGCTTGATCCGTCGTGCGATCGATCTCCGCTCCGAAAAATACCGCCGTTGCACGCTCAGCCGCTTGTAGCCCAGCCGCACCATGCACAAACTCAGTCAACCAAGTCGCCAAGCGTTTCTGCGCGTCGCGCTTATGCGGCTCCGATGCAACGGCTTGTTCAAGCGACTGATATTCCGCTTGCTCGATCTCCGTTAGGAACCGCAAGCACATCAGCACATCAGCGTCGGCGACATTGATCCAGTACTGATAAAACGCGTAAGGCGAAGTGCGGGACGCGTCGAGCCACACTGCGCCGCGTTCTGTCTTGCCCATTTTGCGACCGTCGCTGGTCAACAGCAGCGGACACGTCAACCCAAACAACTGCTGGCCATGCATGCGCCGCGCGAGATCGATGCCTGCGGTGATATTACCCCACTGATCGCTGCCGCCAATCTGCAAAACGCAACCATGCTTCTGATTCAGATAAGCGAAATCGTAGGCTTGCAGCAGCATGTAACTGAACTCCGTATAGCTCATGCCACTGTCTTCACGCTGCAGCCGATTTCTAACCGAATCCTTGGCGAGCATCACGTTGATCGGAAAATTCTTGCCGACATCGCGCAAGAAATTGATATACGACCATCCGCTCATCCAATCGTAATTGTTGACCAGCACAGCTGGATTCGCACCATCAAAGTCCAAGAACCGCTGCATCTGCGACGCCATGCCTGCAACATTCTCAGCCAGCGCTTCGGGCGAAAGCAGCACGCGCTCTTCGCTCTTGCCGCTCGGGTCGCCGATCATCCCAGTCGCGCCACCGACGAGCGCGATCGGCCGATGTCCGAATCGCTGAAATCGTCGCAGCGCCATCAGCGGCAACAGACTACCGCAGTGCAAGCTGGTGGCCGTCGGATCGAATCCCGCGTACACCGACTGCGGTTTGCTCAGGCATTCGCGAAGGGCGTTTGGTTCAGTCGATTGATGGATCAAGCCTCGCCATTGAAGTTCGTCGAGAATCGCTGCAGAAGTCATCGGAAAAAGATTCCATTCATTGCGTGCTGTTTGTTGCGGACTGCTTGCTGTCGATTGGCCAGCCGGTTAAGTCGCAAATTCTAACGCATTTTCCGGATTCTTCAGTAGGGTACATCTCGTTTCGAGCGTTTCCAAGGCTGCCGACCTGCTGCCGACCTGCTGCCGACCTGCTGTCGTTCAACTCAAAATTATGGAAGGTCGACGATCTCACCGCCATCGCGGGTGAAAAGTGCGTTGATCACTGTCGTGCCGACGGACTCTGCAATCACGCGCACGCTCCCATCGCCCATAACAGCTTGAAATTGCCGAGGTCCCCTTGAGTTGAAAAGCCCCGCAGTCGGATTCTGCGGATTGATCTCAAAGTCATCCGGTCTGGTCCATACGACAGCCGCTTCGTCACTGGCTTCGATCAACATGATCGTGTTGCTAGTTCCATCGATAATACTCGAAATCTTGCTAGGAGCATCCTTGCGAAGAAGCGTATGCTCGCCCACTGGTGCCTGGTAAACAGTGTGTCCCGGATGCAGTCTGCGACCGCGGTGAAAGTAAATTTGCGGCATCTTTCCGATCAGTTTCTGATTGTGCGGACTGTCCCACGGCTCATCTAAATGAAACTGCGCATACAGTTCCGCTTGATCGATGAACGGCAGAATCGTCACTCTCCAGCTCAATAACGGCCGGTTCGTTTCTTTCTCCGCCACCGCTGTCGCGGGGAATTTTTTGTAAGCGTCTTCATAGTTGAACATCGCCAGCCCAATCTGCCGCAAGTTGTTCGAGGAATCCATGCGCCGCGCCGCTTCTCGCGCCGCCTGCACAGCCGGCAATAGCAGTCCCACCAGCGTGCCGATCGTCGCCGTGTTCTCCAGACCTTTCACATCAACGATCAATCGCTTGCCAAGCTTCTTTGGCTTCAGCATCGCGCTAATCTCAGTACTCACGCGATCAATGTACTTGCGTTGCGCTTCGCCAGTCGCCGAGCGGTCAGGTCCGATCGCAGCCTTCGACTGCGCGACAGCCATATCCCGCGCGAACGCCAGCAGGTTGTTCAAGCTTTGTTCAACATCTGTTACCGCTGAATCATCCACGGCCGACGCCATCAACTGAAATTTTTCGTTTTCATCCAAGTCCAATCGCACAGCGAGAAAGTCGGTGGATTTGATCATCGTTTTCAAATCTTCGAACACCGGTGGTGGCAGCGATTCACTATTGCTGTCGAGCGCACCCGCGATGATCGGTCGAATCGAACTTACCGAGACAAGCCCCAGCGCATCTTGATTAGCCATAGTGGAGCTTAGCGTCTGCGTTAACGACGTTGCAGCGCGGCGCGGGGAAGTCATCCGCTTTACGAAGATCTTGGTTCCGATCAGTATCGTGCTCGGCCCAGCCTGATGCAAAATAATCTCTGGTTCCGGCGGTCCGGCGAACACGCGATACTTAAATCCGTTCTCATCCTGCGGACCATCGTCAGCGAAGATTTGCGCATTCAACGTATCCAGTTGAACGGGCGCGGCCAACTGCAGCGCGGCTCCGAACTGCTGCCCCGCTGGTCCCGGCAACGCAAACATCATGTCCAGTCTCTGAATCTTCAGCGGATCGATTCCGACTTGCTCGAGCCCAGCCGCGCTAGCGACTTCGAGCGGTGCCAGGTGGAATCGCGACAACGCGGCTGTGCGTGCAGGCCACAGCGTCAGCGTTCCGACAACCTCCTCGGGCAAGTACTTCACCGCCTCAGCCGCAGACTTGTCCGCGGTTGCTTGAGCCACGCAGACGCGTTCGGCTGCGGCTAGCAAAACGCCGATAGTAACGACAACGCAGATCACGGTCGAACGCATCACGATCCCTCCCACAAGCAGTGAATTGAAAGTGGGGATCGTAGCACAGAAGCACGCAATAAGCAAAATTCCGCACGAATCTCGGCCGCCAACCGCCATTCGTTCGGCTACAACCTCCGTCGCTTACGCCCTCTCGACGACAGGCTGTGAATCTTACCGTGCACCAGGGCAAAAGCCGACGACCAGGGCAAAAGGGAACGGCGGTAAATTCGGATGCGATCGATGGACGGGGTAGTTTCGGCGGAGCGATCGACTTGGAGTTGTAAGTTCAAGTTGAAGACCACTACTATGTTCTGTGCCGCTATGTCGAGCGCAATCCGCTCCGCGCGAATTTGGTGACTAGGGCGGAAGAGTGGCAATATGGCTCCCTCTATCGACGGAGCCAAAATCCCGAACCGCGTTCCCGAGTTCTATCTGCTTTGCCGATCGCAAGGCAACCCAACTGGATCAATCGCATCAACACACTGATTAGCGAGCAAGAACTTGCTGCATTGCGAAAATGCGTCAATCGCGCAGTCCGTTCGGAAATGAGCCATGGACGGAGAATGTGGCGGACAAGCACGGCATCTGGCATACTCTACATACTGTCGGACGACCGAAAAAAACAAGTACCGGCTCAAACTAAATGACAACCTTACACAATATTGCCGCCGTCCCCTTTTCTCCCGCGACGCCTCGCGCAATAACCATTTTCTGCTATTGCATGTTGTGGATTGGCGCGTTAGCGGGATGCCAAACTTCAAGCAAAAAAACGATTTATGATGCGGCGGGCTGGCGCGCCTCAGATTTCTTTGAAGACCCAAAGGTGATTGCTCTGATCGGAGCAATCGAAGCGAACGACCCAACTGCCGTCAAACGGGAGATTGAGTCGGGCGCTAGCGTGAATGCGATTGGCGTTGACGGCATGACGCCACTACTGTGGGCTTTGGTAAGCAAAGATGCGGAAGTCTTTAGGGTACTGGTTGAGGCGGGTGCTGACCCAGGCGTAGTTGTAAGTAGCGACTTCAACACAAAAGGCATTATCGCAGTCGGTACAACTGTCGCGCACCTCGCCGCGTTTCACAAGCGAGCGGACTTCTTTATGACGTTGCTCGAAAATGGGCTAGATCCGAACTTGCGAGGATCGTTACCGCAACAGGTTGACGGACAACCTACGCTGTTTGACGCTATCTTTGCTGGAGACTATCTGCTCCGTGGACGAGGCGAGCGAGTCCGCGAGCGGATTGAAGGCCTGCTTTCGCTAGGCCCCAACCAAGAAGTACTCGATGAAGCCGCTGGGCGCGCCATCGGCGCAAACAAATTCGAAGTAGCCGAAGCGTTATTTAAAGCGGGCGCGAATCCGCATACGTACACTAGCTCTAGGGGGAATAGGCTGCACCAAATTGTCGACAGGGTTCCACACCCTATCGATCGTGAGCGTAAGGAGTATGACCATTTAGTCGAGTGGCTGGAGGCGCAAGGGGAGGACCTCGAATCTGCAAGGAAGGATGTTGAACGTTGGCATCATCAATCACGTGCCACCTTCGATTACGAAGCCGCTGCGGCGATCAGGAAAGCGGAAATTGAGAAAATGCAAGCAGCCGACAAGAAGGCAAACGCTAAACAAGAGTCAAGCAAGTAGTAAAGCAGAACTGGCAGGGCAATTCTTTTTGCAAATTCTCCAATATTCGTTTGCCGAACTTGAGGAAGGATTTGGCGCATGATTCATCGATTTACGGCACTTGCGATTTTAGCGTTCGTCGTCACGTTTGCGGGCTGTGAGCAGTCTGGGGGAAGCGGGTACGACTGGCGGGCGGAGGAGTATTTTAGGGACCGCGGTACAATCGAATTTTGCATGGCGATTGAGGCTGGCGACGTAAGCAAAGTGGAAACGTTGCTATCTTCGGATGTCAATGTGAACGACTACGGCACAGACGGAATGACGCCGTTGCTTTGGGCGTTAGCAAAAGGTAACGCTGAAACCTTTCAGATTCTTCTTGATGCAGGCGCTGATCCAACAGTACCCTCGACAGGCGATTTCGGGACTCGCGGAGAACTACCCGCTGGCTGGCCCGTAGCGCACTTGGCAGCGATTGGTAAGGACGAAGAAAAATTTCGAGCGGTATTAAAATCGGGAATTGATCCGAATCTCACGTGCGAGGATAGGGGGAGTGACAAAAGTCTGATGGACGTTGTCATCGAATCCTATGATGAATGGACTCTCGATCGTCCGAAATCGCTACAGAACAAATATGCGCGCGTGAAGGAGTTGTTGGAGCTAAAGCCCAACCAGCGAGTTCTGGACCGTGCTGCTGCCACTGCGGTTGGTTATGAGAACTTTGACACCGCACTAATGCTGTTTCAGTCAGTGGCAAACTACAGAACTCCCTATGGCCAGTGGGGAAACAGAATTCATCACGTTGCGAAGCGCCGTGTTGACGCAAGGTCTCACTCGTACGAGGGTTACGTAAAGCTAGTCGCGTGGTTGGAGTCAAAAGGTGAAGATGTCGCTGCAGCTAGGGCTGATTGGGAGCGCTGGCAAGCAGACATTGGGTTTGATCCTGATGCTGCAGCAGCGCGGCGCAAGGCCGAGCTTCGCCGGCGAGCCAAAAAAGAAGGCACCACGGTAAATTTCGACGAGTGAATTTCCCATCTTCTTCGTGGTCACGATCTATAGATCAAGGCGACCCACAACACAGACTTTTTCGACTGGTGTTACGATTCCTACACACAATTTTATCGCCGATACCTGGAAGCAGTGGATTGCAACCAACATCGCGTTAGATCAACCGCCCGACGGGTTAGTGAAAGTGCTTTCCGAAAACGGGTTTTCAGTAGATCTCGCGCGGTTGGAAGTTGAAACTGCTTCTATACATCCGTACGTTGCCGCAGCCAGATCGCTGGTACGGCAACTGCATAAAAAGGATTGGTTCTTTCATCTGCAACGCGAACTGGAACAAACTAGTTGCGGGCCGCTGGTACCGAGAAAGAGCCGACTGAGCAGCGACGAGTTCTTGACGGAGTACTACAGCCAGAATCGGCCGGTGATCATTACGGATGTGCTCAGTCGTTGGCCGGCAATGTCGAAGTGGAATCGTGAGTATTTTCAATCGACCGCTGGGTCCCAGTTAGTTGAGATCCAAGCGGGCCGCAATCGCGATCCTCGCTACGAAATCAACTCGGCGCAGCACAAGCAAATGATCTCCTTTCAAGAGTACGTGCGGTTGATCTATGACGCGGGGCAGACGAATGATTACTACATGACCGCCAACAACTCAGGGGTTAACGAAGCCGCGCTGGCGGCGCTATGGCAGGACGTGGATTTTCTGCCGGAGTACCTGGCGCCTGAGCATCGACACGGTCGCTCGTTTTTCTGGATGGGACCCGCAGGTACGGTGACACCAGTGCATCATGACTTGACGAACAATTTCATGGCTCAGGTCATCGGACGAAAGTTGGTCAAGCTGATCTCGCCCGCACATTTGCCGCTGGTTTACAACGACTTTCATTGCTATTCCGCAGTAGACTTGAACAACATCGATTGCGCCCGCTATCCGTTGTTCAAGCACGTGCGGATTGAAGAGGTGGTTCTCGAGCCAGGAGATCTGTTGTTCCTGCCAGTCGGCTGGTGGCATCATGTAACGAGCCTCGATGTGACAGTGACTTTGACGTTCACCAATTTTCGCTGGAACAATGATTTCACATCGTTTTACAAAACGTATGGGGTGATTTAGGTGAACCGACGGCGCTACGGAATGTCGATTTAAGGGAAATCGGGCGCGTAACGGATGTAGGATGGGCACTCTTGCCCGTCAGTGGTGAGCCGGTCGGGCAAGAATGGCCAACCTACGTCTAAACCAACAGTCACCTAGCGCCCTCGGCTCACACTCCGCATCCAATACAGGCAGGTTCTACGAGGCGTTTATTCCAATCATGACAAGCGTACCAGAAGATGAAAACAACGCCTTGATTGCGTACGAGATCTATCCGAACTCGGGTATGCACCTTCAAGCGGCTCCGATTGCTCGCCAGTGGATGGATGCGACACAGAAACGGTTTGCTTACCGATGCTTGCCGCTAACGATTGCGAATCAAGCCGGTTGGATGATTGCTAGTCCGCGTAGCTTTACGGCGATGTGGAATGGGGGCGAGCGTCTTAGTGACACGGTCTTTTCGTTCACCGATGGTGCGCCCGATAGCCGGATCAGTTGCATTTTCGGTCATGGGGTCGTCACGTTTAACATGCCTTATTTGATTCGCACTCCACCCGGCGTGAACTTGTGGGTCAAGGGGCCGACCAACTGGCCCAAGCATGGTTTGCACGCGCTCGAAGGGATTGTGGAAACGGATTGGACTGCTGCGACGTTTACGATGAACTGGAAGATTACGGCTCCGAATACGCTGGTGCGGTTCGAGCGCGGCGAACCCTGCTGCATGATCTTGCCGCAACCGCGTGGATTTATTGAGCGGTTTCAACCGTGCCTGCGCGATTTAGCGGCCAACGCTGAGTTAGCCGCAGAGTTTGCTCACTGGAGTCATGAACGGACCGGTTATCAAGAACGAGTCGCTCAAGGCGATCCGGAAGCGATCCGACAGGGGTGGCAAAAGGATTACTTTCACGGCAAGGATCCCGGTGATAGGGAGTCGTTTACAGAGCACCAAACGAAGCTCCGAATCCGCGAGTTCGAGAAGGAGTGAACGCACAGCTTATCTTGTTCAAACTGCATAGCAACCGCACACAATATTACCCCCGTCCCCCCTGTCCCCTTTCAATCGGGCAGTCCGTGCGGAGATGAGCAATGGACGGAGAATGTGGCGAACAAGCACAGCATCTGGCATACTCTACGTCCTGTCGGACGACCGAAAAAACAAGTACCGGCTCAAACTAAATGACAACGTTACACAACGATCGGGCGATTCCTGAAATCAAAGTCTCGCGGCGGCAACCGGGTGATTTTGATCGTTCCGCCGCTAAGAGAGAGAGAACGTTGGGGACGCGAACTCAAGCTTGCTGTTGAGTTCTGTGAGATTGCAGTAGCGACGGTTGAGTCGATGTTGGATTGCTGCGTGCGATTGCGAGAATGACGTTTCGCTGGAGGCGGTCTGGTTGTTGGGAAATGGTTGAAGAGATCGCTTGCCGGTGCAACTCTCCGAAGAATCGGTTTGTGTTGCGGCTTTGGTGCGCGATTGTTTGATGCAAGCTGATGGGCTTCGATGCATTTCAACACTGACTTTCGATTGAGACTTGGTTTGGGTTGTGCGACGATTAAAGATCCGCTTTCATGACTTGGTCACCGCCGACAAGGAGCGACGAGGGACTGACCGGTGCAGCATCGATGCGACTGGACATGCGGTTGCCGGAAAACTAATTGATTTGGCATGCTGCGAACGCTAGAATCACCCCAGCAAAACTTGCTGCTGCAAAACCACTCCAAACGCGGCGGAACAAACGGATGCACCAAAGTTCGCGATGAATGTCCTTACTTACCACAAAGATCACTCCGCGAACTTGGTGATCCGCAACGTTCTGCCTTGAGTACAGCATCGTCCAATGCGATTTACACTTCGATCTGCTGCACCGCTTTTTGTTCTGATTGCGATCGCCGCTATGATTGTGCGAGACCGCCTAGATGCAATGCCGTTATCGTATGAGCCATACACCCCTGAAAAACTGGAAGCGAAACTTAGTGAAGGCCGCCCCGTACTGGTGACCGTCTTTGGAAACTGGACTCCATCGTCACAAACGAATGATTATCTTGTGCGGAAATCTAAAACGATCAAGGCGGCATGTCGCTCAACAAACGCTTCTTTTTTACGTGCAGATTGGACTAATAACTCACCGGTAGTCTCAAGACTAATGCGAGAACAAAACGTTATAAGCGTCCCCGCAACTATGGTATACTGTCCAAGTAGAGACGCTCCCATTCTGCTGCTCGACATGATCAATGAGGAACAGGTCGTTGACGCGCTTCGAACCTGCTCGCATAGCGGCAGAACCACGCGTTGAACGGAAGCCGCCGTGGCTGTCCGACTTGCTAACAAATCCACCCCGGCGGCACCGTTAACGCTGCCGTTCCCGCTGTCAAGCCCGAAGTACCGCGGTTGACATACCCGCGTGCTGCCCAGGTGATGCTTTGGCGAACACTCAAGAACCAAGCTTTGCTGCAGTGCTTGCAGTTTTCGCCGGCGGTTGGATTACGCTCTTTGCGATTGGTGTCGCGACGACGTTCTACCTAGGACCGATTCCTGCACTGGCAATCATTTCCGCGATCGGGATTGTTTGTTCCCTGAAGGGCTTCGGTGGGTGTGAGATGTTCATGGCAATGTTCGTGTTCATCGTGCTTGGCGTCATCGCTATACCGTTGACTGGATGGGCTTGGGTCGCTCCAATGCTACCTGGTGGAATCATGCTATCCGCTGTCTTCACCGGATTTATATGGGACTGACGGCCAACGGCATCGCTGTCAGAACCAACTGCGGATTACATTTGAACAAATGGCAAGCCTGTACCTCCAAGCCGATGAAACGGGCGATCGGCAAAACTTAGGAACGGCCAATCAATTAGTAGCGCAATCTGGGTGCGCGACATAATTCCATTTTGGGACAACTGCATCGTATAGAATGTTTAGTGTAGCTTTCATCTCATCTGTCGCTCTCCGTCCTATTTCGTAAAATTTCTGGA
>JBGSOM010000141.1:0-12597 GCA_041739135.1 Pirellulaceae bacterium
GTCAACGATTTCACGAGCGAATTCTTGACCAAATCGAGTTGCTGAAGAGTCAATCCACATTCGTCGAATTGGCCGTCGAGCAACTTTTTCATCGCTAGCTGATCGACTAAGTTCTGCAGTCGCGAAGAAGTCGGCTCAACCAAAGAACGACTGGCACTTTCGACCGAGTCAGCCAGCATCAGCACTGCCGCTTCGCGAGTTTGCGGCTTAGGTCCCGGATAGCGGAAAGATGTTTCTGAGACTTCCTCTTTGTTTGGATCGAGCTGACTGCGCTTCGTTGCTTCGCGATAAAAATGCTCGACCAGCGTTGTACCGTGATGCTGCTCGATAAAATCGATGATCGGTTTCGGCAAATGATGTTGTCTCGCCAAGTCAGCGCCATCTTTGACGTGCGCGATAATGACCAACGTGCTCATCGCAGGTTGCAACGTATCGTGACAGTTACCGGACTGGCCTTGATTTTCGACGAAGTAATTCGGCTTGAACATCTTTCCGATGTCATGAAAATATGCTCCAACCCGCGTCAACAATCCATGAGCTCCGATCGAATCCGCGGCCGCCTCCGCGATCGCTGCGACATTGATTGAATGGTTGTACGTTCCTGGAGCTCGTTGAGCCAATTGTCGAAGCAACTGATGACTCGCATCGCCAAGTTCCAACAGACTCAGATCCGTTTGCACTCCGAACAGCTTTTCGACAAACGGCAATATCGCCATCATCAGAGCACCCGCCAAGAGCGTAAATCCGCCAAGCCGAATCGATTCGAGCGACAATATCGGAAGCAATCGCAACCAGCTCGACGTGCCGATCAGCGTGCCGTCAATCGACTGGTCTGTAACCACGTGCAAGCGACCGATAACCATGTCCGCGCCAAAATGCGTCAACGCGACTACTACACCGGCACCCATCCCAACGTAGATCAGCTTGGTTCGAGTGCGGATACGTCCCAGCAGCAATGCCGAAGCGCACGCACCGCTGCAAAGCATTACAAAATGAGCCGTGTCGTAACCGCTTGAAAGTGTAAAACACAGTGCAAGGCAACAAGTGATTAGCAACGCGACTTGTTTGCCAAACGCAATCGTAGCCGTCATCGCGCATAAAATCAGTGGCACCACTTCAGCTCGCCAAGGATCAGGCGTCGTCAACCGACACAGAAAGAACACACAAACCACTAACCCGAGCAGTCGAGCCAATTTGCCAGCATCGGTAATGATCGTACGATCAAATTGGTAATAGATATAAAAACCGCACAGCAAGTACATGGCGATCACCATGCCAAGGAACGCAAAGCCGTGCGCGATCGTTTCGCCGATGCTCAGTTGCTTGATCCATGCGTCATACTCGGCCCGCAATAGCGGAATATCATTCTCGGACGACATCGGCTGGCCGGCGCGCGCAAGCGTGCTGACCATTGGCGAGTACGAGATAATCGCATCTTGCACAGAACTCTCCGCCTTCTTGCGCATCTCTTCGCTCAGGTCTTGGCGATAGACCAAAACCGAACTGCTCGCGATTTCCTGAAGACGAGGAAGAATGAAGTGCGTAACCATCCTCGCCAAGATTGCTGAATCCGGATTGGTGAAAATCTCTTGAAACGCTTCTTGCGTCTGCTGCGGCAATAGAGCTGAAACATCTGCGAAACGCGTGGCAGCAACATCAACAACAACGGCCGCTTTCGGTTGGCCTGTTGGGAATACTTGAATCGCTCGTTGGCTTCCTTGATCCGTGTCGTGAGCAAGCGATTCTAAAATCCCTTTGTCGGCGATTGGATCGAGTACACGGCGCAGAGCTTCGTCAAACTTTTCAGATTGACCTGATGCGGAAAGCAAACTTCGGACAACTCGCAGTGCATCTTGCGGAGCGAGCACCTGTTCGCCTTCGCCTACTGGCACCAACTGCGAGAGCGCCTGAGCTTGTTCATCGGTGAGTTCTTCGTAAGTCTGATCGCCCATCAGCATCACAATCTGCTGCTTCAAGCTATCGCGAAGCTGCGACAGCGGCGAAAGCGGTGACTGCGGTAACAAACGGTTCTCGTAGTAACAAAGCACCGCGCGTCGCTCTTGGTCGCGCAAGACAGCCGTCTTGGTAACGTCGACCATGTCGAATGGAACACGCGCCACGATAGCGCGAGCTGGAATGTCGCCCTCGCGATACGAAAAGGCTGGCTGCCAACCGCGTTGGATTAGCAAAATTGCGATCGCAGCAAGAAACGCTGCTCCGATTCGCAACAGCACCGCTCCGGTTAGCAGATCACGGAGCCAAGTGCTAAGCTCGCTGGGCTCCATTTGGAGTGAAGCCACTCGCTCACTACGCGTGCGTTTAGTATTGATGGGTGCCATGCGGCTAGTTACACGAGTTTTACTCGTCTTCCTCCAGTCCTTCCGGTTGATTTTCAGCAACGCGCCGAGAATCGTACCGGCTGACTATTTCACGAACCAAGCGATGTCGAACAATGTCGCGTTCGCTTAACGTGACAAAGCTTACACCTCGAATCCCTTTTAGGCGATGCCAAGCGTCCCGAAGTCCGCTTGTCACCCCTCCTGGCAAATCCACTTGGGTGATATCTCCAGAGACGACTATTTTGGAGCCTTCTCCCATGCGTGTCAAAAACATTTTCATCTGAGCCGAAGTGGTATTCTGAGCCTCATCCAAAATAATGAAAGCATCGTTTAGCGTCCGACCGCGCATGTACGCCAGCGGAATCACTTCAATCACGTCGTGCTCCATCAGGTATTTGACCTGATCATAATCTAACATTTCGTTCAGCCCATCAAGCAGAGGTCTGAGGTATGGATTCAGTTTAGCTTGCAAATCGCCAGGAAGAAATCCAAGACTCTCCCCAGCTTCAACTGCCGGCCGAACCAGCACAATTTTGCGGATTGCACGGCTTTTGAGGGCTTCGACTGCCAATGCAACCGCCAAATAAGTCTTACCACAACCCGCGGGCCCACGGCAAAGTGTCAGATCGTGTTGGCGAATTTGCGAAACATAAAATGCCTGCCCCTCGGTCCGTGGCTTAATTTTGCGGTGCTGATGAGCCAAGTTGACTTCGGATTCGGAAGAAATGGCGACTCCGACGGCGGCAGTGATTCCTAGCGCGGCCTGCACCTCCTCCAAGCTCAATTTGCCCTGTCGCGCGCGATTTTGCAGCGACTCGATCGCGCTCGTCGCCAAGCGAACCGGCTCTTCTTCGCCGACGATTTTCAGCTTGCCGTCGCGATGCGTAATCGCAACTCCGAAATGGTTGCGAATAATTCGCAGATACTGATCCTGCGGACCGAACAGAGTTAGCACAACGTTGGGATCGCTCAGATTTAGATTCGCTTCAGACACCTTGAACTCCTCATGACAGGTGAACCGTAAAGTGAAATCAACAAGTTACCCTTGCTTGCGAATCTGATTTAAGGTTGCCCCGGCCCCTTTATCAAATCCGCCACCACAATCAAATAAGCTACCGCACCGGCCGGCAGCAACGAATCGGTAACGTCCCACAGACCACCCAAACCAGGCAACAACTTGCCGCTATCTTTCGCCTGCACTTCGCGTTTGAAGATCGATTGCAGCAAGTCGCCGAACAGTCCCGCCAAAGTTAACAACACTCCCAGTCCAACGATTCCCAACCAGTGGACTTTAATCGAGTCGCTGTCGAATGCTAACGATGCAAAGACCGAAAAGTAAAGCCAACTGATAAACGTTGCGACCAGCATACCACCGATCAAGCCCTCATAGGTCTTCCCGGGACTAACGGCGGGACACAACTTGTTTCGTCCAAAAAACCTGCCTGAAAAGTAAGCGCCCGCGTCACTAAATTTCGTGATCACGATAATGCCCACCATCAGATAAAGTCCCCATCCGGAACTGCCCACTAATCGATTCGAGATCCAGAAGGCGAAACACAGCCCGAAGTAAACGGACACCCAGCCCGACAAAATGGCTCGCTCAAAACTGCGATTGCCTGTCTGATAATTTCGCAATTGCCAAGCGAAACATCCAACAAGCGCGAGCACCGAAGCCGCCATCGGCCAACCGAGTTCACCAAGTAGACAGTTGCTCGGATAGGGCGAACCACTGAGTGGCCAATAAACAGGAACCAGCGAAGCCAAGATGATCCCGCCACAACCGATCAGCGCCGGTCGATCGATCGGTCCATAAGGACTCGAACGCAACAGCGCGGTGCATTCCATCGCGCTTCCAAACATCAGATAGACACCCAGTGGCGACATCCAATAACCGCGACCGCCCAGCGGCTGCCATGCGTCGAGCCCCACGAAGCACAACGAGAGCCCGATGATTATGACTGCCGACAGTAAACGGTGCCGAAGCAAGCGATGACTCCTAAGCCGCGCTAAACCTTAGTAACGGTGCAAAAGTATAGCAACCGAATCGCTGCCCCTGTAGCTGACTCACGTAGCAAGTTTTCTGGTGAGTAAAGTTTTCTGATGACTCAGTTTTCTGATGACTCAGTTTTCTGGCGACTCAGTTTTCTGGCGACTCAGGCGGTTTCGGTGGCTTTGGTGTTTTCGGCGGCTTCTTTCCACCCGGTGACTGCTCCGAAGTGGGTGGCGGCGGCTCTGAACCGGCGCTCGGAGCCGGATTGGGTTCGCTCGGCAAATGCAATGTGCGGATCTGCTTGGCCGCTGCGTGCAACTGTTCCGCAATCCCTTCGCTCGTTACCGAACGAAACGCCACCGCGTGATCGTACTGCGGCTTCTGATGAAATCCTCGCTGATTCTCCAAGACGCGATCCACTTCGGCTTCCAGCGCGCCCAACCACTGCGGCACGTCTAAACCAACTCCCGTCGGTTGCTCCATCATCAACTTGCACTCTTCGATCAACAATTCAAACACATCAGATGTTTCGCCCGTTTCGCGATACTGTCTCACCGCCGGCCCTACCAGAGCTCGCATGCGATCGACCGTCATCGGCCGCGTAAATCGTTCATGCAACCGATCCGCCACAGTGGGCATTCGCATCGCATATTTTTTTTGCAAGTTCGTCAAGTGCTCGATGTACGTTTCGCTTTCGCGACCAATTCGTTCGGCCAAAGCGCGACGCCATTGCTGAGCTGTTTGATGACAGCCCGCCCGCACCAGCACCTCGTGCGTCCAGTAGATCGGCTTCAAATTCCAAGACACGCGGTCGTAACGAACTCGCAGCCGCAAGAAATCGAGCAACATGTACAGCATCTCGCCGCGATCGGACTGCGTCGTCGTGCTGTTATAGTCGCGGTACTCGCTGTAGTGATCGATGATCGCTTCCAGCACCACACCCAATTCGTGTTCAGCATGCGAGCTGTCAATCGCGCCGTCGTCAATCGCATCCAATAACGGTTGCAATCCTTCGTTGTAAGAGTCTTCGCGCACGTTCTTCAACCAGTTACCCACACCTTGGTGCAAGATCGCTCGTACATTGCTCAGCCGCAAAAACGACTGTGTGAAAATCGATCCGCCAAAGCGTTGAATGAAACTCGTCAAACGTTGCCAATTCTTTGAATTGTCGACTGTTTCAAGCACACTCAGGCGCAACGTGCGACTATGCGAAAGCCAACAACCAAGCATGACTTCAGTCAGTTGCTCGAGCACATCGATCAGCGCTTCGCTGTTCGGCTCAAGTTCTTCCAATGCCGCGCCATCATGCGTATCGAAATCAACTTTGGCCGCCAATTGATCAATGGAGACTAACTCCTGAGCCATCTTTTTGCTCTTGGCGGTGGCACGTGTCGACTTGCCCTTCACTTTGATCGGCGTCTTCGAAGCTCGCAGCTCCGTTAACCGCCATTCATACGCATTGCGCACAACCGCCCGAACCATCGAAACATAGCCCAAGTGGAACAGGTCGTCGAACTCGGTTACGGCGCCGGGTCCGATTGGATTGTTGTGCTCCATGAACCGTGCCGTTTCAATCAACTGGCACGCTTGCTTAAACAGCCCCTGACGCGGCAACCAAACCAACAGATGCGACAGGACTCGGCGACGCAGTCGTACGCTGTAAATCTGTCGCGGATCGCCACCGCGCGCAAGTGGAATGTAAAGCAGTTTTTTCTCTCTCAGCGCTTGAATCAACTGAGAAAAATTCGTCTCGACCTGCGCAAAGTTTCCGTGCAACAGGCTGCCGAAAATCTCGACCGCCGAACGATCATCCTCAGGCAGTTCCCTGAGTTCGGCCACCAAGGACTCGCTGACTTGGCCGCACGCGTGCAAAGTCGCCAGCAACATGCGACGCGCGTCCGCCGTTTCCAGAGCTGTGCTGATGATTCGTTCAAGCAACGATTCTTTAACTAATCGCTGACGATCATACAACGACATCGCTTCTTGATTCGCGCCGCCATTCGCTAACTTGAACGTTGCAACCTCATCGAGCAACGCTAACAAACCTCGTCGGTTGGAAGCAGCTTGCGTTGCCCAGTTCTCCATCGCTTCCAATCGCGATCGACCCACCTTTGGGTCCGCTGCAATTTCGCGCCGCAACAGACTACTAAGCGCGGCACCCTTCCACATTTGAGCCAGCGCGGTGAGAAACGTCAGATGCTGGTTCAGCCGATTGGATTCTTCAATCAATTCGCTGGTGTTCTCAGTATCGCCTTCCTCAGAGACCTCACTTTCAATTCCGTCGTCGGTGCTATCTTCATAAACTACATTGTCGTACGCCGCGTCGTATTTGTTGCGCTCATCTTCTTCGTCTGCAGAGGTCGGTTCAAGCGAATCTGAGTCTCCTGATGCGATTAAATCGTCATCCGGCTGACGTTTGCGAAACTGTGGCCGGCCGAGTCGAAACTCGGGTGCATTCCAATAGTGATTGGCGTTTGCTTCCAGTCGGTCAAAGAAACTTTGCGCCACACTCCAGCTCAAACCCTGCAACTTCGTATCAGTCGCTGAACCAGCACCGCTCGAACCAACACCGCTCGAATCCGTTGACGCCTGACCAACGTTGCCTTCCAAGACAAATTCCAGTCGCTGCAACCAACGTCGCGCGAGATCCGAGAATGACGCAGAACCTTTTTGCAAACCAACGCGATCCGCTTGATCGAGCCAATGCACGAGCAAGGCCATCGAGGCGACGAAGTCGTTGCGTTCCAGCAGCGATTCGACGACCAACGCATACGCTTTGGGCGAATCAAAAAGATCAGCGTGCGGAGCCCAAAAGCGAATGTCGCCTGTCGCCGCTCCTCCAGCGTGCCACAGCGAAAGCGCCTTCGCCACTAACTCGGCTGACTCGAGCGTTTCTTGCGGATCAGTCGCTTCCACGTCGCTAACTTCATGCGCCGCGAATTGCCGCCACCACTGTGCATTGGATCGCAACTGCCGTTCAATCTGATTGCACAAATCTTCACGCCCGCTGCCCGAAGCTTCGCGCCAGATTCGTGACTGCAACGCGAAGACCATCTCCATCAACTGCACGAGATCTTCGACGCGATGATCGTGAACCGCCGAATCGGGGCCATGAAAGCGCGAAAAATTCCCCGCGAAACCCAGTATGTTCCAAGGATCAACGATGGCCCCGCACTGAATGCCGCGATGCACCAAATCCATCACCTGCGGTGATACGGCAACCGCGTCGTCCAACCGTCCAACTTGCAAGAAATGATCTGCCGCAGTCATCAGGCAATCGATGCGACTGATGATCCGCGCTGACGGAACCGGCACATACTCCGATTGCTCTTTCGAAGCCGCCGCATTACCCATTCGCGCAAACAAGCGCGCCAGCTGAACATGCTCTAATTGCGACGCGCGGTGCTTGGCCAAGTAGGTGTTTAAGTGCTGGCGAGCGCCACCGAACGGTTGCCGACGAATCTTCTGCTCTTCCAGCAACCGCCCCAGATGCGGGCCGCTCATCTTGTCCAGCAGTTGTTCGTAGAACGCATCACGATACTCGGCGATCACTGGCAGCAACGAACCGAGCGTGACCGTCGATGCGAACGAGCCCGGACCATTGCCGGATATGCCGGACGCCATCAAAATCGTTCCCGCCAACACGGCGGCAGCTTCACGCATCAATTCCTCGCGCGGCGCCGAGGTCTCATCATCCAGTCGAGCGAGCAGTGCGTTGAGCGTCACTTGCTGAACAACAAACCGTCGATAGTTGCCCGAATTGTCGATGAAGTTGGGATCCCACTGACCGAAGTGATAATTGGGTCGTTGATTTACTGGATGATCAAAGTCGTACGCGCGCGGATCAATCGCCAATTCGTCAAGCATCGAAAAATCGAAGTACGCGCGCCGCAGCGTTTCCGGATCCGCATTTCTGAGGATCTCGATGCACTCTGTCACAACTCCTTCGTATGGCCCCGCCGTAACGCCAACTCCCGCAATGTAAAGCGGAATCGGACGCACGAGCTCGTTTGGATACGGTTCGAGACGCCGCCCTTCCAAAACTGCTACCGGACGGTAGCCGACGAAATCGTTCAGCCTACGAATCGCGCCTTCAATTATGCGGTCGACTTCCGTCCAAGGTCCACCTTGCTGCAGCACCGCCTCGATAGCCCGACCAAGCATGAACCCGTTGAAGATCGCTTCCGGCTCTTGATGGAATAACAGGTCGCGATGAAAGTCCATGTAGCTCGGCAGCAAATACGACCAAACCAAGTCCAGCACCGCAGCCGCTTGATCCGAGGTTCGGAACGCCGCGTTGTTAACCGTCAAGCGGCCCAACGCATCCTGCAACCACTCCTGAATCTGCAACCAAGCCGGTTTGCCAGCGTAAGGACTACCTGGGAGCGCGCGGGCATAGATCCGGTTCAGGGCTCCAAGCGTTTTGGCATCGGGTTTGCCAGCCGAAAAATTTAGGTAGCCGAGAACCTGAGCGAGATCCGCTTCTAGATCCAAATCATTCGCACAGTTGGGTCGATCCACTCGCAACCAAGTCCGGTGCGTCTTTACTGGGTGATTCTCTGCCATTAAACAGGCACTCGACCCACTAAATCGCACTCAGTTAGGGGAAACTTCCGCAAAGGTCAAAGATGAACATGGTATTCCGACGCAAGAAAACGGTCCAGGACGGGCAAGCAATTGTTCGCCGCATCCTCTCCGCTCACCTACTTCGTTACACTCGAATTCCTAAGGACGCCTTTGCGTTCTGAACCAGACTAACCGTTTCAGGATCAAACATGACGATTGACCTAACTACTCCCGCACTCCTGTTTTCGACGATCTCACTGCTCTTGCTGGCCTACACGAACCGATTTTTAGCTCTGGCCAATGTGATTCGCAAACTGCACGCAGATCATCACTCTGATCCGAAGCAGATCTACGTCGAACAGATCGTGAATTTGCGCCGCCGAATTCGAATCATCCGCGATATGCAGACGCTCGGAGTCGCCAGTCTCCTTTCATGCACTATCTGCATGATGACTTTGTTTTTGGGTTGGCAGGCTTCCGGCAAGGCGATCTTCGCAGCCAGTTTGCTTCTCATGTGCGGTTCGCTCACACTATCAATCATCGAAATCCGCATGTCGATCGGCGCTCTCGACCTGCAACTACAGGACATGGAACAGTAACACGGAGCAAGCTTAATGCGATCTCGTTTGGTTCAAACGCTGCTCGAAAGGGCGGCGCGCAGTTGCATCTTCGTCACTATGTACGCCAGCATTTCCGTACAAGTCGCCGTAGCCGCGGACCCGCCTGTCGCAGTGAAAGCGAACGCGCAACAGCCGCCTCCGGACCCCAAAGCAGGCCAATTGATCGAATGGGAAGGCTGGTCATTCCGCTGGCAGTTCCGAGACATCGAAGGCCTAATGCTGACCGATGTGTACTTCAAAGATCGCAAAGTCCTCAAAGCGATCAACCTTGCCGAAATCTATGTGCCCTACGCGACTGGCAAACCCCGTCCCGAAGACTTCGCACTCGGCGGCTTCTTGGCGAATCCCATGCCACTAGAACTGGGCCGCGACTGCGCAGGCGTCGGCACGCAATGTCGCGCCTTCAATCGTGATGGCACTCGCAGCAGCGGACCAACGGCTGATGTAATGATCCACGAAGAACCACTCGGCTTTCTGTACGCAGGAAAACAAGGACGTGCACCGGGGAAGATGCTGGTGCTTTGGTCGATGGCACATTTCCCAGGCACCGATGATGGTTACACCTATGTAATACGCTGGAAGTTTCGAAACGACGGCAGTCTCTGCCCAGAAGTCGGAGCTACCGGCGGCTTGCAGCATCTGAACACCGGCGCCGGCACCGATGCGGCGGTCGTTGTGGGCCGCGATGCCAAAGGTGAAATCGTATTCGCGCCATCTCACGTTCACAACTTTTATTTTCGTATCGACTTCGATATCGATGGCGAGGAAAACGTTGCTGAAGAGTTCACTTATGACATCGACCCGAACAACCCGCTTGAAGCCCGCGCACACTGGAGAAGTTTTCAACTAGAACGATCGCGCGTACGTCAAGAGAATCAGTTTCGTTCCTGGCGCGTCAAAAATCCCAAGTCACTTAACTCGCTCGGACACGCTCGTTCCTACCACTTAATGCCCGGCGGCCAAGGCGCTTGGAAAGACACCGCGCATGCTGTGTTGCTCGACGACTTTTTCGTTACCAAATACTCGCCCACCGAGTTCCCCTACTCAAGCTCCGATCCACGCCGCGCATTGACCGCGCTGTCTAGTTACATGAATGACGAAGCAGTTGTCGAAACCGACATCGTCGCTTGGTACCGCTTGTCGTTCGTTCATCACCCTCGCACGGAAGACTATGCCGCGCAGCCGATCGTTTGGAACAGCTTTGAACTCATGCCTCGCGATTTTCTCGATTCCAGTCCACTGGAACCAACCAAGTAGCATTATTTCCGGCGAGTGTATTTCGTCTCAACCGCTTTCGATTCCACTCCACCAGGCAAAATGTTGTAAGCCGTGATTGTAAGGTGGTCATCATCCGTGAGTTCAAACTCAGTCCGCCAACCCCACTTCGGCAAATCTTTTCCCGCGTCATAGTTGCCGCGAACGCTGAAGCCAGACTCCGTGGCATGGCCAGTTGAAAACAGGATCGCATAGTTCATATGAAAGTCATCGATCCAACTCGATTCAAACTCTTCAGTAACTTTGTTATACGCTAGCAGGTCTTCGCCGAACCGCGGTTTGCCTTTCATCGAACCTTGATAAACATGCCGAACGAACCGTCCTTCGAACACTTCAATAAACTCACCGGTAACTTGCGATTCGTCTTCTAATTTATCCGGCTCAAACCATGTTCGACAATTTCCCTGCCAAGCCCCAACCAATTTGCGCAGCATTTCATTTCCGGTCATTGTTAGTGCTTTCTTGTCAGAACCCAAGGTGTGAAAACGTTTGCCCTACATCAGCCAAAGCGCTGTGCGTGCGACTGCATACATGAACGCAAACATGAACATAGTACAACATTTTGAGAGTTTCCTAAGCTACAATAAAACTGCTGGTTAAACGGTACTTCGTGCTCTCATTCGTACTCGTACTCAGGCGTACGCCGGTACTCGTGCTCGAGTGTTTTCGAGTACGCGCAAAGAGAACGAATAGGATTAGTTGAGGTTGATTAACATGCCCATACATGACTGGAGCCGCGTTCCCGCTGGAATTTTCCACCACTTACATCATTCGTGGATCGAAGAAATTCAGCGTGCACTCAACGCTGGGTTACTACCGAGCGATTACTACGCGCTGGCAGAACAACGGACGGCTGGGTACGGACCCGATGTCTTGGCGCTTCAAGTTGACTCGGGTGACGCGGACTCCGGCGGAGCGGACTCAGGTCACCAAGGTGACTCCGGCCAGGGTTTCGACGAGCCACCTCATCGCAGCGGTGGACTACTGATGGCGAAACCTCAAGTCGATCTTACCGCCGAAACCGACATGGAGTTCTACCGGCGGAAACAAAATGTTGTCGCAGTGCATCACGTTAGCGACGATCGCGTCGTCGCGCTCGTCGAAGTTGTTTCACCAGGCGACAAGTCCGGTCGTGCGGCTTTGCGGTCATTCGCCGAAAAGACCGCGCAGTTACTCGATCAGCGGATTCACTTGCTCATTCTAGACCTGCATCGACCCGGCAACTTTGATCCGCAGGGAATTCATGGCGCGATCTGGGACGAGTTTAATGAACCTTGGGTAGCGCCGCCTGATCGCCCGCTGACACTGGTCGGTTACGAGTCGGCTTTAACGGTCCGCGCCTTTGTTCAACCCATGGCCGTCGGCGACACGCTCATCGACATGCCGCTCTACCTCGAACCTGACGGATACGTACTCGTTCCCCTAGAAAGCACTTACACCCGCGCTTTCGAAGCCCTTCCCAAACGCTGGCGAACCGTCATGGAAGCCTAACCGGAAGTCTGAAAGCCTTTTCGTAACCGTCCATCCTTCATCTTTCCGCCCCCAATTTTTTGCCGAATATTCTCCCCGAACGCGAAAAATCAAAGCGACGCGCCCTCGCAGAAGAATTCCGCAAAATCTCGGACCAAAGGTGTCCAGCCGCCCGCGATACTGTATTTGTCGCAGTCTGTAATGCGCCAATAGAAATGTCCCCTTGAAGCGTTCATTAGAAATGTCCCCGGGGAAAGAGGTTCAGAATAGGCTTTTTGAGCTGTCTTGCGTAGCGGAGGGAGCGTAGCGAGCGGAGCGGAGCAAGACAGCTCAAAAA
>JBGSOM010000164.1:0-50671 GCA_041739135.1 Pirellulaceae bacterium
GAGTAATTGTCAAATGTTGTGTTCTGAGATTTAGAATTAGGCGGCAATTTCATCCTGCATTATTCCGTCTTTGAAGGAACGTCCTTCGATGACGAGAGTTATTCTTTCATGGCAGTTGAGCCGTCTCCATCTCTTTGATGCGGACTCGGCGAGCTTGAACATCATCGTCAAACTCGCTCGCCTCGTGCCGCTGCCTTTGGTCTTTCGATGGCGAAGGCGGATCGTCGCGAACGTTGACTCAATCGGGTTGGTTGTCCGCAGGTGGCTCCAGTGTTCGGCAGGGAAATCGTAGAACGTCAGCAATACGTCGCGGTCTTTCCGCAAGCATTCGCACGCCCCTGCGTACTTCACGCCGTACTTTTCCAAAAAATGGTCAATCGCCGTGTTCGCATCGTCTTTCGTTTCAGCTTGCCAGATTTCGTGCAGGTCGCCTTTCGCTTTGGGCTGAACGCTCTTGGGCATCTTGTTCAAAACGTTGGCCGTCTTGTGGACCCAGCAACGTTGTTCACGTGTCTCGGGGAACACTTTGCGGATCGCCGCCCAGAAGCCCAACGCACCATCACCCACAGCGATCTTCGGTGCCATTCTCAAACCACGTTGCTTCAAGTCGATCAGCAACTCGCTCCAACTTTGTTCGCTTTCGCGATAACCGTCGAGCACCGCGATCAATTCTTTGCGACCATCGGGCGTGGCTCCCATCAGTACCAGTAAACACTGTTTTTTGTTGGCATCGTCTTCCAATCGCACTTTGGCATGAATGCCGTCGGCCCAGACGTAAACGTAGTGTTTGTCGGACAGATCACGCTTGCTCCAGTCGTCGTATTCGTTGCCCCATTGTTCCTTGAGCCGGCAGACCACGTTGGCACTCAAACCCGCGGCACGCTCACCAACGAGCGACTGCAAGGCTTCACCGAAATCACCAGTGGAAATTCCTTTGAGGTAAAGCCAGGGGATGAGTTCTTCGATGGCTTTGGTCTTTCGCAAGTAGCTCGGCAGCACACTCGGCGAGAACGTGATTCTCTTGCTGCGATCAGGATCGTTGTCGCGAATTCGTCCTTGGGTAACGGCAATGGCCCCGGCCCCGGTGAGGATTTCCCGCTCGGGCAGGTTTCCGTTTTTGACGACGAGCCGCCTGCCCTGCTCGTCAGTTCGATCGGCATGCTGCTGGATGAAAGCATCGACTTCGGCGTCGATCGCGGCTTGTAGCATCCGCCTGGCTCCTTCTTTGACAATTTCATCGAGCGGACTTCGCTGATCGAAATGACTCCGAAAGGAAATCACTTCTGGATCGGGAGCCTCGTCCACTGGCACGTCGGGTCGGTCTGTTTTAGTCTTGATCATGGCGTATTCCTTTGCCCATTTCGGGCCGTTGGAGGGTCATAGTTCCAACAGGATGCGCCACCTTTTTCATTCACTCAAGAACACAACTTTTGACAATACCTCTCACCATCGTCGCTGAAAGGAGATTTCACACAGCTCGGATACTTGTGATAGTGATACACGCCTGACTGCTGAGGATGGCCGCAACATGAATCGAGCCACACTTCCGAATAGCCTTCAACAGCATTCATGCCTTCGATTTCAAACGGATTGAAAAAGACAACTCCATTCGAAGCCATCCCTACGGGGCCCATGGGTAGGCGAGTTATCTTGTCGGCGAGTTTCGGTTCAAGCGGCAATCGGAAGGTGAATTGTTGTACGGCGATCGAGTTCGGATTGTTGCTGTTGGGGAAAATCGCGGTTGGATGATTCGGGTAACCTTGGCTTTCAATGATCAGATGCTGCGCATCGTGAGTGATTCGCAAATTGTCGATTCCGTCTTGGTTCGAATCCTGAGCGTGATACGAAAACAGATCGACCAGCTCCGTGCCGTCTCGATAAAGGTAGACCGGTTTTTCACCTTGCCGCACAAACCACTTGCCACCAATCGCCTGCAAGTCGTCGGACGAGTTCGCAACTTGTGCCATCGCTGCGGATCCAACGCAGCTTTGGATAACTTGAACGAGCAGAAAAAGGGCGCCGTGCAGTTGCAAGCGACTGATCTTTGAAGCCTGAATCGCCATGGGGAGAATCCTAAATCTGAAACGGCTGGAACGGGAACTCGAGTCTCGCGCCGCCAAGTATAGAACGCGATCCTTAAGCCTACGTTAAGCGTTCTCAGATTTCCGGCATACGTCCGCGTGCAGCGTGTGCCGGTGACACGCGGAGTTAAATAGCAGAGGCAGTTGGTTACTGCGTCAGTTGGCTACTGCGTAATTTGCTCAGGATTGTGCGATCAATCAGTTTTGTCTTTTTCGGTGGCGTAGATTGGCCTCTGAAAGTCGCCACCACTAATTCCTCGCCTGATCGCAAGCCTGTTCTAGATTCGGAACAGTTTAAGTCCGCGCTGCGAACGAATGTAGATTTCGTTGTCAGCCACTGCGAGATGTGCCCAGCAGGGTTCGTCGGCAACTTGCAATTGATCCAGCAATTCAAATTGCTCGGGATTCGCGGCCAACAGATAGAGTTTTCCTGTTTCGTCCAAGGCGAGAATCCGTTCGCCATCTGTGACCATGCTCCAGTATTTCCCATAAGGTTGCGTGCGCCACTTTTCGGTTCCATCTTTTAGATTGATGCAACACACGCGCTGGTTCTTGAGATGGAGATAAGCGAAGTCGCCGACCACAATGGGAGACGACATGTAGGCTTCCGATTTTCCTTCCCAAACAACTTTGGTCGTCCAGTCGCTGGAAGAGGCCGAGTTGATTTCGAGCGATTGCGAACGACCGCCGTAGCTGCTGGTAAAGATCTGCTGTCCGACGATTGTTGGCGTCAATATATTCATGCCGCGAAAGGTCTGAATGGCGTGCTGCCAAAGCACTTTACCTGAAACGAGATCCACGCCGATCATGGCATCGCGCGTGGCAGCGACCAACTGCTTCACTCCGTTCAATTCGGCGATCACTGGCGATGAAAAAGCACCGCCCATCATGCCACCGGCTTCCTTCATCGCTAGCCAACCTAGTTGACCGTCAGCGATTCGAATTTGTCGCACGCCGCCGCCCGCTTGAACGTAAACAAAATCGCCATCGATCAGCGGGGAACAAACGAGACCGAACGAGGGCAAGTCAACTTTGTGCTCTTTGTTGAAGTCGATTCGCCAGACTTCGTTGCCGGACTGGACGTCAAAACAAGCTACCACATCGCGCATCCCTCCCACCACGATCCGCTGTCCGTCCGTAGCAGGCGTCGATCGAATCCAGTCCCCGTTGCTTTTGGCAAAGAACGGAACGCTCATCGCGCCATCCCATTCTTTCTTCCAGACCTCCTGACCGGTCGCCCGATCGATCGAAATAAGCGTCTCGGTCTTGGCGTTGAGCGTTTCCGTAACGAAAACGTGTTTTTCAGTTACGATTGGGCCGCTGTAACTATCGCCCAGTTTGACAGCCCAAGCCTCTTTGAGGTTTGCGATCGAAGTCGGCAGTTTAGTTGTGCATTTTCCGTCGCGACTTGCCCCTCTCCAACTCGGCCAGGTTTCACCAATACCGAGCGACTGCAATCGCAGCGTAGCCAGGGAGAACATTGCTGTTGTGAATCCACGTCGAGTGAGTGCTGAGGCCATCGTGGTTCCTTTGATCCTACCGGATGAAAATCGCTGAAGGTTAATGTCGAAAAACGGGAGTTTAACCGACTACTGTACGGGACGGGCAAGTCGTTGTAGCTGCGAGATGGGACGAAAAATGTGAAAGGATGAGCGGAGCTTGCTATGATAGTGCCTCTACCACTCGCATCACTTGGAACTTTGATGACTATGCAAACCGCTCCTAATCAACCATCGCGCGACGCGCTTGCAACTTTGAAAATCGATCGCTCCGGTACGACGCGAGCTGCGAAGTCGGGTGGGGGATTGCGGTGGTTCGTTACGCTAGTGGTCGTTCTCCTGTTAGCTGCGGGTGGTTATTTTGCGGCCGTGAAGGCTGGCTGGGTTAATCCGGAGGCCACCTCAGCCGGCGATTGGTTGGTTGTACCGGACGCGATGAAGAGCCGCCCGGAGGTCGCGGTGGTTAGGCCGGTGGTTGAACGCGGTCGATCTGCTGATGCGACAGTCGTTGCGACTGGATACCTCGAATCGCGGCGGCAAGCGAAAATTGGCGCTCGCGCCCCGGGC
Source organism: Pirellulaceae bacterium (assembly GCA_041739135.1). GTDB lineage: Bacteria > Planctomycetota > Planctomycetia > Pirellulales > Pirellulaceae > Aureliella. Next base: position 4,148 of record JBGSOM010000164.1, read on the forward strand.
CGCATTCAAGAAGTTGGCGTGGAAGAAGGCAGCTTGGTGAAGAAGGACCAAGTGCTCGCAATTTTAGAGCACGCCGACCTCGATGCATCGTTGGCTGCAACTGCGGCCAGCGTGGCTCGATCCAAAGCCGCGATTGATGAGCAGAATGTTTTGATTGCTCAGAACAAACGCGAATTCGAGCGTGTGAAAACTCTGCTCGCTTCGCGCAATATCTCTGAGACTGAACATGACCAAGCTCGATTTCAATACGACAGTGCTGTCGCGCGACTGCAATCGCTGAAGGCGGACGTACAGCTTGCAGAAGCTCGACTGCGCGAAGCTGAGCAGTTGAAAGAGAACATGTTCATTCGTGCACCATTCGATGGAACGGTGATTTCGAAAGACGCTGAAGTTGGCGAGTCGATCTTGCCGGGTGGTATGGGCGAAGCGTCTGGTCGAGGTTCAGCGGTGACGATCGCGGATCTTGCGAACCTGGAAGTTGATTGCGATGTGAAAGAGGATTACATCAGTCGCGTTGAATCGGGGCAAGCTGCGGAAGTTGCCGTTGATGCGGTACCTAATCGTCGCTATCGCGGAGTTGTTCGCAAAGTGATACCGATGGGTGATCGGGCTCGTGCAACGATCAAAGTGAAGGTTACAATCACGGATGTCGATGAACGCTTGTTTCCAGATATGAGCGCGACAGTATATTTTTTACCGGCGCAGGGTGAAGGTGAAACGATCAGCGAGGCGCCTCGCACATTCTGTCCAGAAGATGCGTTGCAAGAAGACGAAGAAGGAAGTTTCGTCTGGGTTGTCGATGAAAAGATTCATGTACAAAAAGTTCGCGTCACAACAGCGGCTCGCAAAGATGGACGAGTTGAAATTGTTAGCGGCTTGAGCGGTTCGGAAAAGATTGTTAACCGACCGCCTGAGTTAACTGTGAATCAAGCTGTCAAAGTTTCGGAATAGCTGTCCGCAATCATATAGACAAAACAAAATAGACGAAAACAAATCCATTTGGAGATGAACTTTTGACCACTTCGAACGACAACACGCCGATTGTCCAGATAGAAAATGTGACCAAGGAATTTCGTCGCGACCAGTTCGTCATTCCTGTGCTGTCAGGCATTAATCTGACGCTTGAACGCGGCGACTATATGGCTCTGATGGGACCGTCCGGTTCCGGTAAATCAACGCTTTTGAACTTGGTCGCAGGTTTGGATAAACCGACTTCAGGGTCGGTGGTCGTTTGCGGAACAAACTTGGGCAGAACTTCGGAAGGTGCGCTTTCGCGTTGGCGTTCGCAGCACATCGGTTTTATCTTTCAACTGTACAACCTTATTCCTGTCTTGACGGCTTACGAGAATGTCGAGTTGCCGCTGACGTTGACGAATCTGAATCGTCGGCAACGCGATGAGCACGTAAAAGCCGCGCTGGAAGTTGTGGGATTGGGAGATCGCATGGACCATTACCCGCGACAGTTATCCGGCGGTCAGGAGCAGCGAGTTTCGATTGCGCGTGCGATTGCGACCGATCCAACGTTGATTGTTGCGGACGAACCCACGGGCGATCTCGACGCGAAATCTGGTGGTGAAATTTTAGAGCTGATGCGGCGGTTGAATGAAGATTTTCAAAAGACGATCATTATGGTCACGCACGATCCGAATGCGGCCTCTCGGTCCAAACGTGTTTTGCACCTCGAGAAAGGCGTGCTGGTCGGCGATACTGCTGGAAACGTTTTAACAGGTGCAACAGCATGAAGACTCTGAAGTACATTTGGCGCAACGTGATGCGCAATAAACTACGCTCTTCGCTGACAATTCTCTCAGTCGGTTTTAGTCTAGCGCTGATGACCATTTTGCACGGCTACATGGCGATGCAAGATGAATGGGGTGCGGAAGCGGCCAAGCATCATCGCATCGTCGTCATGAGCACAATGGGATTTTCGGGCGAAGTTCCGATTGCGAATGTCGATCGAGTTCGCAGCATGGAGAACGTGAAAGCTGCTGTGCCGTATTCCTGGTATGGCGGCATGTACAAAGATCAGCAGATGGCTTTCGCTCAGTTCGCAACGGATCCTAAAGAAGTTTTCAACGTTTGGCCCGAATACAAAATCGATCCGCAGCAATTGAAAGAGTTTCAATCCGATCGACAAGCCTGTGTGGCTGATCGCCGATTAGCTCAGCGGATGAAGTGGGAGATTGGCGAACGGATTCCATTGCAAGGAACGTTTTTCACATTCAACTTGGATCTCAAACTTGTCGGAGTGTTCGACTCGCCACAAAACACCGATTCACTCTGGTTCAACTGGAGCTACTTGGACGAAGGCTTGAAGGCGCAGTCGAGCGAGATGGCGGGTAATGCGGGAACTGTTTTCGCGAAGACTGCCGATGCGCCTTCGATGGCTACGGTTTGCAAAGCGATTGACGAACGCTTCGCTAGCTCCGATAACCCGACTCGCACTCAAACTGAATCCGCGTTCGCGCAGATGTTCACTGACATGATCGGCAACATTCAAGTATTCATTTTGGTCATCGGACTTGCCGTGGTCTTCTCGCTGACATTGGTCGCTGCAACGGCGATGGCAATGTCGATGCGCGAACGAACGACGGAAGTAGCCGTCTTGAAAGCGATTGGGTTTTCCAAGCTGCGTGTGCTGTGGATGGTGCTTGGCGAATCGTGTTGGATCGCGTTTCTTGGCGGTTTGTTGGGCATCGGTATCGGTTGTTTATGCCTGGAAGGGCTGCACAATTTGAGCGCACAGTTCTTTCCGTTTTCCATCGTCGAAATGGCAGGTCCTTGGTTGTTGATTCTGATGTTAATCGCAGCCGGGATCGGCTTTGTCAGTGGGATTGTGCCTGCCATCCGCGCGGCTCAATTGTCAGTGATCGATGGTCTCCGACGCGTGATTTGATTCCAGCAAGCAATCGCATTTCTTGAAACTGACGAAGCAAGATGATTCCACTTAAATACAACCTTCGCAATCTTCGAGCCCGGTGGGTAACAACGTTAATGACTGTCGTGGCAACCGGCTGGGTTGTTTGGGCAACAGTGTTGACGTTCGGCATGACCGACGGACTGGAACACGCGCTGCGCATCAGCGGTGATGCGCTGGATATCATTGTGATGCGCAAAGGCAGCGATGCGGAAACGTCGAGCGCTATCGAGTCGCAAACGGCTCGCGAGATTACGAACCTGGATGGCATTGCGAAGTCGGCAGACGGTGCGCCATTGAGTTCAACGGAGTTCGTGACGATTTTTACCAAGCCTCGGCGGAACAATGGCGGAACAACTAATTTGATTGTTCGCGGAGTTGAAAGCGTGGCTCGTGAGTTGCGGCCCGATTTTCAAATCGTCGAAGGCCGTGATATCAAGTCGGGCGTGAACGAGATCATCACTAGCAGACAGATGGCTGAGCGGTTTGAGAACCTCGCCATCGGTGAAAAGTTGGAGATAAATAAGATCGACTTCAATGTCGTCGGCTATTTCGAAGCGGGTGGTAGCGCGGCGGAGTCCGAAGTATGGACGGATTTGAATGATCTGACCAGCGCTCGGAGAGTTCAAGGCGCGATTTCGATTGTGAACTTGCGAGCGCGCGATCTTGAGAGTCGTGACAAGTTGATCGAACAGCTGGTGAGCGACGAACGTTTTAAATTAAAAGCGATCACCGAGACCGCGTACTTCGAAAGTCAGATGTCCGCTTCGATTGCGATTCGTTTTATCGGGTATGTAATCGGTGGCTTTTTGACATTTGGAGCGATGTTTGCTGCGGCGAACACGATGTACGCGGCCGTGGCAAGTCGCGGACGTGAGATTGGAACATTGCGCGCGATCGGCTTTAGTCGCTCGAGTATTCTGGTTTCTTTCTTAGTTGAATCGATGGTGTTGTGTCTGCTTGGCGGATTGCTTGGTTGTTTAGCAACGCTCCCGTTCAACGGCATTTCGACAGGCACGGCGAATTGGGCGACGTTCAGTGAGATCACGTTCTCGTTCCGTTTCGGCCCCTGGATTTTGGCTCGCGGCGTTATCATGGCTCTGGTGATGGGGTTGCTTGGCGGATTATTTCCCGCCGTGCGCGCGATTCGATTAAAAATTGTCGACGCGCTTCGACAAGCTTGAGCATAGTGAAAAGGAGTTTTGCGATGGCGCAGCGGGAACCGACCGACGAAGAACTGGAGGCGTGGAATCTGTCGCAGATTCGACAACGTAGCAGCAATTTGCATGCGAAGCCGATCAGTTCGGTGATGCGAAAACTGATGTCGCAGCGGGGTTATGCGGCCATCCAAGCCACTTCGGAACTTAGCGAGCGTTGGAAGGAAATTGTTGGTGAAGTTCTCGCACAGCTGACTTGTCCGGGGAATGTCTCGCGCGGTACGCTGCAGGTCATCGTCAGCGACAGCGGAGCGATGCAGGAGCTGTCTTTTCGCAAGAAGCAGATTCTGGCAGCTTTGAAAAGTAAATTGCCCGAAGCGAAGATTGAAGACTTGCGATTTCGTGTTGGCAAAGTGAACTGAACTTGATCTGGAAATGGTTGGATTGGCGAGGGACGGCGAGGCGCAACCGGCAGCGTCAATTGGCACAGAAGGCGACGAGAGTGTTGCCGCTAATGCCGCAGTGGTCGGGCATGACTTCGCTGGAACAGACGAAACTGGTGCGCTGGGTTGCAGAATTCTGCCAGCAGAAAAACTGGGAGGGCTGCAACGGTTTGCAGTTAAGCGATGAGATGCTGCTACTAATTGCGGGCAATGCGGGTTTGCTCGTGTTGGGTTGGGAGGAGCAGTTCTACTTTCCTGCGGTTCGATCGATTCTCGTCTATCCCGAGCCGTTTGTTGCGCCGCATCGTACGGATTTGGGAAGCGGATTGCACCTCGAAAGCCAGACGCAGTTGGAAGGCCAAGCGTGGCATCGCGGACCGGTGATTATTTCTTGGGAGGATGTGATTCAGCCAAACCGCGGTACGCCGCACAACTTGGTAGTGCACGAATTTGCACATCAGCTTGATATGCTCAACGGTGGCAACGCTGATGGTATGCCACCGATTCCAGCGGAACGTGAATCGCGATGGTTGCAGGTGACTCGACATTCCCAGCAGCACCTCAAGCGGCTGTGCGAAAATCGCGACTTTAGCGTTCTGGACTGTTATGGTTGCGAACATCCCGCGGAGTTTTTTGCGGTGAGCTCCGAGGCGTATTTCGAAGCACCGCATGATTTGGCGGGGCAATTTCCGGAGCTGTATGCAGAGCTAGCATCGTTCTTTCGGTCTGACCCGCGGACTTGGATCTCGCCGCGTTAAACCAAACAGGCTTACTCCAGCAATGAACCGCGATATGCGGCATAGCGTATTGCTTACCGGCTCAATGTCGCACCGCTGACATTGCGTCGCGTCCAATCCGCCTCACCAAGCACCCGTCACAAACGAATCGCTGTTTGGTATAATTTTCAGCGAACTGAAAACGAATACAACTTTCAATCCATGCCTTACGAATCAGGAGACCTCCATTGAGCTTCATCCCTAACAGAGCGACGTTTTTAAAGCTTTCGATGCTTACCATTGCGCTGACGACTTTGGGCTGCGAACCAGCTGCGAAACCTGAAGCAGACCAAGCGGCGAGCGCATCGGATCATGGTCATGATCATCCAGAAACATTGGCTGATGCCGTTAAGGAACTTCAAAGTACCTGCGCGACGATCAAAGCTGCCTACGAAAAAGACGACGCTGAAGCTGCCCACGAACCGATGCATGAAGTAGGTCATTTACTGGAACAGTTCCCTGATCTCATTGCCAAGTCGGATCTCGACGAAGCAGGGAAAGAAGAAGCGAAGAAAGCCGCTGAATCGCTGTTCGAATCGTACAATGCAGTCGATGCGGGAATGCACGGACAAGAAGGCAAGAAATACGCCGATGTCTCGGAAGCGATCGATGCATCGTTACAAGTTCTTTTGGAAAAGACCAAAGGCTAAGGTAGACACTGATGTTGTTCGCTTCGAAATTTAATCGCTCGGCTTCTGTATGCGTGTTTGCTGCTTATTTTGCACTGTGGACGGGATGCGAGCCGGCGAGTGATCCGAAGCTGCTTGAGCTCAAGAATCAATTCGTCGTTACTGAAGAACCTGCGTCGCCAGTAACGATCGAAGTTGCGATCGCGAGTATCACGAATCAGTCAAACGCGAAACCCTCGTCTGCGGAGCAATCGAGCACAGAGCAAGCGACTACAGAGCAAGCGACTGCGGAGCAGGCTCAGGGGGGGCCGCAGGCTGTAACGATCTTCGGACGTATTAACGCAGGTTCTTCCGATCCGTTCGATGCGACTCGAGCGACGATGGTTTTGTCCGAAGTCCCCGAGGCTGGGCATGATCATGATCCCGGTGATTGCCCGTTTTGCAAAAAGCGACTAGAGAACGCTAAGAGTTGCATCGTGCGATTCTTGGATAAGGATGGCAACTTGATCCAACACAGTGCTCAGCAGTTGCTGGGGGTAGCGAAGGATCAGGAAGTTGTCGTACATGGACCTGCGGTCTACTTGCCTGAGGTTGACGTTCTGCAGATAGATGTGTCAGCGATTTATCTGCGTCCGCAGGGGTAATCTCTCGAATGGCCAGTCTCTGATGGGCTGGCGTTTATGCGTGCGCTTTAAAGGTTGCCTGAATTGGAATTCGATCAACTACGGCATTTCCTGAAAGCAGCTGAATTAAGCAGTTTCACGCGGGCAGCTGAAGCTTCCGCGCTTTCGCAGCCAGCGCTCAGTCGTTCTATTGCCAGGTTGGAAGAAGAACTCGGCCAACCGCTATTCGAACGGCAGACTCGTAAGCTTGCGTTGACAGACGCTGGCAAACTTCTTCAATCGCGCGCGCAGCAGATTCTCTCATTGGTCGAAAACACCAAAGCTGAGATTTGCGATGATGGCCAGACAGGAATTTTGCGAGTTGCAGCGATTCCGACGATCGCACCCTATCTGTTGCCTGTTTTGCTGCGCCGATTCAGCGACGCGCATCCGCGAGCGTCGGTGATTGTTCAAGAGGACACGACCGAGAACTTATTGAAGAAACTCGCAGAGGGCGTTGTCGATATCGCGTTGCTTGCGCTACCCATTTCTGCAAAGTACCTCGACGTTGAAGCGCTCTTCGATGAAGAACTTTGGTTGGTGATGAGCAAGGATCATCCGTTGTGCAAGCGGAAACAGATTCGTTTGGCTGACATTGAATCGCTGCCGTTTGTGCTGCTGGGTGAAGCCCATTGTTTGACCGACAATATCGTTTCGTTTTGTCGACAAAAAGCGTTTCATCCCATGTCCGTCGAACTGACGAATCAACTGGCGACGGTGCAAGAGTTGGTCTCTCTAAACCACGGAATCAGTTTGATTCCAGCGATGGCGAGAGTTCTCGATAAGAGTGAATGTCGAGTTTATCGCTCGCTTGCAGGCGAATCGCCTGTTCGCAAAATTGCCATGGCTTTTAATCCGTATCGATTTCAAAGCCGCTTGTCGAAGAGTTTTAAGCAGATACTGCGCGATTACAAAGTCGAACAAGCAGCATCAGGGAAATGACGATCGTCACAACAGTTGCAATAATCTAGCTTGTCGAAACGGGGCGCTCTAACCAGGCTGCCACTTTTCTGCAGGTTCTTATAGGCGTGAATGATGAGCGATGACGAAGAGGAGATTCTGCCGGGCGCATCGAACGCTCGACCGCTAACGATCAGCCAGCTGAACTTCTATATCAAGCAGCTGGTTGAAACTCCGCTGCGTCGTATCTGGACGACTGGTGAGATCTCTGACCTCAGCCGACCGAGTAGCGGCCACTTTTACTTTACGCTAAAGGACGAACAGAGTCAGATTCGAGCTGTGATTTGGCGAACCACTGCGCAGCGTCTACCGTTTCAGTTGAAAGATGGATTAAAAGTGATTTGTGGTGGCGCGGTGGAAGTCTATGCACCGCGCGGCAGTTATCAATTGATCATCAATCAACTTCAGCCGCAGGGCATCGGACCGCTGCAACTCGCGTTTCAGCAGTTGCATAAGAAATTGGCTGCGGAGGGGCTATTCGATCCTGCGCGGAAGCGACCTCTACCGCGATTTCCAAAACGCATCGGTTTCGTGACAAGTCCAAGCGGTGCTGCGCTCCACGACTTCATGGAAGCCGCCCGCTGTCGTTGGCCGGACCTGCAACTGATTGTGATACCGGCTCGGGTGCAAGGTGATCGCGCTGCAGAAGAAATTGTGAAGGGAATTCGCCTTGCGCAGAGATTCTCGCCAAAACTCGATCTGCTGATCGTAGGCCGCGGTGGTGGGAGCATGGAAGATCTGTGGTGCTTCAATGAGGAACCGGTCGTGCGAGCGCTTGCGGCTTCGCGCATACCGACTGTTTCGGCGGTTGGGCATGAGATTGACGTGACGTTATCGGATCTAACAGCCGACCTGCGAGCGCTTACGCCAACGCACGCGGCGCAGTTGGTCTTGCCAAGTCAAACAGAAATCGCACAGTACCTCGAGCAGATGGCTAATCGTGCGCGCGGCGTCATTCTGAATCGATTGAAGCATGGCAAGCAACGGCTGGCTTACTTGTCGGATCGCAGCGTACTCGCGCGACCTCACGATCTGCATAAACAGCGCAAACAGTTGGTCGACGAATTGGATTTGCGAGCGCGTGCTGCGATCTGGAATGTATGGCAAATGAAGAAAGAGAAATTAGCAGGAACGGCTCGCGCAATCAGTGCTCTGTCGCCGCTCGGTGTGCTCGCACGCGGCTACAGCTTGACGCAAAAAACGGAAACACATCGACCGCTGACTGAGGCAACTTCAGTACAACCAGGTGACCGCATCATCACGACGCTTCAGAATGGCAAGCTGTTAAGCGAAGTCATCTCAATCGAAGAGTGAACATCTGCAAGCCTGTAATGAAAGCACTGGGTAATGAAAGCACTGCGTAATCAAAGCTTCGGGGCTTAAGATCCGACGAAGAATACGTGGTGGCGACTTATAGTTGCCAGTACAAGAAACGTCGACTGAACTTCGAAACCGCGCGAAGTGGGACGACACTTATTGATCGCAAGCTTCTTAGCTCACCGCGGGCTGCGAAGTTGCAGAAGCGGTCAGTGCAGCGGACTTGCCTACACCAAACCAGTTTGCGCGGACGACTTTGGTTGCGATACGATCATCAACATTCGGTCGGAAAATGGTCAGCAAAACGGGCGGTAGAAACCAAGCCATATACAGTCCGCCACCGTAACCGTGCCAGAACTGAGCCGCAAGCATGATTGCAGCGCTGCCGCACATCAGAGTTCCGAGCGTCTTGCGAGCGGGCCAGAACGAGAAACTAAGGCTGAGAATAATGAAGCCAACCAACACGGGTAGGCGGAAGTAGGCAGGAATTCCAGTTCCCCAGATCCCTTCCAAGCCTTCCATCATCGGAAACCACAGCCCGAACATTTTTTGAAAATGAACGAGAAACGCCGAGTAGCCCTCGAGTAAAAGCAGACTAGCCAGCACTGCCAAGCTGATACACACTCCGCACAGTAATCGACCTAAGCCTCGGTGCCAATAGAAACTGATCCATAGCGGCAACAGAAAGAATGGATAGTAAACTAAACCAGCTCCCGCGCCCAAAAGCAAACCGGCCAGCAGCGGTAACCGGTAACTGAGTATCGCCAGCACCAGCAGCGCAGCGGGCAGCGCATGCTGAACGTTCCCAGTCATCTGCGCTGTGTAAGGCAATAGCAGATACATCGTCGCCGCTCCGATGCCGGTCTTGATGTTATCGAAATGCCAATAGCCCACACCCACGATTCCAAGAACGATCGCGAGGTTCGCCACGATGGCGATGATACGAGCCAAGTTGGGAAGCCACGGATTCACAGGCATCGCCGGCTCTTTCCAATCGGCTGATTCAAGACCCGGTGTGGTTGGTAGGTCTGGCAACATGTTTAGCAGAGGATAGCCCGGCCCTAATGCTGGACCTTGCACATGCTGCACGCGAGCATCGCTGGTAATCACATTCGCAAGCAAGAAGACCAACAGCGATACGCCGATAAAGCACAGACCACCGATCGTCAAATTTGGCTCAAGCAACGGTCGGCGTACGATCGCGGGATCAATCAACATGCGAATCGTCAGCAGCCCGCAAGCGGTGAGCAGGAACACGAATCCATAGAACTCTAAACTTTCACTCGTCCACTTTTTTGGCGCTTCAACAACTCGCAATTCGCTCGGCGAGTCCAATTGATTGTCGAGCGGCGGGATTTCTTGGAACCGCACCAGTCTTTCTCGCGATGAGACTCCATCGAAGCTTGACCGCATATCCGCCAACTTGCCGACCGAAACCGGATGCGAATCGACTCGCAAACGTCTTCCTTCATAAACCATCATCAAACCAGGCGCGAGCAGAACGAGTAGCACCAAGTCAAGGTTGCGAAGGCTCCAAAATCGGTGAAACACGAAATAGAGGCCGAACAACAGAAACGAAGAAAGGAAGACCCAAGTTGCCGGTTCCGGGCGCTGGTAGTAGAGAAGTAAGTGACTCATGTGAGCAACGATCTGCAAGAATCAAACCTGGAATCAGCACCGCGCAACGAGAATGACTTCTTGGGAGCTTGGCTTCTCAGGAGCACTTCGCGCTGCTTAAGGATAAGTCTAAAGCCGTTAAATACAAGATCAGAGGTCCACTGAATTAGCGAGATTGGACAACCCAAACTGTTAATATGTAACAGTTTGCGGAGTTCTAGCATGGTCTCGCGGCTCATCGAAATGCGCGAAATCGACCACGCGACGTTTCTGGCTGGGCCCGTTACATGCTTAGCCGCCGGAAGTCAGTTTAGCCGAAACTCGCACACTAATCGCGCAAGCTGTTTTCAGTATGAGACTTAGGTTCTGTTTTAATTGCCCGATGCCGCCCTATCGAGTCGCACGATCGGGCACCCACTTTGTGTGGGTAGTGTCGAAATTTGCATGTAAAATCGCACAAAACATAATGACGAAACTTGGAAATTGACTAACCTGGGATGTCTAGGTAGTTTGCGGGTGTGGGTTTTGTAAGTCGACGTACATGAGAGATTAGACAGATGTTGAAGCAAATCGGGTTGGGAATGCTGGCGATGTTAAGCTCCGGCGTCGCTGCAAACGCTCAAGAAGCGATTGCCGAAGCGACCGTCGTGAATGCTGAGAGTCCCAATAACGGGGTAACTGAAGCGTCCAAAGCTAAAGCGATGCGACCCTTGACGGTGGCGACTGAGTTGGTGGGTGAAACAAAGATTACTGGGACGCTTGTCGACTCAACCGCGCTGCAAATGAAAACATCTTTTGGTGAAGCTCAAATCCCTTTGACTGAAATCGCTGGTGTCCGCTTTGCTTCCGGCGATGAGACCTCCACAACTGTTGTGATGCTCAACGGCGACTCGATCACCGGCGCGACCGAAAACAAATTCATTACGGTGGAAACGGAATGGGGTACAGCCAAGATCAACGGATCGAGCCTTTTGTCGATGCTGTTCGTGCCTGGTCTGCAGTGGGAAAGCTCCAACGGCTTGAACGGAAAGCGATGGTCGCTGGTGGAAGCCAAACCGAGTTCATCGCTTCCGCGAACGGGTGCACCCAACCAAAGCACTCCAAACACCAGCACACCCGGCTTCGCAGCTCCCAGCGTTAACTTTCCGCCCAGCAACTCCAGTCCTTCACCGTTCCGCTAAGGCAACAGGATCGGTAGGAGTGCGAACTGCGCTCTGCTCGGCAACATCGCGCGGTCACATCGTGAGTAGCTAAGCCAGAATTTCTCGAACCACATTTCCATGTACGTCAGTCAAGCGATAGTCGCGGCCTTGAACGCGGAAGGTCAGTCGCGTGTGATCGAATCCAAGCAAGTGCAGCAACGTGGCGTTCAAATCATGAACGTGCACTGGATGATTGGTCACGTTGAAGCCCAACTCATCCGTTTCGCCATGCACATAACCGCGCTTGAGTCCGCCTCCAGCCATCCAAATGCTAAAACTGCGATTATGATGGTCGCGGCCGTCGTTACCGCCTTGAACCATGGGCGTTCTACCAAACTCGCCACCCCAAATGACAATGGTATCCTCTAACAGACCACGCTCTTTAAGGTCCTTCACCAGCGCCGCGCTGGCTTGATCGGTGTCGAGTGCATTTTGCTTCACACCAGCTACCAACCCCGAGTGTTGATCCCAGGCTTCGTGGAACAACTGCACAAACCGCACTCCGCGTTCCAGCAACCGTCGAGCGAGCAAACAGTTGCGAGCGAAACTTGGTTGCTTGGGGTCCTTGATCCCATAGCGATCGAGCGACTCCTGCCCCTCTTTGCTCAAGTCCATCAACTCTGGTGCACTGGATTGTAATTTGTAAGCCATCTCGTAGCTTTGAATACGTGCCGCAATCTCGGGGTCGCCAATCTGCTGCAAGGCGAGTTCATTCAAGCGATTCAGCGAATCCAAACTGGTCCGCTGAGCCTCTTGGTCGATGCCTTTGGGATTCGAAAGATAAAGCACCGGATCGCCCGCGCTACGGAACGGAGTGCCACCGTACATGGTCGGCAGAAAGCCGCAACCATAATTGCTTGCACCGCCACTGGTCCCCTTAGCACTGGTGAGCACGACGAACCCAGGTAGATCCGCGGCTTCACTGCCCAGACCATACAGTGTCCATGATCCGATGCTCGGCCGTCCAAATTGCTCCGAACCGGTGTTCATCATCATCTGAGCTGGAGCGTGATTGACGGCGTCCGTTTGCATCGAGCGAATCAAACAAATCTCGTCGGCGACCTTGGCCGTGTGCGGCAGCACTTCGCTGAGTTCCATGCCTGCTTGGCCATGTTTTTCATACTTGAACTTCGGTCCCAGCAACGCGGAGTTAGGATTGATGAAGGCAGCCCGATAGCCTTCCAATAACTCAGCCGGCGGCAACTGGCCACTCAACTTTGCCAGCTCAGGCTTGTTGTCAAACAACTCCAGTTGACTGGGCGCACCGGCTTGAAATAGATACACCACGCGTTTGGCTTTACCTGGAAAATGCGGTGGCTTCGGTGCCAGCGGATTTAAAGGGCCTGATTGACGTGGGACTTCGTCCGCCATCAAGGAAGTAGCGGCGATACCCGCCAAACCAACTCCGCATTGACTGAGAAACCAGCGGCGACGTGTCAGCAACGATTGAGACTCTAGGATTGCTTGTCGGGTATTCATAATCTAGTTCTTCGAAATCGTTTCATCTAGGTTTAATATCACGCGGGCGACCAATGTCCAGGCAGCAGCATCTTGAGGCGTCGCGTGTTCTGGAAGCTTGGGAACGCTCGCCGCGTCACCTGTTGCCACCTCTTTGGCATTCAACCAACCATCCGCCAATCGTTTGCGATGTTTCTCAAGTAAGGTGAGCACTTCTTGGCGTTCTGCTTCGTTGGGTTGTCGACCCGTGCACAGCATAAATGCGTAGTCGATGCGATCTGCTTCGGTGTTACCCGATTCGTTCAAGACTCGCAGAGCCATGGCCCGCGCGGCTTCAACAAAGATCGTTTCATTCATACCCGCTAAGGCAGCCAGCGGTGTATTCGATCGGACTCGCCGCGCACACGGCAAGTCCGCGTTAGGCGCATCAAAGGTCGACATGACAGGATCAGGCATCGATCGCTTGCGGAATCCATACACAGCTCGGCGATATCGCTCGGGGCCTTCCGCCGGTTTCCAATAGTCAGGATAAACGTAGTTGTAGTCGAGCACGTTTTGCGGCACCGGTGGAATCACGCTTGGACCACCGAACTTGTTGGTCATCAACCCGGCGGCCGATAACGCTATGTCACGAATAACCTCCGCATCCGCTCGAATTCTTGGCCCACGAGCAAGCAAAACATTCTTGGGATCCTTCTCCAACAACGCAGGTGCAACATGAGACGTTTGCTGGTAAGTCTGGCTGGTTAGCAGCGTGCGCAGGATCTGCTTTTGGCTCCAACCTCGCTCCATGAAATCAACCGCCAACCAATCGAGCAGCTCGCGGTAAACTGGAACCGGCGCTCGCGTACCAAAATCCTCCGAAGTCTCGACCAAGCCCACTCCAAAGACAGCTTGCCACATCCGGTTGACCGCAACTCGAGCCGTCAACGGCGATCGCCGATCCGCCAACCATTGTGCAAACCCTAAACGGTTGTTCGGTGCATCCGCAGGAAAAGTATGGAGAGCCGCCGGTACATGCGGTTGCACAACATCCAACGGCTTGTCCCAAGCGCCTCGATCGAGCAAATGGGTCGCTCGCTGGTTTGTCGGCTCTCGTTCTGCAACGTGCAGGATCGACGTCGGGGCTTGCGGCAAACTCTTTACTAGCGCATCGATCTCATCGTTCAATGGTTTCAAGTCGGGAACACTCTTGCACCACGCGTCAAAAATCACAGCGGTTTGTTCCGTGGAACGCTGTTCAGCCGCAACTTGGATGGCCTGAATGGCTGCGTGGTCGTGCGGCAGCGCGGAGGGTGTGGGACCGCGTGTCAAACTGACTCGGCAACAACCCAGCATCTCGCCCATTCGTAAGACCACTTTGATACGAGACCCTTCGGGGAACTCGAGCGGTTTTTCAAATTGCACGACGGCAACCGAAGGCTGATTGCGGCGACCGATACCACGGTCAGCTTTCCATTTGAATTCGTCTTTGCCATCGACCAAAAACGCAACAGGCCCGGTACCATTTTTCCCTTCCGGATTCTTATGCTCAGGTTCCGAGAAATCAGCCGTTGCATTGACCAGATTTTGTTTAGTCCATTCTGTAGTGCCAGGCAAATTAATCAGCACTTCCAGCTCGTGCACAACCCAAGTTCCCAAACCGCTTCGCCCTGGGCCATTGAAGGGTAGATCGCGATGATTCAAAGCCTCTAGTCGCAGGCCCGTTGCTCCTTGCAGCTTGGCATCCGAAATAAAGAATACATCTCCGCTCAAATGTCCCTTCATCAAGATCGACTGGTCGCGTTCCTGGGTCGGATGATTCAAGCCGCTGATGCTGCCCAATTCGATCATTGACAGAGGCTCCCAGACGGTTTGGCTTTGGGACTGCGCAATTTGCTGCTCCCACTCTGCCACTTCTGCCTGCCACTGGGGACGCGAATCGCGGATTCGCTGCTGAACGGCCGCGATCTTTGTTTTTGTGTCGTTGATCTGTTGCAACTGCTCCGGAGTGTAGACCCAGGATTGCGCTTCGTAGGAATTATTCAAGTAAGCGAACATGCCATAGTATTCGTTGTGCGTTAGCGGATCGAACTTGTGCGAGTGGCATTGAGCGCACTGAGTCGACAAGCCCAAGATCGATTTGCCAATGCAGTCCATGCGATCGAACATTTCCGTCATCCGAAACTGCTCGGCGACGATCGCTCCCTCTTCATTGACCATGCTGTTTCGCAGAAATCCGGTCGCGATCATTTGCGATTGAGTCGCATTGGGCATTAGGTCACCGGCAATCTGTTCCATCAAAAACTGATCGTAGGGCATATCGCGATTGAGGGCTTCGATTGTCCAGTCACGCCACTTCCACTGTTCGCGTTTGAGATCTTTTTCGTAGCCGTTGGTATCCGAGTAACGAGCCGCGTCGAGCCAATGGCGGGCCCACTTTTCTCCAAAGCGTTCGCTAGCCAGCAGTTTATCGATAGTCGCTTCGATACCTTGCGTTTCGAATTCAGCCAGTTCTTTAGGCGAAGGAGGAAGGCCGATCAAGTCCAGGTAGATGCGTCGACACAGCACGGCTGAACTCGCCCGTTCGGACAGTGTCAAACCTTCGGTCGCAAGTTTGCTGACAACAAACGCATCCACTGGATTGAGCGCGTCGCCGCCGGGCAAGTTTGTTTTTCGTGGAGCGACAAAGGCCCAGTGCTTTTCAAACTTCGCCCCCTCGGTGATCCACTGTCGCAGAGTCTCGATCTGCTTGGCCGATAGCGGCTTGTTGTGTTCCGGCGGAGGCATGAGCGTATCCGCATCTTGCGAAACGATGCGACGCATGAGTTCGCTTTCGTCGGGTTTGCCAGGCACGATAGCTGGCTTACCTGACTCGCCGCCCTTCAAAGCGATCTCATCGATATCCAAGCGGTACTCAGCCGCTCGCGTATTCGCATCCACACCATGACATTGAGCGCAATGCTCAGCAAGAATCGGCTGGACATCACGCTGGTAATCAGCGGCATACGTCTGCAGCGTCAACGTAGAAAGGGAGACTAAACCCATAACTGGCAAAAGTGATCGCATCATGATTTTCTAATCGCAGGTGGGCAGGCAAGATGCCGGGCTGGGTGGGAACCAACACGTTTATTATAGTCAAAGTCGCCTTGCACTGTGCCCACAAACCCATACGCAAGTGATCCATCAATGCATGTTAGGCGAAGTCAACCCTGCAGGTTAATCGATGTTAACAAGAGCAGAAGCACCTATCTCTGCGTTACTTACGCACAGTTTGCCCACGGCCTTTTGGATTCCGGCCAGCCCCATTTCTCCGCTGCTGGCCTGGATTGATCATCCGCGTTGACGTGATTGGTCAGCCGTTGAAAATCAAACACTGCGATGGCTAGCTGGCGATACTCCCAAACGCGAGAAACGCAATCATCCCACTGTTCAGCCACTTCTACAAAGTCGGCTCCATTGGCTCGATAGATCGGGACGCCGAACAGATCCTCGCTCGAATCATAACGCTGCTCCTGTGGCTGAACCGATCTGCATGTTCTGTAAGGCAATAGAAACCGGTCAACAAAAATGGCGAATGCCCGAAACGAATTTGTAGATTTTTCGAAATGTTTCACCCGATGCCGCGCACCTACCTTACAGCGGCCAATAGCCCACGACTGAATTTGAAGAATCCGCAACGTGCTTGGACAAAAGTACTGACTTCTTCAGTTACAATCTGCACGTTAATTCCTCTCAATCTACACAGTTGCACCATGTCTGATTCGCAGCCAGGCTCGGTCACCAGAGCCCTGAATGAACTCAATTCACCTTCGCAGAGTGAACAAGCTGTCCAGTTCTTGTGGGAACGGTACTTCAATCGACTATGCGGCTTCATCGAAGGTCAGTTATATGCTCGCCACAAACGGATTACTTCGGCGGACGAAGTTGCCTCGGATGCGTTTCTGGCTTTGTTAGATGGCGTCAAGAAGGGTCGTTTTCATAGCGTGCGCAATCGAGATGAACTCTGGCAAATGTTGACGCTGATTGGCGTTCGCCGATCCGTCAACGTACGCATCAAGCACAACCGCCAAAAGAACGGCGGTGGTAAGGTGCAGGGCGAGTCTGCATTTGGAAGTCGAGGCATGGGCGACTTAGCTGACTTCATTCAACGAGAACTATCGCCGAGCGACTACGTAGAGCTGCAAGAAATGATCGAAGAACTGCTGAATCAACTTCCGAATGAACAAGTCCGCCAAGTTGCCTTGCTGCGAATGTCGGGTTACTCGAACGCCGAAATCGCAGAGCGCATCGGCCGAGTTGAACGGACAGTAGAACTAAAACTCAAGCTCATTCGTTCTATATGGTCACGATCGCTATCGTGAATGGAAGTGAGACATTTCTTTTCGCAAGTGGCCTAGGCATTCGATACAAATCAGAGTGTGCTAACAAGTATGTTGCCGCAAGATCCCTTCAATCCTGAACTGCTTGTCAACGAAGTTTGCGACGAGTTTGAACAAGCGTTTCAGCAATCCAAGTACACATTGCGCTTAGGTGATTTTTGGAACGCTCTACCTGATCAAGCTGCGGCATACATCCACCGCGATTTCAAGTTTGCTAAGCGACTGCTGTTGGAGTTGATTCGGCTGCGATTGTCGATCGATCAGAGCCGTGGTATTGAGAACTCTCCAGCCAGCGTACTCGCCGAACTGCCCCAAGAACTCTCCAGCCTAATCGACGTTGGAGACCTAAGTACCCAAGACGATTCGCGAGATAAAGTTCCAAGCGAGCCACAAGGTGATAGTCGGCTCGATAGTCAGGATGACAATCAGCAAGATCGTCGTCACAGCGGTCAGAGCTTCTTCGCAAGTGCGTTTCGCGACTCGCGTTCAACGTGGAAAGCCGGCGATACGCTCGGCAACTATCGCTTGCTTGAGCACTTGGGCAGCGGCGGTATGGGAACCGTCTGGCGGGCTCGTCAATCGCAACCTGTGCAGCGCGAGGTCGCGATCAAACTGATCGGCAGCGGAACCTGGAATCAGCCGATGGTCGATCGCTTTCGCCGCGAATGCAAGGCGATGGCTGTGCTGCAACACCCCAACATCGCGCGGCTGTTTGAGGCTGCTACGACCACGCATGGCCAACCCTTTCTTGTCATGGAAATCGTCGATGGCCCCTCCCTTGTTCAATTCTCGCAGCAGCAAAACCTCTCGCTGCGTGAACGTGTGGAGTTGTTCTTGCCACTCTGTCTCGCTGTGCAGCACGCGCATCAAAAAGGGATCCTGCATCGGGATTTGAAGCCGTCCAACATCCTGGTGGCCAATCATGATGGTGTCGCGCAAGCCAAGATCATTGACTTGGGACTCGCCAAAGCGTTGCACCCGGGGGCGATCGAACCGGAAGACCACGGCGCTTGGACGACCCGCACAGGGCAGATCGTCGGCACACTGGATTACATGAGCCCCGAGCAGACGCGACTGGGCGAACTGGATATCGATACTCGCACCGATGTGTACTCGCTTGGCTGTGTGCTGTACGAGCTGCTTTCCTATCAGCGTCCGCTCCAGCAATATCAACTGAACAGCTTGCCGATGGAAGACGCGATCCAGTTGATCCGCAACGCTCAGCCCGCTTCGCTGAGCGGTATCGATCGGCATCTCAGCGGTGAACTTGAATGGATCGTGCGGGGCTGCTTGGAGAAGGATCGTTCACAGCGTTACGAAACGGCGGTGGCCATTGCGGACGAGTTGACGCGCTGGCTGCACGGAGAGCCGATTCGCCGCGCGCCACCCAGTCGACTTTATGCAGCCAAAAAGTTCGTGCAACGCAATCGCGGAGCAGTTACCGCGGTGGCAGGGTTCATACTGGTCCTCACGTTGGCTCTTCAATGGGCGTTAAACGAACAGGCCCGTGCTAACACCGCAACGCAGGACGCCGTGATCGCCAAACAAAATGCAGAACAAGTACTCAACTATGTGACCAAAGCATTTAGCCGCGCTAGTTCGCTACGCGACGGCCACAAAACACTGCTGGTCGATGTGATCGAGGACTCCATCGAGCAGATCGACGTGGATTTCCCTGAAGAGTCTGAAATCAAAGCGGACATTCAATATGCCTTCGGTGACACCCTCAACGGTCTCGGCCAATATGAGAAAGCTCTGCCATTGCTGCAAGGTTGTCTTGAGACGCGTGAGCGCCTCTTAGGCGAGCATGAGAAAACACTCCTAGCGAAGAGTGCACTGTTGATTACGCTCCGCAGCAGCTATCTGAATGCGACCGAAACGCGCACGATGGAACAGGAGTTGGTTGATCAGCACCGCAGAGCTGGTTCGGAGAACAGTTACGAAGGTCTGATGATTCGACTCTGTGTTGCGTTTCGGCAACCGTCTATAGATGAAGTTACTAGACTACGTGATCAGTTGCTCAAGTTTCATAGCGACCGACCTGGTGCCTATGATGCGATCTTCTTGGCCGCCAAACACTATTCCTACTACGGCGACTCGGAATTGATGGAAGCTCGCTATATCGAAGCCCGACAGCAACTTGAGGAAAAGCTCGGCCCCGCTCATCGTTGCAGCCTACGGACCGCAACAGGGCACTTTCACTGTTTGGCTGAGCGAAATCGGTTTCGTGAAGCGGCTGAGATTGCCAAGGCTACCCTCGAACATGCTGTGGAGTCGTTGAGTGAACGAGACCAAATGACACTCGACTTGGGATCAAGCCTTGGCAGCGTGCTGGACTCGGGCGGCGACTATGAGAATGCGCTAATCGCACTCGCGTCCGCCAAAGCCCGCTGCGAGCTGGTGCAATTGCCCGACGAAAACTACCTTTGGTTAACGCTGGAGCATACGATCGGACAATCTCAACTGGGCAGCTATCGACTCATCGAAGCGATTCCCAAGCTTGCACATTCGGAGGCAGTGCTCCATTCGAGGGTTGGTACAGACAACCTGACTGATGTCGAACGCAAACACTATTTGCTGGACGCTTACCTCTTGGCTGGTCAACAAGACGAGGCGAGCGCACTGCTGACTGAGATACTGATCATGCTGCAGCGCCCCGAATGGGACGCCTCCAAAATCAAGGGCCTTCGACCTGTATTGCGATTGAAGGTCCTAGCTATGCAGGCTTATCTGCAATCGTTGAATGGCGATCTTGACGCTGCGATTTTGCAACTTGAGATATTGCGTCAAGATGCAATCGCCCTGGGTGCCATGGGTGTACGCACTGTACGTCGCATTCGACACTACCTCGGCATGGCGTTAACTGAAGCAAAGCGCTACGATGAAGCGATTGCCGAATTCGATGCAGCCATCCAGGTCTCGCGCGAGTTGGACATCGCGCCTTGGATTCGTTTGAACTTGCAAAGAGAAAAGGCCTGGACTTTTTTTTCAGCTGGCCACGGTGATTCCGCCTATGAGCTCCTGCAGCAAACGATCAGCGAATATGCTGAACTCGTGACTGCGGACGCCAACATCGAAGAACACCCGCAGTACCGGTTAGCCATTCTGTGTCGAGAGATCTTTCAGGATCTGGACATGGAAACAGCGGGGCCGTCCGAGAAGACGCTTGCCGAGATCGACAAAGTTGCACGCTTCATTGGGCCAAATTCACCGCTGTTAACCAGCAAGCTAGCTGCATATCGATTGCGAACTTATCCTTGATATTTGACTTCTTTCCGTTGCCGCCGTGTTCCCAAAGCTGATTGATTCTGCGCAGACTTAAGCCGGATGAACCGCAAATTCGAGTGAGGACTAGCGGGAGGCATCAATCTCAAATTTCTATGGAGCCAGTCAGTTCGGACGCAGGTCACGGCGATCGACCACCGGAGGCGGTGTAAATCCCTTTAGGGCAGCGGAATACGCAGTAGTTTACTGAGAGCGGTTTTGATCTTCGCCGCCGGAAAACAAGCCTGAATCGACGCCGCTCTGGGCACTTGAGGGTTGCCGACCTCAGGGGAAAAGCAAGTCTCTAAGAATAATCAAATGCCGCTTGCGATTCGATTGATCGGTGTTTAACGTATGACCTGGGCGAATATTTCTGTTCGGTGCGCCTCCTCTCTCGCCCTGCCTCAATACGTTACCAGCCGCACGTTACCAGTCGCCGTATTGTTACTTGTCGACGACCTACCGTAGATGGCTTCGTGATTTGTCGGATTCGGTTGAGTTGGCAACAAGGATCTACATCAAGAGATGCTTATGAACGAATGGTGTTACCGAGAGCCTGCCTTTTCGCGCGTCCCATGTTGGCGTAGCGCCCGCACAGTGACTCGACTGTCGACTCCGGCGATGTTCCGTTGGCTCATAGTGCTGTGCAGCGTATTGATTTCTTCCAGTGCACTTGGCCAGGAGAAAAGCCCGGATGCGGCAACAAAGCCGGATGCAACTGCAAAGCCGGATGCATCAGCCGAAGCTGCAACTCCTGCGAAGGAGCAACCCGAAACTCCGACTCTGGCGCTCGTAGGAGCTCAGATCCAAACGCTTGGCGGTCAAGGCGTTATCGAGAACGGAGTTGTGCTGTTGACCGGCGATAAGATTTCCAAAGTTGGCGGTCGCGATCTTGAAGTGCCCACGGGCGTCGAGACGCTTGATGTAACCGGCATGGTGCTCACCCCCGGCTTGATCGATGCAAGTAGTCGATTGTGGTTGACGACGGCAGCAGCAAACGCGACTGCTTCGGATGCGTCGCTGAATGTACTGGATGGCATCGATAACTATAGCGATCAATGGCACGAAGTAGTCCGGCACGGTGTTACAACTGTTTATGTTCAACCAGGCCGCAGCGGAACTCTCGGGGGCTACGGTGCGGTGCTTTCGACTGTACCTGGCGATGCAGGTCCAACGGTGCTAAGCAAGTATGCGGCGCTGCAAGCTTCGATTGGTGTCGGCGCAGCCAACAATCGAATTCGAGCACAACAGTTTGAGAGCATCAAAAAGGCTTTCACTGATGCGGCTGCGTATCAAAAGAAATGGGATGAGTACAACGAGTACGTAAAGAAAAAAGAAGCAGAGGAAAAGAAGGCAGCCGAAGCAAAGGCAAAAGTGAATCCCTCGACGCCAACACCTGGAACTAAAGCGAAGGAACCAGACGCCGAGAAGCCGCAGTCTTCGGATGCTCGACCCAGTTCCACCTTTCGACGCGGTAGGCCCGGCGGTACTGGTGGGCCAGCAACAGGCGGACCAGTATCTGGCGGCCCAGAAACTGGAAAGCCAGCACCACAACCTGAGCAAAAGGATCCTGAGCAAACGGACACAGAAAAAAAAGATACAGAGAAAAAGGACACTGCAACGGAAGGCGAAAGGCCTGAAGTGAAGCCGGGCGATGCGGCGAAGGAGAAGCCGCCTACAAAGCCTAGACAGGACGATGCTAAAGAGCGATTGGCGAAGGTGGTTAACGGACAGATTCCGCTGCGACTTGAAATCCATACGGCCGACGACGCTCATTACGCGCAAGAGTTGCTGAAGGAATTCACGAAGCTGCAAGTCGTGTTTGCGGGAGTTAGTGACTTGCGATCTTCGACCGAAGGCCTACGCAAACTAATGGCTCCAATCGTGCTCGGCCCATGGCTATCGGCGGAGTCCAACTATCGCGACGATCCGGATAGCAAACGAGTTTGGCCGAGAGCACTTCATGGCTACGACGGTGCTTTAGTGATTGCGTCGGCGGGAACGACGGATCGCAGTTCGCGGCTACTGCGAGCTCACGTTGGTCAAGCGATCGCATCCGGAATCGACCCGGAAGCAGCCTTGTTGGCGGTGACATTGAATGCGGCTCGGGCGTTGGGCGTCGATGACCAGCTCGGCAGCGTCGAAGCTGGCAAGCGAGCCGACTTGGTTTGTTTCCGAGGCCATCCGACGGATTCATCTGCTAAGGTTGCTTTGGTCCTTGTGGCTGGCAAAGTTGTCCATCACGCCAAATCGACCGACGAATCAAAACCCGGCGAAACCAAAGAACAAGTCGCTGCATCTAGAGCGAGCGGTGATGCTGCGGAACTGAACGCAGTGGAAGCATCAACGATTGCGATCAGGACTAAGAACTATTTACAACCAGACGGTACGACATCGCCGCAAACGGTAGTGATCGACACGGAGCAAGGCACGGTCGTTAGCCTTGACGCAATCGACGCGAAAGTTGAATCGGGAATTCAAGTCGTTGACGTCGGTAGTGCTTGGGTTACGCCAGGGCTTTTCTCGTCGCACGCAACGCTTGGGCTCAGCCGATTGGTCGATCCGCAGCTTTCCGATGCTACATACATCGATGCTGCCGACGCAATCACAGCTGGATTCGAAGGCGAAAACAAGCTCGTACGAGAGGGCATGTTGCGAGCTCTCTTATCTCCAGGCGATGCCAACACGCTCGCAGGTCGCTCGAGTGTGATTCGGCTCGGGGCTAAGGATCAGGTCCTGGTGCGCGATGCAACGATGAAATTCACGTTGACCAGTTCCGCTCGGTCAACGGAACGATTCCCTTCTAGCCTCGCTGGCCAACTGCAGTTGATTAAAGAGTCGCTGGGTGGCCAATTGTTGGACACTCGGCTTTATCTCCCTGAAGTGGTCCAGCAGCGACTGGCGAAGCAGCGTTCCGATAAGTTGACTTCGGTTGCGAGCGGAAAAACGTGGACATTGCTTGCAGTATCATCCGATGCCGACATTCGCGCCGCACTTGATTTGGTCGAGCATCAGAAATTAAAGGCCGCTTTGCTGGGTGCTGTGCAGCTAGAACCTTTCCTGGAACGAATAAAGGCACTTAACCTAAGCGTGATCGCGCGACCTGTGAGCGTCTCCGATTACAACTGGTACCCGCAAGATCTGGCCGCAGCATCTCAAGCCGGTATCGATCTTTACTTTGCTGGTGAAACGGCCGAGCAATTGCGGCTGACTGCTGCCATGGCGACCGAAGCTGGCATGGCTCCGGCTAGCGCGTTGAGCGGATTGTGCTATGGACCCGATGAGCTGTTATCCAAAGATTCCAAGGCAGCGGACTTTGTTGTGTGGTCAGCATCGCCGTTGGATCTCGGTGCAAAGCCGCTGTGCGTGATCGTAGATGGCAAAGTCGTTTCGCGGGATAAAGTCGTCTCGAGGGATCTGGAGCAGCGAGGTACCGATGCAAACTAAGTCCACTCTAACGTTCTTGCTCACCGCTTGTTGGCTGTGCGCAATGAGCTCAGTCGCGACAGCGCAGGAAGACTCCCGGACGCTGATCAAAGCCAAGCATATTTATACGGTTGATGGTAAAGTCATTTCGCCAGGTCAAGTTTTGGTGAACGAAGAAGGTAAGATCTCGTTCGTTGGCGAGTCGATTGAGTTGGGTTTGCCGGCGCGTGAGATCGAAGTCGATACGCTGATACCAGGCATTATCAACGCATCAAGTCAAGCTGGCTTGCGCGGTGGGGCTGAGATTTCGCGCGAGGTAACTCCGGAATTTGATACTGCAAGCGCAGTTGACTGGCGCTCTCGCGACTTTGCCGAAGCCGTCGATGAAGGCGTGACAACGGTACAAGTGCTACCTGAAACGGAAAGCGTTTTCTCGGGCTTTGCGTGTGTACTGAAGACAGCGGGCGCGGTTGAACAACGCATTCTGAATGCCGAGCAAGGCGTCCTGCTGGCGATCAGCAGTGATCCAGTTTCGGGCAATCGATCGCGCAGTCGCCCTGATAGTATCTACGTGCGACAGCCGACCAACCGTATGGGCGTCGTGTGGATCATTCGCCAATCGTTGCACCAAGCCAAGTTAGGAATTGAATCCAAGGCGATTGACCCGAAGACGACTGCGATTTTAAAGGGGATTGTCGATGGTTCGCGTCCAGTCCTTAGCGTCAGTCGCACCGACTACGACATCCGCGCCGCGTTGGATCTGGGCAACGACTACGGCTTTCTGCCAACGATCTATGGCGGCGATGAAGTGTACCGCATGATCGACGAGTTCAAAGAACGAAAAGCTGAGTTGGTCTTCACAGCGCTGACCGCGAACTCAGCGGGGCGCAGCTTGCGTGGCCAGGAAGGTACTCAACTGCGGTGGAATGTGCCTGGCAAATTGCACGCTGCGGGAATCACTTTCTGCTTGGCTGGCGACAACCTGCTGGCTCAAGCACAGTTCGCTGTTCGCTTCGGATTGCCCAAGGAAGACGCGTTGGCCTCGATCACTTTGATGCCTGCGAAGATTCTGAAACTTGATAAGCGATTAGGCTCGATCACAACTGGCAAGGATGCGGATATGGTTGCACTAAGCGGTGATCCGCTTCAACCTTCGTCAACAGTTGAGTGGACTATGGTGGGTGGCAAAATTTACGGGAACCTCGAGAGCAAGAAATGAAACTACATCACTCACGCATTGCAATGATCGCTTTGGCAGCTCTCGGTTGCCTTGGGTTCGCCCAAATCGACCGAGCCGTCGCGACAGGTCCGCTTGCGATTCAAGGGGCAACCATCATCACGGTGTCCGGCGAGACCATCGCGAACGGAACCATTTTGATCCGTGACGGAATCATCGAAGCCGTAGGTACCGACGTCACGATTCCTGGTGAAGCGCATGTGATCGATGGCAAAGGCAAGTTTGTCATGCCTGGTTTCATCGATGCACATAATGCCGCTGGAATGAGTCAAGCCAATGAGCAAGCCGCCGTTGTGCCTTTTCTTTCGGTGGTCGACTCGATTGATCCAGTGGCTGCCTACTTCGAAGAGTGCCGTCGCAATGGCATCACCTCCGCAGCCGTCGTGCCTGGCAACAGCACTTTGATCGGTGGTAAAGCGGCTATCGTGAAGACGGCTGGGCAGTATGTAAACGACATGATTGTTCGCCGCGATTCGGCTTTAAAACTCTCGCTTCGTCCAACGAGTGGCAGCCGCATGAGCCAAATGGCGCTGCTGCGAAAGGAATTAGATGCTGCCAAGAAGGCTCTCGAGACAAATGACGAAGACAGCAAAGACGAAGAGAATAACAAGGACGAAGAAGCTGCGAAGAAAGCCGAGTCAGAGAAAAAAGAAGGCGATGCAGGTGGCGATGGCAGTGGAGAAGAAAAACCAGCGGGGGAAGAACCCGCAGCGGACGCTGCTGGAACCGGTGTAGACATCGGACTTGAAGCTCTCAAGTTGGCTGTGCAAGGAAAAATGCCAGTCTACATCTACTGCGAGGTTGCAATGGATGTATCTGCCGCCGTGAAGCTGGTCGAAGACTATGGCTTGAAACCGATTTATGTACTCGGCCAAGAGTGCTACCAAGCCGTAAAGTTGCTCGCAAAGCAAGAACGAACCGTCATTCTCGATCCGACCCTTGTGTACTGGAAAACAAATCCTCGCACCCGAGAAGATGAGAAGATCGAGCTACCGACGATCTACCTTGAAGCTGGTGTGCCGTTCGTTTTTCAAGTCAGCGAATCGGATCGTCGCACTTCGCTGGGTACAAGTTATTTCTGGTACCAAGCCGCAACAGCGGTCAAGTACGGTGTCGCCGAGAACAAAGCTTTGGCCGCTCTAACGCTGGAACCAGCCAAGTTGTTGGGAATCGCCGACCGCGTCGGCAGTATCGAAGTTGGTAAAGAAGCGGACTTGGTGGTGCTCACTGGTCAACCATTGGATATCGCGACTTGGGTTGAAACAACGATTGTGGGTGGCGAAGTGGTTTACGAACGCGACACCGATCAGAAACTCAAGCGACTGTTATCACCGGAGGCCGAGTAAGCATGAGAGTGATCACAGAATTGAGTTACTTCGGGCTGCGTTGTACAAACAATAGTCTGATCGCGCTTTTGCTGAGTGCGTTCCTCGTCGCGCCGAGTCTCGCACAAACCGACGACGCGTATTTTGCCAGTTCCATTTGGACGGGCGAAGGCGACCCTATTCGCAACGGAGTGCTGCTAGTTCGCGAAGGCGTCATCGTCGCGGTTGGTCCGCGAGACAAAGTCGAAATACCAGCGCGTGCCAAACGACATGAACTGGGCTCAGCGACCTTGATTCCGGGGCTTGTGATTGCGCAAACGAATATCGTCGAATCGACGCGAGCTGAAGAGTATGCAATCAGCCCTGAAGTTCGTGCGGTCGATGGCTTCGATCCGTTCGGCGACTATCAAGTTTTGTTGGCAGCCGGCATTACAACGGTTCAAATTTCGGCTGGCAATAATCGACTGATGCCAGGTCAAGGCGCGGTGGTGAAGCTGGCCGGTGATGATGCAACCAAACAAATCTTGTCCGAGGTTGAAAGCTTTCGGATCGTGTTGACACGCGAGGGACTCACACCGCCAACTGTTTATGAACCGCCCGTCGGTGCCGTTTCCGTGGAGCGACCTGTAGAGCCCACGAAGCCTCAGCTCGGTACGAGCCTCGCTCAGGCAGTTGTTGGCCTCGAAGCTCTGCTTGCGGAAGCCTCTGCAGCGCAGTCGCCCGACGACGTTCGTCTGCAAGCTCTTGCAAAGATCCTCAAAGCGAAGCTTGTGTCGCGTTGGTCAGCGGGCAGTAGCGCTGAAATTCGCGCGGCATTGCAGTTAGCGAAACAGTTCAATTTACCGTGGATAGTTGTCGATCCGCTCGAAGTCGATTTGCTGACCGCCAGTGAAGTTTGGCAAAGCGATCTTGCCCGCGGTGTGATTCTAAATCCTGAATTGCGTCCTGGCCGAATTACAAATCCGACTGTCCCGCGCGAAGGTGCCAAACCTGAGATGCCGGTATGGAAACGAGCTCGTTTGTTGATCGACGCAGGTGCCGGCGATCGTCTGGCGCTCCGATCTGCAACCGACCAAGACTTGAATAAACTGTTGTTTACGGCATCGGTATTGGGGCGCGGCGGTTTGTCATCGGCGCAGATTTTGAAAACGATCACATCCAACCCAGCTCGGATGCTCGGTGTTGCTGACCGTGTTGGTAGTCTGAAGGCAAATGCAGATGCTGACTTTGTTGTATTGTCGGGCGCGCCGTTTGAGCCTGGAACCAAAGTGCTTTCGACGTTTGCAAATGGTCGATCTGTTTTTGAAAGCCAGGCAAAAAACGAAACAGCAACGGTGATTCACGCTGCCAAGATCTACAGCTCGGGCGGGGTGTTGGAATCAAGCAGTGTGGCCGTGGCAGGCGGCAAGATCGCTGGCTTAGGAGCTGACGTTTCGCTACCGCAAGGTGCTAAAGTTCGAGACTTCGGGAACGCTGTCATCATTCCTGGGATGATCGATTGCTCAACTAGTTTGGGACTGGGGGGCAGCCTCAGCGAAACGATCGCCTTCGGTACCGCACTCGGACCTTTGTTGGCTCGCGATGATGATCAAGTTGCTCTGGGTCGACAAGGCGGCGTCACCACGGCTCTATTGAGCTCGACGCGTTTGCCGAGTCCTGTCTTGGCTTTCAAGTTGACCGACGCGCCGCGAGCTTTGAAGGATCCCGTTGCCTTGCGTTTCGAAGTGAAGGGTAACTTGACATCCGACGCAGCCAACGTAGAGCGAACTTTGAAGACCGGTAAGGCTTACGCTGATGCCTGGACGAAGTACGATGCGGAGTTTGCCGAATACAAACAACAGCTTGCAAAGTACGAAGTCGAAAAGGCCAAGTACGACGCAGCGCTAAAGGCCGTGGCTGCAAAGAAAGCGGCTGAAGCGCAAAAGGCGGAAGAAGAGAAGAAAAAACTGGAAGCCGCCAAGGCATCCGCAGACGCGACGGGTGGTGAAAAGAAGGATGATGCTGGTAAAGATGTTGATAAGCCTGCGGAAGGAAAGTCAACAACTCCGCCAGGCGACAAAACGGATCCGGCAAAGGCTGATGCGAAGACCGACGACGCTGCGAAGTCAACTGATACCAAAGCGGCGGATGCCAAGCCAAGCGATGCGAAGCCAACGGAACCGGAACTGGTCGAACCCAAGAAACCAACGGAGCCTAAAAAGCCAGCGACCAGTTCAAGCCTCGAGCCTTATCGCGACTTGTTTGCAAACAAGATCGTAGCGATGGTTGACGTCTCTGATGTAAAGGCTGTCGACTTGGCGGTTAAATTGTTTCGTAAAGACTTTGGTTTAAAGACGGTTATCGTAGCGAATGAGGTGGCTTCGCGCAGAGCGAAGTTGCTAGCGGAAAACGATGTGTTTGTTGTGGTTGGTCCGACGCTAGTTGACACCGACGACGAAGGTGAGCTGATCAACTATGCGGCGGAGTTGGCCGTCGCGCGAGTGCCTATCGGTTTTCAATCCAATGCATCAACTGGCGTCAGTGAAATGCCGTCGGCAATTAGCTACGCTGTCTACGAAGGACTGGGTAGCTCCGACGCACTCAAGGGTTTGACGGCAGGCACCGCGAAGTTCATGGGACTCGACAGTGTTGGAGCCATCGAAGTCGGCAAAGATGCTGATCTCGTGGTGTTAAGCGGTTCGCCACTGTTGCTTTCGACAGAAGTCCTAGCGGTAATGATTGACGGCGAGTGGGTCTACGAAAAGGAAAGCCACAAATGATCAGTCCAATGAAACTCGCTTCCCTGGTGTTTCGCTCCGCAATCGCCTGCCTTGGATTCTGTTGCGGTGCAACAGTTCTCATAGCAGATGAAGCTGCGAAACCGAAATACGCCATTCAAGTCGGCAAGGTGATTACTTCCGCTGGCGAACCGATTATCAACGGAACAATTCTCGTTTCGGCTGGCAAGATTGAAGCGGTGGGAAAGACGAGCGAGATCAAGGTGCCTGAGGGGTACGAGATCGTCGAGCACAAGAATTGTTTCGCGATGCCAGGTTTGATCGATGCGCACTCGCACGTTGGCGGATCAGGCGACTTGAACGAGATGGTTTATCAGACTAATCCCGAGCTGCGAAACTGGGATCAGATCATTCCGCATAATGACGATCTCAAAGTCGCCATTGCGGGCGGCGTGACAACCATTTGCTACATCCCTGGCAGCGGCACGAACATGGGCGGCTGGGGAACCTTGATGAAGACCGGACCTGGCAAACTCAAGGACGTGATTATCCGCGCGCCGGGCGTTCTTAAGATCGCTCAGTCGGGGAATCCAGAACGTCGTGACGGCGAAGTCGGCTCAGGTCGTATGGGCATGAACTATGTCATTCGTCAGCAATTGGAAGAGGGACGAGTTTACGTTCGCCAATGGGACGATTTTGAAGCGGGCCGATTAGATGTGAAGCCGCAAGTCAACTTGCGTTTGGAGTACTTCAAACAACTGTTCCATCGCGAAATTCCAGTTGTAGTCCACACACAAGCCTATCAAGTGGTCCAGTCGACGCTGCGAATCTTGCACGATGAAATGAATTTGAAAATCGTCATCGATCACGGAACTTTCGATAGTTATAAGCTTAGCGACGAGATCCTTAAACGCGATATTCCGGTGATGGCTGGTCCGCGTGGCTTCCGCTACGACCCGGACGATGGCCAAATTAAAGGAATTGTTGCCGAGTACGCAAACCGTGGCGTCACCTGGCTTGGCGTGAACACAGATGCCCCCGTGATTCCGCAAGAGGAGTTGGCGTTTCAAGCAACGATGGCCGTGCGTTACGGTTGGAATGAGGCAGATGCGGTGAGCGGCATGACGATCGAAGTAGCGAAAGCACTAATGATTGACGATCGCGTCGGCTCGCTCGAACCTGGTAAGGATGCGGACATTTTGATCACGACCGGTTCGATTGTCGATCCACGGAATTATGTCAAACAGGTCTTCATCGACGGAGCGAGCGTGTACGACATCACCAAGGATCGTCGCCGCTTTTAGTTCAAGAATTGTATTGCCACAGCAGGTCAACTATTAGGTCCTAGCCAACGCTGATTGTCCTAGCCAACACTGATTCCAGTCAAAGAACGTTATCCATGCGATTCATCAATCTAGATCAGCTTAAACTGCGATGCTTAGCCATCGTCATGCTGTGGTTCGTACCCTTGAGCCCGCTTTGTGCACAGCGCACTTTGGCAATCATGGGAGCGACTATTGAGACCGCTTCGGAAAAGGGGACTTTAAAAAACGCAACGCTGCTGATCAAAGACGGCAAGATTGAAGCGATCGGCACGGATGTAAAGATTCCCGTTTCCGCGCAGGTCGTAAACGCAACCGGCAAGACCATTACGCCGGGCTTTATTGATCCGTATTATGTGGTCACGATCGGACGTGAAACGCAGGCCACTGAAACCCGAACTGTCGTCTTTGGTGGTCGAGTCTTCACGATAGGAGGCGGAGCGCCGTCTATCGCAACAACGTTTGCCAAAATCGCGGATAGCTTGGATGTTACTAAAGTGAATTGGCAACCAGCGTGCCGCAGCGGCATCACGACGTTCCATGTTGTGGCTGGCGGATATGCACAGTCGTTGATCGCCAAACGCGTTCTTGATTCTGACATTGGAGCCGATGTTGAAGTGCAAGAGCCGTTGGGTAAAGTGCTGGTCACCGTTACGAACGAAACGAAAAGCCTAGATGTGCTTCGCAACAATTTGAAACCTGCCGATTCTCGCGGCGGAACGCGAAGTACTTCTACAAGTGGATCGCCTTTTGGTTCGCGTGGATTACCAATAGGAGCACGTCCTGGGGTTGCACCAAGTTCAACCACAACTGCCAACGCGACACCTAGCCCGACGCCGAGCTCGGCTTCAGCTTCGCCAACCGCAGCGTTGTGGGCTGACATTCGCGACGGCAAGACACCTGTGTTCGTGAACGTCAACAATGCCTCCGCGATTTTGCATGCGGGCGCGATTTTGGCCGAGTCGCCAAAAGCGAAAGTTGTGTTGATCGCCAGCGGCCCCAACGTCTTCAATACGCTGGAGAGCCTCGATGGAAAGCGAACTACCGTTATTTTGCCACCCACGATTGACTTGAAGCCCAACTCTGCCATCCGCTTGAATGTGCCTAAAATGCTGAGCGACAAGAAAGTTCCCTTTGTGTTTTCACAGTCTCTGGGACAAAGCGACTTTCAAACTCACCAGCCAACGCCGCTGTTCGGGCCTGCAATGCTCGTCCGAGCTGGGCTTGATCGCCAAGAGGCTTTGCACGCGTTAACGATCGGACCAGCCAAGTTGTTGGGAATTGAAAAAGAAGTCGGCTCGCTCGAGGTCGGTAAGCAAGCGGACTTGGTTGTGTTCGACGAAGATCCTTTCTCGGTAACTGCTGGCATTGAACAAGTTTATATTTCAGGAGCGCCGATCAATGAATGAGTCATATAGAACGACAAGTCAACTTTGCACGTCAGGTTGCGAAGGGGTTTTGCGATCAGGCATGGTTGCAAGTTTACTCGCCGTACTGCTATTGAATGCGACTACGTTCGGACAGCGCCCTGAGCGTCGATTTGAACGACGCCCCGAGACTCCGAACGAAGTGGAGAATAAACCGACCGAGGAGAAGGAAAAGGGAACCAAGGAGAAACCCGACGACGCGAAACCTAAGAAAATCGTAGCGATTGTTGGTGGCGATATCATCACTGTCACGCGAGAAACAATTCGTGGCGGAACGATCCTCATCGAAGACGGAAAGATCGCTGCGCTCGGCACGCAAGTCGAGATACCTGAAGGTGCAAAACAAATCGATGCATCCGGAAAGATCCTGTGCCCTGGATTCGTCGCACTCAATGTTTCCCGCATCGGCATCAATGCTTCGAGTGATTCTTCCGCTAAGAACTCAGATGGCTTGGATCCGTTTGATGATAACGTGCGCTTGGCAGTTGCCGTTGGTATCACGACCGGTTGCCAACAGGTCAGTTCTGGCGGCGGTGGCGAACGGCGAGGAAGACGCGCTCCCGGAGAGGACTTTCCGTTCACTGAACGATTCCCGGGGCTCGATCCCGACCTTGACCAACTGACTGGGGCTCAGGAGCAATCGGAGCGGGACTTTGGTGAGTTCGTATCGCTTTGTCCTTGTTGCGGCTTGCCGATTCTAGCGACCGAACCGCTAGCCATTCCCAAGCCAACGGCCATCGCGACCACGGGTTCGGCAGTCGTAAAGATGTCGTACGGAGTTCTGGATGGAATGTTGTTAGCTGAGAACGTGTTCCTGGATGCGAACTCGGGTTCTTTGATCGGTGCAGCAAACCAACGCAACTGGCGTGAGCAAGTCGAACTGGCTAGGAAATACTTGAAGGATCAAGCCGAGCATGAGAAGGCGACTGCTGCCGGCAAGAAATTGCCGCCGCCGCGGAAACCTGTTAAAGACGATGTGCTGCGGCTTGTCAAAAAAGAAGTCGCCATGCGTATCCCAGCCAACACAGTTAGTGAGATGCAGAGTTTGGTGGAGTTGGCGAAGGAACTCGATTATAAACTCGTCATCGATGGAGCCGCCGAGTGTTGGGTCATGGGCCGCGAATTGGCAGAAGCGAATGCCTCGGTGATACTCACACCGCGGATACGACGTTCGCCGACTTTTGGAGCCGAAGATCGAACGGGAACTTGGATTGAAGCGTCCCGCGTCATGCAAGAGCAAGGTGTATCGTTCGCTGTCAACGCCCTGAGCAACTCGATCAGCCTAGGCGGATTGGCCGGACGCGACCTCACGAGTTTGCCATTAGAAGCCGCGTTTGCGGTGCGTGGCGGTGCAAGCGAACGCACGGCGCTGGCTGCGATTACGATCGTTCCCGCAACCATGATGGGCTTGCAGAACCGAATCGGTAGCTTGGAAGTTGGTAAAGACGCAGACCTATTGGTACTCAACGGTCAGCCGCTCGACTACCGCACTTACGTCGAAACCGCGATCGTCAACGGCAACGTCGTGTACGAACGTGCCGAGGCACGTGTACTACCGGTCTACGATCGCTGAGCGAAGCTAAGTGTTTTGATTCAAGAAGGTACGACAAACTCGCGAGAACGAAGGTTTTATAGATCGATGCCGATCTTGTTCGACGAATACGATCTATGCAACATCGACAACAAGAGAACAAGCTCTCTGTTGCGATAAAATAATTCGCTTCATCGGAATATCATCGAATTGACTGCGCAACCGCGTAGGTAATGACCGTTCAGGCCGCCGGTTAGCTTCCATCTGTTTGTTTTCATGTACAAGGCGGAATCAAACACCACCGCCGCGAACTTACGAGTCTACCGAGCCGATGAGCTGGTTGATGAGACTCAGCCGTCCGTATGGACCGTCTTCGGAACAGCGTCGGCTGGACCGATGAAGTTCGCTTCGATTCGACTTTCGCTGGGCACTCGTGCAGCCGCTCAATTCGATGAAATTGCGAGTCAGCGATTCCTGGAACGCCGCCATCGATATTGCCAGTTGATAAACAGCTTGTTGCCAACGCCGTATTTCCAACCGACCTAAATTCTGGTCTGAGCTGGACGCACCGGTTGGGGTGACCGGTGCGACTTGCAGCCGATCGATAGTCTCGCTATTTGTGCATAACCTCAAGGTCGTCGGTTCGAGTACGGTTCCCGCAACTTCTCTGTTTGGTTAGCCGAAGCGTTCGCTGAGATGCTGCACGAGAAAGTGCGCAAGGAATGGGTATCAGCGAATCGTTGACCAAGGAAGATTTGATCGAAGAAAAGTACCGCGGCATTCGACCCGCGACTGGCTATCCATCGTGCCCGGATCACACCGAGAAGGGAACTCTGTGGAAGCTGCACGAAGCCGAGCGACGGGCGGGAATTTCATTGACAGAAAGCTATGCGATGTGGCCCGCTGCATCGGTCAGCGGTCTGTACTTCTCGCATCCTGAAGCTCGCTACTTCGCCGTCGACCTCATCACACGAGATCAAGTCGAAGATTACGCCAAACGAAAAGGCTGGCCAGTATCGACCGCCGAACGTTGGCTCGCACCCAACCTCGGTTACGACGCGTAGACAGCAGTTGCTGCAAAGTACAAATTGTCGCACGTTCCAAGACGCATTGCTTATGAGTCGGAGCGTGTTAAAATCCTGAAGTGACGAGCGAGTCTTAGCAGCTTTACTGTTAGAGAACTCGTATGAAAAACATTTCCAAGCCGAGCGGTGTTGAGCCGCTTTTCTGCTCAATTGGGGTGCGACGGGAAGTGAATAGCTTCCCAGAATTCGCTGCTCTCTCATGCGAGATTTCCTTTCTGGTTGCGAATCGCAGCATTTGAAGCTCGAACGCATTTTTGTTCCCTAGCGTTCGCAGATTTGTTTCGAGTTCTAGTAACTTACCTAAGTAATTCGCGTTTGGCGACAAAGACAGTGCTATCGCTCCATCCACATTCGTTTTGAGGTGAAAAAGATTCTCTATGTTTAATGAACAACAATTCGAACGCGAACAGGAATCTCGGCGAAGTTTTATTCGCGATTTTCTGTCTTATACCGGTTGGGTATTTCTGGGCGGCGCTGAGTTGGTGCGATCTTCACAAGTTTTGATTGCCGGTGACAAAGCGAACTCGGACAAGAACTTTGGTGGTCTTCGCGGCCGCATTCTCTTTGATGGCAGTGTCCCCGAAGCAAAAGAAGTTGACCTGAGCAAAGCGAATTTAGCTCCGTCGGAATTGGACTGGTTCAAGTCGATGGGACCGGTTTTGAATCAAGATTGGGTGGTGGATGCGAAGAGCAAAGCAGTGCGATGGGTATACGTTTGGCTGCAACCGCTCGACAAGAAACAACTGCTCGTTCCGCACGAATCACTGACTGTCATCCCTGAAGACAAGAAGTTGATCGTTGTTGATCAAGATCCAACCGGCTATGTACCGCACGCAGTTGCACTTCAAGCGGGGCAAGGTCTGTTGATGCGCAACCAAGGTCCAGTTGGTCACGTGTTCAACTTCACTGGTTTTGAAAACGAACCATTCAACAAGACGATGCCACCTGGATCAGAGATCGCGGTACCGAATTTCAAAGCGGAGAAGGGTGCGTTGCAAGTGAACTGCCCGCCGCATCCCTGGGAACGCATGTTCCTGCGAGTCTTCGATCATCCGTACTTCGCTGTCACTCAGGCCGACGGAACATTCGAATTCAAGATGGTTCCGAGCGGTCCCTGCCGATTGGTCGTTTGGCACGAGATTCTGGGCTTTAACGGCGGCCGCAAGGGGCGTGACGGTTCGGAGATCAAGGTTGAAGGTGGTGCCGTGTCTGACCTTGGCGATATCAAGATCAAACCGATGGCGTAGTTTCAGATCATGACGGTTGTTAACTCAGGAATGAAAGAGGTTTAGCATGTCGCGAGTATCGAGTTTTGCGTTAGTGTGCGTGTTGGTCGGAGTTGCTCCAGTTTTTGCGGATGATTCAGTGCGTGCTGCTCTGGGAAAAACTGCACCGCAATGGAAAGCGTTGGCGGGAGCGGATGGGAAGCAGCACAGTTCTGATGACTACAAAGCTGCGAAAGCCACTTTGGTCGTCTTCATGTGTAATCACTGTCCATGCGCGAAGTCCTATGAAGATCGCTTCAAAGAGTTTACTTCGAAGTATGCGGGTCGTGGAGTCAAAGTCGTTGCCTTCAACAGCGATAACTCCGAAGACATCGAAGCGTTGAAGAAACGAGCTGAAAGCAGTAAGTTCAATTTCGACTACCTCAAAGATGCCGACCAGCAAGTTGGCAAAGGCTTCGGTGCACAAACCACTCCACACGTGTTCGTGCTCGACGCGAATCGCAAGATCGTTTTCGCTGGCGCTTTCGACAACGACAAAAGTGGTGCGAAAGTCACCCAGCACTTTGTGGCTGATGCTGTCGATTCTGTGCTTGCCGGGACCGAAGTCAAAGTCACTGACAGCAACTTGTGCGGCTGCAAGATAAGTTATGCCAAGTAGGCCACTGTTGTTCCTCGTCGGTCACATATCTTTGCTTGAGTAGTCAAAGGCGGGAAGCATGAGATGTCTTTCGTTATATGCATTGCTGTGCGCGTTGTTGATCGTTTCGATACCATGCTCGCCGAGCCATGCGCATGATCTGTGGATCGAAACAAGCAGTGCTTACGTACGAACGGATGAAGTGGTTTCGGTCGCCTTCAAGTTAGGAAACTGCGACGAGGGACGACGTGACTTCAAGACGAAGGGGATCGCTGATAAGAGCAGGACGATCGTTGAAGCGGTCCCACCGTCGCACCATCCGATCGATATCTTGGCCAAGCTTACCTGTTCCAGCCATGATGCTGCCGGCGGCTATTGGGTTTCGGTCATGCCGATCCACGATGGCGGCACGACTTGGTTTCTTCAGGCCTTGGATCAAACCATCGAGCACGATGGTCGTGTGATGCGGGGTATCGTTACG
The DNA here is from genome assembly GCA_041739135.1 of Pirellulaceae bacterium. GTDB lineage: Bacteria > Planctomycetota > Planctomycetia > Pirellulales > Pirellulaceae > Aureliella. The sequence goes on from JBGSOM010000164.1 coordinate 41,325, forward strand.
GCGAAGGCATTTGTCATTGCTGGTGATGGGAAGCTTCCGAGTAACAATGCCGGCGCGGGGCAATTGTTGGAGCTCCCGGTTCAATTTCAGTTGCTTAGCGCGCCATTTCCCTCGATCGAAGAACAATCAAAGATGCGAGTACGGCTGCTGGTCGATGCCAAGCCCATCGAGGGCGTGACCGTGAGCTTTTTGCCGCAGGCGATTAATCTGCAAGCGGATGATGATTCGAAGTACGAAGTCCAAACCGATAGTGACGGCGTCGCCGAGTTTCAGCCTCAACAAGCGAATCTCTATCTGATTTCTGCGCGTCATGTGACTGCTAGTGATGAAGCAGAAGATTCTCGCAGCATCTATTACTCAACATCCCTGACGTTGCGAGTGAGTCACCGCGCGGTCGTTGAGAATCTTCAATCGATCCAAGCCGGACCAGCTGGCGAGCATCCATGACTCAACAGAGGCTCGCGCGAAGATCCGAATCGCTTACGCACATCGCGAGTTGGGTGACGAAGACAAGGCCAAGCAGCTATTCGAATTACTCCCAGTGGTTTCATAATAGGGCGACGACGCACGGAACTGGCAATTCGTAACTACGTTTCTATGATTACTTCCAAGGTTTATTAATCTCGCATCGTTTCGCTTCTTTAGATTGAGCCATTTGAAATGATTACCACGTCGAAGTCATACTTGCGCCAACTGGCGGTCGCGATGCTTGCTACTATCGCTACATCGCTTGGTTGCAGCAATGCGACGCTCGAATCGACCGCTGCAGTGGCGGATACTGAGCAGGAAACGCAGCAGGAGCAACCGCCGCTCAACTTTGATGACGCTTTCAAGGAGGTTAACTTCAAACTGACGGCAGACGATAACGGTGAGGCGGGTGAGAACGGAATTCCTGACTCGATTGAAATGGCCTTGATTGCAAAAGTGCTCAACGAAGGTCGATCGCTAAGCAATGAGGCGAACGCTAAGGTTCTCCGAGCCGCTTGGGATCAGGCGCACCGTTCAGCGACGCACGACGTGGCGCAGCACCTTGCGAAGTGGCCACGTCTATCAACGCTCGTCGCTGGTTATGCCATGGTGGGAACGCAGGCATCGTTCGATGCGATGAACAAGATGACCACTGCGTTTGGGACGCCGCTGAGCAGTGATTACGGTTTGGCACTGCAGCTTGCCAATGTGTTTGGTCCCGAGGGTGATGCTGACGGAGATGGCTTCACCAATCGACAGGAATTCAGTGCGTTTGGCAAAGAATCGCGAGACGCTTACTTAATGGCCGCTCTCGACAAGAGCAAGTTTCCTAGTAGTGAACAGTTGAGCCAAGTTGCGGAGCCAAAGAAGACTCGTTACAGCGTGGGCGTTGTGTTGTACGAAGGCTTCGAAGTGCTGGATGTGTACGGCCCAGTTGAAATGTGGGGCAACGTTTCTGAGTTCGATGTCTTCATGGTAGCTGAGGCGAAAGGTCCCGTTCGTTCCGCTCAAGGCATCGCCACCGTTGCCACTTATTCGTTTGATGATGCACCGCACATTGACATTTTGATGGTGCCTGGCGGCAATGGAACTATCCCGCAGTTGAAGAACCAAAAGCTGCTTGAGTTTCTGCAATCGCGACATGCTGCGAGTACTTGGACAACTTCGGTATGCACAGGTTCGGCGCTGCTGGCCAAGGCCGGTGTCTTGGATGGCTTGCAAGCCACTTCGAACAAGGCCTTCTTCTCGCTCGCAAAGAATCAGAGTGACAAGGTTCAGTGGGTCGAGCGTGCTCGCTGGGTTGAGGATGGCAAAGTGTTCACTTCGTCGGGCGTCTCTGCGGGTACGGATATGTCGCTCGCTCTAGTTGCACAAATATTCGGACTCGACCGAGCTCGGCAACTTGCCACGCAACTGGAATATCAGTGGCATGAAGACAAAGATGTCGATCCCTTTGCCAAAGTGAAGTAGTTGCTTCCGCGTTCTTGAATCTCATAGTTGTTTAACATCGAGGCTTAATATGGATCGACGTCAGTTAATGAAGTACGTTGGCGTTGGGTCAGTGGCGGCTGCCGTCTTGGCGAATCGGAGTTTCGCCGCGACGGATGATGCTAGTTCGCCGCAATCTACAGAGAAGCAACCACCGTTGCCTGTTCCAGCGGAAGGGAAATTGCCTGTTGCATTTGTTATCGGGGACAATGCGGAGGTGCTAGATTTCTGTGGTCCGTTGGAGGTCTTTGCCTTCGCATGGACCAAGGAAGGCGTTCCGCTATTCGAGCCTTACATGGTTGCTGGCTCGATGGAGCCGGTAAAGGTAGGCGGTGGCATGCGCGTTCTCCCTGACTACACGTTTGCGAACGCGCCTGCTCCGAAAGTTATCGTCATACCAGCGATGAGCATGGAGAGTGCAAGCGAAGAGATGTGTGAGTGGATTCGCAATGCTTCGAAGACAACTGATGTGACCATGTCGGTTTGCAATGGAGCCTTCGTGCTGGCGAAGACAGGCGTGATGGCAGGCAAGCGTTGCACTTGCCATCACGGCGGTTACTTCCGCTTCGCTGGCTTGCATTCCGATGTTCAATTAGTTCGTGGAGCGAGATTTGTTGAGCAGGGAAACTTGGCGTCTGCAGGTGGTGTATCTTCGGGCATCGATCTCGCCCTGCGAGTTGTCGAGCGTTACTTGGGAACTGAACTCACCGTCAACTTAGCAGATGGTATCGAATATCAAGGCAGTGCTGGCAGAACCCGAACTCGAACGAGCCCTATGCTGTTTTGCCTGAGTTCAATGAGGAGAAACCGCTTTGCCCGCTGTGCTTGATGGACGGTGATCGTTCGATTAGGACAAACCACAACGGCAAGAACTATTATTTCTGTGCAGAGAGCGAGAAGCAGTTCTTCGATGAACATTTGAGCGTTATCGATAAGTTCATGGCCGAAGATGAACAGCGGAAAACGACTGCTCAACGTTAGAAATCAGTAACCACTTCGCCACCGGCTCGCGTTCCAACAGCTCGCCAAATCGACTGTTCAATCGAGCTGCTTACAAATCGAACCGAACCATCCAGCAGCAGCGAGTTCACACCGCCGGTGTGGAAGCTACGGGCGGTAACGACACGATAGCCATGTCGGGGCGCGGTAGGGGAAACGCGTGCGGAAGTGAAATCGACGTCGTAAGTGATCCCACCGGTCGTGTAGAGCACTTTCGTGTTGGGTGGAAAAGTTGTGGTAAGTCCACTTTGTAAGGTTCGCCCCGTAACCCATTGCGTGTGACAGTAGTCTTTGTCAAAGGTTCCGCCGAATGCGATGACCTGCGCGGGCGTATCGGGTGGCGGAGTGAACGGAGCGGCTGGTTGGCCACCGTCGAGCAGCGCAGGAGTGAAGGTCTTCACATCGGCTGCACACAACGTATTGCTCAACCCATCAGTGATTGCGGCAAAGCTATGTCGCATGTTGTAACCGAAAGCGCCGTCGCCTCCTTTTGCGGTTTGCAAATCCAACCCCAACCACGTTCCGATACAGAATCCGAAGTTAGTTGATGCGAATTCAACGCCACCATCGACGCGATTCTCATCCTTGGGATCACTTGGGCAACGGTACACGGGCATCTTTGTTTTGCAGATTGCCGGTTGTGCTGCGTAGCCCAACTGAAAATCAACTTGCGAATGCAAGTTTCCTTGTTCGAGATAAGGAAGAATACGGGCGTGGACTGAATAGCCTGAAAATGTGCTTCCAACAGCGTATGTGGCTTGAGGAGGCATGCCTTTGTTGACATCATGAAAAGACTGAACCGCTAAGCCAAGTTGCTTGAGGTTATTTAAACAGCTCGATCTTCGCGCCGCCTCGCGGGCAGCTTGAACTGCGGGCAATAACAACCCTACTAGCAAGCCGATGATGGCGATCACCACCAACAGTTCCACGAGCGTAAAAGCCGTACGTCGAATTCTCATCGTTATCCTCAGCAATATGTTTTCGATTTGCCATCAAGATCACGGTTGTAAGTCATGCTCACACGAACTTTAGATGGTACCTCATTCGCACGTAGCCGGGCAACTTGAGCGAAGCGTTTGACGGCAGGTCGATTTGGCTCCGCCACGTCTAACAGTATGACTCAACGTGGCAAAGCTCTGCCCAATCACTGGAGGTGTGCTGACACTCCCGTCTGAAGATTGCTTTATCATGCGCAAAGGGTGCAAATCAACTTCACGGCAACTAGACCGCGTCATTAAATCGCACTTGAACACCCAAAGAAACGCTTTGCAACCTTGCTTAGGGCTGTTAAAATCTAGCCTGTGACGAGCGGGCTTTCTTCGGGAAAGTCGCTAACTTTGTATTCCAAGCCAAGCCAAACATCGCCCAACTCGGTGCCCAAATGGGCTCGCAGGGTCGCTGCTGCGATGTTGCCTGTGCTTGTCTTCTGCATGGTGGGGCTTCCAATCCCCAATCTTCGTGTTAAGCAGTCCGTCGAGCGATTTCCCTGTGAAGCGTGCACTTGCAGTTGCACTGATCCGCATCATTGTTGGGATAAGTGCTGTTGCCATACCGATGAAGAAAAACTCGATTGGGCTAAGGAAAATGATGTAGTTGCGCCTGATTTTCTTGTCGCTCGCGTCGCAGCGAAGCGTGCATTGGTTGCGGTCATAATTGAGTCAAAGTGCAAATGCTGCAGCGGAGGCAAGGCCGCGGAACGCGAAAGCAAGGTCACTAAAACATGCTGTGGTTCACCAGCGAAGGAGAAGGGGATCTGCTCGACAGATACTCCAGCGAGCAAAAGCTGTTGTTCGACTAGTTGTTGTTCGAAATCAGAACGTGTGCTGGAGGTTGGGGACAGCGGCGAACATTTGGCAGAATCCGCAACTGAAACCAATTCCACTCCAAAGCCGCGAGTGCTGCTGCTCGAGTCTGCGTTTAAATGCCTTGGAATTCAAGCTGCGTTGATGCTATTCAAGAATGCGATTTCACCCAGCGCGTCTGAGTTCGGAATCGCTGATCCTTACGCAATTGGCACAGTAGAGGTCTTTGACCAAGTTGCTGTGTCGATCTATCTAGATCTCGATGGCCCAGTCCCGAAAATCATCTAGGGCTTTCTATCTCCAAGTTGATCGCCACTGTCTGACCTTCAATGGTTCGTCGATTTTCGATTGTGACGTTCAGTGAATCGCGCTGGCTATCCGTTCGCAGGATCGGGCAAGCGTGTGCACTGCTATTCGCATCGATCGAAACTGTCTGGGAACGTTGGACCATCAGATCATGTGGGTCACTTGGAATCAACAAGGCTGATATTCAGAAGTATCACGGCATCAATCGCGCTCACGCGAGCGTGATGCAAAGCTCGCTCGTCACACAGTCAGCTAGACCGCGTTCGTTGTGAGCGCGATTCATGTCGTGTATCCAGCGCGAATCAGCGGTTTAGACCTTAGTGCAAGATAAGACCGCTGTTCAAAAGAATACAAATTACAAAACAAACATGAGATTCGAAATGAAAATAGGTTTTTTACTTCACAGGCCGATGTTGGCCATTGTCGGAATTGCGTTAGCTCTTTTCCCTACCTCTCATTCACTGGAAGCAGGCTTGGTCACTGTCAATGGCGGGACTTTGACTATGAACTTTGATGCGAATGCGTTGGCTAATACAGCTTTTGATACGGGTACCTACAACCCAGCGAATGGACCCTTTATGGTCTTGGGCAGGCACTACACTGCAGCAGAAGTCGCAAATCGCCGTGTGACTTCAGGAGCAAACCGCGATGGTAACATTCCTCAGATTCGAAATTTGGTGAACATTGGGACTGCGGACTCACCAATTTGGACAGCTGACTACCGACTCTTTAGTACACAACCCGGGTACGCGCCTCCCACGTCTACTGGGTTGCAGTACTCGATCTATAACACTGCACCCAGCGTAGCAGGGCTTCCACTACGTTTCCCACAAAGTTCTAACTTTACTATTGATTCCAATGGAAACCCAGCTACCGCAACCGGTCGAATCGGAATTGGTGGCGCTGCTTCCTTCCATTTTGGCAACACAGATTTCATTGCGGCAAACGGTGGTGGAGGAATCAATAACACTCCAACGAATATTAATTTAGGTGACTATTCTGTCTACTACGATGCGTCGAGAGTCACCGCGACAACTTCTGGATGGATCTTTTCAAATCACTTCGGGGTATCCGACGGGTCATTCGCATTTGACACCTTTAATACGACGCTCACCGTTTCAACAAACTCGTTTAGGCTTTCAGGCGATCTCCTTGTTGGCGAGGACTTAAATGCGTTTTCGGGCTTAACGACCGGAGCAAAAGTGGGGACCTTCTCGTTGGATGGCTTCGATATTACAGCAGTTCCGGAGCCATCGAGTATGGCACTGCTCGCGGTCACTGGCATTGGGGGTGTACTTCTGAGGAAGCGCCGCGCGACTCGCAATATTTTCGGTACGAAGTAAATCTCAACGGTAAATTAACACAGAGTATAAGAGATATGAAAATACGAATCCTATTTAATTTGCTTTCGGTCGCGTTAATTGCTGCCACAAGTCCACTGCAGGCAGGTTTAGTGATCACCAGCGGCTCTGCTACACTGACGATAAATGAAGGGCAGGCGGACAGTATTTCAAACTTCAATGCGTACTTCGACGAACTCACAACTCGTTCAAACATTTTGGGCCTCGCTGCGCCCGGAAACAAGCCGTTTGTTGACTCTGGCGCGTCCGTTCAACTCAGCGACCCGATTCGCCCATTCGGTGCAACACCACCCAGTGGACTTGGCCGTACACCGCAATTGACAACACTCCAGATCGAGAACGGAACAAACGTGCTGGGGTCGTGGCAGTCATCTGCTGATCTGGGGCTGTTTGTCGGAAGCAATGCATCGGAACAGATAGCATTCACCAGCATGCAGAGATACACCGGACCTTTCACGGGAACACTAGTCTACGGCGACTTTGCGCTTCGCTACGTGTCTGGGCGCGTTGGGCTCGTCAGAGATGGCAACACACTTTCTGGTTTAGTGTTAACGAGCAACATTGATTTTGCGAACGCGGCATTCGCAGATATTGGTAACGCATCCATCAATATCACCAACAACCAATTGCTCATTGGTGGCGATCTACTCATCTCCAATGGACTTCTCGCATTAGATCCCTCAGCAACACTCGGCAAGAACTTTGGGGAATTCTCAATGGTTGCGAACTTAGCCGCGGTCCCTGAACCATCGTCAATGCTGTTGGTAGTGTTGCCTGCAGTTGGTTTGGCATGGGGGCGACGACGTCGCGCTCAAAGTGTTCGTGGCGCTCTGAGCTAAGCATTAGCTGAAGGATTCGCAGACTATGGCTCCCAGAGACACCCGATCAAACGCGCGCTCAGCCATGACTCTTATTGAGTTGCTGGTTGTGGTGGCAATCATCGGAGTTCTAGTTTCGTTGCTTTTGCCTGCCGTGCAGATGGCCCGCGAAGCAGCGCGGAGGACCCAGTGCAGTAACAACCTCAAGCAGATCGCGTTGGCTGTGCATAACTTTGAGTCAACGGAGCGACGGTTGCCTGGGAATGAGCAGTTCAGTCTGCCGGATCCGTATCGTTACTCAAATACCTTTTGGCTGATGAAAGGTCACATCGAAGCCGCGAATGCTCAAATGAATTCGCGGCTTGAGATCTTCATCTGCCCGTCTGATGCAACGGTCGGTAACACAACTCAGCAGCGAGCCACTTCTTACACGACCAACGAAGATGTCTTTGATCCGGGGCCGTCACCCAACCCAAAGTCAGGTCGCCTGAGTCGCTTTAACCTCTCGACCGCGTTTGCTCAAAAGGGATCATCGAACACAGTGATGTTGGTAGAACGAGTCGTACAGTGCAACTTCCCCAACTCTGGACCATACGCTGCATGGGCTGGCACGTACTTTGAAAGCTACTGGAACCTGAATTACTTGCCCATCGAGCCATTCAATCCGTTGGCGAAGAATTTTGGAGTGCGGAATCGAAGCGATTGCAGTCTGAATTGGTTCAGCAGTTCGCACTATGGCGTACTGAATTTATCACTCGGTGATGGAAGCGTTCGCTCTGTCAGTGCGAGTATTTCGGATGACGTGTGGAAGCGCGCATTTGATCTGACGAATCTTGAACCGCTCGGTGAATGGTGACCTTCATCCTGCGGTTTTTCACATCAACATTTATGGAGCACTCGGCTTGAGGTTCGCGGCTGAGCACTAGTAGTGGGTGATTGGGTCCGAAACCTCGCTCGTAGGGAATACTGCTCCCCGGGGGCCAGAGGAATCAGTACCCTGTAGAAGAGTTTTTCGGAGTTTCATATGCATGGTCGATACCAAAGAACTTGCAAAGGACACGAAAGACGACTCTGCATGAAAAAACGCGAAAAGGCCTGATGCATTCCAAGCTGACCAACACCAAAATTTGCGACTAACCTGCGTGCGCACTACCGCGCTTAAAGCATTCGCTCGCCGACATCGTCATGCAGGTGTGGCTGTTTGATTCGAAGCCGGTCGAAGCCCAACATGCTTGGCACACGTGGAAAACGCCCAGGCGTATGGAGTGTTTCCAACCCGCGAACCTCACTGGTAACTTGTCGCTGGAACTTCAATCGAGGCCGGTTTACATGTCGTTGCACATTGCGAGCGACTTGATCACCGAAGTACTACATGCCGCGGCTGCGCACGCGAGATCGACGTTTCTATTGTTGGATCTCAACAGCAAACGAAGTGACCAAAAGTTTGACGCGAGTGCGAAGATCGTCGATTGCAAGCCAGTTGAGCTCGAGCAACTCTTCAGCGTTACCTCAGACGGTTGCTTGCTGGCCAAGTCAAAGTCGCGAGAGCTCATAGCATCGATACTCGGCGTTACGCTCGAATGCCGGCTGTGGGGTTACGTCTTCCAGCGGAAAGTTAAACATCGGATGCTTGCGTTCAACAGCGAGATCGAGATTACATCGGAAACGAATGGCAACTGGTACATCGAGCAACTGCTCGCAAAGCCCAACGTTGCGTTTCGTTGCACGCACCTTGAATCGTTGGTGGCCGGTTTTGCTTGTCATTTTGCGGGTGAAAACCAGCCACTTGTTTGCGGGTCAAAACTCTGCCCCTGCTACCTGCCGTATACTCTCCGCCAGGCAATCATCTGTAAAATTGTAAACGAAAGGGCAGAAGCCTGGATGCATGCAGCAAACCAAACTGTTGTAGTGGCGACATTGAACCAGATGATTCCAATCATACACAGCGAAACAGTTCCTAAAGTGACCAGGGCAATCGAATGTCGACTGACGTGGACCAATGATTGCTGAGTGTCTCGAATAATCAAGTCCCAAAGTGGGGCAATGGAGTTTCGAGAGCCTTTTGCGACGGAGTTCACGCCTTGGCGAGTTCATTTGTTTGTAAA
>JBGSOM010000195.1:0-43962 GCA_041739135.1 Pirellulaceae bacterium
GAAGTCAGAGTCAATTCTTCCCTGTACTGTGTCGATGGCTTACATGCGACTTTACGCCAGGCTAGCTAAGGAATAAGCGAGCCGTCATGTTCAAGCTGTGTGTCTTGATCTGAGAATGTTTCAAGGAAGAATCATGCGACCACTTTTATTCGCACTGCTTGCGTGCGCGTTCCCTTTTGCCAATCCACACGCTGCCGCACAATCCTCAGCTGGCCACAACACGTATCGCTTCTTTAACAGCGAGCATCGATTCACGGCGGTCACTGCAGAAGTCGGAACAATCGGACTAGTGCGAGAAACGCCTGATAACCAAACCATTGCGATCGATCAGAATTTTCTGCCGCTCGCCGATGCGAATAGTTTGCAGGGAAGTATGCAATTCGGTTTCAATACGGAATTGGACATTCATAACGTTCGTCCTTGGCTCGGTGGAACCGATTTGCAGTTTGGTTATTTCGGCATCAACAGTCTCGACGCAGAAATGACCGTCGTGCCGGTTGGTGTGACCTCGACGAATGTCTCCTCGGTGTTCTTCAACAGCATTCCCGTGAATCCGCCGACCACGACCAATATCCATTACTCTTCGAATCTCTATTCCGCGGAAGCGAATCTTCTGGTCGCTTCGAATTACCGACTGCGTCCCCTTGTTGGGCTGCGGTACTTCAAGCTGGAAGACAGCTACGATACGTTCAACTTTAGTGGTGGCCAGCGCTTCGGTGGATTCTCGCTGACGAATAACAGTCTTTACGGTGGGCAATTCGGATTGGAAGCCGATGTGCTGCGTCGATCATGTTGGAGCTTGTATGCGTCTGGGAAAGTTGGCGCAATGCACAACGACGTCGAAGGTTCGGCGATCGCACGTGACTCAGCCGGCAATACGACAGTTAAGAACTACAGCGATAGTTCCTATGCAAACCTAGTCGATGGAGAAGCCGGAGTGCGTTACACGCTGGCAGGCCCACTCTCATTTAAGGTCGGTTACCGTTCAATCTTTGTAAGCAAGCTCGCAACTGGAATTGATCAGAATGAGTCGGTGCGATTACTAGCTCCGGGCGAGACGGTGTCGTTCAATTCTCAGCACTGGCACGGTATTGATCTGACGGCTGAATTAACTTTCTAAGTCGCATCGAACATCACAATTACGGCTTCGGAATTCGATTCAGTGTGTAGTAAGCATCCGCATGCAGCAGCGGTTGCTTGTCCACTGCATCGCGAACGCAGTGCGCAGTCAGTTCGTGAACGAACAATTCGCGCAGTCCATCAACTTGCAAAGTCACTCGCAAGCCATCTTCTGAAACCGTTGCAGACTTAATCGGCAGATTCTTCAGTTGAATCTCGTCGCTTCCGTAGGTGCTGTGAAATAGGTACGTGTAACTGCGCATGCGATAAGACTCGGGTAAGCTAGCGGTCGCACGATCCGCTGGCTTCGTGAACACCAATTCAAAGCCGCTTGGCCGAGCTCGCATTTCTTGTATTTCGAAAGGTGTTTTGCCAGTCCATACCAAACGCTGCAAGCCATGCGAAGCGGTTCCAAGGCTGCTCCAGCCGCGATTGGTTAAGCCGACGAACATGCTGCCATCGGTGCCCTGCGCGAGTCGCAAAACGGCTGATGCAAATTCGCTTCGGAACGGAAAGCAAGCACCTTGATACTCACCCTCGATCCGCTCGAGAAACACTCGTTGCATCGCGGCTTGCGTAAATTCTCCGATAAACAATTGGCCATGAAACGGGCCGAATTTTCCGTTGCTCGCATCCAGCACGATGTCGGTCGTTGACTGCCCCATTTTTTTGTATGGAAACCAAACCGCTGGCGGCTTCAATTCCGGAAATTTCTTCATCGCATCAGCTAACGGCAAGCCATTGGGCACTTCTTTGACATCGTTGATTGTCGATCCAGGCAAATTCATCGAAGCCAAAGCCTCTGCATGATGATAGAAAACTCCTGGCCGCAAGTGATGTAGCGAGTTCGTAGCGACCCAGTTGCCTTGTTGGTCGGTGTAGAACATATCGCCCGCCAAGTTCGCTCCCAGTCCGCTGGGCGAACGCATCCCTGCTGCGACTGGGACTAAACTTCCGTCGGGTTTGACCTGCATACCCCAACCGCGCCAGCGACCTTGCTTGTAGCCGAATGGTGCGTTCGGTACGACGCGATCGAGTTGCGTACCTGCGAGCCCCATACCGATATTCAGCGTGATCCAAAGATTGCCCGCGCCGTCCGCCTTCGGGCCATAAGCGTACTCGTGGTAATGTCCCGTAACTCCCCAACCCTTGGCAACCGTTCGATACTCGTCGGCAATTCGATCACCATCTGTATCACGCATCGCCGTCAGTTCGCTGCGCTGCGCGCTGTAGAACTCGTCACCAACTTTCAATAATCCTAGCGGTTCGTGCAACGCACTGGCGAAGCGATGAAAGCGTACATTCTTCGGCGGATCGTCATAGACGCCGTCTAATATCCAGACTTCACCTTTGCGAATCGCCACCGCGACACTTTCATCGTCCAGCACCGCGATGCCACTTACCTCCAACGTCAAATCGTCAGGCAGCGGAGTCCAATTCTCTGCACGTGAATTGACGCTCGACTTTGCAACGACAACTGAGACAATTCGATAGTAGTCGTTCTCGTCAGCACAGAGGATTGCGAAGTCAGGAAGAGCGAGCACGCCGAACAAGGCTACGATACAACAATAAACATTTCGCATCAGCAAAGTCACCATTGGTACTGCAGCTCCACTGTCAGAGCACTCTCAAGCTCGATCGGCACCAGCCATTCGTCGCGTCCCGAGCTGCTTCGAAGTGTGCCTTGTCGATCGTTTAGAGTGGTCGTTAAGCCGGTTTCGTTCTTGACGGATTGATCGGAAACTCGACTTAACCGCTTGCCCGTTGCAGCGAGCATCACCATGCGTTTCGCGTCACTGTTTTTCGAAACGTTTCGCAGCGTCAGCGAACGTTGCAATTCATACACGCCATCGATTTCTTTTGGTTCAATCCGATCTTCAATGTCAACATCTTTGAATCGATACAAGAAGGTTGGAACACCAGTAGCGTCTAAACGATAGCCTGTAAAGTTGTAATTGTCGGTGCTTTCATTGCTCAGTTGCTGTGGCCAAGCTCGCGTCATGTCGTTGAGCTCAGCGATCGCAACCGCTTCCGCAAACAACGTCACGTCATTGCTGAGCGGTTCCGCTGGCGGTGCGGATCGCACGAACCAAGTCCCCTGTGCGTCCAAGAACTTGCCTCGCCACCCGACAGCCAGTCGCATGCTCTCCGCATCGAAAGCGAAGTGAACTTGCTGCGGAAACCCAACTGCAATCGCATGGGTGCCAGCTTCCTCCATGAAGGTTCGCAGCACGATCGGTTTGTCCGTGGGCCGCAGTTCAAAGTTCCGCGCGCGGGCTTCACTTATTCTCTCCGGCAACTCGACCTCTCCCTTCGCATTCAGATAAGCCCACATGGCTGCGATTTGTCGATCCACGTCACCGTTCAGCAAATCAGGTCGTTGACTTATGCCGTCCGGGAAAAATGAAGGCATCCGCGTGCGCGCCTTCAACGCACTTGGGTTCAAGAGAAAATCGCGAAACCACTCTTCGCGAACGCGACCGCCAATCCCTCTGATGTCGACGCCAACCACGTCAGGCAACGCTGAGCCTCCGAACAGATGACACTGGACGCAGCCTACATCCATCAATTGCCGCCCTGCTTCGACCGAATCGCTCGCGGCTTGCAACACGGCAACTTCATTTTGGTTTCGCTCGTCATCTGAAACGCGAAACAACTCCGGCATTCGATTCGCCAGCTCTGTATGGAATATCGGCATGCGGATGTGCATGTGCGGTCTGACATCTGCTTTCTTCCCCAGCAAAACATTCTTCAGCCATGCGGACTGCAGCTTGCGACCGACACCCGTTAGCGGAGGTGGCAATCTTCCTTCATCGCCAAGGTCAACCTTGGCAACGGTTTCGAAATGGTCGCGACGGAACCGAGCGACGCCACCACGACCATCACGTTCGTGGCAAGCGTAACAATTGAACGTTAGCATCAGCAACTCGAACTGCTCAGCCGGCGTATTCAACGTCTGTTCAGCACGCAACGCCTCAGTCAATGCAGTGACCTGATCTGCGTCGAGTTGGTAGTCGACGGTTCTCGCATCACTGTCCCAGCACCGGTTTCTCGCAGCGAGATCTAGGTTTGCAAGCGGCTTGGCACGCGCAGTCGGTCGCAGGTTGTCAACTGAGTGGCACTGCACACAACTCAATTCAACGAACCATCGCTTACCAGTCTCCACTTCATCGAGACCAACCTCGATCTGTTCCTCGCTGTGCTCCGTCTTGAGTTCCTCGCTAAGTTCCAACTGATCTATAGGTTGATCGCGTAGCAGATAGCTCGCCACATCAGCCGCTTCCACGGGTGACAGTTTCAGAGCTGGCATGCGCGAGGACTTCCGAAACTGATGTGGGTCAAGCAGGAAGTGCGTTAGTCCGGTAACGCTGTACTTCGCGCTCAAGTCGCTAAGCGGTACGGATGGCACTTCTCGCGCAGCAGCAGACAATCCCAATTCGGCGAGCTCTTCCGCGTCCAACTCGGCGATCAGTTGATCGACGGGCGATGACTTCGATGCAACAGCATGTTCTTGATCGGCCTCGTGACAAGCGACACATCCGACTTGATGGTAGAGCACATTGCCGCGCGCAGGATCGCCTTTCTTCCAAAACTCATGGGGTACTGGAACCGCGCCACTACCTTTCACTTCGTCGGGTGGTCGCTGCTGAGTTGATAAGAACGCGACGATCGATTTTGCAATCGCTTGTCGTTCCACCTCGCTGCGATTTCCAAGCACATCCGGCATCGTGGTGTGTGGATTCGCTGAATGAGGCGCTGCGATATAAGTCTGCATCCACTGTTGATTCAGGCGGATGGCGGCTCCATCGAGATCGGGACCACGTTTTGGCGCAAGCTGAGCGTCTTCGCTCGGGTGACAAGCTACACAACTAAGTTCCGAGATCAATAGTCGCCCTGCGTTCACCTGCTCGAGTTCGCCGTAGCGCGCGAAGCGTTCAAAGCCGGTTACAAACGGACCGCGATCTTCAGCAACTGAGTCACGACCCACTGCACACGCGAATAGAACTAAAACTAAGAACCAAGCTGCACGCACTACCTCGCGCTTCATCACCCCTGCCTCGCCGCATCGCGTGCCTTCACTAGCAGATCGATCCATGGTCCGACGTAATGACCGTTGTCGTGAAATGTTCGCCCGCTGATTAAGTTGCCATCGATCACGCATGGTTCGTTCACGAACGTTCCGCCACAGACTTCCAAATCAAAGCGGCATTTGGGAACTGTTGCCATGCGGCGCCCCTTCACGCAACCCGCGTAAGCCGGGATCTCCACGCCGTGACATACACTTGCAATCGGCTTGTTGGTCTCGAAGAAATGGCGAGTCACACGCACTAAGTTTTCGTCGTATCGAATGTATTCTGGTGCGCGACCGCCAGAGAACATGATTCCCGCGTACTCTTCTTCTTTGATTTCAGCGAAAGGCACGTCGCACATCAACGTGTAACCTTCCCACTCTTTGGTGATCGTCCACCCGGGTTTGACTTCATGCAATACCAACTGGTAAAGCCGTTTCTCCGGCGCCGTCACGACCGGTTGGAACCCAGCCTCTTGAAGTCGGTAGTAGGGATACATCGTATCGAGCAACTCCGTAGCATCTCCAATTACGACTAGAACTTTTTGCATGCGACTTCTTTCTTGGCTCATTGACTCGACCAGGTAGCGTTCATTGATCACTTCCGTTGCATTCTAACTGCTTTGACCGCCCTTCGTCACCGACGAGCGAACTTCGCTGAGGAGTTGTCGGGCGAACGGATTGTACGAATTGTCGGACTTGCTCGGCGTCCATGCGTGTTGACTTGGCCCATCCAAGCTTCAGAATTCTATATTGCCAGGAACAGCGGTTTAAAGTTGCAGTGCTTGCTCGCATCCTGGATTACAATGATCTTGAATTCCGCGCAACTTGCTCGCACATCCTCTCTTACGCCCAACAACACGACGTGACAGCTATGACAAAATCACCGATGGAAGGTATTTACACTCCCAACATCACTCCTATCGATTCAAAAGGGCGGGTCGACGAAGATAAGCTGTGTGCATACACCGATTGGTTGATCCAGCGCGGCGTGCATGGACTGTACCCGAACGGCAGCACAGGCGAATTCACTCGCTTTACCGCTCCGGAACGAAGACGCATTATCGAAGTTCTGATGCAACATGTGGGCGATCGAGTCCCCATTCTCGCGGGAGCCGCCGAAGCGAATGTGCGTGAGACGATCGATGCTTGCGAAACTTATGGTGCGATGGGAGTTCGCGCAGTCGCAATTGTTGCTCCGTTCTATTACAAACTCGGACCCGAAGCGGTCTATCAGTACTTCAAAGAGATTGGCGATCACGTCAGCGTGGATGTTACCCTTTACAACATTCCGTTATTCGCTTCGCCGATCGACGTCACGACCGTTCGTCGCTTGGCGCTCGATTGCCCGCGCATCGTTGGCATCAAAGATAGTTCCGGAGACATTCCGCACATGATGCGCATGATCGCCGCAGTTCGTCCACAGCGTCCTGAGTTTTCGTTCTTGACTGGCTGGGACGCCGCGCTTGCACCGATGTTGATGATCGGCTGTAACGGTGGAACGAACGCAACCAGCGGCGTTGTGCCGGAACTGACGCGAGCTCTCTATGATGCAGCCCAGCGCGGTCAATGGGATCGTGCGATGCAGTTGCAGTATCGTTTACTGCCGCTCTTCGATGCCATGATTCAGCAGCCTGAGTTTCCGGAAGGCTTTCGCCGCGGCGCCTTGTCGCGAGGTTGGGATCTTGGTCAAAGCCGTCAACCGCTCTCGCCTGACCAGATGGCCACCGCCGCGAAGACTCAAGAGCAGCTCGCGCGCATGTTATCCGAGTTATCACAGTGGCTGCCCGATATCGCTCTCGCTTCAGCACCGATCGCCACCAATTCACCCGCCGCTGCCAGCGATGACTTTATCGAGAAGATCGTCCGCGAAGTCATGCAGCAACTCCGCAACTGAGTTTCTCGTTCCCACGGCTCTGCCTGGGACTCAAGAGGCGGAGCCTCTGGTGCAATGCGTTCCAAGGCGGAGCCCTGGAACGAGGATCGAACTGTGTTGGGTTAGACGCCGAAGTTCGGATGGCGGAGGTTAACGAGAGTGATGCTACTGATGTCGCATGCGACGTTGGGAAACTCGCGATCGACGAAATCGCACTGCACTAGCTGATCAAGTTGCGAGGTTGTAATAGCTTCTGTGCTCGAATCTCCCAAAGAAGTGGACTTGACTAAGACGAGCTCAGCAGCGTTTATTTGCGTTGCAAACCAGGCGGCGATGGAATCGCTGGTGCATGTCCAATCTTGGGGCAGTCGCGTGTCTGGAAGTGCTGTGCCCTGTCGGCGGTAGTAAGCGTTCGGCGCTACGATCACAAACTGTGGTTCGGTATCGACCGGCGCGGTGCGATTGAAATCCATGAGCTGAGAGAGTTGATCGGGTGCATCGACCAAGTGATTTATCGCTAAGATTTCGGCGGCGATTCTTGCTGTGGCTGACATCAGGTCGACACACAGCCAATGGAGGTCGGTTTGATCGAGTGCCTGAGCTTGATTGATTCGGCGAATCGCTTCCACGAGTTCTCCGCCGCCGACCACGATTAAGTTCAACGCGGGCGGCTGCGTACAGCACCACAACTCGAATCGCTTTCGCAAGTCGTGAAGTTCGAGCAAGCTGCCGCCAAGCTTTACGACTCGCACTATTGGCGCCTTAACAAGCTCGTGCATCAGAGCTTGATGATCCGTTGGCTAGCCGCGGGTTGCGGGGCGCTGCGCACGCCGGTTAACTGCTGTGCGTCGGGGCGGTCACGACCAACTTTGATCGTGTAAGTGCCGTTCGCAAACACCGGCGGTTGGAAACGCTCACCGACAACTCGCAACGTGTAAAGCACTTCGCGATTGCTTTCATCGATCACTTGAACGACCGGATGGCTATGACCTTCGAAGACAAGCTCGGGCAACCAGGCGACCGGCTTACGACCATCGTTGTCTTTCAAGTCAACTGTGATCGGCCAACCTGGAAACTGAGCTTTATCGCCATCGGCGGCGTTTGCGAATCGCGGCCAGCATTCAAACGTGGCTTGTCGCGTGCGTTTGTTGAAACGAACCACTCCGTAACCATCGCCGCGTTGACGTTCATCGCTGATGTCAGGTGGATTGGCGTAAGCGAGCATCGAAATCTTGTTGCCGAGTCCATCGAGAAAGTCACCAGTCCAAGGAAGCGGGCTGTTAGGCACCGCGTTCGGGCCCGGTTTCTCGTCAAGCGGATGCCACCAGCGACCGTAAATTGTGTTCACTAGTGCGGGGCTAGTGAAGGCGTACGGACCATCGCCGAAAGCGTCGATGCCGTGTTTGACGGTGACCGCTAAATGTTGATCGCCGCAGAGATGAACCGCTTGCACGCGCCGCAGTTTGCGGAGTGCATCGGCGCGGGGCGTTTGTGGCCAGCCGTTGCAATCCAAATCTGCCAACAGTCGATCGTTGCGTTTTCCGTGCATGTGAACTGCACCGCAAAATGCGGTTTGAGATAAAACGACTTTGATTGCTGCGCCGGACCAGTCTTCGCTCCACGCGTCCAAGAACTTGTGTTGCCGTTCGCCGAGCAGTTCCAATCCGGGCAGATCGATCGTTTTGGGATCGTAGTTTGGATCGTTGATATGATCGGGTCGAGGACCCATTTGCGGAATTTTTCCAGCAGGCCCCGTCTTGAATTTGCGATCTTCGAGAATCGCAAAGTCGATTTCACCGACGCGCAGGCGCGTGAAATAAACCGTGATATCTTGCAAGACCGGTTTGGGATCAACTGGGTCTGGCAGATGCCAAGTCTGCTGACGTTGGACGAGGTTCACGTAGGAAGCCGGGTATTGATAACCACCATCCGCATTGCCGCTGAGCGTTGATACTCGACCGTTCTCGCCCCACAAGTTCGGATGTCCAACGTCGTGATCATCGGGAATTGTGATGGTTGGTCGATCGCGCATCAGTTCGCGAAATTGCAATCCGAACTCGATCCAGCCGGCGGTGTGTTCGGTGTGACGATAAGTCTGATCGCCTGCAAAGAAGAGCATGTCCGGATTCTGTGACTTTAGGTTCTCCAGAATTTCTGGCCGTAGTCCCGTCGTGCGGCTCGAGTTGCAGGACATGTTCGCGATGACGATCACCTCTTTATCGATCGGATCGCGGCGAATCGTGCCCGTAAATTCCGCTTGCTCGCCATGCCGCACTCGGTAGGGAACGTCGAGCGAACCGTCCCAGTTTTCGACGCGAAAATGCGCGCTCCAGCCGGGATAGAGCACCGGCGTCTTGGCCGCTTCAGTCCATTTTCCATCGCGCTGAAATTCTAGTCGCGCTTCGCGAGCTTCGTCGGGCATCAGCGGATACAACTGTGCGGTCATTTTCAAGACGCTGTCTTGCTGAGTGTAGACCGCAAAGGCGACTACTTGATCGCGGGGTACATTCATACTCGGAGGTGGATTCGGTCCCTTCGGTTTCGGTTTCTTCCACCACTCACCCACTGCAAGCGAATCGAGATTGGGGTTCTTAGCTCCGAACGGCTGCGGCGACTCTGGTGCAACGGGTTGTTCGGATGGTAGCTCAGTTGTTTTCGAAGCGGCTTGTGCGAAAGCAACTGAGGATTGGCTGAGGGGAGTCAACTGAGAAACGCAAACAAGGACGAGCATCAAAAACTTGTTCATGGTCGAGTTCATATTGCGAGGTGGGAGCGTGCCGTCGGAAATTATATTTAGCCACGCATAAGTGTTTGTAAGCTGTGAGGTTAAGTCTTGTTAAGCGTAATTAAAGTTGCAGCTCGACGAAACGCTGGTTCACGAGTGCTTGTGGAATGTGCTCTTGTTCGAGCCGGAGGTTCTTCGTTTGGCAAAGGCGGAAGGCGGCAAGTTCTTGATCGGTGAGGTTATCGGGCTCAACTTTCGGTTGGTTCGCAACTGCGACAGCGAGTGCAAGATGTTGTTCAAGTGTAGCGAGGTCCATGAATAGACTTTGCGTGTGGGGGAAATGATGGCGCATGGCGGAGAGAATTGCAAATCCGTCGAGATCCAAGTCACCCCAGTAATACAGCCGTTGATGAGCGAGCCATGGCACCGCTTCCAGTGCGCGAACGGCGTAACCGAGCCCGCCGAGCGCGATGCCGCGCGGCGTTTGGGGCAATGTTAGCAAGTTGACGAGATTCACTTTGTTTTCAACTACGAAAACACGAGCGTCGCGGATCGGCAGCTTCGCAATCTCGTCGGTTGGCAAAGACAGTTCCAACCAGGGGCAGCCAACTTCACTCGCAAGTTCGGGATCGAGAAAGCGCACGAGCAGATGTTGTCGCGCGTAACGAAAACCATAACGCTGTTCGAAACTGCGAGTGACGCCGTAATCGATCGCTCCGTCGGGCAACAAACGATCGAACCACGCGCCGAGCAGTTGCCGATTGCGTTCCACTAACTTCGTCGAGACCGCTAGCGGCAATTCGCGCGTGAAGCAATCGGGACGCGGGTGATCGATCATGAACCGTGTGACTGCCAAGAGATCGTTCAGTTGCAGTTCGACGTCGAGCAAGCGTTGCCAGTTCTTTGAGATCCATTCGTTCAGTTGCGGAAACACGCTGCGGACGCGATCGACGCAGCTCTGCAAAGTTCGCAGCTCCGTTGACTTGCGAATCAGTTTAACTAGGTCGTCTAGCGAATCGATGGTGATAGCGACTGGATAGTGATTGCGGCCATACTGTCGCTTGGCCTTTTCTTCCCAAGTGATCGAATAGCCGAAACCGCGTGCTTCCTTGGATTCGCTGCGCAGCAGATCAACTTGCCGGATCAACTCCGACTGCGTTTCCGGGAGGCTTAGATCACAGCGAATACGATGCGGGAAGAACGTTGTATCGCCTTCGAGCCACGCGGTTATTGCGCGACTGTAGATTCGTTGAGCCTTGTCGGCGACGGCTGCGGGGGAGAGCATTTTTTGGAGTGGCGAGTAGCGAGAAGCGAGTGGCGAGTTTTAGAAGGCGCGGAAGTGAGTTTTAGCTTTTTGTGTTGGGTTGGACAATGAAAAAAGCCGGCTCTTTGGTAAGAGCCGGCTTTCTAGTTTTCGGACTGAACGAGTTCTTCGGGATTACTCGAACAAGGTGGCGATCAGCTTAGTAAGTCCATTCGCCAGCCAGAGTAAAACCTTGATACAGTGCTTCACCGTCGGTGTTGATGAAAGCGAAGCGATCAGGTGTGAAGACTCCACCACCGATAGCGTTGCTGAGGTCACGAGTGTTGAAGTTCTCTTGAGCCAGAGCGAAGTTATCGACGTACAGCACATTGTAGCTTGCTCGGAAGGACCAAGCGTAGGTCAAGCGGTAGACTGCCGAAGCCGTGAACTCGCTGACGTAAGCGGTACGACCATCTTGCAAGAACTCACGGCCAGAGGCGATCGAGTTTGCAACAACGCTCGATTCGACTTCAGCATGGTTGCCGAATACGCCGCCTTTACCTTCAACACCCAAGTTCAAACCTGGAACCACACTCATCCACAGGTCACCACCGACTTGGAAGCCGGTCAACTGATTGCGAGTCTTGGTGTCGAAGTTGAAGAAGCGTAGTTGGTTGAAAGTGAACGTGTTGTTGTTGCTGCCGACAGCTCCGAAACCGAATGTTTCATCGATATCCAAGTAGCGGATACCAGCCAACCATCCGCCTTGCAACCAAGTGGCTGGAGTCATGAAGCGGCGGCGGTAATTGACTTCACCGCTGTGCAACTCCGACGACAGACTGGCTGTTTGGATAAACGAACGGTCGGTGTCATCGAAACCACCGAGTGGATCGGTGCCGTATAGACTGAAGACCGAGAACAAGTCAGGTGCTGCAACGCGACGGATTGAGCGTGAGTCGTTCCACTTGTTCAAACCGAAGTAGCGTGCTTCCAAGTTCGCGCCGGGACCTGTTTGGAGGCTGGCAATCGCCTCGAGTCCGTAGCGAAGTTTGTTGGCATCGACGTCGGTGCTGAACAGCGTTGGTGTACCAGCTTGTCCGATGGTAGTGAGCAAAGTAGTTTGCCCGAACGTACCTGTGACAGGATCTTGTTCACTTGTTTGGAAAGTGCCAACGTCGCTGGTTCTTGCCAGGGCGATGGTACCGACGCTGAGGTCGAACCAACGTTGGTTAGCTCCGTTGCCTTCGGCGTAAGGTGCGAGGACACCCAACAGTCCCATCAGGCGTCCGTTGCCGAGGCAGCCGTTGCCAGCTCCGCAGTAAAGGCATCCGCCTCCACCGCAAGCGGAACAACCTGTTCCGGCTCCGCCATACATGCCACCCATCGAATCGCATGCCATGCCAGAGCTGTAAGCGCCCTGTTCCATCATGACATCCATCGGAGGTGGGCCTTGCATAGCCATGTGCATTGGCATGTCGCCACCGGGGCTCATCCCCATACTGCTAGGATTCAGCATCTCATAGCCTGGCGCGGCGCCGTTCATGTAAGACGCTGTTCTCGCAGGCGTTTTGCGTGCGCTCGCTTGTCCAGCAGGCTTACTTGGAACTCCCGTTTGGCTGTGAACTCTGCCAGCACTTACAAGGAGAGCTAGCCCCATAGTCAGCCAGTGCAATTTACCACTGAGCATTCTCATTGATTCCTCTCCAGCGGCTCGTCAGTCCGTGTGTCAGCGATGCCAGCGATGGTCGTTGGCAAAGTTGCCACATGGACCGCGCAAGGCATACAGTCGGTAAGACCCGAAAACTCGTTACAAACGTGCTTATCGGCAGGTGTTGGCTGAAAAGTTTGCCTGAAGCGGAATAATCCGCACGATCGTTTTCCGCGGCACCCCAAAAATCGCCTGCGATGTCAAGACAGGAATTTCAGGTTCACTTTGCGGGCCGACAAACGCGTTATGACAGCAAACGTGCCATGTTCTGCGTGCCGGCGACTAGGTAACACCGGCGTTAAAGCCGGCGCTGAAGCGAGTGGCGAGTAGCGAGTAGCGAGTTTCACGGCGTGCTTATTCGGAGCGTTGTTTGTTAGCTGTGATTTGAAATGGAGCTGATTCTGATTTGGGTGCGGGTAGTGGCGAGTTGCAGGTTGCCGGGGAGGTTTAGATGGGCGACCCAATGCGTTGTGGGAGCAGGGTGAGTTGCGAAGTGGCGAATCTGCTGCCAGTGTTCGCGAGTCATCGATTGCAACGGCCAACAATTTCGTTTCCAGCAAAGTTCCAAAGCGGCTTGGATCACAGGCCACGGGATGCCGTCAAGCGAACTGGTTGAGAACTGCACGTCGTTGGTCGCAAGCGTTGGCTGGGCTACGGAGGCATCGATCCATTTCAGTGCGTAGTGACGCAGCGTTTCTACGGCTTCCTCGGCCAACTGCGAGAAACTGAGCAGATGTTGGTCAACTCCGTCGCTGTAGGATTCGCGGAGTAGTGGGAGGACGCGCTGGCGGATGAAGTTGCGTTTGAAGGCGGGATTGTAATTGCTCGAGTCTTCGCGGTACGTTTGGCCGATCGCATCAAGGTAAGCCAGTACTTCGGTGCGAGTCGATCGAAGCAGCGGGCGCGCAAGCACCAGTTCGTCGTGCAAGTTTCGAAACTGCGTGGGAACAGCGACTCCTGATAACCCGGTGCCGCGGCAGAGGTTGTGCAGCATCGTTTCGACGCGGTCGCTGGCTGTGTGAGCTGTCACGACGTAGCGAGCGCCGATGGAGTAAGCGACTCTTGTTAGAAATTCATAGCGGGACTCGCGGGCGGCATTCTCGCTCCGCGCTAGACCGGCCGCCGCTCGCTCGTTGGCTAGCGGCAGTTTGAGTTCATTGCACAAGTTCTGGACGAAGCGTTCGTCCTCGTCGCTTTCCACGCCTCGCCAACCGTGATTGAAATGCGCGACGTGAATAAACTCACGGGACTCAGCGACGCGTGCCAGGGCGTGGACGAGCGCGACGCTATCGGCTCCACCGCTGACGGCGACCAGCAATCGCGTATTCTTCCACGCTTGCAATGGCCAGGCTGCGAGGAGCGACTGTTCGAGCGGCTGCGTCATGAAAGCGAAGTCCGAAGCCAATCGAGCTCGCGGCAATGAAGGCAAAGCGGAAATAAGCCAAACTGAAATAGGACCGGCAGGATTCGAACCTGCAACCAAGGGATTATGCTTACCACCACAGTTTTCACTGCCTCTTTCGAGTTCGTGGTCTGGACCATACCTTCACTTTACGTGTCTGCCGTCTGGTCTCTACACCTTCCGCCGCGAACAAGATTCAGATTGATTCCGAATGAACCGATTCGCTTTGGCTTGGCTCGGGATTGGCTTCGCGACAGGTTACTGAACGGCTCGTTAACGCTCGTTCCGTTTTGCCGCCTTAGCTTTCCCCGAATTTGACAGATTCTACTAGAGCCCTTCGCAGCCGAGGGTGCGAAAGGCCAAAGCAACCCATGTGAGCGTACCGTGCAGAGTTATCTGGCTGTTTAGGTAACTGGCTGTTTAGGCAACGCTCGCTTAAGTCCCCTGCTCTAACCGTTGAGCTACGGTCCCGTATCTCACCGCTGGCAAACTGCGCGAAGCACCCTGACGAGCGGCTGGCGATTAGACCTCGCATTTTCGTCGCTAGTGCGCATGCTTGCAATCCGGTGTATTGGGAAATGTGAAGCTAAGCGACTTGAGCGGAAGATTGGACTGTAGCGATTGGGTGGCTTGTGTCGATAAGGAGATGGAGAAGCGGTTTTATCTCAGCCTTGCCGACTTGGGAGCGACGAAATGCTAGTTCAAACGACTCGATTTGGCCAAATCGACGCTCAGCAGGAGCAGGTGCTGGTCTTTCCGCAAGGGCTGATCGGTTTCGAGGCTTGTCGCCATTGGCTGGTCGTGCCCGATCCGCACAACAGCGATGTGGCTTGGTTGCAATCGCTGTCGCAGATGCAAGTTGCGTTGCCGATGGTCAGTCCCCGCAAGTTCGCGCCGGATTACCGAGTGACCGTTCCGCGGCGGCAACTTTCGCTGCTGAACTTGCGCAGTTCGGATCGCGTTTACGTGATGGCGGTAGTAAGCAAGTCGGGAAAGACGCTCACCGCCAATCTGCGCAGTCCTGTCATCATTAACTTGACCAAGTGCATCGCTTGTCAGGTGATCACGTCCGACGCACAGCCGCTCGCGCTGCCGCTGAGTCTCAGCAGTACGCCCGCGCTCCGCATGGCTGCGTAAGTTTTGAAACGCGATCAATGGTGGCTTGAGATGCGAAGCTTGAGATGCGCTCGCTGTAGTTCATCTAAGAACTTGACTGGTTCATTGTTCGCGGTATCGAGCGGGACATGGATCGGGCCGCGCTTGTTCATCCGTGCTCATTGCACTTGATTGGTTGTCGACTTTGTCCGCGTTTGGCAGAGCGGAGCGGCAGAACGCGGCACGCGATAACTCGCGTGCCTTCTTCGTTTCTGCGGAGAGGATCGACTTTGCAGTCCACTAATAGCGGGTTATAGTGCGCTGACTCGACATTATCTAACTTTGCGGCAACCCCTTCACACCCTCGAGGTAATGATGCATGAGAATGAGCAACCCGAAAATGTCTCAAGCCCGCAGCTGCCGACTCAAGCTGATTGGCCACCGAGATTGTCACGCTTAATCGTGGCGGCAATCGTAGCAGCAGGATTGAGTTTCCTACTTCTCAAAGTGCTTTATCCGATTTTCGTTCTTCCGGAGGATCTTGCCTATGTTCCGGAACAGGCGCCGATCGAGGTGTACCAGAAACATGATAGGGCTCAGTACGAAGCAGACGGAAAAAACTTTGCGGTGATATTTGGACTCTCGGGGGCAGTTCTTGGAGCATGTTGCGTCGTGTTTGCATTTGGAATGAAATGCGTCAAGTCGATTGTTGTCGCGGTTGTTGCATCAGGGTGTTTCGGCGCAGTTGGGGCCTTGCTGAGCAACTGGATGTTTAACTACATGCGTGAAAGAAGTGGACAGAGCCTGAGTTTGATGGGTGTTCCGCTCAGTGGAATGGCGCAGTCGATAGTTGGGTACTCCTTGCTTTGGAGCTTGATTGGTTTAGGCGTTGGTGTGGGGATTGGATCTGTTCGTGGGCCTGGCAAAGCCTTGATAGCGGGTGTGTCAGGTTTACTCGGCGGTGCAGTCGCTTCGATGCTGTATGTCGTGTTAGTTGCGCAGATCTCAATCGGTACCGTTATGAATCGGGTCTTGCCGGATGCAGTAGGTACGCAATTGTTATGGTTAGTCTTTTTCGCAACCGTAACCGTCGTTTGCATCGTATTGGGTTCGGGGGAAAAGAAGCCGAAGAGCGCCAGTTAGCGGATGCGATCGTGTGGAGTGACTTGGCGGCTGCGAATTCGTCAACATGCGTTCGTGGCCTGACAGCGGGGCTTCCGTCGCCGCTGGCACAACGGCAGTGAAACTTTTGAAACCGCTGATAATTTTCTTGCTTTGCGACTTTGGATCGCCTATAACCAGAGGCGTACCGCTATCTCCCATGAATAAGCGGTAATCTCTACTAATAGGGTTTTGTTTATCTCTATTTCTCTAGGAGTCATCTCTATGAACCATTCGGTGCGCCGTAGACTAGCGTTTACGCTGGTCGAACTTTTGGTGGTTATCGCAATCATTGGTATTCTCGTCGGCTTGCTGTTGCCGGCGGTTCAGGCGGCTCGCGAAGCTGCTCGTCGGATGCAATGTTCCAACAACGTGAAGCAAATCGGCCTTGCGTTTCACAACTACGAAAGCACGATTAGGAGCTTTCCTACCAATTATGCAACTCGGGGCATATTGGGGTTCCCTAACAACGGACCTGGGATTGCGAATTCGGGTCGGAGTTGGATGCAAATGATCCTTCCCTACATTGAACAGTCGAACTTGTACAACAACATTGATTTCACTGTTGGACTGCAACCGAAAGCGAGTGCCGCGAACACGCCGGTTGGCAGAAATCGGATTGTCGCCGCCACGGTCATTCCCGGCTTTCTTTGTCCCTCGGATGATTCAAACGATGGTGGTACTTTGCTCAGTCGCTCGGATTTGAATGAGACCAGCGCGCCGGCGGATCGCTGGGCGGTTACTGGTTACAAGGCGTGTGCGGGGCAAAACTGGGCATGGGGCGTGTTTTCTCCTGTGGTTGGCGTTGGTAAAAACGGGGGCCAGACTGATGGCCTCAACCGTGGCGACGGAGTCATTTCTTCTAACCAAACGAATGTCAATTTCAAAACAAGGATTGCTGACATCACCGACGGTACATCCAACACTTTTATCGTAGGTGAAGCGATGCCTGGTTGGAGCCAATGGAATTGGTGGTACAACCCCAACGCATGTACAGCCACCTGCGCGATACCTCTGAACAGAGTGTTGCGAGTACCTCGCAATATTGGTGACTGGCCAAACAATTATGGCTTTGCTAGCCGGCACACAGGCGGCGGCAATTTTGGCTTGGCTGATGGAAGCGTTCGCTTCGTTAGCGATACCATCGAAACCTTGACTTACCGATCCATGGCAACGGTTAGTGGCGGCGAAGTGGTAACGATTCCAGATTAGTGGAACGTTGCATAACAACCGTTTTGCTTTGCTTCTTTTGAAGATGCCTGACAGCGATCGCTTTCAGGCATCTTGCTTTGTTCTGTTTCGTGTTTCTGTCGAGTACAAGCCGTTTATTCTTGGAGTGAAATCTTGTTGCATCATCTATCTCGATTACTGCTGGTTGTTTGTGTGGGTGGCTTGTTAGTCGGTTGTAGCAACAGTGGCCCTCAGGTCGTACCTGCCGGTGGTGTCGTGACTTATAAAGGGAATCCCGTCGGAAAGATCAACGTCATGCTTATGCCCAGCGGTGGTGGCACTGGGATGATCGCGGAAGGCACCACCGACGAAGCGGGGAAATTTCAATTGCAGACGCTTGAACCCGGTGACGGCGCCATGGTCGGCGAATATACAGTTGGGTTCAAATACGTTCCGGATGAAGTTCCCGTGATGCCAGGCTTTGAAGGCGCCAAGAAGGTTGTTTCGCCCATCCCCGAAAAGTATGCTGACGCAGCCAAATCGGGTTTTAAGGCCAAGGTGGAAGCCGACAAGTCGAAGAATGATTTTACGTTTGCCCTTGAGTAGCGGTGCGAATTCTGACGGTGCTGGCAATCAAGCAGCCGTGCCCAGCGAGAGGTTTGCAATGTCTAGACCGCAATCGAACAGTGTCAGACGGAGCCAGCGCTACCTTGCTGAAGCACAGCGGCTGATTGGAAGAGCAATCTAGATGTGGCATGCGGCGCGGGTTGGTCAAGTCACCAATGCCGCTCGAACGGCTATTGAGAACGCGTTAAGATTGGGTTTTTGCCGACCAAGCAAGCAAAGACGCGTTGACGAAATTGGGGCAAGTCCAGTATCTTTTGGGGTTCTGATCGAACCGTCGATGTTCGTCGACCGATGCAGAATGGACCGAGCACGTTGCTCTGGAGTCCACGTTTTTAAGCATTTTGAGTCTGAAGAACGGCCGAAGGTTCCGCGAAAGCAACGGGACCTGTGCACAGCAAATGTCGCTGATGCATGGCTTACAGACTAGAAGGATTGTTTGATGGAACCTGAATTCGTCAAGAAGTTGGTTGAAGCTGGGGTGCATTTCGGTCACCGCGTTAGTCGCTGGAATCCGAAAATGGCCCCGTATATTTACGGCAAGAAGAATTCGATTCACATTCTCGACATCCGCGAAACGCTTCGCGGGTTGCTTCGCGCTAAGAAGTATCTGAATCAAGTTGCCGCTGGCGGCAGTTTGGTGCTGTTCGTTGGAACCAAGCGTCAAGCATCCGAGACGATTCAAGAGCAATCGTTGCGTTGCGGAATGCCCTTCGTTTCAGAGCGTTGGTTGGGTGGTGCGCTTACGAACTTCCGCACGATTCGTAGCCGACTGACTCGCCTCGAGCAGCTCGAAAAGATCATGAGCACCGACGAGATCAATACTTTCTCGAAGAAGATGCAGTCTGCGCTCAATCGTGAGTATCGCAAGATTTATCGCAACTTGAATGGTCTGCGAACCCTGAACCGCATTCCAGAATGCCTTGTCATTGTTGATCCAAGCAAAGAGAAGAATGCCATTCGTGAAGCCAAGCGTTTGGGAATCACCACCGTCGCGCTGATCGATACGGATTCCGATCCAGAGTCGATCGATTTGCCGATTCCTGGCAACGACGATGGTATTCGCTCGATTGAGTTGATCATCGGCCAGTTGGCTGACGCAGTTCTGGCTGGTAAGGCTCAGAATCCTGAAGTGCAGAAGCAACGCGGTGGCGCTGCGAGCGCTCCGGCGATTACGCCTGAGGAACTGGAAAAGGTCGAAGCGGAAGCCTAATCGCTGCGTCTTCCTTCAGCCACTGAACGGGCGAAGACTCGCTGGCTTGATTTAGACAAAAGTAGACGTGCACAGTTGGCAGGCGAAACCGCTTAGCCAACTGTTCATTTTCATCTCACAGAATTGCTCGCCACTTGCGAGCCATAGAATTTGATTGGTTAAAGGGACACGATGAGTATTTCAGCTAGTGACGTAGCGGAACTGCGTAAATCAACCGGCGCTGGTTTGATGGACTGCAAGAAAGCGTTGCAAGAGTCGAACGGCGATTACGAAGGCGCGCTGGATTACCTGCGCAAAAAGGGTCAGAAAGTCGCTGAAAAGCGGGCTGATAAAGATGCGAACGAAGGCGTCGTGGTCGCGCTGTTGGACGCATCGGGCAAGACCGGCGTTGTGCTCGCGCTGAGCTGCGAGACGGATTTCGTTGCTAAGAATGAGATCTTCGTTGATCTGGCGAACAAGCTGGCCAAGTTGGCTCTCGATAGCGGCGTGGATACGACCGAAGCGCTGATGGCTTTGCCGTACGAAGGCATGACGGTCGAAGAAAAGCTGGTCGATCAAACGGGCAAGACGGGCGAGAAGATTGTTGTTTCAGCGTTTCATCGCGTTACCGGCGACAACTTGTCGACCTACATTCACTCCGGTGCAAAGATCGGCGTGCTGTTGTCGTACAAGGACGGCGGCAAACCGGATGCGGATCAGTTTTTCCGCAGCGTTGCAATGCATATCGCGGCGATGAATCCTTCCATCATGCACTATTCAGAATTCGATCCTGAGTTGGTGGCGAAAGAAACAGAGTCGATTATCAGCCGCATCAACATCGAGAACGAAGACTTTGCTCGTTTGGGCAAGACGCTGAAGAATGTTCCGACATACGTCAGTCGCTTGCAGTTGACACCGGAAGTGCTTGCTTCGGTCGAGAATTCGATCAAGGAAGAGTTGAAGGCGGAAGGCAAGCCTGAGAAGATTTGGGATCGCATTCTTCCCGGAAAGCTCGAGCGTTTCATCGCTGACAACACGCTGCTGGATCAAGAACGTTGCTTGCTGAATCAGTTCTTCGCGCTTGACGACACGAAGACTGTCGAAGCAGCGATTAAGGATTTCAGTCCAGAAGCTGAACTGGTGACTTACAAGCGCGTCGCAGTTCGCTAACGCTTGTATCCGGCTATGCATTTGTTAGGTAGCGGAAGTCTCGTCAATTATTTTCGACAGCACTGATTGTCAGCGGCATCAGTGCTTGAAACTGGCAAGGTTTTCGCTGCCACAATCGCGGCTAGAGTGGAAATTCCGGGTGTTTCTTTCCGGACGCAGTAGCCGTAGACTACTCTGTTCACCAAACTTCTTGACTTGGTGAATGACCAGAGCGATGTAGCGATAAGTTACACAGCGATGAGTTAAACTAAGCGTTTCGATGCAAGCTCTTGTAATCGCCAGTACACTCCAGACGGATTCGAGGTTGTTCTTCAATGCCTGACGAAAGTTCACCCGCGCGGCCGCATTATCGTCGCGTCATTCTGAAGTTGTCCGGTGAGAGCCTCGCGCATGCAGGCGAACGTGGCATCAGCATGGATGAAGTCACTGCGATCGCTGGCCAAATCAAACAGGCGCACGAACTCGGTTGTCAAATTGCCGTAGTTGTCGGCGGCGGCAATATTCTTCGCGGAGCTCAGTTTAAGACTTCGAGCAACGCGAAGATCGAAGAAGCCACGGCGCATTATATGGGAATGCTCGCGACCGTAATCAATGCACTGGCGCTCCAAGAAGGGCTTGAAAGTGTTGGCTGCACGACGCGCGTTATGTCAGCGATTCGTATGGACGGAGTCTGTGAGCCGTTTATCCGACGGCGCGCGGTTCGTCACATGGAAAAGGGCCGCATCGTTGTGCTGGGAGCTGGCACAGGCAGTCCGTTCGTGACCACTGATACCGCTGCCACGCAACGCGCGCTCGAGTTGTGTGCGGACATTGTGCTCAAAGCCACTCGCGTTGACGGCGTTTATAGCGACGACCCTGAGAAGAATCCGCACGCGGTGCTGTATCGCGAACTCGATTATGAAACGGTGATCGCCAAGAATCTGCGAGTGATGGATGGTACGGCGATTTCACAATGCCGGGAGCATGGAATGCCGGTGTTGGTGTTCAACTTTAAGAAAGATGGAAACATCGTCAAAGCGGTTTCCGGCCAACGAGTCGGCACGCGCATTGGACCCAAGCTGTCGACCACGGTCGCATGAATGTCGCATAGCATTTTGTGCCGGCCAAACCACCTTCAACTTATTCAACAACTCTATCACTAGGTGAAACGATGAGCGTAGATGTCATTTTGTTGGACGCTGAAGAACGAATGGAAAAAGCCACGAGCGTATTGAAGAACGCGCTCAATGGAATTCGAACTGGGCGAGCCACTCCTGGTCTGCTCGATTCCGTTCGAGTTGAAGTCTATGGATCGATGAGCCCGCTGAAGCAGCTTGCTTCGATCGGTGCACCTGAGCCGAGTCAATTGGTGGTGCGACCTTACGATACTTCGACGATCAAGGATATCGAGAAGGCCATCGTCGCCAGCGATCTCGGTCTGAATCCTCAAAACGATGGCAAGATCATTCGTCTCAACATTCCGCCGTTGAGTACTGAAGTGCGCAAGAAAATGGTCGCGCGTATCAAAGAACTCGCGGAAGAATCCAAGATTGCTATTCGTGCGATTCGTCGCGATGCGAATAAGGATCTCGATACCGCTGAGAAGGATAAGGCGATCAGCGAAGATGACTGCGCTTCAATGAAAGAGCAAGTGCAAGAGCTGACGAAGAAGTACGAAGCGGAAGCGAACGATTTAGCGAAGAGCCGCGAAGCGGACGTAATGGAACAGGCTTAGCAATTTGAAAGCTCTTGAAATTTTAAGTGCACAAGCGTTTGACCGTTCGGGTTAAACGCTTATCAACGGAGCTGGCACAAGTACCGCGTGCTGGAAGTACATCACGAAAACTCCTTGCCAAGCTATGAACTGCGCGAGGTACAGTGCGCCGACGTAGATCATAACACTGGCAACTGAGACGATCCAAGCTGGCCAGCGCACCAGCCAATGCCGCAATCGCTCGCGTTTGTTTGCGTAGCCCAATGCAGCTCCGATCAGCAATTTCGCGGGCAACATGAACGCTACGAACACTAGGCTCGGCGCCCAGACAAGTTCGCTGGGAGTGGCTTCGATGCGCAGCAGATAAAGTGGTATGGCCAGCGCGCAGAGTGTAAACAGACTGAGCGTGCAGAACCAAGGTGCGCGCATGAAGCTTTGCCGAATCGCCTGCACATTAAAGATTTCGGTGAAGCGATTCTTCGCCGCCATGTGCACTTGCAGCAGCGGCAAATAAAGCATCACGATTGTCATCGCTAGCGCGCCGATCGCGCCGACTAGCGGCGCTGCTTCGAAATCTTGAGCGCGTTCGCCGATGATCATCAACGACACTGGCACGCACGTCCAAAGCAACGCGCCCGCCGTCGCTCGGGCACCCAACCACCACAACTTAGGAATCTGCATTCCAGATACTAAAGCGTAGAGTTGGTCGGACGTTCGCGACCAAGTCGAAGGTCGCCAAGCGTTGCAAATGAATCGTATTGGGGCAGGCCAAAGAAAGTGCCACCAACGTCCACCACGCATGGCGGCCCAGCCGATGTGCACAACCCAAGCTGCTGCGAAAAAGAAAGCCGCGAATCGCCAACCGCGAGCGATCGCCGAATTTGGCTGAAGCAACTGAGCGGAGTAAGCCAGATCGGTCAATACATAGATCGGAATCCAACTGATCGCGGCTAACATCGCAAACGTGCCAAGCTTGCCCGCGACGCGCAGGCCGGGAAGGGCGTCTCGCCAACGTTGACCGTTCGCTAATCGGCCCGCTGCAAAAAGGATGTATCCAAGGCTAGCGAGTTGCAGGACTGGTACAGCCGCAACGACGGCGAGCAACACGCACAGCGAAAGAAAGTCCCAACTGCGCCCCAAGAACCAAAACGGCCACACGTACCAACGTCGCTTCGCCATGGGCGCTGCAGCGGGGGTTGAATTGGCATCGACGGTTGAATGCGCAGTGAATTCTTCGGAGTCGTTATGTTCTGAGCTTTGCTGTGCAGCCGCGCGAAGCTCGGCGTTCCGCGTGGTTTCGTCTACCTGCGGAGGATCTACCAAGATCGCAACCACGTGCGGTTCGTCGATAACTTCGGCGTCGCACGGCAGCACAGGGGGTTCAGATTGCAATTGATTCGACACGACTCGACTCCGAACCGAACGATGGTCCTTCTCTTCGCAGCTACATAAAGTATCTTCGCCGCGAGCCAAAAATTCTTGCGATCGCAGGCAAGATCGATCAGAATTTTTCGAAAACAAGGCTGAGAGGGGCGTCGACGTTCGGTCGACGTTGTAGATTGGCGACTGAAAGTCGCCACCACACGACGACGAACCAAATTTTGACTTCGGCGGATTCGTTATGACCAGACGTCAACTCACTGTGAAAACGCTGCTGATGCTGGTCGCCTGTAGTTTGGCGATGAGCGTCGTTGGCGCGACGTTGCGGCGACGGCCCGCCATTGAGCAGCCGAAGTCGATTCACGCAGCCTATTCTGCACCCGATTTTCAAACGACTCTGGCGACCGTGAATTCGAAGCTTGCGAAGATGGCGAGCGACGCAGAAATGCAAATTGCGGCACCGGCTGATGCGCTGGCAGTTGCCAAACGCGCCACGCTGGCGATGATTGGCAGCGGCATGTCGTTCGAAGAGATTCGCGCCTTGCAGTCTGTTCCGCAACAGGATCGAGTGCATTGGTGGACGTCGCGCATGTTGCAAGATCCGCGTTGGGCAGATTATTTTGCGCAGAGATTATCGCGAGCGTATGTTGGTACGGCGAATGGTCCCTTCTTATTGTTTCGTCGTCGCAAATTGAACGCTTGGATTTCGGAACAGCTCGCCAATGATGTCGGCTACGATCGACTTGCGCATTCAATGATCAGTGCTGAAGGTCTGTGGACGGACACGCCGCAGGTTAACTTTGTTACAGCGACGATGGACGAAGGTGATGAAGGTCGTGGCGATCCAGTTCGATTAGCTGGTCGAACTTCGCGAGCTTTTCTTGCGCAGCGCATCGATTGTCTGCAGTGTCATGATGATTTTCTCGACAAGCTGAATTTTGGTACCGAAGTCGAACCGGTGCTTGGTGAGCAGACGCATTTTCATTCGCTGGCCGCGTTCTACGCTGGCACATCCGTCAAGAATCCATTCACAGGTATTGTTGAAGACAACAGCAAGTATCGATTTGAATTCTTAGGTGAGTCTGAAGAACGCGAAGTGGAACCGGCTGTACCGTTCCGTGCGGATCTATTGCCTGCCGAGGGCAAGCCTCGCGCGCGATTGGCTGACTGGGTAACGCATCGCGACAACCGAGCATTCTCGAGAGCTGCAGTGAATCGCGTGTGGGCCTTGATGTTCTCGCGACCGCTGGTTGAACCCGTGGACGACATTCCGCTTGACGCCGCGGTGCCAGAGGTCTTGGACGTACTGGCTGACGACTTCGTGGCTCACAACTTCAGTATCAAGCGGTTGATTCGTTTGATCGTTGAATGCGATGCGTTTCAACGCGATAGTCGCGCTGAATTTGAAGTGACTCCCGAGCACGAAGATTGCTGGGCGGTGTATCCGATTTCGCAGTTGCGACCGGAGCAGGTTGCGGGAAGACTGTTGCAAGCGTGTTCATTGACGGCGATTGATTCGGAGAGTTCGATCTTTACGCAGTTAAAAATGTTTGGCGACACTCAAGATTTTCTTCAGCGATTTGGAGATAAGGGCGAAGATGATTTTGAAACGAATGCAGTCACAATCACACAGCGTTTGATCATGATGAACGGCAACTTGGTGGCCGAACGCACGAAAGTCGACTTGGTTGCGAACGCTGCAACACGCATCGCGGCGATGGTCTCCGATGATGATCAAGCGGTTGAAGCAACGTTTCTGGCTGTGTTGAATCGCTTGCCGACCGAGATCGAGGCTGGGCGTTTTGCTGAATATTTGACTGAGAAAAAAGGTGACACTCGCTCGCAAGCGGTCAGCGATTTGTATTGGGCGCTCATCAATTCGACTGAGTTTTCTTGGAATCATTAGGAAACACTCGCGGTAACAATCATGCATGAACACTCGCACTCAGCCGCTTGCCGCGGATACAACCGTTTTACTCGCCGCAAATTACTTCAATCGTCGGCGATGTTCGCTGGCGGGACTTGGTTAACTCAGTTAGCTGAGGGGTTAGCGATTGCCAGTGATAAGGCGTCCGACAAAGCAACGCAAACGAAGTCGCTGTTGATGATCTGGTTGCAGGGTGGGCCCAGCCAACTGGAGACTTTTGATCCCCATGCCGGCACTCGCATCGGTGGCGACGTGAAAGCGATCTCAACTTCGCTGAAAGGCATTGAACTGGCGGATACGATGCCAGCCACCGCTGAGCAATTGCATCACGCATGCCTTGTGCGATCGATGATCAGCAAAGAGGGCGATCACGAGCGCGCGACTTATCATCTCAAGACGGGTTGGCGTCCCGAGCCGACGGTGGTCCATCCTTCGATCGGATCGGTGCTGTGTCATCAAACGCCGAACAATATTGAGATCCCGCGCCACATTTCGATTTTGCCTTCGCAGTGGCCTGCGCGGGCTGGTTACCTCGGACCCAGCTTGGATGCGTTTCAAATTGGAGACCCTGCAGAGCCGATTCCGAATTTGACGAAGCGCGTTCCCGACGAGCAGATGAATACGCGACTGGGCGATTTGTTATCGACTTTGGAAAGCGAATTTCAGCGCGGTCGATTATCGAATCTTGATCGTCAGCGAACCGTGCATCAAACGGCGACGAAGCGAGCTGTCACAATGATGAGCAGCGAGCAATTGACGGCGTTCGATGTCAAAGCGGAAGGAAGTGAAACGTTGCAACGCTTTGGCGACAACCCGTTCGGACGCGGCTGCTTGGCTGGTATTCGATTGCTGTCGGCAGGTGCTCGTTGTGTTGAAGTTGAGTTGAACGGTTGGGATTCGCACATCAACAACCATGAATTTCAATCTTCGCAAGCTAAGTTGCTCGACGGCGCGCTAGCTGCAACGCTCAGTGAACTTTCGAAGCGCGGGCTGCTGGATAGCACCGTCGTATTTTGCGGCGGCGAGTTCGGTCGCACGCCGCGCATCAACGCTGCGGATGGTCGCGATCATTGGCCTCATGGCTTCAGTGTTCTGCTAGCGGGCGGTAACTTGCGTCGCGGCTACGTCCACGGCGCAACGGCACCCGAGGTCGACGATCGGGCGGATGACCTGACCAAATTCACTATCGATACGGTGACTGTCCCCGATTTGCATGCCACTTTGCTGCATGCACTTGGCGTCGATGCAGCGCAAGAAAACATGACTCCGATTGGGCGTCCGTTGCGATGGAGCGATGGGAATGTCGTGTCAAAGCTCTTGAATTCGTAGTGTTCCGGGTGAAGTGGGAGAAAGGTGATTCAACGAAGCGGGTCGCTGAATTATCATGCTGTGCAACATTTGAGATTGGTTTTAACGTTGAGTTTTGCACAGGAAGTTTAATGGCACGTTTATTGGCTCGCTGCGTTCTGGTTTATCTGTTTTGTCCGTGCTTCGCGCCGTTGGTTTCGCTCAAGGCTGATGAACCTCTTCGCGTCCCAGTGTTTACCGCTTACATGCTGCCCGATGCCGATTCAGCTCGATTCTCTGAGCAGCGAGGTCTGTCTCGCTGGGTTGATGGCAAGCAGTCGGTGAACTGGTACGGCAAATTCGCGCAAGCCGGTGAACTGAACGCGAGCGTTGAATTGCGACTGCCCGCCGAATCGCAATCGCGATTGAAGTTATCCATCGATGATCAATCATTCGAAACGACGGTCGCTGGAGCAGGGCAAGACGAGACAATTAAGGCAGACTTTGGTTCGTTTAAAATTGTGAGCGAAGGCCATCGTCGTATCAAGCTTGAATCGCTTAATGAAGATGGTAAGCCTTTCGGAAATATTCAAGCTCTTCTGTTGAGTGGTTCAGCGGTCGACAAGGCTCACTTTAACTTGAAAGAACGCCGCAACGCCGCTTCGGTGCATCTGATGTATCCGGTGCCGAAAGAAACCGATATCGAAGCCTTCTACTGTGAAGTTACTGCGATTGAAGATCCAACAACTACGTTCTACATGGCTTGCGGTTGGCATCGCGGTTACTTTGGAATGCAGGTGAACAGTCCCACCGAACGACGTATCATCTTCAGTGTTTGGGACAGCGGTGATGAAGCGATCGACCGCAAGAAAGTGGATGATGTGAATCGCGTCAAGTTGATGGGTAAAGGTGAAGGTGTTTACTCGGGTGATTTTGGTAATGAGGGAACGGGCGGACACAGTCATCTGAAGTTCATGTGGAAGACTGGAGAGAAGCAGCGTTTTGTTGTGACCGCTAAACCAGAAGACACAACCTTTACGATCTACAGCGGGTATTGGTTTCATCCCGAGCAGGGCAAGTGGATGCTGATCTCGTCGTGGAAAGCGCCGAAGGAAGGCGGATGGATTCGTGGCCCACATAGTTTTAGTGAGAATTTTTCGGGCAGCAGCGG
The DNA here is from genome assembly GCA_041739135.1 of Pirellulaceae bacterium. GTDB lineage: Bacteria > Planctomycetota > Planctomycetia > Pirellulales > Pirellulaceae > Aureliella. Next base: position 28,013 of record JBGSOM010000195.1, read on the forward strand.
GCACTTGGTTCGCAAGGCGTTGTACGGTAACCAATGGATTCGAACGCCGAGCGGTGAATGGCAGGAACTGACAACGGCCAGCTTCAGCCATGATGCTACTGGACGCCAGGACCGTTTCGATCGCTTTATGGGAGTTGAGAAGGGCCAGTTCTTTCTAAGCCACGGCGGTTTCCTGGATGGCTTTACAAAGTTCGGTGAGAAATTTAGTCGCGATCCAACCGGAATGCCGCCTGAGAATTTGAACTTGCCAGGTCGCGAGTAGAGCGAAGCATTCGCATTGCGGAAGAAGCTGGTTAACGATGTACCATTGCCTGAACCAACTTGCCAAATGCATTTCCGGCTTCGCGATGCTTGGATTGTTTGCGAGTGGTTGCCATCGCCAAGAGACGCAATCGGCGCTGCCGAAGGAAGAAGTCCAGATCAGCGTTAGTGACGCGGGGCAGAAATTGCATCTCGGCAACAACGGAGTGCTTTACCGCGAATCGGATGATCCACAAAAATGGGTTGTCGTCGAAACGGTCTATGATCCGGAAGAGATGCGAACGGCGTTTACGAACGAGTCTGGGAAGGTCTATCGTGTTTCGCCGGATAACGGACAACGCTTTGAAGTTCTGCGCGCGTTCGCCGAAGGCTTCGAAGATCTGCCGACTGGAAGTGCGGGATTGAAAGAGTTAATCGGCGAGTCCAGGCAGCGGTGGGGATCGCTTACTTTGCAGTCGCCTCAAAAGCCGACGGTGGCGGAGTACGTCGAGTTGCGTCAGCAATTGATTGCTGGCACAGCGGACTTCGTGGACGCGAGGGTTGAAGTAACTTCTGATAAGAAAGCGAGCGGTAATAGCTCGCTGCGCTGCGAAGCGCCTGCTCGAACGAACAGTATGGTTACCTGCAAAGCGTCGCTATCGAGTCCATTGCTGTACTTCAAAGATGGTGACGACTTCTGGTTTGAGGCGAGTTACTTAGTGGAAGATTCGTATCCGTTGACTTTGGCAGACTTGGAGTGCGAGTTCGTTAGGAATCACCCGGGTATTCGCCTGCGATTTTATGACAACAATCGACTAGGTGTGGAACTGAAGGCTCTGGACAAGCCTCAGTACCGGCAGGACTCCGCGAACTCGACCGCGTTTCCTAAGGGCCAGTGGGTTCTTGTGCGAGCGCATTTCCATCTGTCCGCATTCGATGGGCTGATCGAAGTGTGGCAGGACGGGAAGAAGATTATCGATGCGAAGGGTGCGACGCTACCGTTTCCTGCGGCGATCTACAGTAGCCTCGAAATCGGAGCTTCCGCTTTCAGTGAGCTCGAAGGTCGAGCGATTGTGTACGTCGATGAACTTCGGATTCGCGATCGAGAATTTGAGCGATGATCGCGATTGTTTCAATCGCTAGGACGGCTACGACGGGACCATTTGGATGATGATGGATCGTTGGAGGTAGTCGAGGATGTATGGCTGCTCCAGTAGGTGCGCACTCGGCGAAGACTGAAGAGCATCACACCGAGGGCTGCAGTGCTGGACGCGAGCAAAGGATGCAGTCTCGCATCGCTGACTTCTGTTTGACTTACATCGGTGTCCGCAGCGGCGATTCCTGCTCGAGTCAAGCGATTGGTTGTACCAGCGAATTTGTTGGCGGCGAGCTCGGTGGCTGCGATGGCTGCATTTTCGAATTCGCGATAAACGCCGACGTTTGCAATCCAGGTTCTGTTCTCGCGATGAACGTCTTCAGCGATCTGCGCGAGGTCCATCGGGCTGACGTCGCGATTCAAAGCGAGTGCGATCAAACCGCCATCGGTAAACGCAAGCTCAGCGACATCGGACTTAGTGATTGAGTCGGTGTGGCGACGCGAATCGAACTGTGAACTCGGTTGGTTTGCATCGAACGCTTGCGAAGAACGGCTGCGATAATGATCTTCTGCCAGGTCGGAGAGCAGTCCTTCGAGCGAAGCTTTTCCAGCAGCTTGAGTTGCCAGCGTTGGGTCCAGAATTCTGTTCGCTGCATCGGTGTTGACTGAGTTGTCGCTAGCTTGAGCCGAGTTTGATCGCGAGAATCGGAACGTAGCTTCGGCCGTATTGTTGGAGCTTACCGATGCGAACGAATCGTTACCGCGTTCACTAACTGAAAAATCAAACGTGACTTGCGAACTGTTAAACGAATCGCGAACCGCAGTCGCAAGGCTCGACGAACCTGCATGATCGCTTTGCGAATTCACTGTATTGTTTATCGAAGGAGCGACAATCGGAGTGTAAGGCGGTTGAATGTTGCCTGCCGAAGTTCCCGGTAACGAATTCTCGCGAGGAGGCGTTTGGTTAGCTGGTCGCGAACCGTTGCTGCCGATTGTTTGGAGGATTGAGAGCGTTGGGTTCGCTAAGTTCGGAAGAGTAAGTGTTGGAGCATGGGGAGCTTTGCTCGGGGAACCAGGATCGCTCGGCTTTTCAGGTGGACTTGGATTCGCATTCTGCGGTGGAATAGAACCGATGTTTGGTTCGTTGGTTCGAGGCGGATGAATAAACTCTGGTGGTTCGCCTTCGGGTTGTATGTCAAACGTGTTCTCGAATTCCAACGCGCTGGGCTTACCGCCGGGCCGAAGTTTCCATTGACTCTGAGTGGTCGGCAATATGCTGACGATAATTGCGCCCGATTGAACTCGATCGGATTGGACGTATCTCAGTTCAATTCGAGTTGCATGTTGCGTTTCGATTCGCGTTTCGTGTTGCGCGAATTGCCAAGCGTCGTCGAAACCAACTGCGGCGAGCAGGCTTCGATTCTCGAGCGACTCGAGCAGCAATGAGCGGAACGCTTTCATTTTTTGACGCATGATTAATCTCAATGTCTAACCCAGCGATTTCGACACTTTACTTCAGCCGATCGCGAACGGTTGCCGGTAACGATTGAAACGCAGGTCGCTTAAGCAGATCATCGATCTTCACGTCAGCGGCGAGGCACAGTTTCAAAGTAGCGATAAGTTCATCGACAAGCTGAGGGGAACGGGAACTCTGCGACGCGATTTCTTCGGCGAGTTGTGAAAGTTTGACTGCGTCTGCGTGCCAAAGTTCCCGCCGAAGTTTGAATGCTTCGAGTTCCTCGTTGGTATCGTTCAATTGTCGCAGAAGATGCGATAAGTTCGCAAGTGATTTCCCTAAGTTCGCTCGAAAAGTTGCGTTACTTCGGTCAGCTTCGAGAGCCGATTGCTGCAAACGGATCGCCTTTGCAAGCTCTTGTTTGGCAGCGGCAGAGTTATTCTGGGCTTGGAAAACCATGGCTAAATTGTTGTGGGCGCTGCCGAGATTGCTAGCCAACTGCAAGTTGGATCGATCTTCATCTGAAATTAAGGTTTGCGGTCGAATGGACTGTTCGAATGCATTTGTCGCGTCGCGCAATTTGTTTTGTTTGTGCAACGCGAGTCCGAGATTGTTGTAATTGGTCGCGAGGTCGAGTCGGTAGAGATTGATCTTCGGCGCTATCGCAACTAATTGTTCGCTGATCGCGACGGCTTTGCGATTCGCTTCGGCGGCACGCGCCCAGTCTTCAGCCGCGTACAGCGCCGTTGCGAGACTTGTGTAGCTTGCGACGATATCCACGGACGCTCGCAACGGATGAAGGCTCTCTTCAGCCATTGGAAGTTGGTAGTCGAGCGCGCGGAGAATCGATTTCTTTGCTAACTGTGGGTCTTGCTCTAGTTGAATGGATCCGAGGTTTTGCCAAGCGGCACCCAAGGCGCGCAGGGCAAGCGGATCTTTCGGTCGTTCTTCGACAACTTGCGTCAGCGCATCGATCGCTTCGCGGTACAGCGCCTCCGCTTTCGAAGATTCGCCATTGCTTTGCAGCAACAAACCGAAGTTGCTTTTTGTTAGTCCGAGCGCCAGTTGATCTTCGAGTTTTGAGTTGCTGGCAGCTTCGTCTGTGGATTGAATGGCTAACGCAGATTGGAAGGCATCAGCGGCGAGTGCAAGGCGGCCCGCTTTTCGATACGCCAAACCGAGCGCACTGAGGTTTGCAGCTTCGTCGGCGCGAACGTTGAGCGAGCCGTTTGATTGCTCGCTAGCGAGGTCGTGAAGTGCTTTGTACTTTGCGTCAGCCTTCACATAGTACGCGATCGATTCTTCGAGCGACCCGAGTTCCTCGGTGAGCGAACCGAGTTGGTGATATGTCTTCGCGAGGTCTGTTTGTAACGTCAAGTCGTCGTCGGCTTCGGAAGCGAATTGCAGGTAGTAGTTGCGAATGATATCCAGTAACAGCTCCCGCACTTGTTCCGCACCGGGCACACCGGCTAAGTTCTCGGCCACGACTTGCAGTTCGTCGACGGCACCGCGAGCTGTTTTGAAGTTCTTGTTTGCTGTCGAGAGATTCGTTTCGGCAATTCTTCTCTGCGTGTTGATCAACCAAACACTGATCGTGAGTCCGATGATGGCGGCGAGCATTACGGCGGCTGTGGCGAGAAGAACGTTAACGCGTTTTTCAGCCCAGCGCCAAGCTCGCAAATACGGTGGCAGGCGAGCGGCTAAGATTGGAAAACCGCTGGATGCGCGCCTCAGATCTTGAGCGAACAGGTCTGCGGATGCATAGCGATCATCGCGGTGCTTTGCCATCGCTTTCTCGACGAGCGTTTGCACATCGACGGGCAAGCCCGCGCACAGTTTTCGTAACCGCACAGGCGACTCGAGCTCGATGGTTCGCAGCAGCGCAGGGCCTTCAGCACCAGCGACTGCGGGTTCCAGACTGAGCGCTTCGTAAAGCGTGATTCCAAGCGAATAGATGTCGGTGCGATGATCGATCAACTCAGCGCGGCCTGCAGCCTGTTCGGGGCTCATGTAGCGCATCGTGCCGATCATTTCTCCGGTCCGCGTAAGTGCCATGTCGGTCTGAAAACGAGCCAAACCAAAATCTGCTAACCACAACTTGCCTTGTGTGTCGAGCAACAAATTTGATGGCTTGATATCGCGATGCACAACGCCGTACTCATGAGCTCGATGCAGCGCTTCGGCGACTTCCGCAAATTGTTGCAGCAGCTTCGCAAGCTGATCGGCGGTCAACTTGCGCGGCATCTGCGTTTCAGTCGTACGCTGTCGATCAGCGGCGATGACTTGATCGAGCGATTGGCCGGTGATGTAGCGCATCGCATAGTAATGGATGCCGTCGTCCAAGCCGATGGAATAGACTGGAACGATGTTCGGATGCTCTAACTGAGCCGCTGCCCGCGCTTCGTTCTTAAAGCGTTCGATGTACTTTGATTCGAGCAACGAAGCGAAAGGCAGGAGCTTGACGGCGACCATGCGATCAAGCGAAAGCTGCTGAGCTAAGTATACGATGCCCATCCCGCCACGACCCAGTTCGCGAATCAGTCGAAAGTCGCCCAGTTGCTTGCCGGCAATTTCCGACGATGGCGAGTCGCCACCCACCATGCGATTAAGTTCGTCTAGTTTCGAAAGATACTCGGTCAGCGCTTCGCCGAGTTCCGGGTGGGCTGCGATCAAGTCGCTGCGATCGGGGACTTCGCCTGACTCCATTTTTCGAAGGTACTCGTCGAGTATCACCGTCAGTCGCTCTTGCTGCGACGCGTTCAGCTTCCGCAGCACTTCGGGTTCGTCGCTGATGTCTGATTGATTTCGATCCGTCACGAGACCAGCCATCGAAAAGAGTGCAATTAAGTTCGGCGTTGTTTTACTGATACTACTCTTCAATGATACTCGAAGTCAGCGATGCGGCGGATTAAATCAAGAGGCTGCTAGGTTGACGCTTTCGGCAACAATTTGCGAGGTTATAATTGGTCGGTTAGAGTCGCCTCTCGATGCGGGTCAGCTCTTTTTGGGTCGGTTTAGTCTCGTTTATTCCTCCATCGAATCACTTTAAAAGCACCTTCACGCAAATGAATGTTACTTTGACTGCTCGCCTCGCTGTCTGTTTTTTGTCGGTTGCAACGATTTGTTTCGTATCCAGTGCTAGTCGAGCTCAAGATGGCCTGGACTCTAAACCCGATGTTAAACCGGACATTAACACGACCAGCCCCGTTTCGGCGGCGGCGTTTGCGGCGAACTACGCAGAGCCTGTGGTAGCTCGCGTTGAGATGAAACTGATGCTCGCCGAGAAAGTGATTGATACGATCGAAAAGGGCGATCTGTTGACTGTCACTGGTGAGCGCGGCGAGTCGCTAGTGATCCAGACTTTCAGTGGCCAGAAGGGAGCGGTTGCAAAGGTCAACGTCGCTCGCTTGGCCGAGTCGGTGGCGATTTACGATGAACTGATTGAAGCGAGTCCGAAGGAAGGTCGGCTGTACACGTTGCGAGCCGGCGCGCGTTGGGCTTTAGCTGAAAACGAACTCGCACTCGCTGACTTCAACAAAGCGATTGAACTTGGTTACGATGCCGCGCATGCGTACTCGAGCCGTGGATTGTTTCATGCCGCCGTTGGCGAGTACGAAGCGGCCATCGCTGACTATGCCAAAGCGATCGAGAAAGATACCAAAGATGAAGTGCCGCTAGTGAATCGTGCAAGCGTTTTGATGTCGATGGGCAAGTACGAGGAAGCGGCAGAGGATTACACGCAAGCGATTTCGCTGAACGACAAGAACGCGGTTTACTATCAGCAGCGCGCGATAGCCAACAAGTTGCTAGGCAATGTCGATAGAGCGATTGCGGACTACGATAAAGCGATCGCGATTGAACCGTCCAATGTTGCTGCTTGGATGGGACGCGGTTTCATCAAATTCCAGATGGGCAAGAGCCAAGATGCGATCGATGACTTCAGCAAGGTGATTGAACTCGCACCGGGAACTGCGGTCGCATTCAATAATCGCGGTTTCAATTACCAGATTCTGAAGCAGTACGATAAGGCGGCCAAGGATTTTGAAGAGGCATTGAAGATAGCTCCAAAGTACCTCCTCGCGCTGCAGAATCGTGGTTGGTTGTTGGCCACGTGCGAAGATGTGAGCATTCAAGACCCCGCAGTCGCAGTTGAAATCGCGACGACCGTTTGCGAGATGAGCGATTACCGCGACGTGAGCGACTTGACGCTGTTAGCCGCAGCGCATGCTGCGAAGAAAGAGTTTGAGCAAGCGATCGGTTGGCAAGAGAAGGTCGTTGAAATCGCTGTGGAGCCGCAGAAGTCGGTCGCGAAGAAGATTCTTGAACTGTATCAGAAGAAGGAGCCGCTGGACCCCAAGCTGCTTGAAGTCGACCCGACTGCGACTGAAGCGACTACGGCACCGGCGGCTGAACCAGCCACTAAGGCGGAATCCAAAGCGACCGGCGAGCCATCATCGCCCGCACCGGCTGAGTCCTCTAAGTAATCCTTCGATCCGCCTCCTGAGGGTTGTTCACTCGTTTAAAAAGGAAGTCAGAGAAGTCATTTGAGATGTTGCCTAACGCGTTGACGTAGTTGATCTTGAAAGCAACCGCTAGAAATTGTTTGAATAAGTTTAACTGTTAGCTAAACCGCAAAAGTTCAATTAATACAAGCCCGCAGCGCAAGCAAGGGACTTCCTAAATCCGTACTTCATCAACTGCTTGGCACTCGTTCAGCAACTGCTCAGCACTCGCTTGCGCTTCGGGCTTGTAGCTAACCTGTAAATTTATTCATACTCTAGGTCTTTTCGGTCCTGTGCTTCGGACGCATAGAGAACCACTCGCTCAAGTTCTGTTTCAGAATTCACAAAACGTCCGCTTCCACCTTCGGTCCAAAAATGCTTCCGATTGGGATAACGCAACTTTAGCGTTCTCGTACACCACGCCTGAAACTGTGATCGAACGGTCTTTGCGTCATAACCAGGAGCTGCGACAACGACGTGTACGTGATTGGATCGCGGATTCACTACGTATAAATTCCAACCTCGTACCTCACAGTGCTTCTTGACGACACTCGCCACCGTGGAGCGGTCTTCAATTGTCATCTCGAATGGTGTGTCAGTCATTCTGTTTCTTGAAATCGCCTTCAGCGCTGGGTTTGGTGGTTGAATTTCACCGCACTTTTTGCGCTTCCAACCACGTTCGTCACCTGGAAGCCAAGTGCCATAAGTGGTCCACGTTATGAAGTAAGCCAGCGGATCGCCAGTATTGAATTCCGCCCCCACGATTTACCCCTCGAAATACAAGCCATACTACTATCGAAAACAATACAAGCCCGCAGCGCAAGCAAGGGCATCAAACGAATTCTCGTAACCCGCTCGCTGGCGCGTCGGGCTTGTATGAATTTCATTTCTTGCCAACCGTTACTTCGACAAGACCCGGCAAGTATTCGTGGAAGGCGCTCGTCGATTCAAGCGTACGGTTCTTCTCGGTACGAAATATGACTGCCACGCGTTCTCGAAGATAAAGTCGCCTGTCCACTTCTCTTCCCACTCTGATCCCAAATACAAGCCCGAAGCGCAAGCGAGTGCATCAAACGCATCTCTTGATTCACTTGCTGCATCTCTTGAATCACTCGCTGGCGCTTCGGGCTTGTATTTGCGCACGCGGATGATTCGCGTTTATTTTCAAAGTCAAAGTCCACTCAGTAGTCGATCCAGTCCGTCCATTTTTCGGTCAGCACTTCACGCGTCACAATTGACTTAGGATCTTTCGTGACCTTAACGATTTGACTTGTGTGGCGCTGGCGAACTGAATGATAGGCATCGCCGGTGCCACACGAAGTCGACTTTGCCACACTATGTATGTCGTCAAGTGCCACAAACGGCACATGGTCAATGAAGATCACTTCAGAAATGGAAACAGCTTGCGGATCTCTTCGGGTTCGGGTTGTTTGCCATATTCGCAGATCTCGAAAGCTTCCGCGAACTTAACCGACTTGGCTTTTTCCTCGCCGTACCAGCGTACGAGTGTGTCGCGATAACGGTCGGCTTCGCTGCCGGAACGCTTTTCCCAGCGTTCATGCAGCCAGGTGCGACGGAGTTCAGGTTGTGAAGCAGGTGGCACGGCGGCAAGGGCTTCTTCGTTGCCCAATGCGCCGCCTTCGAAAGTTTGCGATTCGAGCGCGGTGAGTGCATCGACTTTCTGTTCGAAGACTTCGTCGATGGCGACTGCGATATCGGCAACAAACGGATAAGGCTTCTTGAAGTTATCGCTGGAATAGAGGAACACAGGATTCTTCTTCAGCGGCGGCGTGTCCGGACAAAAGAACGGAACCATCACCATGTAGGCTGCGTCTTGAACCAACACGCCGACGTAGCGATGATCGGGGTGGTAGTCCCAAGGTCGATGCGCGATAACGATGTCCGCATCCCACTCGCGAATCAGTCGCGTGATGGTGCGACGATTCTCAAGCGTTGGTTCGAGTTCGCCGTCGTGGATGTCAAGCACTTGGCTGGTGACGCCTAAACGTTTCGCGACAAGCGCGGATTCGGCGGTGCGTCGTTTCGCAAGTGCGCCACCTGCCATTTGCCAATGTCCGATGTCACCGTTGGTTACGGAAACCAGTTTGACGTGGTGACCTTGCTTCGCCCACAGGGCCGCCGCACCGCCGCTTTTATATTCTGCATCATCAGGATGAGCGCCGAAGCAGATGATTCGCAGTTTGCCGTCACCTTCGACTGGTTGTGCGAATGATGAAGCGGTGTGTAGTACAAATGCGGAAAGCAGTGCAACAATTTTGAGCGAAGTTTGACGTAACATGAGCCGCCTATGACGTTTGCTGGTGTGCGAAGTGAATTACCAAGCCGATTTGTTTGAGATACAATAGGCTACCTGCCAGATACCTGCCTTGGAACCCTCCTCTTTTCGTCCTGGAGATTGCGATGAAGCAGTCCATCGAAGTTCAATGTGTGCTGAGTACGACGCGCGAATTTTTCGTTTCAGTTGGAAGCGTCGCCGCGATAGTGCTGGGACTTGCGTTCGTTGCACCTTCGAACTGCGGAGCTCAAGAGCGATTCGTTCACGACTTTGCTCGACAACGATTGACCGGAACTTACTTTTCCGAAGGCACAGCAGTTGGCGACTTGAACGGCGATGGCGTGAAGGACATCGTCTATGGACCGCACTGGTTCGAAGGTCCCGATTTTCAAAGGAAGCATGAAATTTATGCTCCGGTTCCGCAGCCGATGGAAAAATATGCGGATCACTTTTTTGCTTGGGTTTATGACTTTGACGGCGACAAGCACGCAGATGTCTTTACGGTAGGTTTTCCAGGGACGCCTGCGTTTGTGTACAAGAATCCTGGCATGTCGGGCAATTCGTCGAGCACTTCGCACAAGCATTGGGAAAAAGTTCAGGTGTTCGACTGGGTGTCGAACGAATCGCCAGCCTTCACGAACTTGGTAGGAGATGAACGACCCGAACTGGTGTGCACGCGCGAAGGCTTCTTCGGCTATGCATCCATCGATTGGTCGAAGCCGCTGAGCACATGGACGTTTCATCCGATCTCAGAGAAAGTTGCCACCGAGCGATTTGGCCATGGGTTGGGCGTTGGTGATGTGAACGGCGATGGACGGATGGATGTAATACAAGCCGCAGGTTGGTTCGAACAACCGGAAACGAACGCCGACAACGGACGCTGGAAATTTCATCCAGTGAAGTTTTCGCAGTCTTACGGCGGCGCGGAAATATACGCCTACGACGTGGATGGCGATGGTGACAACGACGTGATCACCAGTGAAGCCGCTCACGACTTTGGGCTCACTTGGTACGAACAGACCGGCAAAGGTGACGATGTTGCGTTCAAGCGGCATGTCATCATGGGCCAACATCCGTCGGAGAATAAGTACGGCGCGGTATTTAGCGAACTGCACAGCGTCAATCTGGCTGACATCGACGGCGACGGATTGAAGGACATCGTTACAGGTAAGACTTATTACTCGCATCATAAGCAGAGCCCGATGTGGGATGCGGGAGCTGTGGTCTACTGGTTTAAATTAGTGCGTGGCAAGGATGGAGTGGACTGGTTGCCGATGAAAGCGGACGGTGAAGCGGGTATCGGTCGACAGTTGGTTGTCGACGATATCAACGGCGATGGCTGGCTTGATTTTGCGACTGGCGGCATGCTGGGTTGCCACGTGTTGATGCACTCGAAAAAGTCGGTCGATGCAGACACCTTCGCAGCCGCTCAGCCCAAGGAGTATGCGGGACCGAAGCCGCGTGTCGTTAACAATGCGTTGCACCTGAGAGGCCCCCATTCGCCGATCGATGCCGGTACTGGCAAAGTGCCAGCTGCTGTGGAAGGCGAATCCATGAAGGTCGCTGTCAGCGGTGGCAAAGCGGTTCCGCAGAGCATGGAGAACTTCAAAGCGGATCGCTGGAGCGGCAACAGTCAACTGTGGTGGACCGGCGCGAAACCGGGTGACAAGCTGACGTACGAGTTCACGGCCGAAAAGAAGCTCGACGCAATCGAACTCGCACTGACTTGCGCAAAGGACTATGCGGTTGCTGAGATTGCGCTCGATGGCAAACCGCTTTCCGAACCGATTGACCTTTACGAAGAAACGGTCGTGACCACGGGTTTATTGAGCTTCAAGGCGGTCGACGTCGCTGCGGGCAAGCATACGCTGTCGATCGAAATCGTGGGAGCGAATCCGAAAGCCGCGAAGGCTTACATGGTCGGCGTTGATTATGTGCGTTTGATAGGCGAAGGCGATAAGGTTCCTGAGTCGACCGATGGTGTCAAAGCGACGGATGCTAGTGGCCGCACTTTGAATTTCGATTTTGAGACGGGCACGCTGGCTGATTGGGTTGCGGAAGGCGACGCGTTTACAGGTCAACCGGTTCAAGGCGATAACGTTGCGGCGCGACGAACTGATATGCGTAGCGGTCACCATGGCGAATTCTGGATCGGTACTTTTGAAAAAGGTGGTGACAAAGGTAAAGGCACTTTGACTTCGGTTCCGTTCAAGGTGCCGCATCGCTTTGCTACGTTCTGGGTAGCGGGCGGCGGCGTCGATAGTACGCGAGTTGAATTGATTGCGGTCGGTGAAGACAAGCCGTTCTATCAGATCGGCGGGCGTCAGGACGAGCAGCTTTCGCGAGTGGTCGTGGACTTGCAACGCGTGCTCGGCAAAGAGATGCAGATTCGCTTGGTCGATAACAGCAGCAACGGCTGGGGGCATATCAACTTTGATCACTTCCGCTTTCACGCAAAACGACCAGCTGAATTGACTCCGCCCTCGGTGCCTTTGGTGGCTGATGAGTATCCGCATCGCGGGTTGGATGCCGAGGCGGCCGCGGCAGCGATGAAAGTGCCAGCGGGCTTTCGCGTTACTGTTGGTGCTGCTGAGCCCGACGTGAAACAACCGATCGCGCTAGCTTTGGATGATCGTGGTCGCACATGGATTGCGGAAGCTTATGAATATCCGCAGCGTGCCAAAGGCGATAAAGGTCGCGACCGCATCTTGATCTTTGAAGATACCGACGGCGATGGCAAGTTGGATTCGCGGAAGGTCTTTGCCGAAGGCTTGAATCTGGTCAGCGGTTTAGAAGTTGGCTATGGCGGCGCGTGGGTTGGTGCAGCGCCGTATTTGATGTTCATTCCGGACGCGAATGGTGATGACAAGGCGGATGGCGAGCCTCAGATTTTGCTGGACGGCTGGGGACTGCAAGACACGCACGAGACATTAAACGCATTTATTTGGAGACCAGACGGTTGGTTGTATGGTTGCCATGGCGTGTTCACCCATTCGAATGTTGGCAAACCGGGGACTCCAGATGACGAGCGGCAACGTATTAACGCTGGCGTGTGGCGTTACCATCCGCTGCGTCACGAATTCGAAGTGTTCGCGCACGGGACGAGCAACCCGTGGGGCGTTGATTTCAATGATCAAGGCGAAGCGTTCATTACCGCTTGCGTGATTCCTCACTTGTATCACATGATTCAAGGCGGCCGCTATCAACGGCAAGCTGGCCAGCACTTCAACCCAAACACTTATGACGACATCAAAACGATCGCGGACCATTTGCACTACCTCGGTGCAACGCCGCACAGTGGTAATGGCAAGTCGGATGAGGCGGGCGGTGGTCACGCTCACGCTGGAGCGATGATTTACTTGGGCGGAGCATGGCCCAAGTCGTACCACGGCGCGTTGTTGATGAACAACATTCACGGCCAACGATTGAACGTTGACGTGTTGGATCCGGAAGGCAGCGGTTATGTGGGCAAGCACGCGCCCGATTTCCTGTTGACTGGCGATATGGCTTCGCAGATTCTGAACATGCGCTATGGGCCCGACGGTCAAGTCACGATGATCGACTGGTACGATATGCAAGCCTGTCACTTGAAAGAGATCGAGAAGCATGACCGCAGCAACGGACGTATCTACAAAATCAGCTACGGCAAATCGCAGCCGGTAAAGGTTGACTTGCAGAAGTCGTCTGATGTGGAGCTGGCGGAGATGTGTTTGCATGCGAACGATTGGTACGTGAGGCATTCGCGACGCGTGCTGGCTGAACGCGCTGCGAAAGGCAAGATCGTTGCGGCAGCAATTGAACGTTTGACCAATATTGCGACGACGCACGCTGACGCGAACCGCAAGTTGCGAGCGATGTGGGCGCTGCACGGTATCAACGCAATTACTTCATCGCTAAGTGAACGTTTGGCAACGGACGCCGATGCCACCGTCCGCGGTTGGTCGCTGCGTTTAGCGATGGAAAGTCGAGGCAAGTCGCAGGACGATCAGCTCGCGAAGTTGGTCGAACGGCATTCGAACGACAAGTCACCGGTGGTGCAGTTGGCTGTGGCGTCGGCCTTACAACAGATTGCACCGAAACAACGCTGGACGGCGATCGCGAATCTAGCGGCACACGATGGCGTAGCGAACGATCACAATTTGCCACTGATGATTTGGTATGCCGCGGAACCTTTGGCTGAAGTTGATCCTGACCGAGCGCTCGCTTGGGGGATGGTCGCCGGCGCAAAAGTACCGTTACTGCGAGATTTTATGTTGCGACGCATTGCAGGTTCGGGCGGTGCGGACGCCATCGAACGACTGGTCGCGGGCTTGCAGAAATCGACTGAGCCCGAGATGCAGTTGACTTATCTAAACGCCATTCGCAATTCGTTGTCGGGTCAACGCACAGCGAAGAAACCGAGCGCATGGGATGCGGCTTACAAGCAACTGTTAAGCAGCAAGAACGAAGCGGTTCAGTTGCAAGCGACGTCACTGGGAGTGACCTTCGGCGATGCCGCAGCGATGAGAGCTTTGCGTGATCGCTTGGAGAGTTCGAAGGCGCCGATTGCCGAGCGACTTGAATCGTTAGAGGCTTTGGTTGCAGCCAAAGATGCATCGTTGGTTGATTCCCTGTTGAAGCTGGTCCAGGGCACCGCGACGAACGCCGAACTGCGTGAAGCAGCGATCCGCGGAATGGCTCAGTACGATGATGCTCGTGTTGGGCCAGCCTTGGTCGGTGCGTACAAGGAATTGACGAGCGGCCAGCGACGTGCGGCGATCGCGACGCTGTGCAGTCGAGCTTCAGCGGCGATTGCGCTACTGAAAGCGATTGACGAAAAGAAAATCGACTCGGCGGATTTGAGTGCCGATATGGCGCGACAACTGGAATACATCGGTAGTGATGAAGTGAAAACGTTGCTTGGTCGAGTTTGGGGCCAAGTGCGCAAGAGCTCGGAGGAAAAAACGAAACTGATCGAAACTTACAAGCAACTGGTCAGTGATTCGAAACTTCCGAGGCCTGACGAGTCGTTGGGTCGCGCCGTGTTCGCAAAGACTTGCCAGCGTTGTCATATGTTGTACGGCGTGGGGCAGAAGATCGGCCCTGATCTAACCGGTTCGAATCGCGCGAACCTCGATTACTTACTCGAGAACATTGTCGATCCAAGCGCAGTGATGGCCAATGAGTATCGGCAATCGATTTTGTTGACCGATAGCGGCCAAGTCATTACGGGAATCGTTCGCGGCGAGACGGAGAAGGCGGTCACTGTGCAAACGGCTGAGGCGACCGTAGTCGTACCGAAAGAAGAGATTGAACGTCGCATGGTCAGCGAGCAATCGATGATGCCGGATGATCAACTGAGTCAATTCAGCGATCACGAAAAGCGGTCGTTGATCGCTTACCTGCGTGCCAAGTCGCAGACGCCGTTACGCGCGACGGTGGAGAATGCTACGCAGTTATTCAATGGAAAAGACCTCACCGGTTGGACCGGCAACCCTGAACTGTGGTCCGTGAAAGAGGGCGCAATCGTCGGCAAGTCGAATGGGCTGAAGCAGAATGAGTTTTTGGTCAGTGATCTTTTGGTGGGCGATTTCAAGTTGACGATGGAAATCATGCTGGTTGATAACAATGGAAACAGCGGTGTGCAATTCCGAAGTGTGGCGCGTGCCGATGGGTCCGTTGAAGGTTATCAAGCGGATGTTGGCGAGGGTTGGTGGGGCAAGTTGTACGAGGAGCATGGTCGCGCATTGCTGTGGGACAAGAGCGGCGAAGCGCACGTGAAACTTGGTGAATGGAATACGTACGTGATTGAAGCGACTGGATCGCAAATTAGAACAAGCCTCAATGGGGCAGCTTGTGTGAATCTCGATGATCCAAAAGGCAGGCGCGAAGGCATCTTCGCCTTGCAATTGCATTCCGGTGGCCCGACCGAAGTCCGGTTCCGGAATGTACAATTAGCTTTGCCGGTAGCTTTACCAAATTCGCCTAGCAAGTAACTCGGGTAGCAGCGCGATTTCGCTTGACAGTCACTTTGGTGTAGAGGTTCGCTAGTGAAAGCAGTTGGTCACCAAATGAAAAACTGCTTCAGCGATGGGCTGAAGCAGTTGTAGAGTGGAACGTAATTTAGCTGACTATGACTAAGCTGACTGTGGCTAAACTGCAGCTTCTTCCATCATTTTCTTGCGGACCTTCATGAGCAGTGATTTGGTCGCTCGAATGCCGGCGTATTCGTCGAGACGGCTGCCTTCGTATTCGATGCCGACCCAGCCTTTGTAGCCTGCATCGGTGACGATCTTCATCATCTTGTAGTAATCCGTCTTCGTTTCGTTCCCTTGCTCGTCGAAGTCGTGAGTCTTGGCGCTCACTGCTTTGGCGTAAGGC